>JAAHFN010000110.1 GCA_010672965.1 Oscillatoria sp. SIO1A7
CGCAAGATTAAATATGAATGGCTTCCAATAGACGCTTATTGTACCTGGGAAATTTTTGTTGACGCTATTGAAACAATCCTAAGAGAATTTGGAGAAACTTATGTAATTAATTTTGATTAACTACTTACTTTATTTCTGCGCAAGTCCCTGTTTCAATTTTTGAAACCGATCGCCAAAATAGCTGCTCTGGGAACTAGCTTAGAATTATCGTTCCTGGAATTCTGCAACCATGCGCAAGCTTACTCTAGCCCTTCTTTGTCTGGCTCAACTCGGTCTCCCGGCATCCCTCGCTCCCTTCGGCGCTCCCTTGAAAGCTCGGGCAGTTCAAGTTCCGGTTCCCATCGCCACCGGCGTTAGCGACTACCAGGAATACAAATCGGTTATCGACGGAACTGTATCGATGACCTCGAACCGGCGAGCCCAAGAATTGGCGCAGAGGTTCGGACTAAATATTCTTAATGTGACTTGGGAAGATACCGGGCGCTACCACGGGTCTGCGGTCGGGCCAAATATCAGCGATATGACGATTCAGGTTCAACAGCGAAATCCCAATACGGAGCAATACGAGCTGAATCTGATGCCGGTGATTCGCCATCCAAACTTTGCGGATAAAACTGCGGATTTGTCTCTGGATAAATTTTTCTTGCTGGTTGGCAATGAAAAGGGCGAATCTTTGGAGCGAGTATCCCTGCGCCAGTTTTTAGGGAATATGCGTCGCTATATGAGCGAGCCGGATTCTTGGGCGGGAGAAAAAACTTCTTTGCTCGCCGATCGCGATCGCCATGTACTGGTCAGCGCCCAAGCCTGCTTTCTGCCAATTCCCAAAGGAGGAATAGCCGAGTTTAATCCGGTTCTTTTTAATTACCAATCTTACGAAGGCGACCCAGCAGTGCTGACTATCCTGGCAACTCGGGAAGGAACTAGCGTGACGATTATCGATAATAAACGAGATGGATTTGAAGCGGGGATGACTTGGGGACAGCGCTTGTTTTTCAACCAAGATGGCGATCGCGCTTCTCTGACTGGTCAGCGCGAAAGCGATTTCCAAGCAGCCAATGGCTCGGCGATAGATTCCAACCCAGATGCCAATCCAGATATCTCCCCAGAAGCGGCCGGGGAAAAAGGATTGAATATGGTAATGCTAATTCAAGTTCCCTTAAAACAAAAAAATCCCATGCGCTTCGATATGCTCGAAGAAGCCGATGGAGCGATCGTGCCGCAGTCAGCGGCAGAAAGCGTCAAAAAAAGCGATGTGGAAGCAGCGGTTATCGGTCATGGAGAAGTCGAAGGTCCGTTTACCGAAGTAGATGGTTTGGAAATAGAGCGCGACGATCGCTTTCCCATTCGCGTTACAGTGCAGTTTTACAAAGCTACTAGCAATGGCGTTGTTTCCGAACGAGATATGAAGGAAATAAACGACCAAATTAGCCGAGTTTATCAAGAGGCAGATTATGTCGGCAGTTTAGTCCTAGACGGGGATACCGGACGACCGACAGAATACGACGGTCCGAAGCAAGAACCGCCCTATTGGTGGGATGCTTTTTGGCAGCTACACGAAGCCAATACCGGACAGTCTCCAGAAGAAGCTCTGGAAATGTTGCGCCGCCTTCTCGGTCAAAATTGGATGCCGCGATCGCCCCAAGAACTCCGCCAAAAACTGGAGCAAATAGAATTAGATTAGGGTGTGGGGTGTGGGGTGTGGGGTGTAGGGAATTGGGGGCGATCGCTTTTCTCTGTGGCCAACGGAGCGATCGCTGCCTAATCGCCTTTCTCCGGGGGCTAGAAACCGGGTTTCTGGCTCAAATTTTTCTGTTCTTGCCACAATCGTCGCAGAAACCCGGTTTCTTCTCTCGGCAAAAGAGCGGGGCTCTTAACCGGGTTTCTGGCTCAAATTTTTCCTGTTCTTGCCAAAATTGTCGCAGAAAACGGGTTTCTGCGACAATTCGGCATATTAGATATTATAATAAAAATCAACCTACTCCCGGAGGGAATTATGTCAGTAATAATCGAAAAACCTGTCATTACCTGGGAACAAATACCGGAGAACTTTCTTTTAGAAGACGAACCAGTGGATAATACGATCCAAACTCCCATCGCCGTTGCCTTAAGCGAAGCTTTATTTATGGCAGGGCGATTGCCAGAAACGGCGCTGGCCTGCACTAATGTAGCGGTTTGCGCCACGATAGATGGAAAGCTAACGATAAAAGCGCCGGATTGGTTTTACGTCCCTTCTGTCTTGCCGAGGGAACCGGAGCGAGAGCGCCGCAGCTATACCCCTAATGTCGAAGGAGAAATACCGGCGATCGTAATGGAGTTTTTATCGGAGACAAAGGGAGGAGAATACTCAAAAGACTCAGAATCACCAGTTGGCAAGTGGTATTATTACGAGCAAATTTTGCAAGTGCCAATCTATGGGATATTCGAGCCAAAGTCGGGAAAGCTAGAGGTCTATGAGCTAAGGTCGCAAAAATATCGCCAGCAAAAACCAGATCAAAGCGATCGCTACTGGATTGCCGAGATTGGACTGTTTTTGGGAGTGTGGCATGGCTCAAAAGAAAACCGCACTGGACATTGGTTGCGCTGGTGGAATGAAAATGGGAATTTGCTCCCTTGGGGAGAAGAGATAGCTCGGCAAAAAGACCAGCTTTTGCAGCAAAAAAACCAGCTTTTGCAGCAAAAAGATCGGCTTTTACTGCAAAAAAAACAGCTTTTACTGCAAAAAAACCAGCTTTTGCAGCAAGAGCAGCAGCGAGCCAGCCAAGAGCAAGAGCGAGCCACCCAAGAGCAAGAGGCTAAGGAGGCTGCTCTTGCCGAGCTTGCTCTGTTGAAGAAAAAGCTGAGTGAGGCGGGCATCGATCCTATGGAAATATAATTTCAGCAATAGAGCATCGGCTCAATCTCCTTTCTCTGAGGACTAGAAACCGGGTTTCTTCTCCAAATTTTCGGGTTGTTGCCAGAATCGTCGGCAGAAACCCGGTTTCTTCTCTCGGCATACGGGGCTTTTAACCGGGTTTCTTCTCTCAATTTTTCTGTTCTTGCCAGAATTGTCACAGAAACCCGGTTTCTTCTCTCGGCAAAAGCGGCTAAGCGCGATCGCGACATTTCCTAAAATCCGCACAAGCGCCCTTCGACTTGGCTCAGGGCGAGCGGGCATTCGGCATGGGATGGGGCATGGGATATGCCTTCGACCCAACGACAGGCTCAGGGCGAGCAGGAATGGGGACATAGGGCCCAACGACAGGCTCGGGGCGAGCCGGCGTTGGTCTGCGCGAACCCTACGAGGGGCAAACTAAACTGCCTCGATATACTTGCTATCGATTAAAAAAGCTCCTTTTTCAAAGCGGATGCCCCAATAGCCTCCGGGTCTCTGGTCGAGTACCGTCCCTTCTTCTCCGAGACGAATCACGTTGGGGGGACGCAGCATTGGCATCGGCTCCGCTGTTTTGACATAAGGCGGCATTGCTACTACTCTAACTTTCTGACCGATAGCGATTTTTTTAGACATTTGTTTTTTTCAAGTTATATATATATAGCGTTTTTGAAATTGTAATGAACGAACTGTAAGGCTTAGGGGGACAGCATCCCCAAGTGAATCTGCTGCCTAGCTGTAAGACATTCTCCAACAAAAGCTTGGTATTTTATCGGACGAAAATTCTTTTTTTAGTAGGTTCGCCATTCCGTAGGGTCGCCTGAGAGTCAACACCCTACCCCACACCCCACACCCTAAAAATTGGTCCATTTGGGCAGCGATCGCCCGGACTTGGCCTAAAATAATTAAGAAAGTTGTATAAAACGTAAGAAAACTAAATCATCCACCGATGAAAAGCGCATTTTTAGAGCGACTGCACCACCCCGATCGCCCGGTCATCGTCTTTGATGGGGCAATGGGTACCAACATCCAAGTGCAAAACCTAACCGCCGAGGACTTTGGGGGCCCAGAGTACGAAGGCTGTAACGAATACCTAATCCATACCAAGCCCTCGGCGATAGAAACAGTCCATCGCGGTTTTCTGGAAGCAGGAGCCGATGTGATTGAAACCGACACCTTTGGCGCTGCCTCGGTAGTTCTGGCGGAATACGACCTTGCCGACCAAGCCTACTATCTCAACAAAGCCGCCGCCGAATTGGCCAAGCGCGTCACTGCGGAATATTCCACCCCAGAAAAACCCCGCTTTGTCGCCGGCTCGATGGGGCCCGGGACTAAGCTGCCGACCCTGGGACATACTCAATTCGATACCCTCAAAGACGCCTATGTCGAACAAGCCGAAGGACTCTACGATGGCGGGGTTGACCTGTTTATCGTGGAAACTTGCCAGGACGTACTGCAAATCAAAGCCGCCCTCAATGCTATAGAAGAAGTCCTGCAAAGGAAAGAGCATCGCATTCCCATCATGGTCTCGGTGACAGTGGAACAGATGGGCACCATGCTAGTTGGGTCGGAGATTAACGCAGCTCTGGCGATTTTAGAGCCCTATCCCATCGATATCTTAGGACTCAACTGCGCCACGGGTCCAGATTTGATGAAAGACCACATCCGCTATCTCTCGGAAAATTCCCCCTTCGTCGTTTCCTGCATTCCCAACGCTGGCTTGCCGGAAAATGTCGGCGGCCAAGCGCATTACAGGCTAACGCCGATGGAACTGCGGATGTCGCTGATGCATTTCGTCGAAGATTTGGGAGTGCAGGTAATTGGCGGCTGCTGCGGCACGCGACCGGCTCATATTGCCCAGTTAGCGGATATTGCCAAAACTCTCAAGCCAAAATCCCGTCCGGTCAGGGTTTGGGATGGAGACTCCGCCCATAGCCAAGAAAGTCTGGAATACGTTCCCTCTGCTGCTTCGATTTATAACGCTCAACCCTACGAACAAGATAACTCTTTCTTAATTGTCGGGGAGCGACTCAATGCCAGCGGTTCCAAGAAATGCCGCAAACTGCTGAATGCAGAAGATTGGGACGGGCTGCTGGCTCTGGCAAAATCCCAAGTCAAGGAAGGGGCGCATGTTCTGGACGTGAACGTGGATTATGTCGGTCGCGATGGCGTGCGGGATATGCACGAACTAGCTTCGCGCTTGGTTACCAATGTCACTTTACCCCTGATGCTCGACTCGACAGAATGGGAAAAGATGGAAGCGGGGCTGAAGGTGGCCGGGGGCAAGTGCTTGCTGAACTCCACGAACTATGAAGATGGAGAACCTCGTTTCTTTAAAGTGCTGGAACTGGCTAAGAAATATGGCGCTGGGGTAGTTGTCGGTACGATTGATGAAGATGGGATGGCGCGAACTGCCGATAAAAAGTTTGAGATTGCAGAACGCGCCTACAAGCAAGCTGTAGAATACGGGATTCCCGCTCGGGAAATTTTTTACGATACTCTAGCTCTGCCGGTTTCTACGGGTATTGAGGAAGACCGCAACAATGGGAAAGCTACCATTGAATCGATTCGCCGCATCCGAGAGGAATTGCCGGAATGCCATGTTATCTTGGGAGTTTCCAACGTTTCTTTTGGTTTGAATCCAGCGGCTCGCCAAGTGCTGAATTCGGTGTTTTTGCACGAAGCGATGCAAGTGGGGATGGATGCGGCTATTGTCAGCGCTAGCAAGATTCTGCCTTTGGCGAAGATTGACCCGAAACATCAGGAAGTTTGTCGCGATTTGATTTACGATCGCCGCAAGTTTGAAGGGGATATCTGCGTCTATGACCCCTTGACCGAACTGACGACCCTGTTTCAGGGCAAAACGACTAAGCGCGATCGCGCCGCTACGGAAAATCTGCCTCTGGAAGAAAGGCTCAAGCAGCATATTATCGATGGGGAGCGCATCGGCCTAGAAGATGTCTTGGCCAAAGCCTTAGAACAATATCCGCCTCTAGACATTATTAATGTATATCTGCTCGACGGCATGAAAGTGGTCGGCGAACTCTTTGGCTCCGGGCAGATGCAGCTCCCCTTCGTCTTGCAGTCCGCCGAAACTATGAAAGCGGCGGTGGCTTATCTAGAGCCTTTCATGGAAAAAGGCGAAGGTGCTGATAATGCCAAAGGCACGGTAGTGATTGCCACGGTCAAGGGAGACGTTCACGATATCGGCAAAAATCTGGTAGATATTATTTTGTCGAACAATGGCTACCGAGTTGTCAACCTCGGCATCAAGCAGCCGGTAGAAAATATTATCGAAGCCTATCAGGAACATAAGGCGGACTGTATTGCCATGAGCGGGCTGCTGGTGAAGTCCACTGCTTTTATGAAAGATAATTTGGAAACTTTCAACCAGCGGGAGATTACGGTGCCGGTGATTCTCGGCGGTGCGGCTCTGACGCCGAAGTTCGTCCATCAGGATTGCCAAAATGCCTATAACGGTCAAGTGGTCTATGGGAAGGATGCTTTCTCCGACCTCTACTTTATGGATAAGTTGATGCCAGCTAAGTCTGGGGGGAATTGGGACGACCTGCAAGGGTTTTTGGACGAACTGGATGGGAACGGTAACGGCAACGGTAATGGCAACGGTAACGGTTCTACCAATGGAGTCGCTCCGAGCAAGAGCAGCTCTAAGGCTAAGGAAGATGGGGACAAGCCGGAGGAACCGCCGATCGTCGATACGAAGCGATCGCAAGAAGTAGCCGTGGATATCGATCGCCCGACTCCGCCTTTCTGGGGAACGAAGGTTTTGCAGCCAGAGGACATTCCCTTGGAGGAAATATTCTGGCATCTAGACTTGCAAGCTTTGATTGCCGGCCAGTGGCAGTTCCGCAAGCCCAAAGACCAATCCCGCGAAGAATACGATGCCTTCCTGGCGGAGAAAGTTTATCCGCTTTTGGAACAGTGGAAAGAGCGGGTTGTGGCAGAGAAGATCCTCGCACCCCAGGCGATTTATGGCTATTTCCCCTGTCAAGCGGAAGGAAATTCCCTGCTAATTTACGATCCTGCTGCCGTGACGGAGACCGACGGCAAAACAGTGTTCGTCTCCTCCGCGCCGGAACCGATTGTCACTTTTGAGCTTCCGCGCCAGAAGTCGGAACGCCGCCTTTGCATCGCCGATTTCTTTGCGCCGAAGGAAACTGGGGCTATAGATGTTTTCCCGATGGATGCGGTTACCGTCGGCGAAATTGCCACGGAATATGCCAAAACCCTGTTTGACTCCAACCAATACACGGATTATTTGTACTTCCACGGCATGGCAGTGCAGACTGCGGAGGCGATCGCCGAATGGCTGCACGCTCGCATTCGCCGCGAGTTGGGATTTGGCAGCGAGGAACCGGATAATATTAAAGATATGCTGCGACAGCGCTATCGCGGTTCTCGCTACAGCTTTGGCTATCCCGCTTGCCCGAATATGCAAGACCAATACAAGCAGTTGGATTTGCTGCAAGTGGAGCGCATTAATATGTATATGGATGAGAGCGAGCAGCTCTATCCAGAGCAATCTACTACGGCGATTATTACTTATCACCCCGCTGCTAAGTATTTCAGCACTTAGGGATCTATAAGAAACCCGGTTTTTCCAAAAAACCGGGTTTCTAGCCTCAGCAATAGATTTTGGTGTAAGATTAGAAACCCGGTTTTTCCAAAAAACCGGGTTTCTGGCGTTTCTGGCCTCAGCAACAGATTTTTAACAATCATATCCTGCCCATTTCCTGCAAGATCTTAATATCTTGCTCGAATTCCTCTACATCATAATGAATGCAAATTCCACGCTGGGCAATCTCTCGCTGAAAGTCGAGTAAATTGATTTCGGCTAGACGACGAGCTTTACCAATGCTAATTTTTTCTTGTTGGAATAGCAGAATCGCTATTTCTAGTTTCAGTTCTGCTTCAGACATTTCTGCTGACTGAAGGATGTTATCGGGTATAACAACACTCATATTCTCCGCAATCTCCTTTTTGTAATTTTTCTTTTGCCTCCGAGCAAGCCAGCAAAACCATATTTGCATGACCATTGCATATATTGTACCAAATCCCCTCGGAGCCGGATTTTTTTGCGTGAGATGAGAAGCCCGGTTTCTTTAAGAAACCGGGCTTCTGGCTGTGGGTAGCTGTGGGTGGGTGCAGACTCAGGTGAGGATCCAGTACGATCGCTAAAAAAGGCAAAGGTTTAGAACTGGTATCCTTGCGATCGCGATATGAGACTATCAAAAAATTCTGATAAGTTAAAACCCAAAAAAAAATTAGTTAGTTTCCGCTCAAAGTCAAAGGTCTCAAGGTAATAAGTCTCAAGGTAATAATATCAAATCCGGTTAATCTGGGGCGGCCGGGGCGGGCACGGGGAACCCCTACAAACTGTGACTGTTTAAGCGGATTTGATATAAGTCAAAATTCGCGCATTCCCTCCTGAGCCTTGAGGCAAAAGCATTTTGCATTTTGCATTTTGAATTCGGCGCAGCGGTAAGCCTAAACTTTTGACTTGTTACCTTGAGACTTCCGCGCAGGGGCGTTTTGGTCCGTTATATCATGTCGGTTTGAATGCCCCAAAAAAAGCTTCTGCGCAAGGACAGGGCGTCCCGCCTGTCCTACGGGCGGGGGGGACAGGCGGGACGCCCGTCCTACGGGAGGTTCTAAATTTTTTCTGTGGGTATTTAACCTGACTTGATATTAGCCCTCCGTCCGCATACGATCGCATCCAAAAGCAAGTCATTGTAGAATCTACAAAAAGCTTGGAGGTGCAATCGCCTAGTTTCTTCCGGGCGTGCAAATAGCCGCGTTGGCGCGACGCGATCGATCGACTGCGATCGCGCTTTGCTCTGGCTCTGTGCGGCAGAGTCAGTTTGTCGCCCGCCCGCGATCGCGCTTTGCTCTGGCTCTGTGCGGCAGAGCCAGTTTGTCGTCGGGCGATCGCGACTTTGAGGCTAATTAAAGTCAGTGGTGAAAACTAGAGTGAATTTCTCCCAATGGAAACCCACCCGCTGCCGCTTCGCAGGCCCCGCAAGCGGTGTTTTGGGCGGGCTTCCAATCCAGGAGCTGCTATTGGAGGCTTGCCAATGGACAACTTGCCCGGAGTCCAAGGCTTACCCCTAACAGCCTGGTTTTTGAGGGAGAAATTTTTGAGTGAAAACCTCCTTGCTATAGGTTGACTTTTTTGCGAATTGAAAGGGTCGCGGCTAGCCGTGGCCCCCTTTTTTTGCCTCTCTTTGAGAGGATAAACCTATATTAGCACTGTTTTGCTCGAATTTCAACATCGAAGGCATTTTCTGAAATTTCTGAAATTTTTACAGTTTCTACACTTATATAGCAGTAAGCAGTCAGCTATCAGCGGTCAGCGGTCAGCGGTCAGCACAAGCAAGGCAGTTCCTAGCTTTGGCAAACCTTGAATTTATCAAACACCTTAATGCGTAATGCTATATATATAGAGCCAAAGGTAGCGGCCAAGGTCGAGCTAGAGAGCATTAGAGACTTGCGCAAATTTTAGAGATGCGCCCTAAATGTAGGGGCGATTTCGCGCTCTCGCCCCTACACATATAGAGGTAATGCGTAAGTTCTGAGCATTAGGGGCGATCGCGGCAAATTGAGGACCAGTCCAAGAGCCCCGATTTCGCACGCTGCCGCCTGACGCCTAAAGGCGCGGCTATACAAACAAAGCCCGAAGCGGGCTAACGGTCGGGGAAGTGAAATGCTCCCCACCGTTCGGGCGATCGCTTGTCGTTGGCGCAGCCTGCGCGCAAGCGCTTAGCCCCCACCCAACAGATTTGCGGCGGGCCACAAATTTGGCCCTGGCCACCACCGTTCGGGCGATCGCGGAGTCGTAGGCGCAGCCTGCGCGTAGCGCATAGCCCAGCCCATAGATTCGCGGCGGAACTGCCAAATTCCCTCGGAGCCGGTTTTTTTGCAGCTTTTTTCCGGAAACCTCCAGCCGGCAACTGTAGCTACTCGCCAATTATTCTAGAAAAAAATTCTCTAACTGTAGCTGATGATAGACCTAATATCCCTGGGCGAAAAAGCACTGGTTACTCTAGTTTTAACTAAGACGATGGACAAAACCGGCCAAATCCTGGGAAAAAAAGCCCCGCAATTAAAAGACAAATTGATGGGGCTGCTCCGGCGCAATTCTCCGGAGACTGCCAGTGCCATTGAAAAAGTGGCAGAACAACCGGAGCTAGCAGAGCAACAGCCCGAGGAATATGGCCAAGCCGTTTTGGTCGCCAAAGTCGAGGAAGCGGCCCGGGGAGACAGCGAGATTGCAGAAGCAATTCGCGCTTTGGCCGAAACGACCCGAGAAGCGATGCAAGCTCAACCGGCTGTTGTCCAAAATTTAGCGCAACTGGCAGAAAAGATAGGCTATTTGCAGCAGGGCGGCACCACTTATAATCAGGCCGACACGATTAACTTTTGACTGCAGTCGTCGGAAAGGGAGCCGACAAAGTTAATTGCCCCACAGTTTAATATTCCTTATCGAGGCACCGCCCATTTTGTCGGGCGCGAGCTTGAGTTGCTTGACTTGCACGAATTGCTGCAGCTTGAACAGCGGGCGGCGATCGCGGCAGTAGAGGGCATGGGCGGCGCGGGCAAAACCGAACTGGCAATCCAATATGCAACGCGCTACCAAGAAGATTACCCCGGCGGGATTTGTTGGTTCGGCGTCAGAGAGACGAATCCCGCCGCTGAAATATTGGCCTTTGCCCAAAGCAGATTAAATCTGGAAGTACCCGAGGAGCTAGGAAACAGGCGACTCGAACTCGAAGAACGGGTGTCCTGGTGCTGGGAAAACTGGCGACCCTCCGAGGGTTTGGTGCTGGTAGTCTTGGACGACCTAACGGATTTGGCGGACTGTCTGCCCTTTTTGCCCAAAGACAGGCGCTTTCGAGTTTTGATAACCAGCCGCCTGCGCGACCTCGACCCGGGTTTTATCCAAGAAATTTCCCTCGATGTTCTCTCCGAGGATGCAGCCCTGCAATTGCTGAAAGCTCTGGTGGGGCAAGAGCGAGTGGAGCGAGAAGCCGAGAAAGCCAAAGAGTTATCTGCGTGGCTCGGCTATTTGCCTTTGGCCTTGCAGTTGGTGGGGAGCTATTTGACGAAAAAACCCCATTGGTCTTTGGCGAAAATGCTCTCTCGGCTCCAAGCCCAAAAACTCGACAGCGAAGCCCTCGACCTAACTGACTTCCGCAGAAACAAAGTACCCACCGTTCGGGCTGAGCGGAGTCGAAGCCCAAGCCTACCCGGAGCGCATAGCCCAAGAAACAAAGTGCCACCCACCGTTCGGGCTGAGCGGAGTCGAAGCCCAAGCCTACCCGGAGCGCATAGCCCAAGAAACAAAGTGCCACCCACCGTTCGGGCTGAGCGGAGTCGAAGCCCAAGCCTACCCGAAGCGCATAGCCCAAGAAACAAAGTGCCACCCACCGTTCGGGCTGAGCGGAGTCGAAGCCCGCGAGGAACTCTAAATACCGCAGAACGCGGAGTGAGAGCGGCTTTTCAATTAAGCTGGCTTGAGCTGGAGCCCGCGACCCAGGAAGTAGCTCGGCTGTCGAGCTTGTTGGCAGGGGATATTTTTCTCTGGCAATGGATCGAGTCGGCGGCAGAAAAGCTGGATTGGCCGGAGTCGGTAATAGAAAATGCTATTGCCCAATTCCAACAGCGCCATTTACTACAGCAGCCGCAGCCAGAGCGATCGGCTTTTAAATTTCATCCCTTAATCCGGCAGTTTCTGCAAGAAAAACTACCAGAATCAGCCCAAGCCAGCAACTTCAAACAAGCTGTGGCCGCAACTATGGCCGCAGTTGCCCGAGAAATTCCCCAAAACCCTACTCGGCAGCAAATCGAATCCTTGCAAATTGCCGTACCTCATTTGAAAGAAGTGGCTCAAAACCTAACTGATGCTATTAGCGACAACGATTTGATCTGGCCTTTCGTGGGATTGGGTTTTTTTTACAACGGTCAGGGCTTGTATGGCTTGGCCGAGCCTTGGTTCGAGCAGTGCTTAACGACAGCGCGAGACCGATTGGGTTCCGACCATCCCAATGTGGCAACTAGCCTCAACAACCTGGCATTTCTCTACAAGTCTCAAGGACGCTATGCCGAGGCGGAACCCCTGTATCTGCAAGCTTTGGAATTGAGAAAAAGCCTCCTGGGTTCCGACCATCCCGATGTGGCAACTAGCCTCAACAATCTGGCAGGACTCTACTTTTCTCAAGGACGCTATGCCGAGGCGGAACCCCTGTATCTGCAAGCTTTGGAATTGACACAACGCCTCCTGGGTTCCGACCATCCCGATGTGGCAACTAGCCTCAACAATCTGGCAGGACTCTACTCTTCTCAAGGACGCTATGCCGAGGCGGAACCCCTGTATCTGCAAGCTTTGGAATTGACACAACGCCTCCTGGGTTCCGACCATCCCAATGTGGCAACTAGCCTCAACAATCTGGCAGGACTCTACAAATCTCAAGGACGCTATGCGCAAGCGGAACCCCTGTATCTGCAAGCTTTGGATTTGAGAAAAAGCCTCCTGGGTTCCGACCATCCCGATGTGGCAACTAGCCTCAACAATCTGGCATTACTCTACGAATCTCAAGGACGCTATGCCGAGGCGGAACCCCTGTATCTGCAAGCTTTGGATTTGAGAAAAAGCCTCCTGGGTTCCGACCATCCCGATGTGGCAACTAGCCTCAACAATCTGGCATTTCTCTACAAGTCTCAAGGACGCTATGCCGAGGCGGAACCCCTGTATTTGCAAGCTTTGGAATTGATAAAAAGCCTCCTGGGTTCCGACCATCCCGACGTGGCAACTAGCCTCAACAATCTGGCAGGACTCTACTCTTCTCAAGGACGCTATGCCGAGGCGGAACCCCTGTATCTGCAAGCTTTGGAATTGAGAAAAAGCCTCCTGGGTTCCGACCATCCCGATGTGGCAACTAGCCTCAACAATCTGGCAGGACTCTACTTTTCTCAAGGACGCTATGCCGAGGCGGAACCCCTGTTACAGCAAGCTTTGGATTTGATAAAAAGCCTCCTGGGTTCCGACCATCCCAATGTGGCAACTAGCCTCAACAATCTGGCATTTCTCTACGAATCTCAAGGACGCTACGCCGAGGCGGAACCCCTGTATCTGCAAGCTTTGGATTTGAGAAAAAGCCTCCTGGGTTCCGACCATCCCAATGTGGCAACTAGCCTCAACAATCTGGCAGGACTCTACTTTTCTCAAGGACGCTATGCCGAGGCGGAACCCCTGTTACAGCAAGCTTTGGATTTGAGAAAAAGCCTCCTGGGTTCCGACCATCCCAATGTGGCAACTAGCCTCAACAATCTGGCAGGACTCTACAAGTCTCAAGGACGCTACGCCGAGGCGGAACCCCTGTTACAGCAAGCTTTGGATTTGAGAAAAAGCCTCCTGGGTTCCGACCATCCCGATGTGGCAACTAGCCTCAACAATCTGGCAGGACTCTACTTTTCTCAAGGACGCTATGCCGAGGCGGAACCCCTGTTACAGCAAGCTTTGGAATTGAGCGCGAGGGTTTTGGGAGAAGACCATCCTCAGACGGTGACTATCGGCAACAATTTGGCCATTTTCCAAAACGATGTTAAGGCTAGCAATTCCTGGCTGGGACGGCTAGCGAAAAAATTGTGGGCTTTAGTGCGGCGTCGGTAGGCAGGCGATATGTTGCCTTGCCGCCCGCCATCCGCTGCCAGCAATCCGCTACATCCGCTACAAATCCGCTGCCACATCCGCTACATCCGCTACCTCATCCGCTGCCACATCCGCTGCTAGCCTTCCTCCTCCGTTCCAACGCTATTAGCTTCATGTAAATATTTTTGATATTTCTCGGCTAGTGCCGTTGCCAGATCGCTCGCCTCCTTAGCTTTCTGCTCGGCGATTTTAGCAATTTCTAGAGCGGCTGACAATTTTGCCTCTTGCTCTCGGGTCAGAGATGGTTGTGTCATGCTAAGTCCTCCAAAACAGTAACAACGCCATTCACCAGTATTTTAACCTCTAGCAGCCGGCCCAGCAACTCTCCCAAATCCTCTGCTGCCTCTTGAAATACTTCAGCAGCTACGTTAGTTGGCGATATGCTCTCTACAATTATTTGGGTGCGTTTTCTGGAGTTATCGGCGAAAAGCAGGGAATTATTGAGAGTCGCAAACATCTGAATCAGTCTAGCATTTTCGGGAAATTGGTATAAAATCGGTCGAGCCCGGTTCAGTCCTTCGGTTGCTGACTGCTCGATTAGGTCTATTTCCCGATTGAGTCTATCTACAAGCGCTCGTATTTCTGGAGTAATAGGCATATTTCTAGATTTGGTCTAGCGAGCAAATTTTGCCTTTTGGTTGGCGATCGCGATTTTACCACAGCGCGATCCGCTACATCCGCTACTTCATCCGCTGCCAGATCTCTCGCTTCCTTGGGCATGGGCTTCGACAAGCTCAGCCCGAACGGTGGGGGTCAAAGAACGCTCTTGGACTGGTACTTTATTTCTAGACGTTGGTAAAAAATAAGATAACAATGCAAAGGCTTGAAGAAGGTATCCGGCGTACCGAGGAGCGACTGAAGGAATTTGAAAGTAAGTATCAGATGACTACCGAAGAGTTCCTGCACCGCTTTGAAAACGATGAGATTACCCACCGCTTAGATATGGAATTTGACGAGTGGATTGGCGAATCTCTAATGCTGGATAGCCTGCGCGAAAAGGCAGATAGATTGACAGAAGCTGAGTCTAGTACCCAGCTCTCTCTCCAGGAAATTGCCAGACTGCCCGTGGCAGAACGTCACCGATTGCTAGCCTCGTCCATAGCCGCAACAGCCGAGGATTTCGCAACCGATCCAGAGCTAACAGAATTCTCGGTTCTTGATGGAGAGGACTGGGAGGAATATGATGACTAATCCTACAGGACTTACGCAAATTGTCAGCTCGATCTCTATATATATAGCTTCTTAATAGCCTCAAAAAAGTCAGCTTCTGCGTAGGACGGGCGTCCCGCCTGTCCGCAATGTCAGGTAGGGACAGGCGGGACGCCCGTCCTACGAAAGACTGGATATGTTTTTAGAGCGATTAAATTAAGATGGACAGGCGGGACGCCCGTCCTACGAAAGACTTAGACCAATTCTTTATGAAGATGCAACAAATAACGACCTTTATTCGCCGTTCGGGCTGAGCGGAGTCGTAGGCAAAGCCTGCCCTCCGGGGCATAGCCCAGGTAGCCCAGGGCTTCGACTCCGCTCAGCCCGAACGGATTTGTTGCATCTTCATACAGAAATGGTATTAAAACTCAAAACTCAAAACTTAAAACTTAAAAGTTGTCGTTTTCAGGGGCGATCGGTCCCATACCCGGTTGATTTCGGAATAGGTTGTCGGCAGCGTCGTTCTGATAAATGCAATCAATGTCTGCATCAGATCCCAGCTCCCCAGTAAAGCCAAAAGTATTCATGCGATTCTTACAGTCGCGCACTTGCTTCTGCGTAACCAGATTTCTTTGCTCCAAAATCGACCAGTTGTTGGTACGCAGGACGCAACCGGGCTCGATGCTGGGTTGGGAAACATAGACATTAAATGGATTGAGCGTCACAAAGAAGCGGGTATCCATAACCATCGCGCTCGCACCGTACTGGATGCAAAGTTCTGCATTCGGGGCGCTGCGATCGATTACTTCCCGAGAGGCCACGTTTTCAGGATTAAAGTTGGCGCTGGAGCTAAAGGCAATACCTACCCCGACTCCAAAAATAAAGATGGCGGCTAAAATCGCGATGAATTTGTAATCAAATAGAGGTGAGGAAGAGGAAGGGGGGGGAGAATAAGAGGAATATGATGCTGAGGATTTATATTTGCGTGCCATCGTAGTTTAGTTGGGGGTGTGGGGTGTGGGGAGAGATGGGGAGAGATGGGGAGAGATGGGGAGGGATGGGGAGGGATAGGGAGAGATGGGGAGGGATAGGGAGAGATGGGGAGAGATAGGGAGAGATGGGGAGAGATGGGGAGGGATGGGGAGGGATAGGGAG
>JAAHFN010000111.1 GCA_010672965.1 Oscillatoria sp. SIO1A7
TCTGTCATCTAAGTTCGTATGAACGATTTCTAGCCAAACTTGATCGAAATGCTTATCTTTGCAAATATCTCTGGCATGAGATAGCCAGGGAGTTGTAATTGTTAAAAATTCTATGCCATTAGCATTTAAACCTTCCTCCAAACCAAGTTGTACGGAATAAGACCATCTACGGGCTCTTCGCCAAGTGGTGAACTCTTGCTGAATTAGGAGAATTCTTAGTTTTGTGCGATCGCTCATAGAAAGTTAAAATTATGATGATATAGCTTTCAGCAGTCAGCGAAGAGAGCGGCAAGGGCTTCGCCCAACAGCAGTCAGCTTATAACTGCCTTACTGCGATAGAGCTGACCTCTCTCCTCCTGACTGCTTGCCGCGATAGCAGAGATGCCCAGAAGATAGAAGTTCAAAATACGCGGCGATCGCCTGCGCAAGGAATCTAGACTTTAGCTACCTCTTGGACATACTTTCTTTCAAGTTTATGTTCTGCCATCTGCCGAATGCGATCGACAGTTTCTTGACCAAACTTTTCTTTTATCATAGTCAAATACTTGGGATTCTCGAAGTAAATATGAAATGCTCGATCGCGGAAGGCCAAAACTTCTGAGGCAGATAGATACTTTGTTGGTAAGGGTAAGGTATCCACCGCATGCTGGGAGTATCCAGACCAAGTTTTTGGCAAATCCCATCCTTCTTCAAGCGCCATATTGTACAATTGCGAACCTGGGTAGGCCATTGCCGAGTAGAAGTTGGCAAATTCGCAATTAAGATTCAGCGCCAGGTCGAGAGTTTCTTGCATACTTTCTATATCATCTTCGGGCAAGCCAAAAATGTAATTTGCAATTACATTAATGCCTGCGTCGCGAACTTTCTGAATCGTTTGGTAAATTTTTTCCTGGTTAATTCCTTTTTGTACGTCATCGCGAACGCGATCGCTCGCCGCTTCAATACCAAACGCTAACCAGTTAAAACCAGCCTGTTTGAGCTTATCGAGCATATCATCTCTGACTGTATCCACTCGTGCATATGCCCAGATATTCAAATCATAGCCACGTTCAATAATCAAGTCACAGATACCCATAATATGCTTGGGGTTTAACACGAACATCTCGTCTGCAAACTTGATATTACGAACGCCATATTGATTGACCAATAAGTCAATTTCGGCGATCGCTGCTTCTGGACTCCAGAAACGATAACTGTTGGTGAAACTCTTGTAACCCAACTCTTTCTCACCACTCTTAAAGGGTGCTTGGATACAGCAGAAACTGCAATGGAAAGGACAACCCAAGCTAGTGTAGAGAGCTGCATAGGGTTGCCGCTGAAGACCATCAAAACAATGCCAATTGTGGGCTCTGTACTTTTCCATTGGCAACAAATCCCAAGCAATTCCGGGCATTTCCTCTTCCACATTCATCACTAGCGGTGGTGGGGGATTGGATTTTACGGTTTTGGCATCCCAGTACCAAAGTCCCCGGACTTTACTATAATCGGGCTGACCAGAATTCAGGGCTTCAATGAGTTCCACCATTGTGTACAAGCCTTCGCCACTGGCCACAAAATCAGTCTCTTCTTCGCGGAGAGAACGTTCGGGCAGGGCTGCTACATGGCCCCCGACTAGCAGGACTTTCAAATCTGCCGATCGCTTTTTAATTTCTGTTGCCACTGCACTGGCACCCGCCATGACTTGACTTGATGCAGAAGGTTGTTGTCCGTACACCACGATCGCAGTCAATGTAGGATTTAGATCGGAAACCTTTGCTGCGGTTTCTTGGGGCGACAAGTTGTCTGCACAAGCATCAATAATGCCGACAGAAAATCCTTTCTTTATAACAAATGTTGCCATCAATCCTGCCCAAACAGGTGGTTCGATAGCAGAAATTGTATTCCCCAAAGATTGGTAAATTTGCTTGCGATTCGCCGGATTAATTAGCAGTAAGTCTAATTTTTTATAAGTCATTTGTTTTTTATTTAATTTTAGTAGTAGGTTGGGTCAAAACCCGTCGAACGTCATGGGATACCCCAGTCGCCGGATACCCAAACCCCCCTTGCAAAAGGGCAGGGACTATTCGTTATTGAAAAATAATCTCTAAGAGGCTCAATTCTAACCCACCCCTAACCCCTCCCAGGAGTGCAATTGGGTTCAAGCTCCCCGATTTCCCCTCCTGGGAGGGGTCAGGAGTGGGTTAGGCCAATTGCACGGATCGATGACAAATTCACGATTCATCAGTGGAAACTTCGTTTAATAGAGAACAAAGTTGCATAATTTTTTCTTTTTCTAACCCTGGATAATTCCCAATATAGAAGCCGTAAAAATGTATATGGTTTACTTTGGGATATTTTTCAAACTCTTTGTCACCCATCACTTTTCGTAAATAAGGCTGACGTAACTGGTTGCCACCTCCAGACGTACCTCGGCGAAACTCAACCCCATTTTCGCGCATGGTTTTCATTACCCGATCGCGCATTGCTGGATTAGCATCTTTGAGAATCAAAGTAAACGCATAGTTACAACTTCCCTCAATTGCAAAATCTGTTTGATACTTCGCAGGATCTAAATTGTCTAAAAATATTTTTAGGTTTTCTGTTCTGAGTTTATTGTTTTCATCTAGCCGTTTGAGTTGCGATCGGCCAATAATTGCATTAATTTCCGTACTCCGCACATTATAAGCAGGGAATGAAAAGATGAAATCTGGGTTCAGGTCTGGATACTCTTGGTAATACAACTGCTTCACTTCATCTGAAATGCACTCGCGCACCATCCCATGAGAGCGAAACATTCTTAAGGTTTCATACAAGTGGCTATTATTAGTACAAATCATCCCACCTTCAATGGTGGTCATATGATGAGCATAGTAAAATGAGAAATTGGACATTAAGCCAAATGTCCCCAGTTTTTTCCCTTTAAAGGTAGCGCCATGAGATTCGCAAACATCTTCAATCAAAGGAATTTTCCGGTATGCTAACTCATCAAGCAGTTTTTGATTGAGCCCGTTATAGCCGAGAATATGCGTTAAAAATACTGCTTTAGTCTCAGGTGTAATTTTTTCCAGCACTTGTTCGATATCCATTCCCAAAGTATAAGAATCGATATCCACAAAGACTGGCCTAAAGCCGCATTGGATCGTTGAAGCAATATCCGATACCCAGGTTAATGTTGGGACAATAATTTCCCCTAAGCCGTAGGTCTCTCTGAGAGCAGATATGGTCAGCAAATTAGCCGAAGAACCTGAATTCACAAAAACACTATGTTTAACTCCCAGCCACTCAGACCATTCTTTCTCGAATTGCTTGACAAATTTTGACTGAGTTAAAATAGGATCGTCTTGTTGAAGAAATGAAATTACTTCATCGAGATCGGCTCGTGAAATATTATTTCTCATCAAAGGCCAATCTAAGCTAGTCATTTGAGTTTTTTCTTTAGTGACCTTCATTTAGAATGGCCCTTTAAATTGAATATCTTGCAGATCGGAGCGTTCGTCTGGAAGCCAACCATTTTTTCCACCTTTTACGAGATCGTAAGCAGTAGAAGCGATAGTCCGTGCATTGGGGTAGAAAAGATTCTCCAGAGCCGGGGTCGGAGGACAGGTGACTGGCGCAAAGCCCATACGTTGTACTGCAAACTCTCTGACTCCCTGAAGTTTTTCTGCGACTGCCGCTACAATTTCAGCACTAATGCCGCAAGTAATCCAGCTATTATCCACGACGCACAATCGACCAGTTTTTTCGACTGATTTGGCAATAGTATCAATATCCAAGGGACTCAGCCAAATCGGATCGATGACTTCAGCCTGAATTCCGACATCTTCAAGATATCTCTGAGCCCGTTGACATTCTAGCTGCATGAAAGAAATCCCCACCAAGGTGATATCGTCTCCTGATGCAGTAATTCGTGCCTTGCCTGGTTCAACTGTATAATCCGACTCGGGCACTAGACCTTTTTGAAAATGCAGGATGCGCTGTTCCACATACATTACTGGATTATTATCTCGGATTGCAGCCAACAGACAACCTTTCGCATCATAGGGAGTTGTAGGTGCCACCACTTTCAACCCGGGAACGTGGGCAAAGAACGAATACAATCCTTGAGAATGTTGAGCGCCTTGACCCCAGCTCTTGCCAATCATCGATCGCACGACCATTGGAACATGAACTCGTCCGCCATACATATAGTGGCTTTTCGCTGCGACATTCACCATTTGATTCATGGCCAACATCAAGAAATCCATGCGAATGTGAATGTGGGTAGGTCGCAAGCCTGCCAAAGCCATGCCGATCGCTGCCCCAGTCATGGCATCTTCTGAAAGGGGAGTGCCAAACACTCGCTCGGGACCATATTTTTCTAGCAACCCCTTCGTGGTTCCTTGGATAGCTTTCGGATCGTCAACATCCAATCCAAATACGATAGTCGAAGGATCCCGTTCCATCTCTTGGTCAGCGGCTTCGCGGATAGCTTCTACATAGGAAAGAGTCCGATCGAGTTTGCGGCTTGGGCTGGCGTTGGCGTCCTGTTGCTTGGATTGGTCCTTTTCCTGAAAAACATCCGCTAAAAGTTCGGGAGCATCTGGGAAGAGGCTGTCTTCAGCAAATTTAAAAGCCTCTTCAATTTCTGATTCTACTTCCGCTTCAATGAGCGATCGCCGATCCGGTTCTACTTTTGCGGCCAAGAGTTGGACTGCATCGTTTTTCACCCAGGGTTCTGCTTCTTGGCGATCGCGAAAACCCAGATGATAATCCTCTCCAGGACCGACATGTTCTTTCCATCGATAGGTCATACATTCAAGTAAAAATGGACCAGGAGTCCCCGATCGCATCCCTGTCACGATATCGCTAACTCTTTCGTAAATTCGGAATAAATCGTTATCTTCAATTCGTTCCGAAGGTATCCCATAACTAGCAGCTCGTTCGTAAATATTAGTTACTGCCTGACGTATCCGTTGATGAGTGTGAATTGCGTAGAAGTTATTCTCACAAACAAAAATAATCGGTAACCGTTTGAGTGCAGCAAAGTTAAGGCTTTCATAAAATACACCTTCATCTGTTGCACCATCACCAAACACGCTAACCACAATTGAGTCTTTGCGTTGGTATTTCAAGGCATAGGCATAGCCCACTGCATTTGGAATAGTAGTTCCTACCACGGCTGAGGTGCCCATAACTCCAGCGTTGTTATCAATTAAATGCATAGAGCCGCCTTTTCCCTTGGCGCAACCTGTCACTTTGCCATAGAGTTCGGCAATCATTTCTTTAAGATTGCCTCCTTTAGCCAAATACATGGCGTGACTTCTGTAAGTCCCAAAAACAATATCGTCAGCTCTTAATGCTTCAGCAATTCCTACTGACACCGCTTCTTGGCCAATAGAAAGATGTACGGGACTTTTTATTTTGTCCGTTGGATAAACTTTGGCAATTTCTTCTTCTACTCGTCGGATGCGATATAAAGAACGATAGAATTTTTCATAATCCGATTGGTCATACATTTGCGTAAGCCTCTTTCTCTTTTGTTTGTAAAAACCGGGTTCATTTCAATTTTGAAACTATATGGATTGTCCCCTTCGTAAGACCAATTCTTTATGAAGCTGCACGCAATAACGACCTTTATCTACCGTTCGGGCTGAGCTTGTCGAAGCCGAGGGCTGCCCTCCGGGGCATAGCCCAGCAGCCCCGGGCTTCGACAAGCTCAGCCCGAACGGTGGGGGGAGCCTCTGTAACTACTTTTGTAAAAACCCCTGATAAGTCATAAATAATGCTTGGCGAAATGGTGTCTTTGACTGCCATCCCATTGAGATTAGTTGTTCGGAGTCCAGTGCTTTTAAAGGCATTCCATCTGGCTTAGTCGGATCGAAACGCAACTCTCCTGAATAGCCTACAATCTCTTTAATTAATACAGCCAGTTCCTTAATTGATATATCCAATCCACCGCCAATATTAATCGGTTCTGGCTGGTCATAGTTATTCATCACAAAAATACAACCATCAGCCAAATCGTCAGCGAAGAGGAACTCCCGTCGTGGCTTGCCGGTTCCCCAAATTTCCACCAATTCTGATTCTGTGACTTTAGCTTCGTGCATTTTGTTGATGAGTGCTGGGATTACATGTGAATCTTCCAGACTAAAATCATCTTCTGGACCAAAATAGTTTGCCGGAATCCCAGAAATAAACTTGGAACCATACTGCTGATGATATGCCTGACATAACTTCATGCCAGCGATTTTTGCTATTGCATAGGCTTCATTGGTGGTTTCTAAAACACCGGTCAACAAAGACTCTACTTGCATCGGCTGGGAACAGTGCTTGGGATAACTACAAGAACTGCCAAGATAAAGCAGCTTTTTGACCCCGTAACGATGGGCACTAGGAATGATATTACATTCTATAAGTAGGTTGTCAAGCATGAGTTCTGCCGGATACTTTTGATTTGCTCGAATTCCTCCGGACTTGCCCGCTGCTACGAATACATATTCAGGACGCTCCCGGTCAAAAAAGCGATCGACCACAGTAGCATTGGTTAACTCGGGTTCGGTTCCCAGAAAGCCAATGACATTTTCATATCCTTGTTGAGTGAGTTGTCGTAAAATGGCAGCCCCTAATAGGGTTTGACCACCTGCTACATAAATTTTGGCATTTTTTTCCATTGTGAATTATTGCGGCGAACTTTCGGCTAACTCTTGAAAAGCTTCTATAGTTTGCTTGTCACGAATTTTTTCCTCGGCAGCATAATCAGTTTCTGGTTCAAAAAATATAATTTGACTGCCAGAAAATTCAAATTTAAAAGGCACATGAATGAGCCGATTTAATTTATTTTTTACCTCATCTTGTTTTTCCGGATGTACAAATAGTAAGAAAAATCCCCCCCCACCAGCTCCGGTTAACTTTCCTCCAATCGCTCCAGCATTTCGAGCTAGATCGTACAGTTCATCGACTTGGGAGTTAGAAACTTTGTTACTTAAAGTTCGTTTAGTTTCCCAATTTTCATGCAAAAGTTCGCCAAACCCAGTGAGGTCTTGGCCACTATTTAAAATTGAAAGACTTTCTTCTACCAGGTCTTTCATAATTCGCAATTGTCTGCGCTTTTCGTCAATGGAGTTCACATAGCTTTGAGCAATATTGGATGCCGTGCGAATGATTCCCGTGTAGAAAAGCATCAAATGAGAATTAAGTTCCTCAATCCGTTCTTGAGAAAGGGTGATGGGTCTGACAGAAATTTCGCCGTTTTGTAAAAAAGTGACATGGTTTAGACCTCCATAAGCGGCCAAAACCTGATCCTGAGAACCGACAGTTTCTTGTAAAATTTCCTGTTCTATATAAATACTTTCTTTAGCGAGCTGTTTTTTATTGGGCATTTTCCCTTTTAGTCCATACAAAGCGTGGAGTAGTCCCACGGTAAATGCAGAACTCGAACCCATGCCGCTGCGAGCGGGTAGATCGCCATCATGGTGAATTTCCAGACCCCGATTAAGGTTTAAGTATCGTAAAACTTCTCTCACCGATGGATGAGCAATTTCTTCAATGCTTTGGCAATTTTCTATCTTGGAATAAACAATCCGAAAACGATGTTCAAAAAAAGGAGGTAAATAGCGACAGGATAAATAACAGAATTTATCGATTGTTACAGCCAAAACTGCACCGCCATGATATCTATACCAGGCTGGATAGTCTGTTCCACCTCCAAAAAATGATATTCTGAATGGTGTTCTGCTAATAATCATTATTTGTTGTCATTATATAACCATGACGCTGATGGTGATTTCCAACTTAACAGAAATATTTAGTTAAATTTTATGCGGTTTCAAATAAATGCTGTTCGACCAAACGACACAAGATATGTTCGATCGCCAGATGACCTTCTTGTATGTGCTGGGTATTGGTGCTAGGAACGGCAATAGCGATATCGGCAATTTCTGCTAGAACTCCTCCACTTCCCGTAAGTGCGATCGTTGATATGCCGATTTCTTTTGCCGCTTTCATGGCTTGAATAACATTCGCTGAGTTCCCACTGGTACTAATGCCTAAGAGTACATCTTCCGATTTTCCCAGGGTTTCTACCTGACGGGAAAAAATTCCCTCAAAATTACAATCGTTCGCATAAGCTGTTAAAAAAGAGGTATCCGTGGTTAGAGCGATCGCCGCTAAACCAGGGCGCTGAAAATCTTTGTTCAGACAGTTGACAAATTCAGAAGCTAAATGCTGGCAATCAGCAGCACTGCCTCCATTACCGCATAACAATAATTTTCCACCAACCTGCAAAGAATCTGCTATCAATTTACCGGCTAAGATGGTGTCATCCAAGCAGCGATCGACCATTCTCCTTTTCAGCGCAGCACTTTCGAGTAAGTGTTCTTTTGCTTGTTGTTGTAGCTGAGATTTAATTTTAAATTGCATATTTTTGCCAATTGTTAATCCCAACTTTTAACCCTATATAGCACTACCCATTAAGGTCAGGGCAATTAAAGTTTGCCAAGTCTAGTAAAGGCAATACTTGTGCTGCCTGTGCCGATAGCTGACCGCTGACCGCCGATCGCGCAGCGTCTCCGCAGGAGAATCGCTGACTGCTTAGTGCTATAATTTTTTGAATCACTTCTGCTGCCTCCACCAGATTGTTTACAATATAGTCTGGGTTCGTCGAGCCTTCTGTAGCGACTTTGGCTCCATAACCAGTGCGCACTAGAAAGGTAGTTGCTCCCACCGCTTGACCCAATTCCACATCGCAAGGTTTATCACCTATTACGAAACTCTTTTGAGGGTCAAATCCCAGGCATTTTGTCGCTTTCTCCACCATGCCCGTGCGAGGTTTACGACAATCACAATCATCTGTGGGTTTGTGAGGGCAGAAATAGATTCCATCCAATTCGACCCCTTCAACAGCCAACAAATCTTGCAATCGCTGATGAATCTCCCGTACCCGAGTTTCGTCGAAAAACCCTCGACCAATTCCAGACTGATTGGTAATCAAAACTAGACCCAGACCCATACTAGCCATTTGGCGCAAACCAGCAGCGCTTCCAGGAAGCAACTCAACGCGATCGGGATCGGAAAGATAATGACGCTCTACAATAACAGTACCATCACGGTCTAGCAGCACAAAACCTTTTTTTTTCAACTTTGAAACTCCACATTAAAACAGGACTTACCCATTACCCCTATATCTGGTAGGGGCGATTCGCTAATTGCCCCTACATAAGCGTATTTTGCGTAAGTCATGTAAAAAACTTTTCGGCGATCGCATAAGAGTCGGGAGTGCCAATATCTAAAAAACCCCCATTACTTGGGTAACCGTATAGTCCCCGATCGATCCAGTTGGGAAATATCTCTCGTTCTAGAGAAACCGGGCGATCGCCAGGAATGGTGCTAAGTAAATTGCGGGACAGCAAATAAATTCCGGCATTAATCGAACCCATACCGCTACTATTCCCTTTTTCTTCAAAACTTAGCACTTGACCTTTGTCATCCACTTCGACTCGACCAAAACGCTTGGTGTCAGATACTTGAGTTAAAAGTAAGCTTGCTTCAGCCTGCTGTGCGAAATGCCACTTCACAAATGCCGATAAATCTGCGTCACAAAAGGAATCGCCATTGGTAACGAGGACAGTTTCGGACTGGAAAAAAGGCAAAGCTAATCGCAGGGCTCCCGCAGTTCCAAGTTGAGAAGATTCCTGCGAATAAACAAGACGCAGGCTTTTATAAGTATTGCCAAAACTAGCTTGTACTTGCTCCCCTAAGTATCCAGTACAGAGAACCACCTCTGTGACATTGACAGAAGCAAGCCGATCTAATAGATAAGATAGGAACGGGCGTCCTCGAACTTCTGCAAGAACTTTTGGGCGATCGGCGACTACAGAACGGAGTCGAGTTCCCAACCCACCTGCTAAAATGGCTGCAGTGACTTCCTGTTTAGATTTTATAATTTTGATTTTAGATTCAACTGTCACATTTATTCAAGTAGGGTCTGGTGCGCAGTGCGCACCCTACTAATAGCGTCTGTGCGAATATCATGTCGGTTTGAATGCCCCAAAAAAAGTCAATTCTGCGTAGGACGGGCTTCCGAAAAGTCCCTCCAGCTCTAAGGGACTTTTCGGAAGCCCGTCCTACGCGAGATTCTAAATTTTTCTGTGGGTATTTAACCAGACTTGATATAAGTCCTACATCCATATCTAGGGGCAATCCCCCCGCGCACCGCAAGTCAGCGAAGCTACACCCCACACCCCACACCCCACACCCTAGTATTAGATATTCTTAAACTTACCGCGTCCCAACATCAGATATCCTTTCAGCAATTCTTGAATCCCTTCATCCAAAGAGCGACGAGCCTCAAAACCTGCTTCGCGCAATCGCTGATTCGAGACAATATAGTTACGCTTATCTGGATCGCTCCCCAATTCCGCATAATGAATATAGAAATTGGGAATATATTCTTTAATTTTCAGAGCTAACTCCTCTTTTGACAGATTGGCTGCATCTAACCCTGCATTATAGGGACGACCCATCATGTTATCGGAGTTATCGATACAGTGAATGATGCAATCTGCCACATCTCGAATATGGATGTAGTTGCGTTTAAAGTCCTTCTCAAAAATTACCAAATAGCCATCCGTAAACGCCGCGTAGGTAAAGTGGTTGACCAGCAAATCCAATCGCATCCGAGGAGACAGACCAAATACTGTCGCCAGTCTTAGGGTAATAGTATTTGGGAGATCGAGAATTAGTTGCTCTGCTTGTACCTTAGTTTGACCGTAGAGAGATATTGGTTCCAGGGGCGTTTCTTCCGTACAATAGGTTTCCCCAGATTGAGTTCCATAACCGCTGTTGGTTGTCGGAAAGATAATTAACTGTTGAGGACTGCGGAACTGCTCGATTAACTGTACCGCGTCAAGGTTGACTGAGGTAGCCATCCAAGGATCTCGCTTGCAGGCAGAGGCTCCCACAACAGCAGCTAGAGGAATAATAACATCTGCATTTTTAATGACATCTTTCATTAACTCTTCATCCCGCACGTCTCCCAAAATAAAATTAAAAGCAGGATTAGCGCAAAGATGGAAGAGAGAATTTTGACCGTACATTAAGTTGTCCAATGCAGTGACTTGAAAGCCAGCATTCAGTAAGCGATCGCACATGACTGAACCTAAATAGCCAGCCCCCCCAGTTACCAGTACATTTGTTTTCATTTATCTTTATATAATATTGTTGGCTTTCCGTTAGCTAGAGGCAAATTGCGATTTTCCCCTACAGGCAATTTTTTACAATCAATGTTCATTATATGTGAGTAGGTCAAGGTCTCGTTTCAGTTTCTCCAGCAGCCAAAAAACCAATATCGGTTTCCAAAACAGTTCGATATAGCGTTTTTTAAATAAGTGTAATAAACGAAAATGTAGGGGCGACAGCATCCCTGAGACAATCTCGGCGTCCCGAACGGTAATTCCCATACTGGGATGCTTCGCCCAGGCAACCTCACATAAATTTGAGAACCGCTATATATAGCTGCCGACAGACCAAATAAATTGTTTTTTGTCCTAAAATATTCCTTATTTTTTATTACATTTTTTGATTCTTTTCAAGATAGTTTTTCATAGGTGTTTATTTACATTTTTTGATTTAGTCATATCCATAAAAAAATGTATGATTCTATATATAAAAATCTTGATTGCATGCTTTATTCGCCAGCCACCTTTCCAGTAAAGTTTCCCAATTATACTTCTTTCTAACTGTATAGAGTCCATTTTACTAACAATCCAAACTCTAAGTTTTTCTAATTTAGAAAATTGAGTCAATCCCAGAGATTGGCTAAAATTTTCATCCAAGAATGTTCCCAATTTAAGCAGAGATTTCCTCAGATAACTCAATTGCGAATTTTCTTGCATGGGTAATAGCCACGGATAACCAACCTTCGTTCGGAATATATTCAAAGAGAGTGGGGCAAAAGATTCTAGCAAATTAGAATATTCAGAGTCCTGTACAATCGAAATTCCTATATTGTTTAACCGAGACACCATAGTATGAATTCCCCCCATATGCCCTTCAAAAGAATAATGTTCGTCGAATCCACCGAGCCGAATTACGTCAAATTTTCGGAAAGATATACAACCAGTTTTATTATGATTTATAACAATTCTATGGGGTTGGCTGTCTGAGTTGAGTCCAAATGAATCGATCGCAGATGCAATGAAATCCGAGCGAAAGTTTACCTGAGAATCCCCAATTACAATTACTTGACCTTGTGCTTGTAGAATTCCTGCATTATAGCCAATGTGTTTGTGGTAGATTCCTTTCCGATCGCAGGTGAGGACTACATCAGCTTTTTCCATAACTTCAGGCATTACTCGGTTGTAAAGTTCAACCCAAATTATTTCGTATTGTTCTCGTGGAACATTTTGCTCTGATAAACTATCCAACACCTGGAAGCGATCGCGCCAGCACCAGTCCAATAGAATTACGGAAACCTTTGGTGACTTTGGCAATTCTCGATTTTTTTGTACTGTAACGCGATCGCTTCCAGCCTGCACAAAACTGTCAGACGCATTCAATGGTGGTTGCAAGTTCTTGAGTCCCACATCTTCTAGAAAAATATGCTGACGTTGAGATCGCTTCACGATCTGAGTTAATCTGTCCAAATGTGAACCGATCGACCGAGCAGTGACTTGCAGTTGCTTTAGCAAATAGTACGCTTCCACAAATACAATGGAATTTTCAACTAATTCCACCAATAATGATTCTGCTAATTTGACATCTTCGGGTTCACCGCGCTGCACGAGGGCTTGAGCATACCAAAATTTATAATAGGGAAACTCCGAGTCAAGGTTGAATGCTTCTTTGAAATCTTCCAACTCTCCGGAATAGCGTCCTTGGTAGTAATATAACGAGGCAAAAATTAGTTTAATCAGTTGCTCACAAACAGAATCAAAAGATATGGCTCCCATTAAATTTTCACTGACCAGATCTAAATATTTTCTATAATCAAAAAAAATATTGAAAAAATCCCATGAAAAGACATCTTCCATGATATCAATTTGCCAATGAGAGGTAGGGTACTCCAAAGTTTCCCCTAAGACTTCTAGGGCTTGTGATACCTGCTGGGGTGTTCCAAAATGTAATGCTGTCCGAATAAAATTGCAGCGCAACACTAAACACTTAGGAAAGCGTTTTAAAACCGTTTGATATATTTCTAACGCCTGCTGTAAAAGATCGGGATTAGTCGAGTTCTTATTTGTTTTGACTGAATCTGCATATCCAAGCACTAGCTCTCTGGCCATATCAATCAATAAATGCGAACTGGCTTTTTTTTCCAGTTGGGCTTGCCAGCAAGCTAAATTACTTTTTCTGATTTGAGCTAAGACTTTAGGTTTTTTAGGCAACCAACCTTTGTGTAAAATACTTCTTTTTTGACTGAGGTGCTGAATAAGTTTAATTTTACGCTGTTCGCGAGGTTTAGCGGCTAAAAATGTCATAAACCGTAGATATTGAGATGCTACTCGTTCAAGAGTAAATTCTTGGCGAATAATTTCTGCACCCCGTTGAGCCCGTTGCTCGAATTCTGACCAATTAACTAATATTCTATTAACCGTGCGGTCTAGATTTTCCATTTCATAAGGCACGACCCCCTCTTGTTCCCCTACATACAATTGAAGGACACAATCTTTTGGAACTGCAATAGCACAACCCATGCTTAAAGCATCTAATCCTCTAGTCGGGGTAGCACCTGGATGTCTTACATAAGTGAAAGTAACTTTTGATTGAGATAGGAGTTGATAATATTCCGAAGTAAATCCATTAATTGAAAAGAAATTAATCTTAGGAATTTGTAAAACTTGATGATACAGTTCGGCTTTATCAAAATGATACGGATGTAGTGTGGTGCCAGACACAAATACATCAATATCTCTCTGTGCCCGGGTTAATGGTGGTAAACCAGTTGGGATACCAAATGATTTGGGAAAAGTTGATACGGGAACATCGACTAAGCGACTTACATCCTGCCATTCAGTTTGGTCAGTGGTAATCACTTCGTCGAATACTTGCAGCCAAGGTTGTACTGCCTGAATGTGTAAATCAAAATCTGAAGTTTGGCCTAAAATTGGACAAGGCAATTCCTGTATGTTGGGTGGAATGATATGCCACTCGACCATTGCGCAAAGATAAAAGTCAGGGGGTTGCTGGGGATTATAAAATTGGTGAATATCCGCATTCGGTTTATTTCTAATATCTTGAGGATGGAAGCTAATATTACGAATATCAAATTTTGGGTCTTTTGCTGCTCCTGTTAGCAAATCCTGTGGTCCACCGCGAAGCCAGGGTAATTGAGCTAATACAGAGATTTTAGTTTTGCGGATTAATTTCAGTAAGTTTTGAGCGTGAGGTGTCGGAATTGTTTCCAATATATTTATAGCTGTGGATTCATCTGCGTTAATCCAACTAGCTACAGCAGAGTAAAAACGGGCTTCTTGGCAATCAAACTGACTTAATCCTTTAATAGCCATCTCGGTTTTTCCAATTAAGCCTAATGCTGCATAGGTTTGCCATTTATCTGAGTGACCTGCCATGGCCACTGCACTGTAGTTTCCTCTAGCAAACCAATCTGCAATCTCATCTACTTGTTCGGGATTATGTATCTCTTTCTTGTCCATTTTTATGTTTTAAAATTAATTTTTATACATTTAAATTGTATTTATTGTATTCTATATCATTGAAGGCGTTATTTTAAATAAATTGACCAGTATAATCTGTGTTTTTTTATACCAATATTTTATGTCCTATAGCTGCAATTTCTCTCATTGCCTATAAGCACTTTATATTTCCGTTGTTTCTAATGACAACAACATCAATTAATTTTTCCTAAATGCCATTTACATGGATAGTCAATAATTCCATTTCTTCCAGGATAGTTCCATACACTTCCGCTATTTAATCCTACCTCTAATATAGAAAATTCTATGGCAATTGGAATGCAGTCCCTCACTCTTGAAATACCTAAATTGTTGACAGCTTTTGAGTCTTCTACAGCAATTTCTATTTGATAAATAA
>JAAHFN010000112.1 GCA_010672965.1 Oscillatoria sp. SIO1A7
GCAGCTTGTTATCGTTCAAGCCTTGATTGCCCAAGGACAGCTTCCAAGCCAGCTCTTGAACGTTCGCGATCGCGTCCAAAGTTTCTTCAATTTTGTCGGCCTGCTCTTCTATGCTGGGGAAGTACCCAAGCTCAATAGCGTTTTCCAGCAAGGCTTTTAGGTAAGCATGGCTGCCTTGCCAAGCCCCTTTTCCCTTGTCCGGGTCTAAAGGCTGAAGCAAGCCTTGCCCTGCTTTTAACGGGGTAAGCTTAAAGCCGTTATTGCTAGCAAGTTTGCTTATTTCTCTTTGTAGCTCGCTTTCTAGCTCCGCATTGCTTGGCTGCTGTTGATTTAAGTGGTAGTGGTAGCGTTCTTTCCAGTCCCAAGATGGTACGAGTTGCATTTGAATATTCCTATTTGCAAAATTAGCGCTTTTACAAAAGTGGGCTTTTGCAAAAGTTTTTTTGTAAGATTCAGTAAACTGTCGCGATCGCTTTTCTTTTTTGTCATTACTAATCCGCAATTTCCGAAGCGACGACACCTCTCGTAACGAGGATATTGCCGATGCGCTCGAATTCGATTTGCGACAACATAAAAGAAAAACGCCCGCACGATGACCCCGAAAATTGAGACTATCGACGATTTTTTCGATTTGTTTTTCCCTGACTTTCAAGGAGGGACGGCCCAGAAAGACGCGATAATAGCAACTCTTTTAAGCAAGAGCAACTCCACGGTTTCGGCTTGGAGAACTAAAGGGGTTCCTTCCAGCGAATTAGCCCATTTAGAATCTTTAGCCCTCCATCTTTCTCACTGCCAGAATATTTTGCGGCAATTCAGTTCTAAGGGTTTTGACCTCGAATTGCTCTTTGGCTTCGTCAAAGGAGCGATCGGGGAAAGTTAATCGCACGACCTTTGCGTCAGGCAACCGACGGTACGTTTTGTTTGACTAAAACTTAGCCGGGGGCCGTTTCTCGGGCGGCTTGTTTAGCAATTCCTCAACTGCCTTGAGGTTGACAATATAAAACGGCTTGCAACCGTCGCTGGTGTTGCGGTAGTGTTTCCCGGGAAGCCAACGCCCATCTTTAATCCGAGCTATCATTGCATTTCTTTTTATGCCGGTTACTTGGACGGCTTTTGAAAGCCGAACCCACCTTTCCTCTTCTTTGATAGCTTCCTTAAGGACTCCGAGCTGCTCTTTGATTTTTGTAATGTTGTTTTCCAGGCTAGCGATATCCCCTTCGAGAGCGACTACGGCTTGCAAAATAGAATCGTCTTCAATTTTGGCTCGATCGCTTTTAGTTTTGGCTTTTTTGATTTGTTGCGTTCCAGTCATTTTTTATTAGCGGCTTTTAAATGGGTACGTTTGGCAATAACAAGTATTAATTGGTGTCAAAAAGTCGGCAATACCTCGTCTTAGCAAGCTTTGCTTTCCATTCAATTTGCGCAAAAGCAGGTTGCTATTAATCGCCAGAAATAGCCGACCGTTAAGATGGTTGACTTTTGCAACCAAGCTAGGCGCAAAAGTCATTAATTGTCAGGTAATATCAGGCAGCTTGCCAGGTCTCTTGGGATTCCAGGAAATCGAGAATGCCTTGGCCGCAGCCGCGAATCGCCTCCATAGTGGCGGTTATGGTTTCCTCGCTGGGCAGTCGGGGCACAATACCCAACTTTTCGCAAGCGCGGACAATTACGTCGATCGCGCTCTCCATGTCTGCCGTGTTGGTCATACCGTCCGGCAAAGTAGCGAGCTGAGCCTGTAGCTGTGCTTTCTGCGCCTGTAGCGCATCGACTTCGTTATTAGCATTACGAAGCCGATTCATAATAACGTCTTTTTCGCCAGCCCACTGCTCGCGCAATGCTTCGATTTTTTCACTAGCATCGTCGGACACTAAAGCATTTGTCCTGGCGATGCGCAGCTCCTTCTCTTTTTGTTGCTGGAGCAATTCTAAGGCCGACTGCTGTTGTTGATCGGCTTCTTGTGCGGCTAACAGTTCTTCTCGGGCAGCGTCCAAATCTTGAGAAAGTTTTTGGTTGGCCAGTTGTAAAGCTTGGGCGCTCGCAGTTCCCGTCTGTAAGTTACCGATGCGTTCCGATTGCGATCGCACCTCTTCTTCCAAGGTCTGATTCTGTGCGGACAGATCGTGAAACATATCGGCCTCTCGATAAGCTGCCAACCGAATTCCACGCTGCAATTTAGCTAAAGAACCCTCTATTACCGACATTGAGACTTTTTCTTGAGGCGGCTTGTAGGGCGTTAGCTCTTCGGCAGAAAATGTTGCTTCTACACTGTTGCCCGCGATTGTCACCTCAATCGACTGCTGGTTGCGATCGTCGGTTACTTTGGCGACTTCGCCTGCGTACCGCTTTGCTTCCGGGGATATTTTGACGTAAGACCCTTTTACCGCGCAGGGCAGGCCCGAGGAGTCAAAGACCTTTTCGATTTGCGAGGCGATCGCTTGCAAGCTTGCGGCATCCGGCTCTGCTGCTGGCCGTGCTTGGGGTGGGTTGAAATATATCGATACTTCTTCTGGGTTTTCCAATCCTAATTTTATAGAACACTTATCAGGCCCGAGATTTTGTCCTAAGCTTTTGAGAAGCTCTCGCGTTTTAGGCGTACTTGCTCCAGTTTCCACATAAAGCCGATCGCTTAAATGTTGATATTCTCGGTGCGCTAGGAATAATTGAGCGCAAAGTTTCTCTACTTTGGCCGCCGCTTTTGACAGCTTAGAACCAATATTTTCCACGCCAGTTCGGATTAGTTCGCCAAGCACCCCTTCTGCAAAATCTTCATTTTCGCTTGAAGCAAATTGCAATGCCTGCGTTTCGTCCATGAAATTAAATGCTTCTTTGGCGGAACGGGCAATTTCTTTGTAGTCTTGAGCGTCAGCTTCCCACAAAGCGGCTGCAAAATGCTCTTTAAATTGTTCGGGCAAAGCTTCTGCCTTTTCAGCTACTTCCGCAATTGCCTTTACCTCTTCTGGATGAAGGACTTCATTGCCTTTTAAATGCTCGGGAACAATTTCGCTATTTTCTACTGTCCAAAAAGACTTTATCTTACCTAATGCTGCGCTATTAATCCTGTTTGTTGGGGCGAATTTTGCCAGAAAATTAGCATTTTGAATTTTTTCAATCAGCCAAGCTTTAAACTCTTCAGACTGATCGGCAAACTTGAAAAAAGTTTTTTGATTGAATAGCCCTATTACTTCGCTTATTTCTTCAAAGGAATTGGCTATATCTTGATACGTTGTGGCCAGCTTCATTCTTGTATAGCCCCAAGAAACGCTATAGCCTTGTCGTTTTATCCAGTTACCAAAACTTTTTTCTTCTTGCTGCTCTTGGCCTTTAAACATCTTGCGTGCTTTTAGCAGCACCTCTCCTGCCCGTATCGCTGCCATCAAGCCGGCGCGATCCGTTTCCTGAAGTTCTTCGGCGTATGTTCCCTTAAATTCTTCTGTTCCCTCTGTAGCGTTGGGACTTTTGTTTGGTTCGGGTAAGGGAGTTTCGCTTGTTGAGGGAGTTTTGGGCTCGGGTTCGGGATGGGGTTCGTTCGTTTCGGCCTCGGGTTCGCTTGCCTCGGGTTCGCTTGCCTCGGGTTCGCTTGCCTCGGGGTTAGTTGGTTTGTCAGGGATAAACTCAAATTCTAAAACCCAGAGAGTTTGCTCCTCTTCTCCATCAAAAAATTCTTCAACGAACTTTTGACGAGACATTGCCGGGAATCCTTCGGCAGCAATCTCGGCGGATGTTATGTCTGCTAGCAATTGCTCGTATGGTTCCCGGGTCAGGCGCAATAGCCCCACTTGCTTGCTCCCAGGCACTCGCCGGTCTTTGTCAAAGGCGCGCACCAGCTTGCCTTCCCGATAAGCCTTCCCAAATTTGGCTGCATGGCCGTCCGACCAATTGCGCCGCGTTTGCCACTTATCCCCCGAAAGCAACTCGGGCAAAGTCTTGGCGAAACTAATGGGTGTCCCGAATATCTCGGCCTCGGCCTGGGTCTGGGGCGTTTGGCCTTCGGTTGCTGCTTTTGCTTTGGGCGTCGGGGCGGCTTGTGTTTGCTCTTCATCTATCGCGATCGCTTCTACTTGGATTTGACGTGTCAGTTCATTGCCCGATAGGTCCCGGTTGACGCCGGTTGCTAAGTCTTGCTGTTGTCCGGCTGCCTGTTGTATCATGTCCTTGCTCCTTATTAATAGGGGTTAGCGAACCCGTACCGGCGAAGTTTCTCAGGCCGCGCCGGTGCGGTTTTTCATCAATCTGTCACCAAAGCAAAGAGCGATCGCGATCGGCTAGGGAAGCTAGCTTTCCGCGCTTTTCCTAAACTGGCGCTTGCTTTTGTTTCTTTATCATTGCAAAGCATTGTAGCAGCATTGGCGTTATTTTTTGCCAAAATTTTCTGCTTTTTTTGCACGAATGCTATAAGAAGTTTTAATTTACATTGGCTCATTTTGCTCTGCCCACATTCTAGACAAAAGCGAACGATATTGCTCGCTTTGAGCTTGCTTTTCTTCTAGATTCTGGAGAAAGTAAAATGCGCGTCATGCAAATTAAATGCAAAGCTAAATTTAGCCAGTAGTTCGTATTTATACGGAACTTGCTAAAAATTTGGACGATTGATTCTTGACCGGGGTCGGAGCCGGTACGGGTTCTAAATGTTTTCGTCTAGCTCTGAAAAGCGCTGCACTAATGAATTAGCGATCGCGGCGGCTAGGGAGGCCAGCTTTTCGCGTTCTCCATAAATTGGCGCTTCTAGGCTGTCGCAACTTTCTCGGCCTATAAGTTTTTTCACCAAAAGCATCAACTGCAAGTCGGCCATTGCTTCAACGAGGTGACTATCGTGATGGAGTGCCCAAGCAATTGCTGCTAGTAGAGCTGTTTGGGCTTTAAAACTAAGCTTTGTTAGATCCACGCCTAATGCCTTATTGCCTTGCTATTGTTAAAGTTGCTGAAATTCAAATGGCCTGCCGGGTTCAAGCCTGCGAGATTTGATTGCAACTGCCTGGGTTTCGTCTTTGCTATCGTTGCAGGCGGCAATAAATGGCAGCTCCCAATTGAAGAGCTTCGCAAGCAAAAACGATGTAGCTATTGGGTCTGAGCCGACTATCGTCACGCCCATTCCAGGTTCTGGCTCGAACTGCAATAGCTCGCTTTCCAATTTTTCAAAAAGCGTTTCGGTATCGGCTTCGACATCGCTTGCTTCTAGGGCGTAGCAACGGATGCCCGCCAGCTTTCCAGTGCTAATTTTTAGCATTTTTTTGCGTATTGCTAAAGTTGCAGTCATAGTTTTTTTGCTTACAAATCGAATTCGATTAGGTCTTCTACCTCAACCTCGCCGTAACGAACGCAGGTTACGATCGCGGCACGTTGCTTTTTGTCGTAAAGAGCTACCCAGGGCAACAGCTCCCAAGCGGAGTGGGCCATTAACGCTGCCGCTACTAGGGGATTGCTGCAGGCGATCGCCGCCCCTCTCAATGGGTCTAAATGAGGCAGCACCATATTTTTCAAGGCACCCCGCGACAACTCGCCACGAATTTGGGCTTCTAGCAATTGGAATTCAAGCCCGTCTGCCACTCGGTCGGTTGCCGTCACTTCTATAGAGCTACCGCCCCGGCTCGCTACCTGCTTTTGGCCGACGCGATCGTTGATAGCTAAAGGTATTACTAATGCTCCTTTCATAACTTTTTGGTTTTTACTTTTTGCGATACTTTTTTGACGTGTTGCAAAAAATTAATCCTGCTTGAGCTTTCACATACTTGAGCCCCATGTTTTTTCTACAAGCAGATCTGAGTATTGCTTGAGAACCTATGCGCCCCACGAAAGTCGATATTGTGCCTGCGTGCATTACTTTGTCTCCAAAAACTAAGTCTTTTGTTCTTTTACTCATTTTGCGCTGCGGTTAAATCTATAGAGCCTCTAGCATCGTAATGCCGTCACGAATTGCGTGCAAGCAAGCCTCCCCTATTCCCAATGCAAAACTTTCAGAAATTTCGCAATCCCAATTGACATCAGGCCAATCAAATTCCGAAACCGAACAAGAAACACCTTCGTATTCGCATTCCAGTATGTCTTTTAGCTTTTTAGGGAAGTCACCATAAGAACAAGCCAAAGCAGCCAAAAAACGACTTAGGTCGGGCCAGTTTTTAAAAACGAGATAAGGTTCTAGGCCAGTCTTAGCAAGCTCTTCCGCACTAACATAATGCTGAAGCGTTTCAGGTATTACATCTTTAAGTGCCGCTTCGTATCCTGCTTTATATCCCTCTTTATATTCAACTGATTTATCTTTCGGTATTCCCATAGCGTTTTTGCTAAATATTAACTGAGCATGAGGCGGCTCCCCAGGGTGAAAGGGAGCCGCTGCTACATTGCCAGCGTTAGTCCGCTATTCTGCCGGTTCTGTCTCTGGCTCGGTTCCTGGGCTCGGGCTCCGTTTCGTACCTCCTGGGCTCGGTTCCGTTGCTGGCGGTTGAGTCGGCTCAGTCCCCGGGTTCGGCTCGGTTCCTGGCTCGGGTGCCGGTTGCGTTCCCGGGGTCGGCTCGGTCGGGGTCGTTGTTTCGTTTGGTGCCGTTCCGTTTTCTGGCGTTGTGGTTGCCATGGGTCCTCTTAGGTAATTTGACAAAGCTTCCCCGCGCCGCCGGTCGGGTTCGTTTGGCGGCTTGGTTCCGTTTGGTTTGGTTAACGAGTCGATTGCCTGTCCTTGCCTTGCTTTCGCTCGGTCTCCTCTTGGTTCGCGACCGTTCTTAGAGGGCCGGTTTGCTCGGCTTGGAATGGGCGGGATAGGTGGGAGTACCGGCCGCCATTGCTGACGGCCTTTCTCCCCGGGCTCGCAGTTGCAGTTGCCAGCCCTGTTGTCTCCAAAGCGGGAGCCGTTCGCAAACAAGGCCACTGAGACGGCTCTCGGTTCAGTCGCTCCGGCTCGGGCGCAATGCCGGTTATGGCTCGAAAGCCCCGACCGGGTTGGGTTTTGCCCTTTTGAGAACCGGAGGCGTGCGACTCGATTGATTCAAATATACTCTATTTGCAGCAGATATGCAATATTTGCTGCGTTAAGATTGTTTAAGAGCAGCACAATCGCTTCAAGAACTTGTGAAATAATGAGCGCAGCAAAAAACAGCAAAAGGTCTAAAATGCAGGACCGACTCTCAATCAACGTCGAGGGGATCCGCTTTTTGATAGAAGCTGAGGCCAGAAAGTCTGGCCAAATCCCAACGGCAGTCATAGCGAGGCAACTATTAGAAGAGGGCCTAAAGGCAAGGCATAGGAGCCGCACTTTGGGCCAATTGATCGAAGATTGGGATCCTCAAGTCCTTTCTAAGACTGCTGGCTTATCAGTGCAACGCATAGCCGATATTGCAGTAGGTGAACGGCCAACTAATCCTGAGCTGGTCGCACTAGGTCGGGTGATGCTACTTAACACTGAAGAGCTTGCAATAATCCGAGACAAACAGCATCGTTCTAATGGTCAACCTAATGGAGTTTGAGCTATTTATGAATTATTTAGATTTGCTCAAAAAATGCGAAAAGATAAGCTTTAGCGACGATGCTATCAATGTCTATGTTGGAGACCATGAAACGGCTAAAATTTTTGTCAATTTTACCGACGATCTTTCAGGGGCAGCATTGAATACTAATCGCAGATGGGTCAAGATTTTTTATGCTGGATGTCAACGACCTTATGAAATACCCTCTTACTTTGCAAAATGTCAACAAAGAAAACAAAGCCAACAAAAGCAACAGAAAAATATGATTTTGAAGCGTATCGCGACCGACGAAGTTTTTACAGCTCCAACTAAATGGAATCCTGTATTATATGATGCTTTGGGCAAGATGATAAAAGGAGACCGTCCGATGGCACTGCTCACTCCTGACGATTATCAAGTTTGGGTTAACCGGCAAGCCGCTAACTTAACTAAAGATACGCTGGAAACGGCTGTAACTATTAAGGTTTCTAACTATTGGGCTGCTGAGGACTTAACTGCCTTGCATGAAAAAATTAAAAAATATGGTGCGGGGAATCCTTTTGAACATACCTATCGCTGCGAGCTGACTAGCGATGGCCAATGGGCGATTGCAACAAATCGTTATGAGGTTTTAAAAAACGGCTATAGAATCAGCACGAATTTAAGCCATGCTTTTATAGAGCGGCCAGAAGGAATCATGGTAGGTCTGTAATTAAACTTACTTGTTTTATGTGCAAAGCAAGTGAATGACGCTTCAATAATATGACTAAGTTATTAAAGTGCATCGAATGTAATAAAGCAGTTAGCGAGACAGCAAAAAGCTGTCCTCACTGCAAGACTATTTACCCACGCGGACTTACTTGCATGCGCTGCGAAAAAGTCGGCAAAGCTTCTGAAGCTGACCCTAGATTGATTGTGAAGCGACAATTAAAAGTAATTTGGTGCCCAGAATGTTTGGCTCTTCGCAAATCAATAAAAAAAGAACTACTAAAATCAACTAAGCCAATCAAATGTGCGGCCTGCCAACATATAATAGGCGAAGCCACAGAAGGCAAAACTATTGCATCTCAAGCTAAAACATTTAATGGGCTCTGTTCTAAGTGTGGCCACGAAAATGTCTTAAGCGATATATTCACAGTAAAGCCAGAATGCGCTTTTTGCGGATAGTAGTGATGAGGCGTCTATTGTTGCTAGCATACTAGAATCTTTGCAGCTTCTTAGTTTTCAGAAACTCGTTAGAGTCATATCTCTAGGATATGACTTTATGGTAAAATCAACGCCAGAATCAAGTTACCCTAAACCTAAAACGACACTTGTTAAACTAAGCACGTTGTTGTCTGAAAAAGATTTAGACGAAATTGCAGAAAAGTTTGACCTAGATATCTGATATTAAGCTGCGAGATTTGGGGAATGGTCACTATGCTCGGCTTATGATTAATCGAGGCTGGGATTCTATTTCTGCTTAGCGATTTGATTAAAGAGCGTGTTTGACGGCGATCGCATCGTTAATTTTAATTAAGCTGCGATCGCTCCCCACAGCAGCCCAAGCATCCACAGTAGCCGCACTATACCGGCTCGTCCGTAGCGTTTACTCGGGCCGGATATATGGCGCAATCCATTTGCTACCATGAGCGCAGGCGTAACAGCCTACCGCACCCAGCCAAGACCCCGCCGCTATCGGGTGCCGTTGCTACTAATTCAAAGCGACGGCATCCGTAGGGCGGGTTATTCTGGGCCGGATATAATTTTTTGATAATTTGCCAGCAAACGTGCCTGCTATCGGTTAAAGTAAAATAACTTTATCAGCTTAAATCATGGTGTTACCGATAATTATTGGTGCGGCAGCTGCAGGCGCTGGGGCGTTTGGCGTAAAAAAAGGACTAGAGGCACGGTTTCGCAATTCCAGCGCCAAGAAGATCCAAAGCCAGATCCAAGCCGCGATCGCTTTGACAGAGCAAGAGTTAAAAGAGGCCCGCCAAACAACCGTTACGACCCTGGAAAGTTTGGGTCGATTGAAGTTATCCGTTTGGCATTTGCAGATAGGCCGCTTTGCGTCTCTTTACGGCAGGCTAGCAAGCGTAGAATTTTCCGGCAGCGCAGAATTTCAAGATAAAGATCGCTTGAAATTTGGCAGCAACGAGCTGCTGGAGATGCAGGACAGGTCTTTAAAAGCTGGCGAAGTAATAGTTGGCGGCGCTGGCGCTGCGGGAGCGGGGGCATTGGCCGGGATAGCCGGTTATGGTGGAGCCGCGATATTTGGTACGGCCTCAACTGGTACGGCAATCGGTTCTTTGACCGGAGCCGCAGCTACGAACGCAACCTTATATAACGCGGCTCAAAAACAAAAAGTTTATTTCACGGTGCAATTAGCCGGAGTTTTGAAGCAATTGCTAGAGACCCCAATACTCACGCCGGAAGGAGCTTTAGACAAAACCTGCACCAATGCCCTCCAGCAAGGAGTTCAGTTGCTGTAATCCTATGCCAAAACAAAAAGCCAACTCAAAAATAAATTTTGCTGTTGCAAGTGCTGGGGCTGCGCGGGCCACAACCAGCGCGGCAGCAACGGACGCTCTGATAGCGGGCATGGATTCCTTTAGGGCTGCTACAGAAAAGCTTGGAGCGGTCGATCCGAAAATTTCTCAAGGAAATTTGTTCGAGTATATAGAAGCGGCCAAATTTAACGCCGATGCCGCTCAACAAGGCTCGCCCCTGGAAGCCGTCGTAACTGCCGAACGAGGTCAGCCGCACGCAGCGGCTGATATTTTAATTCGAGAAAAAGGCCGGGTCATTGGAAAAGTCCAGGCCAAATCCGGTAGCAAAGCCACTGACTTGTCCGATTCGCTGGCTCGGGAAAAATACCAAGGCATGCAAAAATTGGTTCCCGACGGCCAAGCGGAATCGGTGAAAAAATTGTCCCGGAATCGTGCCAGACAAGGTGGTGCCAGAGCCGAGCAACACGCCGATACCGCCCAGAACGTTAGCGACCGATTGCGATCGCGAAACGTAAGCTCGGGGGGAACTTCTTATGGGGAGGCGCTCTGGGCGGCAAAAAATCCAGAGCTATACGCTGCGTTTCTAGAAACAAAATATGCAGCGAAAGAAGCAGCCGAGACTGGAGCCAACTCTGCTGTATCGGGATTTGTTGTTGCGGGCGCGATCGCTGCGGTAAAAAATGGCATTGACCTTTTGCAAAATCGAACTACTGCCGAACAGGCGATCGCCGACACGGCCAAAGATGCCGCAGAGTCGGGAGTGCGGGAGGGAGCAACGGGAGCTGCCAGCGCTTTGCTGAGATATGGCTTTACCAAAATCGGTATAAAGGCTTTGGCCAAATCTAACGCACCCGCTACCATTGCCGCTGGAATGATAGATATTGGCGCTTCGGTCTATAGTTTTGCCACCGGCGAGCTAACGGCAGAAGAGCTAATCGAGCGTGCTGGCGAGACTGGAACTTGTACGGCCTACAGCTTGTATGGGGGAGCTGCGGGAGGGGCAATATTCGGTCCTGTGGGCGCGGCGATCGGTAGCGTCGGAGGGTATTTGCTGGCAGCGAGCTTATACCAATCCACTACGGCAATTTTTAAAGAAGCCCGCCTGACCGAAGAGCAAGCGCGTAAAGTCATAGAGATAAAAAGAGCCTCTCGCTTTGCAATGACCGAGCAAAGAGAAGAGTTTGAGCGCGCTTTTAAGAAAAGCTTCGACAGAGCAGAGTTAGAAGTATTGGGCTGCTTGGACGAAATAGATAATGCCTTTGGTGCTATTGACCCGGAAGCAGCAACCCGAGCCTTGGCAGATTTTGCAGTTCTTTTTAAGAAAAAACTACCTTTCGCTACTTTTGAAGAGTTTGACGATTTTATGCGCGACGGCGATCGCTCCTTAGTCTTGTAAATATGATAACAAAGCTGCCTTTCCTTTACAGTAAAAGCAGCTTTTCTTTTAAGACTATTAGAATTTATTGTATGGTAAAAATTAGATTTATAGTAATTTTTGCTTAAAGTTCACAATCCTTGACCCGAGCAAACAAGCCTGCCATAGGCCAGCCAACGTTGGTCAGTCCTCGCACGGCAACAGTCTCGACAAGACCAGAAAACACTTTTGGGACTCCTTCAACAATAGAGCCATAAAGGACGGTAGATGGTAAATGTCCTTTGGGCGCTTTTATGGAAAAAACAAGATCCGCGTAATACAGCCAATCGTTTTTGTTGCGCCATCCCACGCGATCGCCAAAAACTTCCCATGCATTCCTGTCGTAACTGTTGGAACCGTTTAAACTTTCGTAAATTTCTTTCTGAACCAACAGGCCAAAGCGCCCCTCAGAATAAAACGACCACAGGCGGTCTATAGTGCTTAGATCTTTGCAAGGAAACCACGCCACATCAGCTTCGCTCACCTGCCACCATTCCCGCTTTTTCAAAGCCGCCAGCATTAGCCGTGCCGTTTCCTTATCGGCCTTTTTCCATTCCCTATCGGCTAGCAGTCCGGACAAGCGACTGTAGTCGATACCCCAAGCACTTTCGATAGGGACGGTGGCAGCCCTAGGATTCTTTGTTTTAAGAACGAGTTCTTGTTGGATCTGTTTGATAGCTTGCTTGAGACCTTCAGAATTCTGCCATAGCACATAGCCGCCAAAAACCATGCGACCTTTGGGGTCGGCCAAGAATATATGGTCAACTCTGACTGGATTTTGCCAAGTTCTGACAATAGTCCCATCTTTTAAAGCAAAAAGGGGGCTGGCGCTATCAAAGTCGCGCTTGTCCGCTGGAGTCATTCCCGGTACGTCAGACAGAATCTGGATTGCGCTTGCTGCCGTTGGGGAAATGGTAGTAGCAATCCCGGTTTCGTTAGCCGCATTGTTAATTAATTTGGCGGCATTTTTTGCCGCTTTAAACATCTCAAACATAGCTGTAAGATTTAAAATATTTAGAAAGTCTGGGCAGAGTGGCTTTTAAACAAGCTCTTTTTTAATCTGCTTAATAGCTCCTTTAAGATCTTCTGAATGTTTCCATCCCACATAGCCGCCAAAAATCATGCGACCTTCGGCGTCTGCCAAAAATATATGTTCGACTTTCAAAGCATTTTGCCAAGTCCTTACAACGGTTCCTTCATTTAAAGCAAAAATAGGTCTGGCACAAGCGAAATCGCGGCTTCCCGCTTGTTTCATACCAGGTACGTCAGATAAAATTTCAATTGCTTTTGTTGCTGTTTCAGAAATAGCAATAGCTACTTCAGCTTCTCTGGTTACTCGTTCGACAATGCGATCGAATATTTTGGGGCTTTCAAATTTAAACATATTTGGCTCCCTGGGTTTCGCTATTTTCAATTCACCGCCTTAAGTAGCTTCAGGCTATTAGCTCGTAAAGTTCTTTGGCCGATATTTCTGCCAAAGGACGATCGCTTTTTGCAGCGATTGCCTCTAGCAGGTCTAGACCAGCTTCGACAATTTCTCTGCCCACTTCTGTAAGCGAGCAGTTTTTATCTTGGGCCATTTTTTCTAATTTCAAGTAGTACATGTGGTGGATTCTCATCCCTATTGGTTTGGGGTGCAAGGGATTTTGTTTTTTGGAGTACCGCCCTTGAGAATCCCTTTGTTTTTCTTCCATACAGGACCTTTTGCTGGTTGCTTTAGTCGCATACTACCGTCGCTAGCGTTGGTTGTCAATAACTAATACTTGTAAATTTTTGTGAATCAAAAAACAAACCCTGCAATTAAGCCAATGTGGCGATCGCTCAATTGCAGGACCATTCTATTTCAAAAAACGTGACTCGTATAACCCTTGCCCAATAAGGGTTTGAAGGCTTTTGAGCGCAAAAAATCTGACACGCCCCGTGTAATGGCAAATAAAAATTAACCTTTCACCATTGCTCAGCTCTTAGCAATCGTACATTTTATGCGGCCCCTTCCAATCATTTCCAAGAGGTCGCTAGCAGAACGGCAATCAAGCTCTGCCGCCACGTCCAGCGTTCCAGTCCAGCCGGTATTTGTAACGGTCAGGCTGCGTATCTTTTTGGGCTCTCCCCAGTCAGTCTTTCTAGGCCGTAGCTGCTTCTGACTATTTGGATTTTCGCCCCTACCATATTGATTTGCTTTTGACATACAGGTCCTTTTAGCAGTGTCCTGACATTTCAATATATATAGGATAAATCAAAAAAAATTTGTTGAGGGGTTGACGTTTCAATTATTAGCATATATAATGAAAGCATAGACAAAAACAAACCCCGCCACCAGCGCTTAAGTTTGGTCGCTCAACGCTGAAGGCGGGGCCCTAACACCTCCGAGGAGGATATAACGATGATAGCCCAAAGCGAACCCCGCACGCGAGTGTGGGAGCGGCCCAGCATTGAAATACAAGCTGGGGACGTGATTCGGTTAGACTGCCAGCCAATAGTGCGGGTAGTCAGTCGGGAGCAACTGAGCCCGACCCAGATACTAATAAAGGTAGTTCCGACCAACGCAGATGCGGACTACCGGCCGACGGTGTGGCAGATAGAAGCGCCCGAGCCCCAAGCCGCAACCCAAAACCCCCAAAGCTCCGCCCCAGCAAAAACCGATCGCACCGCCACCGAAGCATCCGAGCCGAACTACTTATATAAGTTAAAAGTTGGGCAACTTAAAGAATTGTGCAAGGTACGCGGCTTGCAAGGGTACTCTAAGTTGCGTCAACACCAGCTAATTAAGTTGCTGCAAGACCAGAAATTGGGCAATGCCCGCTTTGAAGCAGCTACCAGTAGGGACAAGATTACACCCGGTGAAAAGGTTTCTGTATCGTCTGAAAAAAACAAAACACCAGATGTAGAAAACACGCCTTCCACACCTGGCATTGTCTCTTGTGAATCCAGACCTATCGCTATTGTATGCGATCGCCCCACCGCACCCACCGAACCCCAGCCCCAGATAGTCGCGACCTGGAATCGGAAATTGACCGGCGGCGAAACCAGGGATGTACAAACAAAACGGGCTTATCGATTCCTAGTAGTCGATGAAGCCGAGCTATGGCAAAAGTCGGACCTAAACAAAGCAAAGCAGCCAGCCATAATTAGCTGTGCCCCAGCGGAACGGCACCAAGCAATTCTGCTGGGAACAGAAACCGACCTACCCCACGCGGCAGCAGCACTGGCCAGCGCACCGGGGCAAAACGCAAAACCGAATTGCGTTTCCATAAAAAAAATCCAACTTAAGCCCGCAGCAAAGAAACCGGCGGCGCAAACCGGGGGCGAACAACGGATGCCGATCGCAGCTATGAGCGCCCCAACGGTAGCGAAGCAATCAGCGGTCAGCCCCAAGCAGTCAGCTAAGAGCCCCG
>JAAHFN010000113.1 GCA_010672965.1 Oscillatoria sp. SIO1A7
TTTTATTCCACTTACCTTTGATTCCTTTCATCTCTCCCGGACACACTTTCATCGGTGTGGGGTTTGGGGTGTGGGGGTTGGGGGGTGGGGGGGGGGGGGAGGGGGGGGGGGTGGGGGGGGGGGGGGGGGGGGGGGGGGGGTGGGGTGTGGGGTGTGGGGTGTGGGGTGTGGGGTGTGGGTGTGGGGTGTGGGGAGAGAGGGAAAAATTTTCAGCAGTCCTTCCCACACCTCCCACCTCCTGAGCCCTATGCCCGTTCCTAGGTCCGGCTACGCCTGCGCGTAGCGCATAGGACCCACCCTAGACCATCTCTCCCTACACCGTAGGCGTAGCCGCCCCTTCGGGGCTTGGCGGCCCCACACCCTAATTTGCCCAATTTCCCATACTTAATTTATTGCCAGCCACAACCACCTATTCAGCAGTTCGCTCAAAAAATCAACGGTACTGGAAAATCCTCGCTCTTTTGCGGGTGCTGCTAGCTGAAAAAGCCAGATTTTTCCTTTTGGCATATAACCAATATCCCCGATCGCCGAGTATTGCCCGGTCTTGTCCTGTAAGTATAAGAGTAAGCCCATTCGGTAGTTCGGCCAAGCATCTAAATAGAGTTTTGCTTCCTCTAGGGCAGCTTCTCCAGGACAATGCCAAAACACCCAGACCGGCAATTTTATTAAACTTCGCTCCTTGCTTTCCACGGCTATTATAAAGTCACCTTTAGGCTCGTCGGCTCTGGGCTTTCTCAAAGCGATCGCTCTCTCTTGGCGATCGGCAACTACCCGAACCTGAAGCGGATTGATATCATCATCAATTAGATAGCGCCCCGCGTCTGGATGGAGCAGACAGAGTAATTTAGCATCTGGGTTAGGGCTAGATACCGGAAATCTCTTCAGTGCCGCTGCGAGACAGACATAAACGACATCGGCGAGGAGTTGATTCCTAAACGGCCAGACTTGCTGGCGTTCCGAAGCATCGCGAATATAGTCGAGATAGGCTCGATAAAAGCTGCTATAGAGAGGATTTTGCAACAAAGTATAGTTAGGTCGAGCTGTCAGATATATTCCAGATGCGGTGCTAAAAATGCGATCGCTCGCAAGCTTATTATCATCTTCGACTTCTATCCTTTGCACGAGCCTGTCAATTAGATACCGCAGGCGCATTATTTCCCCTCGATATTGCTGGGCTTTGCTGTTTTCATAGCGGATGCACTCGGGGCGCAATATTTTAGCAGCAAAGTCGAGCAAGAATTTATTTTCTGGTGTATTGCGATCGCTATAGCGGTTAATGCCCATTAATTCTTGCTTTTCGCCAGCTTTCTGGGCTAGAGTTCTACCGGGACGGCGGATATAATCTCTCAGACAATAGGCATCCATCTCCTGAATTCGGGCTACCGGCATCAGCTCGGCTCGCCGTCGGAGCTGCTGGCAGAGTTTGGAGGCGATCGCATCTAATTTTTGCTCCAATTTATAGCGGCGATTGAGGCTGACTATTGAGGGAAGGGTCGCTTCGGATAGATCTAGATGGGCGATCGCCTCGTCCAACTGCTCTAAAGAAATAGATTCTCCCAAATTGGCAAACAAACCTACTAAGCTTTGCAGCATTGGAGACACAGTATTATCAATCGCATCTTCCAGCCCCATTGCCAAAATCTTCTCTAATTGCCGCGAATCAGAGATGGCCGTACCGTCAATAACTTCGTCAGCAACTCTCAGAGTCGATATTTGCGAATGTCCCGCAGGAATTGCTAAATCCCAACTTTGTTCTAAAGTCTCTATTCTATTTTCTTTCGCTAGATAGGGAAAGGCAATCTCATAAGCTCTGCAGCCAGAAATAGCAGTTGGAATATTAAGGCCGCGCAGGCGTTGTTGGTTTCTGTAGTCCCAACCTGAAGGCTGCGGGCTATCTAGGAGGAGAATTGGGCGATCGCGCGCTATGACTCGGGTCGCGAGGGAGATAGGCGGGCGATCGTTTAGATAAGCAAATAGATTTGGGTAGAGCTTCATAATAGATCGTGCTATAATTAGGGTAAACGCGCTAGACCGAGCGTTTTTTGCCCAATGCTCAACGCCCAATGCCCGATGCCCGATGTAGATAACAATACTCCGGACACTCTTAGGAAAGTAGTTCTAAGGCTTACAGGGCAAGCGTTTGCTCGATATAGCAGTTTCTGGCAAGTCAGCCCCCGGGGGTAACTTGTAAAAATTAGGGCCGTTAGGCTCCAACCTGGGTTATGGTCGTTTAGAGCGCGAAAAACTGTCCGGAGTATTAAGATAAAGGAGATTGATAATGGCCCTACGCTATATTTTGAGCGAATATATAGATGAAGCGATGTCCCAAGCAGAGTATGACAAGTTGGAAGATGGCACCTTCGCCGGTCGGATTCCGAGCTGTAAAGGAGTTATTGCTTTTGCCAACAGATTGCGCGAGTGCGAACATGAGTTGCGCTCCACTCTGGAAGACTGGACTTTATTGGGTTTAAAACTCGGTCATCCTCTGCCGGTGATTAAAAAAATTAATTTAAACGAGGTACCTATTCGTGACCCAGTGGAATCCTTGTAAGCGTCGGGACTTCATAAAGAAATTGAGCCAAATAGGTTTTGATGGCCCTTATAATGGAGCCCGACATCAATTTATGCTTTATAATCAGTATCGCCAAACAATTCCCTCTAACGATGAGTATTCTGTCCCTCAACTACGCATGATGATTAGGCAAGTAGAGGAGATTATCGAGCGCCAAATCTCAGTTGACGAGTGGAATATTCTGTAAATAGACACAATACCCAATTTACCAATGCTCAATTCCTAATTCCCAACACCCTTCGACCGTATCTAGTAAATATTAGATCTTTGTTGAGGAAATGGAAATGACTCGGGTAGATTACCCTCAAAGTGACTCGCTTACCAAGGAAGCGGACTTAGAGAAAACATTTTTAGAACTAGCCGAACAATGGCGCTACGATACGGAGACCGTATCCTCGCCTACCAAAATGTTAAAGCATCCGGCTTACCAAAAAATTATTGGCATGGGGTCGCCAGCACTGCCGCTAATTTTGCGCGAACTCCAGCGCGAACCAGATTATTGGTTTATGGCTTTGGCTGCGATCGCCGGGGAAACTCCGGCCAGCCGAGAAGACAACTTTAAGCAGGCAGTTGAAGCCTGGTTGCAGTGGGGCAGGGACAAGGGGTTAATTTAGATGGAGTAGCGGATGGTGGCAGCGGATGGGTAACTGATGTAACGGATGTGTAACGGATGCCCAATGCCCAATGCCCAATGCCCAATGCCCAATGCCCAATGCCCAATGCCCAATGCCCAATGCCCAATGCCCGATGCCCCATTCCCAATTCCCAATTCCCTATTCCCTATTCATAACTCATGCCTTTCCATTGAAACTGATATCCTTGACGGGCTTTGGCAAATGCTGCTGCTAAAGACTTGTCCCCGATCGCATTAATAATCGCACCCAGTTCGTCTAAATTCTGCTGCATCTGCCGATCGCCTATAACAATACCTCGCAGCTTGGGCAAAATTTTCTGGGCAAAGCTATCGGCAAGAGCCCATCTAAACCTTTCCGAGTTAATGTCTTCGGCTCCGGGATAGTTGACTGCATACTGAGCGATCGCCTGATAAACCCGATGGGCAAAAGGATGTCCCATTTCCTCCATCACCTCATTGGTCTGGGCGAGCAGTTTTTCCACTTCCCGCACCGCTGCCGAGTCGGGGTCGGGAACCTGAAACCAAGCTCTGAATTGCTCGTAAGTCAAATATCCCTCGGGGAGAGCGATATTGGTCGCAGCGACAGTAGAGGAAACTCGACCCAGCTCCAGCTTCGTCGGTCGGGGCATGGCGATCGCATTAGCGCGGTCTAGCACTTTATCCGATAAAATCTGAGTTGTTTCGTCTTCATTCATCGTCCCCGCGAACAAAAACTGTTCCGGTATTTTAAAGTGACGCTCTTCCTCGGCCAAAGGCAAGTTCCCTAGGTCGATATCCAGATAAGCTTCGTGGTTGCGCCGGCGTTCTAGCTTCGAGAGAAACTCGCTAAAATAATATTCGACTCTGGCCAAGTTCATCTCGTCTAGCAAAACTATTGCAATTCGGTTTTGCAGCCTGGGGGAGCGATTGTACTGATAAATACCCTGAATCAACGGCGTCGGTTTAAACTGATTCTCCATATAATTATAGAAGCCCAGCAAATCTTGGGGAGAATCCCAGCGAGGCTGCACCGCCAACATCAGAAATTTAGCGCCAATATATTTTGCATAGAGTTGGGGCAATTCGCTTTTGCCGGTGCCGCTAATCCCGGCCAAGACCACTAAAGCGGAAATGCCTTGGACTTTGAGGGAAGTATGGAAAGCCAGTATGACGCGCTCGGGAAAGTGAAATCCGCACTGCTGGGCGTACTGGCTAAAATCCCTTAAAAACTGTTGCTCGTTATTAGCGCGATCGCTACTCCAAGGCTCCCTAGTATCTGCCTCAGACCAGAGAGGTTGTTTCAGAGAATGCAGGGGGTCTTGCACTACTCCTTGAAGATTAGCGGCTTCTTGTTTTAAGCGCCGATTCTCCACTTCCAGCTCCTCTTGCTCCAAGCGCAAGCTATGGAGAACCCGTCTCATATCTTTTATTTGGGGCTGATTTTCAAGCAAGCGATCGTATTCGGCGGCCTTTTCCTCAATAGATAGCTCTAACCGCTGTCGGTCTAAGTCGAGCTTGTTCACTTTCTCTTCCAGATTTTGCCGTTGTCGCAGCAGCTCGTTATAGCTATTTTGGACAACCTCCAGTTTTGCAGAAGACTTTGCCAATTCTCCAGCTCGAACCTGGAGCGCTTGCAGTTGGGAGTTCGCTTGTTCTAGATCCACCTGTCGAGCGATCGCTGTCGCCTCTAGCTTGGAGAGTTCTTTTTCCCCTTCTTGCAAAGTCGAAAGCCTCTCTGACAGAGCGGTTATCTGACCTTCTAGCGTGCTTTTTTCCAGCTTGCTCTGTTCTATGCGAGCCTGGAGTTGTTCGAGATTCTCTAAATCTGGATAGCTTCTTTTAATGGCAGCAACTCGGCGTTCTAGATTATCTTTGTCCTTCACCAGAGGTGCGATCGCTTCCTGGAGTTCTCTCGCTCTTTCTTTTAGAGCAGCAATCTGACCGTTGACCGTACCCACATTATTATGTCTCTCGGCCAATTCCCGTTCCTTCTCCTGAATCAGTCTATACAGGCGATCGCTTTGTGCAGACCATTGCTGGTACTGGGCTTGCAAATTCGGCAGTTCGGCGACCAGCTTTCCGGCTCGCTCTCCCTCGGCCGTTTGCTGCTCTAAAAGCATCAGCCTCGCGGTCTGTCGCCCATTCAATATTGCTGCCGCTCCTAAGCTACTGGCAGAAATTGCTAGGCCAATCGCCGCCGACCGGCCGATATTCTGACCGAGCAGCAAGGCAATGACGACACTGACAGCAAAAGTTGGCATCCAGGCTAAAAGCCAATCGATTTTGCGCATTTTTAATTAATAATTGGGCATTGGGCTGCTGGTATATAGCATTTCTCAAATTGATACGATCTGAGGTTGTCTGGGGCGAAGCAACTAGAGTAAGGGGGTTACCGTTCAGAGCTAAGAGATTGTCGCTCTTGTTGCTGTCGCCCCAACCCGCGAAGCGAATTAGGGACTTGCGCGGAAATAAAGTACCAGTCCCTAAGCATTTCCACCGTTCGGGCGATCGCGGAGTCGTAGGCGCAGCCTGCCCTCCGGGGCATAGCCCTTGAACTGCTACATTATTAACTTGCAAGTCCCTTACACTTATTTGAGAAACGCTATATTTATTTGTCTAACCCAAGCGAGCCACCTCACTCTCAATATATCTCCCCATTTTAACCAAATGGCCCAATATAGCACTAAGGATTAAGGTTAGGACAGTTACAAAATGCTCTATTGCTTAAAATTGCAAGACTTTGACGCGCCAGGGTGAGAGCTGAGAGCTGATAGCTGAGAGCTGATAGCTGAGAGCTATATACCTAGAAATTTAGCTAAAAGGTCCAATGTGCAGTGCCGGAAATCCTGGCTATCGCCCTGTTTTATAATTTAGAGTGAACCCAAGGAAGAGATAGATGCGCGATCCGCTCCCGAGCCATGCCAAGCATTTTCTTATTCGAGATGCTGCCTGCTGAGGGACCAAATAACCTGCTAGCAATCTTAAATTTTCCAGGGGCATTATCCTAAGAATGTGGCAATTGGGGCAATATTATATTATGAGTATTTTTGGTAAAAGAGACGCAAGAAGAAAGGATTCGCCAAAACAAACGGGAATTTATCTGCTATTGCTGCTAGTAGGAGCTGGGGCAGGGTTTGTGGGCGATCGCCTGTTGCCAAACCAGGGAAAATTGTCCTGGAGCGTAGCGGAGCAAACTACCTCCGAGCAGAGCGCTTCCTCTAACATTTCCTCCGCAGCGAATGCCAATGTAGCTTATTTGCCGATTCCATCGGACTCTAATTTTATTGTAGAGGCAGTACAGAAAGTGGGGCCAGCGGTGGTGCGGATTAATGCCGCACGAACTGTCGCCAGCCGCTTGCCAGAGCCATTCAACGATCCTTTCTTTCGCCGCTTTTTTGGCGGCAATTTCCCCATCCAGCCGCAAGAACGAGTCGAGCGCGGAACTGGCTCGGGATTTATCATCAGTTCTGACGGTCAGATTCTCACCAATGCTCATGTGATTAATGGAACAGATAAGGTGAGCGTGGTTCTTAAAGACGGGCGGACTTTAGAGGGAAAAGTTCTAGGAGAAGACCCAGTAACAGATGTAGCAGTAGTGAAAATTGATGCCACAGATTTGCCCGTAGTAACTTTGGGAGATTCCGAACAGTTGCAGCCTGGAGAATGGGCAATTGCGATCGGCAATCCTCTCGGTCTCGATAACACGGTCACTGCTGGCATCATCAGCGCCACGGGTCGCTCCAGCAGCGAAGTAGGCGTTCCCGACAAGCGCGTTGGCTTTATTCAAACCGATGCTGCTATTAATCCAGGTAATTCTGGCGGTCCTCTACTGAATTCCGAGGGCGAAGTCATCGGCATGAACACTGCCATTATTAGCGGGGCTCAAGGTCTTGGGTTTGCCATCCCCATCGAAACTGCCCAGAGAATTGCCCAGCAGCTTATCGGCACCGGCCAAGCCCAACATCCTTTTTTGGGCATTGAAATGATTACCCTAACTCCCGAACTAAAAGAAGAAATAAACAACGACCCTAATAGCCCCATTAGTCTCTCTGTTGGCAGAGGAGTATTAATCGCCAGAGTTATCCCAGAATTGCCAGCAGCAAAAGCAGGTATTCGCGCTGGAGATGTAATTCAAAAGATAGACGGGAAAGAGGTAGCTAAATCTGAAAACGTTCAACAAATAGTGCAAGCCAGCCAAATTGGACAACAGTTGCAAGTGGAAATAAACCGCAATGGCGAGCAAATTACCTTAGAAGTCCGACCCGGCGATTTGCCGAAAGAATTCCTGCGCTAAGCCTAGGGTGTGGGGTGTAGGGTGTAGGGTGTGGGGTGTCGGGTGTCGGGTGTGGGGTGTCGGGTGTCGGGTGTGGGGTGTAGGGTGTGGGGTGTGGGGTGTGGGGTGTGGGGTGTCGGGTGTGGGGTGTAGGGTGTGGGGTGTGGGGTGTGGGGTGTGGGGTGTAGGGTGTCGGGTGTAATGTAACGCTTGCCTCAGCCTTCCCCTACACCCAACACCCTACACCCTAGTTATGCCTCACTCTTCTGAGTCTTCCCCTACACCCCCACACCCTAGTTATGCCTCACTCTTCTGAGTCTTCCCCTACACCCCACACCCTACACCCCACACCCTAGTTATGCCTCACTCTTCTGAGTCTTCCCCTACACCCCCACACCCTAGTTATGCCTCACTCTTCTGAGTCTTCCCCTACACCTACACCCTAGTTATGCCTCACTCTTCTGAGTCTTCCCCTACACCCCACACCCTACACCCCACACCCTAGTTATGCCCAATTCCCAATTCCCTAAATTATGAATATTCGCGAAATTGCCCAATTAGGAAATCCAGTTCTGCGCTCGATCGCTCTCCCCGTTGAAAATATAGAAAGCGATCGCATCCAAAAACTAATTGACGACCTAATGGCTACCCTCGCCCCAGCCAATGGAGTGGGTATTGCCGCTCCGCAAATCGCCGAATCCTATCGCTTGTTTATTGTCGCCTCTCGTCCCAGCCTGCGATATCCCCAGGCACCGGAGATGGAACCGACCGCGACGATTAATCCTCGGATTATTAGTCGTTCCGAGGAAATGGTCAAAGATTGGGAAGGCTGTCTGAGCGTTCCTGGTATCCGAGGCTTAGTACCCAGACATCGGTCTATTGAAGTTGAATATAGCGATCGCCAAGGCAAGTTGCAGCGACGGGAACTAACCGACTTTGTAGCTCGCATCTTCCAACATGAATACGACCATCTAGATGGTATAGTATTTGTCGATAGAGTAGAAAGCACTCGGGAGCTTATTACCGAGGATGAATATCAGAAACGAATAGTCGATGGACTGTAATTGTAAACAAAATGTATTTTTTGACAAGGAAAGGCAATGACAATTAACTTAAGTAAAGGCCAGCGTATCAATCTATCCAAAGAAGCCCCGAGTCTAACCAAGGCCGGTATTGGCTTGGGCTGGGATATCAATGCCACAGACACAGGCGAAGGATTTGACCTGGATGCATCTGTATTCATGCTCGATGCCAACGGCAAGATTCCCGTGGAAAAATTCTTTGTATTCTACAATAACAAAGAGTCTCCCGATAGCGCCGTCAACCATCTGGGCGATAGCCGCACTGGAGAAGGCTATGGAGATGACGAGACGATTGAAATAAATCTAAATCTAGTCGATCTGGGCATCGAAGAAATTATTTTTGTGGTTACCATCCACGAAGCAGAGCAGAGAAAGCAGAATTTCGGACAAGTGCGGAATTCTTTTATAAGAATTTACGACGCCAGCACTGAAACCGAAATCACCAAGTACGAGCTAGATGAGGATTTCTCTGGAGAAACCGCCCTGGAATTTGGCAGGCTCTATAAGAAAGATGGCGAATGGAGATTTCAAGCAGTAGGACAGGGTTATAACTCTGGCTTGCAGGCTTTTGTCGATAAATATGCCTCTTAAATTTTGAGGTTTAAGTTTTAAGTTTTGAGCTTTGAGCTTGAAATTCAAGACTGAGCCATAGACTGCGCGGTACTGCCCCTGCTACGATCGCCCTTATTGTAGGGGTGATTCGCGAATCGCCCCTACCAGATTGTCTCGTTTTTATTTGAAATGACTATATACCAAACAATCTAAATTTAGAGGTAATAGATTATGGCAATTAATTTGCAGAAAGGGGAAACCATTGTTTTAGACAAAGCCGAATATGACTTGTCGCTGATGACGATGGGACTGGGGTGGGACGTGAGAAAATCTGTTTTTGGAAAAGCCTTTGACCTGGATGCTTATGCGATTTTGCTAGGGACAGAGGATAAGCTGCTGGCAAATAAAGATTTTATCTATTATGCTAACTTGCGATCGCTCGATGGTACGGTAGCGCATTCCGGCGACAATCTGACCGGCGCGGGCCAAGGGGATGACGAACAAATCTCAATTCGCCTCAGCCAGATTCCCGAGAAATACCAAAAAATTATTTTAGGAGTCAGCATCTACGAAGCCAAAGCCAGAAAGCAACATTTTGGCATGGTCGAGAATGCTTTTGTCCGGGCGATCGATGCTAAAGGGGTAGAAATTGCCCGGTATAGTTTGTCTGGGGATGATTCTTATGCAGGGAAAATATCGATGTTAATGGGAGCCGTCTATAGACGCAATGGCGAGTGGAAGTTTAGAGCTTTGGGCAATGCTTTAGAAGCGAAGATGGTAGAGGTGGTAGCTTCGTTCTCTCGCTAATATTTATTGCATTTTACGGGATTTTAGGGGCGAGGCAATACAATATCTTGGGTATGATAATGTCTTGAAATATGCTGTCGCCCCATGCTATATAGCAGATTTAAAGAGCAGATTTCAATATTAGTTAGGAGCGGTTTCTGCTATTAGGGGGATGGGTTCTTCAATTATCAGAGTAACGCGGTACTGTCCGGGGGGGGAAGTGAGAGGGAATTTCTGCTGTCAACTTACCATCAGGAGCGATCGCAGCTTCTGCTTTCACCTTCCGCAAGGTAACATCGCGATCGCTATCTTCCTTTTCGCCGGCGTCCCATTCCTCCAATATTTTGGCGATCGCATCCGCACCATTATTAGTTTCACTCCTCAATTGTTTTATCTCCAGTAGCTGTTGCTGGAATTCTTGAGAACTCTTAGACCAGTAAGCCAGCTCTTCCTCCGGCGTCATATCCTTAATTTTCTCATAGATTCTCTCAGCACCGCGACGCTTCATTTCTATACAGTCAAACCTTTTAGCTTTCATAGTTAATAACCTCTAAAGGCGAATAAATGTTAATCTCATTATAGCCATTAAGCAGATTGACAGCACGGTACAAGGGCATTTTCTGGAAATGCACGATATGTTTGAAATTCTAACTTACAATAGCGAAACAACCCGCTACGCTAGCTAAAGCAACATCAAGGGCATCGCTTATAGACTTTGTAGTAACGATTTCCGCTTCCATCTAAGCTCGACGAAGTTGGATGGCTGCATCAGAAGTGGCTATAAAATCGGCAGTAGCCGCCATTTCAGAAAAAAATTGACGCACGTTTTCTGGAGCAGGTTCAATCTCTTCTTGCACCACTGAAGAAATTACCAGTTGAAACCTGCCCTCAGCAACGAGCTGGAAGAAAGTACGACTCGCTTCGCTGAACTCAGCATCGAAAACGCCCCCAAATACCGAGGTATCGGCATAAACTCTAATCATAATATTGTTTGTGGTAATTCGTCTTTTCTTAGATGACCATATCTGTCAATAAAGAAAAGGCTACAAACTGCGAATACTGGCAACCAATCCTTTACAAACCCCTGTGAAAAAATCTAAATCCAGAGTTTCTATCGTATCGCTGGGTTTATGATAATGGGGATTGCGCATATTCGCCGTATCCGTCACCATCAAAGCCGGATAACCATTGTCCCAAAAAGGCGCGTGGTCGCTGCGTCTAGTGTCGGGAACTATCTCGCCGCCAAAGGGCACGGGCAACCACTGGCAAGGAATGCCGCTTTTCTGGATTTGCCCGCTCAAATGTATTAAGTCAAAAATAGTCGCAAAATTGCCAACTAAAGCGATAAAGTCGCCTCGATCGCTATAGAAATGTTTCAGCCCCGAGGGATAGAGCTGAGATCCGGGAGTAGGGTCGCAGTATCCCAGCATTTCTAGGGCAATCATCAAACGCAGGGATTCTCTTTTTTCTTTTAGCTCTTGGGCATAAGCTGTACTTCCTAATAAGCCGTTTTCTTCCAAGTCGAAGGCAACCAATCGTAGGGGATATCTTGCCGGTTTCTCTGCGAATATTCTTGCCAATTCTAGGAGCGCGGCAACTCCGGTCGCATTGTCGTCAGCTCCGGGACTGCCCGGTACGGCATCGTAGTGAGCGCCAATTAAAATGGGCGGTTCCGCAGCAAGTCCGGGTAAATTTAGCACTATATTTTCATGGGTTTTGCCCCGCGCCTTAAAAGAGTGTATTTCTACTTTGCCCCATTTTTTGAGGCTATCGCAGATATATTTGCTGACGCAGAAATGACGGAAACTAGCTATATAGGGGTCGCGCTGGCGTGCTATCTCTACGAGGTGCGATCGCAAGTTTTCTTTCACATTCAGTCTGTCCTATTTTTTCTAATTTTACATAACTTATATCATGTCGGTTTGAATGCCCCAAAAAAAAGTCAATTTCTGCGTAGTATGGGACCAGCGAAAAATCCGCTTGGGCTCTTTGGGACAGGCGGGACGCCCGTCCTACGGGAGATTTTATTTTTTTGGGAACAACTACGCGGATTTAATATTAAATTTAAAAAAATATAAATGTACCAGCGGAGAAACCCTGTTTTTTAAACAATACCTTCGTTAAAATCAAAAATGTCTTGATTCGTAGGTTGGGTCCGCCATCGACGAAACCCAACATCCCCGTGTTCGTTTCACTTCGTTCAACCCAAGCTACGGGAAAATGGCGAAGGTATTGTCCAAAAAGCCGGGGTGTGGGAGGCCGCCTACGAGGCCGCCTACGAGGCCGCCTACGAGGTGTGGGAAGAATTAAATAAAATTGTCCTCTCCCCCTCTCCCCACACTCCCCCCTCTCCCCACACTCCCCACAGCCTTTTTCAGCAAGCCCTATATATATAAGTGCAGAAAGTGCAGAAATTTCAGAAATTTCAGAAAATGCCTCGAAGGTTGAAATTCTACCAATACTTTGCTAATATAGATTCATACCCTCAAAGAGGGGCAAAAAAAGGGGGCCACGGCTAGCCGCGACCCTTTAGCAAGCAAAAACAAAAACCTTAGCAAAGGAGGTGTTTTCACTCAAAAAATTTCTCTCTCAAAAACCCAGCCGGCGGCGGGGTAAGCCAATGAGTCTGGGCAAATAGTTCATTGGCTTATTCCATAAGCCGCGCCTGGTGGGAAACCCGCCCAAAAACACCGCTGACTGGTTCAATGAGCGGCAGCGGGTGGGTTTCCTTTGGGAGAAAATTAACCCTAGTTTTCACCACTGGTCTTAATTAGCCTGAAAGTCGGGGAGCCCGGCGACGGATGTTCGCGATCCTCGCGAGGGAGCCCGGCGAGGGATGTTCGCGATCGCGATCGCTCTCAGCGGCGATCGCACGCAGTCGAGCTAGCTCCGCAAGCAATGCTTGCGGAGCGATCGCACCAACGCGGCTATTTGCACCAGGGAGGGATCTGGGCGAGCGGCACCTCCAAGCTTTTTATAGGCAGAGGAGGCAGAGGGGCAGAGGGGGGCAGTGTTCTTCCTCCGCTCCTAGGCTCCTCCGCTCCTCCGTTCCTCCGCTTCGACAGCATCTCGAAGCTTTTTGTAGATTCTACAATGACTCGCTTTTGGATGCCCTCGTATGCCGACGGAGGGCACATGGTCCCCGTGAAGTAAAAAGTCAAAAGTCATGCATTCAAAATTCCCTCCTGAGCCTTGAGGCAAAAGCATTTTGAATGGGTGCATTTTGCATTTTTACTTTTTACTTTTGACTTTTGACTTTTGAATTGCGGCAAGCCTAAAGAGTGGAAACTAACTATTTTTTTTTTCAAGTTGTAGCTTATCAAATGGTCTCATGTCGCGATCCGCGAAGCGCACCTATCGCGCTAGTTACCAGTTGTAAACCTTTGCCCTTTTGGCGAAGGTATTGTTTGAAAAACCGGGTTTCTGGCGGAAGGCGCGATAGACTCGAAAATTGGCCCAAGCTCTATTTTACAAAAATTCTCCTCTAGCCACCATCTCTACCTTGCCGCCCACAGAGATGGCTATCTGGGAGCCTTGTTTTTCTGCATTTAGCAATAGTAGCGACGGCCTGCCAATTTCATAGCCTTGATCTACTCGCACGGCGATCGCTTCTTGCCCAAAATAAGAATGCTCCACTAAATAGCCAGCCAAACAACCATTAGCACTTCCAGTAGCTGGGTCTTCTGGAATTCCCAAAGCATCCGCAAACATCCGCACCCCCAGGTTACTGTCCGGCTGATAGGGTTCCGGGCAGAAAATCAGGATGCATTTGGCTTCGGTATCGCGAATTAATTGAAAGTAGCGATCGCGATCTATTTTTGCCCGTTGCAGATCTGCCCGAGTTTTCAAAGGCACAATAATAAAGGGAATGCCAGTGGATACTTCTTGAATCGGAAACCTAATATCTATAGCCTCCTCATCTAGATTCAGTGCTGCCGCTACCTCGCGAGGCGAGAGAATTTTATGGAAAGTCGGGGGTTTTTGCTGCATCCACCAGATCTCGCCCAAGCCTTCTTGGTTTTTTAGGGCAAGGGGGATTTGGCCAACTTTTAGATTCAGGTTAATGCTGGCAATCGGTTCTTTGACTATCTCCCTCTGAATAATATAGGCCGTGCCCAAAGTCGGATGTCCGGCAAAGGGTAGCTCTTGCTCTGGGGTAAATATGCGAACGTCGTATCCGCCTTCTCGGAGATGGCTCGATAGCACGAAAGTGGTTTCGGAATAATTCATCTCCTTAGCAATGCGCTGCATTTCGCCATCCGAAAGCTGACTGGATCCGGTAGTAAAGACAGCGAGCTGATTGCCAGTATATTTACCCGCAGCAGCGGCAAATACATCGACAATAAAAAAAGTCAGTTTTGCCATAGTTTTTCTTGTGGGGTGTGGGGTGTGGGGTGTGGGGTGTGGGGTGTGGGGTGTGGGGTGTGGGGTGTGGGGTGTTGGGTGTGGGGTGTGGGGTGTGGGGTGGGGGGTGTGGGGTGGGGGGTGTGGGGTGTTGGGTGTGGGGTGTGGGGTGTGGGGAATTGGGAATGGGGCATCGGGCATGTCGGAGGTGGAGTTACGTACTGAGTCTTATATAGTATGCAGT
>JAAHFN010000114.1 GCA_010672965.1 Oscillatoria sp. SIO1A7
TTTCTTAACACGCGAGCCCTCATCAATATTGCATGTGGTCCCCTCCAAAGTTCTTGTAGTTTTATAAAGCCATTAACGGCTCAATAGGTGTTTTGGATGTTAAGAAATATTTCGCCAGCAGCATCTTTTTAAGGGGGGTTGGGGGGATCTGACGTTGGCCTCCGATCGGGCATTGGGTTTCGTTACCGAGTTCAACCTACAAATAAGGTCTTTTTGCATTTTGGCGAAGGTATTGTTAAAAAAACCGGGTTTCTCATATATAGCGAATGATTTACGATTGCTATATCCTCTTATTATAGCTTTTATATAATTTTATTGTATAGCAGATTTTCAATTTTGCCAACAGACAAGATAAATTTTATTTTTAACGCCGCCATTCCTGGCCTTTCCCCCAACCGCAGCCCTCTGTTGATTTTCTATAGCAATTCCTCTATCATTCGCAATATTACGAGAAACCCGGTAATGCGATCGCCCTTGTTTCTCGGTCGTTTCTGGGTCAAAAGCACTAAGGTGCGGGAAACATACGGCCCCAATAAAAACTGCATCTTGGGGTCCAGTTATTGCCCGATGCTTCGGCCTGAAAAGATAAGAGGGGGACTTTTTATCAAAAGTTAACGATCGCCCCAGACGGACTATTGATATAATTCACGGCGTCCCGATTGGAACCGCGATCGCTCGCTCGCCCGGTCGAGCAGAACTTCTGGGGGGCATTGCAAACAGGTGACAATGCCCGTGCGAGGGTCGCGCTCCAGGCGCAGTTTACAAAAGTCAACGAGCGATAAAACCAGCGAGAATTTGCCAAAATGCCTCAAATAAACGTTCCCTATCTGAGCCAACTAGACAATCTTTATAACCCTGACGGTTCCTGCAACGTCACCTGCGTTGCCATGTGCATGGGTTACTACGGTCGTCCCTTAGCAAAAAACCGAGTTCAACTAGAAGACGAGCTGTATCGATTTTGCCTGGACAATGGGCTCAACAGGCATTCGCCCCAGGACTTACAAAAGCTATTTACTCTCTATGGGTATGACGATCGCTTTACCTTTAATGCCCAGTGGTCGGAAGTCAAAGATTGGATAGACCAGGGAAAACCTTGTATCGTACATGGATATTTTACCCGCTTCGGCCATATCGTAGTCATCGTAGGATATAACGAAACGGGATTTATTGTCAACGACCCCTATGGCGAATACTGGTCTTGGGGATATGACACCAGCGTCAGTGGTAAAGGGCTGACTTATTCCTACGGTCTGATGAATCGCACTTGCTCTCCAGATAGTCAGCTCTGGGTACATTTTGTCGAAGGCAACAAAGATAGTAGCAACGGGTCTTCGTCTTCTACAGTGGCCAAGCAAGACTGGACTTTATACGATATTTATCGCCTTGGAGAAAGTCTCCCTCTGTCGGAGGCGGCGAAGAATCTAAAATTAATGCGCCAAATCCAAATTCGCTTGATTATGTTAGGAGCCCTGCCTCGCACGGCAACGGCTGATGGATTGTACGGGCCGATAACGCGAGGGGCGATTGACAGGTTTGCTAGGGGCTTCGGCATTCCCAGCGACCCAATCACCAGAGAGTGGGCTGAGAAAATGATCGAAGCCAACGAAATCCCCGGCTTGAATCAAGTAGATTATCTGATCAGTCCCGAGATCGTGGCCAAGGCAACTTTGGCACCTTTAAGCGATGTGAATAAATATTATCCTTCTGTGGCGGCTGCCCTAGAGGAAAAAGGAATTCATAATATGCCGACTTTGATTGCGGCGATCGCCACTATTGGTGTGGAAACCGGCGGATTCCAAACTATTAACGAATACGGCGGCACCAGCTATTTCACGCGGATGTATGAAGGCCGTACCGACCTGGGCAACACCGAACCGGGAGATGGGGCTCGCTTTCACGGACGAGGCTTTATTCAAATCACGGGTCGAGCCAATTATCGCGAATATGGCAAAGCTCTAGGGGTAGATTTAGAAAACAATCCCGATTTAGCCCTCGACCCGGATGTAGGTGCCAAAGTTATAGCGCAATACTTCTGGGATCGCCAAATCGATATTCTCGCCAAACAAGGAGATTGGAAAGGCGTGAGGCGCGCAGTGAACGGCGGCTTAAACGGTTGGGATGTTTTCTGGGAAATAGTCCGCTATCTCCGAGGCAGAATTTAATCGGAATTTAAGAGGACATAGGGGGCGCGATCGCGCCCTAGCAATATCCGCAATCTAAATTATTCGTTATCAAAAGTTAACGATCGCCCCAGACAGATGATATAATTAAAGCGATCGCTATCGTATCTGCTTGGGCTTTCTTATCCAGTGGAAAACCGGGCTGGAAAGCATATAGCAACTCTAAATCGTTTTCTTGAAGAAACCGAAGGCAAAACCGGGTTTCTTGAAGAAACTCGGTTTATTAAAGAAAATAATGATTGGGTTTTGCTATAGCGAAAGAGTAATATCTGCCGAGACCAGAGTAGCGCTCCTCGGACAATTCCAGGAGTTACGCAAGACATCCATATTTGATACTTGTAGGGGCAATCCCCCCGCGATCGCCCCTACCCGTAGCGTCTATGCGTAATATCAAATCTGGTTAATTGCCGATAAATCCCGTAGGGGCAGTCCCCCCCGTGGCTGCCCCATACCAACCGGGGCGGGCACGGGGGCACCGCCCCTACAGGATTTGTGGCTGTTTAACCGGATTTGATATAAGTCGTAAATTCAAAAAAAAATCAATAAGGGAGAATTTGCCAAAATGCCTCAAATAAACGTTCCCTATCTGAGACAAATAGACAACGTTAATAATCCGCACGGTTCCTGCAATGTCACCTCCGTTGCCATGTGCATGGGTTACTACGGTCATACTTTGGTAAACAATGGAGTTCAACTCGAAGACGAGCTGTATCAATATTGCCTGAACAATGGACTCAGCCGCCATTCCCCCCAGGACTTACAAAAGCTATTTACCCTCTACGGGTATGACGATCGCTTTACTTCAACTGCCCAGTGGTCGCAAGTCAAAGATGCGATCGACCAGGGAATTCCTTGTATCGTTCATGGATATTTTACCCGCTCCGGCCATATCATCGTCATCGTAGGCTATAACGACAAGGGATTTATCGTCAACGACCCCTACGGCGAATGGTGGGATTGGGGATACGACACCAGCGCCAGCGGTGAAGGACTGACCTATTCCTACGAGATGATGAACCGCACTTGCTCTCCAGACAACGAGCTATGGATGCATTTTGTAGAAGGCAAAATAGGTAGCAGTGGGTCGTCTTCGTCGTCTTCGTCGTCTTCGTCGTCTTCGTCGTCTTCTTCTTCGGGTACAGCGGCCAGTCAAGACTGGGATCTATACTATATTTATAAAGAAGGAAAAACTGTCTCTCTCTCGGAGGCGGCGAGGAACGAGAAGTTAATGCGCCAAATCCAAATTCGCTTAATCATGTTAGGAGCCCTGCCTCGCACGGCTACTGCTGATGGCTTGTACGGACCGATAACGCGAGGGGCAATCGATCGGTTTGCGAAGGGCTTTGGCATCCCTAGCGACCCAATTACCAAAGAATGGGCGGAGAAGATGATCGAAGCCAAAGAAATCCCCGGCTTGGATAAAGTAACTTATTTCTTCAGCCCCGAGATTGTGTCTAAGGCCAATAATGCTCCTTTGAGCGATGTCAATAAATACTACGCTGCGGTGGTGGCAGCACTACAGGAAAAAGGAATTAACAACAGGCCAACTGTCATTGCAGCGATCGCAACTATTGGCGTGGAAACTGGTGGTTTTAAAACCATCAATGAATATGGCGGCAACGACTATTTCACGCGGATGTACGAGGGACGTTCCGACTTGGGCAACAGCCAACCGGGGGATGGGGCTCGCTTTCACGGACGAGGCTTTATTCAAATTACAGGTCGAGCCAACTATCGTCAATACGGCCAAACTCTAGGGGTAAATTTGGAAGGGAATCCCAGTTTAGCCCTAGACCCGGATGCTGGTGCCAAGATTCTGGCGCAATACTTCTGGGATCGCCAAATCGACGTTCTGGCCAAAAAAGGCAATTGGAAAGGAGTTCGGCGGGCAGTCAATGGCGGCTTGAACGGTTGGAGTCATTTCTGGGACATCGTGACTTATCTGCGAGGTCGGGTTTAAGTAGCGCTAACGGATGGTTGGCAACGGATTGGTAACGGATGTAACGGATGGTTGCGTATGCGATCGCCTCTTACCCAAAATAAAATAGCCGCTCGTAAGCTGGGTCAGAGCGCAATCGCTCTTTGTGCCAAATAAAATAGCCATCGGCTGCCGAGCCGTGCGTGCGATCGCCTGCGCAGAGAACCCCGGTTTTTTGGATTTACCGGGGTTCTGAGGTACTGATAGCAGCGATCGCTCTTTTTGTCATTTTCGTTTCTAAATAATATCAAATCCGCGTAACTGCCCCGACAAATCCTGGAGTTGTTTAAAAGGATTCGAGCTAGCATTACACATTAAGGTTAGGACAGTAGAGTATCGAAGAGGGCGAATGCCATTCGCCCCTACGAACAAAAAGGTTCTAACCCGTCATAAGTTGTGCAATATTAGGATTTGCCGAGGCCACCCGCCCCCTGGTTCCAAACCACTACTTGAGGCGATCGCCACAGGTATTGAATCGGAGCCGATAGAAAATGCACTAAGCGGGTAAGGGTAAACGGAAGCAAAAAATAGCAGGAAATTCTTTTTGCCTTCCCCCCCACAGAGTCAACACCCTAGGGGAAAGCTATGCGTGTAATATGCTTGTAGTACGTCTTCCTAAAAGAGCGGCACCCAATTGAATAGAGGTTGTGATGAGTAAAAAAGATTAGAAATTTATAGATAGTGATGTTTTAGGACTACTAGAGCCAGCTCCGGTTTCACTTATCGGTCGCTACTTCACGACGAGGAAATATATAAGATACGGTTATCAGCTCTGGACATTAACCACTAAACAGATTAAGGAAAAGAATTTCTTAGGTTCGTGGGCTTTTGATATATATGAATCGGTCTTAGCATCTATGCCAGTGTCTTTATTGGCGTGGGTTCTAAACATAACAATGCCAGTTCCCTCTTGAGAAGATAAAGTTGTAGCCATTTTTGAGAAGCTTTTCCCTGTTGTCTCACCCTTCATTATCCCATTTAGCTTGCTTGTTCTAGCTCATACTGCTGGTTGGGCTTCTTTGCGCAAAGAAGATTACTCACGAGAAAAGAGCAAGACTTCAAGAAATGCTTACCTGTATCTCGATGGGGCTTACGGGGCTTATGGTCTTATTCCACAAGCAATTTCAGCTTTTTCGTATGCAATATTGACGGAATCACTCGTTCGCGGTGATGTTCGGCATTATCATAGCGAAAAATTAGGTGTTTTGAAGCATCCATATACTGGTATGAATACATATCCCGCTCTATGCCGTATTCAACATCTACATACTCGCGCCAGTGGAGAATCGAGCCATCCTTAAAAAGTATATTGCCACGAACAAAACCCTCATACTCAGTCCGCTTTTGGGAAACGAACTCGGACGACTGCACTCCGGGATATTCTTCAATTATAACGCGAATTTGCTGAAAATAATTCTCAATCGACAAACTCAATACCTCTCAATCGCTCTGCCTTTTCTCGCAAGCGCTTTAGCATCCGAGATTCGCCAATCCACTCATCAAAGTCAAAGGTATGCTGTAGCTCGTCATTATTGAAACGACGCAGAAAGTCCTCAGTAGATTGCCGATACTTGGCCTCAAATTTCTGCAAGCGATCCTCAGTTTGCCGAATCCCATCTGAGAGAGAACGCAATCGTTCTGCCACGGTTCTCTCTATGAATATCTTGAGCGCTTCTGGATCGCTACACCTAATCTTGAGTTCTGCCCGATCGCGTTTTTGCACAACTAGGCGATCGCTTATTTCTAACATCCGATTTAACTTCACTAGACTACAAGGGGCTCAGAAACCCGGTTTTTTTCAACAAGACTTTCGTCATTTTTACCCACGGCACGATCCCCCCAACCCCCCTTAAAAAGGGGGGCTCCAGAGCTTAGCCCGCTTAGCCCCCCTTTTTAAGGGGGGTTGGGGGTATCTGGCATTGGTTAACAATCCGGTATTGGTTGGGTTACTCGCACGAGTTGGCTGCGCCTTCCCGAGCCGCTCTCTACAAATAAGGTATTTTTGCATTTTGGGGAAGGTATTGTTCAAAAAACCGGGTTTCTCTAGTTAGATTTGCTATTATAGCACTACCGATTAAGGTGTTTGACAGGAATCAAAACGCAAAGAGTGGGCATGGCAGTAAGCTATTAGCTGACTGCCGAGGCAGTCACAGCTAATAGCTTACTGCTATAGCGGTTCTCAAATTGATGTGAGTCTCTGGGGCGAAGCATCCCAATATGAGAATCCCCGTTATACAGCAGAGATGGTCAAGGGAGATGCTATCGCCCCTACGTTTCTAGAGCCCGATCGTTTATTACACTTATTTGAGAAACGCTATATGCCGAAAAAAGCCAAAACTAATTCTAAAGGCGATCGCCCAGAAATCCCTGCCGAACAACTGTCCCCAGAGACTCCGACATTGTTTTACAGACATCCTCGCGGCGAAATCTGGGTAGGGGATGCTATTGCATGGCTGGCATCCCTGGAGTCAGAATCGGCGGATTTGATTTTTGCCGACCCGCCCTACAACTTAAAAAAAGCTCAATGGGATTATTTTGAATCCCCAGAGGAATATCTAAATTGGTCGTTGCAATGGATGGAGCAGGCGGCGCGGGTGCTAAAGCCAACCGGCACTCTTTATGTCTGCGGATTTTCAGAAATACTCGCGGATTTAAAAAAGCCGGCTTTGCGTTTTTTCAAGGGCTGCCGCTGGCTGGTCTGGCATTACAAAAATAAAGGAAATCTGGGTTCTGATTGGGGGCGATCGCACGAAAGTATTTTACATTTGCGCAAAAGCCATAACTTTACTTTTAACCTCGACGACGCTCGCATTCCCTACAATGCCCATACTTTAAAATATCCCGAACGAACTCAGGCAGAAACCAGCCAATACGCCCAGCCGGGAAAAGGTAAGGATCGGCAATGGTCTCCACATCCGCGAGGAGCCAAGCCGAAAGATGTGCTGGAAATACCGACTACTTGCAATGGTACGAACGAAAAAACTCCTCACCCCACCCAGAAGCCAGAAGAACTTTTGAGAAAAATACTCTTGGCTTCTTCCAATCCCGGCGATTTGGTAGTTGACCCGTTTCTCGGCTCCGGCACGACTGCAGTAGGAGCAGAACAGTTGCAGCGCCAGTGGAAAGGATGCGATATTTCCATTTCCTATTGCCAGTGGGCGCAGGAGAGAATCGAGCTAATCGAACCCAAGGCGATCGCTACTTGGCTGGAATACGATCTAGAAAGGGCGCGGCGACGGCGATCGAATAGATGATTGGGGAAGGGTGTGGGGTGTGGGGTGTAGGGTGTGGGGCAGAGTTCTTAGCTAGAGAGTTCTTAGCTAGAGAGTTCTTAGCTAGAGAGTTCTTAGCTAGAAAGTTGCTAATCGTTAACTTAGAATTTAAAACTTAAAACTTAAAACTTCTCTCTCGGTCCCCTTGTCCCCTTGTCTCCCCTGCTCCCCACACCCGACACCCCACACCCTACACCCATCCCGTGATACCCTAATCTGCGATGTAGCCAAAAAATAAGGGAATATATAATGACAAAGTTGCGGGTAGGGCTATTGTTTGGCGGTCGCTCTGGAGAACACGAAGTATCGATTACTTCCGCACGGGCGATCGCTGGTGCCCTCGGTGCGGAAGCCAATGTCGAAAAATATGAGGTACTGCCGTTTTATATTCAAAAAGATGGTATCTGGCAAGGAAGCGAGGTCGCTCTAGGGGTACTCGATTCTGGTAAAGCTCTAGAGACGGGCAAGGAGAGCGACGAAGCTGGCTCCGCAACTGCTAGAGAGAAGCGAAGCAAGCTTTGGCAATTCCCCCCAGAGGCATCGTTGGTGGATGTCTGGTTCCCCATTCTCCACGGACCCAATGGGGAAGATGGCACTATACAGGGCCTGCTGACTTTAATGCAAGTTCCCTTTGTGGGCAGCGGCGTAGTCGGTTCTGCAGTGGGCATGGACAAATTGGCGATGAAAACTGCTTTTGCCCAAGCGGGATTGCCCCAGGTGAAATATATGGGCGTCAATCGCTCTGAGGTCTGGTCGAATCCTTGCGTATTTCCCGAGCTATGCGATCGCATTGAGGCAACTCTGGGATATCCCTGTTTTGTCAAACCCGTGAATTTGGGTTCGTCGGTGGGGGTATCCAAGGTGCGATCGCGCAGCGAATTAGAAGCTGCTCTGGACGAAGCCGCCAAATACGATCGCCGCTTGATTGTAGAAGCTGGCGTAGTTGCTCGGGAGGTGGAATGCGCCGTCTTGGGCAACGATCGGCCCAAGGCTTCTATCCTCGGGGAAATTACTTTCGAGAGCGATTTCTACGACTACGAGACTAAATACACCGACGGCAAAGCCAGTTTACATATCCCCGCTCTAGTGAGCCAAGAGATAGTTTCTCAAATCCAGGAAATGGCAATTAAAGCATTTGAGGCTGTCGATGCTGCCGGTCTTGCCAGAGTAGATTTCTTTTATATAGAAGCGACTGGAGAACTGGTCATTAATGAAATCAATACTCTACCCGGATTTACGGCTCTGAGCATGTATCCCCAACTTTGGGCAAATACCGGCGTTCCCTTCCCAGAATTAGTTAGCCAACTGATTCAGTTTGCTCTAGAGCGGCAAGAGAGTTCGAGCGCCCCGGAGTTTTGAGTTCGAGCGCCCCGGAGTTTTGAGTTTTTATATCATCAAATCCGGTTATAGCGTTTCTCGCTCTTGATGTGAATAATCTGGTTGCGTTGCATCCCAATATGAGAGTTGCCGTTAGGGCGCCTGCGATCGGTCGAAGGGATGCTGTCGCCCCTACGTTTCTAGGGTCGGATACTTTATTACACTTATTTGAGAAACGCTATAAATGCCCACAAATCCGCTCCGGGGCAAGGGAGCATTTCAATTTTGCAAGAGATACATAGCAATGCAGGTTGGGCCCGGGAACGAAACCCAACAAAACTCTCGCTATTGTTGGGTTTCGTTCCCGGGCCCAACCTACTACTTACAAAAGTGAAATGCTCCCCGGGGCAATCCCCCCGCTCACCGCCAGGGAGAGCGAAGCTATCGCCCCTACGGCTCGGGGCAGCCACGGGGGGACTGCCCCTACAAATATTGGATTTGGTATTAGTTTTGAGTTTGAGCGCTTTAGAGTTTTGAGTTTTGAGTTTTGAGTTTTGAGTTTTGATTTAAAACTCTACTCTTTAATTTAAAATTAAAAACTTAAAACTCAAACCTTTCCCAATTCCCCAGTCTCCCAATCCCATTGAGACAATCCTAAATGAGTTCTAATAAATTACAAAATAAAAAAAATGACAAAAAAACTATTTAACCCAATATCTCAGTCCGTTGAGATGCCCCCTTGCTCGTTATTGGGTTACTCGTAACAATTTGACCCTAATTTTGATAGCTCAACCTAGCTATAATTGCGATATCCAGTCAAAGCTAAGCGTAATCTTTGACAATCAACAAGCAATTGCGCTCGTCCTCCATTTTGGTATAGCTCAGAGAATCGGCTATCTTCTTCAGCAACGGGAGACCCCTGCCGCCGGTAGAATGTAGATCCATTTCCTTGGGCAGACTTTTCAGCTTCAATTCTAAGTCGAAGGGAGGACCAAAGTCCCAAATGCGCATCTCTATACATTTATTTGAAAGACATATTTCAATCTCAATGGGAACTTCCCTAGGAAAACTTTTGTGGGCGTGTCTCACCGCATTGGTAAATGCTTCCGTTAAGGCTATCTTGCACTGCATCCAAGTTTGCCTGGGCAGTGGGGGGCGGTTTAATTGGTTAAACCACGATAATGCTCTGTGCAGTTCTTCGAGATGGGTCTCGAGTCTAATGCTAGTCTGTTGAGGGACTTGCAATTGGTCAACCTCCATTGAGTCCGTCACTGTTGCGATCGCCACTGGATTGGAAAAGTGTTGACTTATTGACATCTTTTAACTATGCTAATAGAACCGGGCTCAACCCATACCGGAATTTAAGGAAAATCTTAAAAAAAACCGAGAAAGAGCCGAGATTATTTTTGCCTACCTACCGAACCAGGAATTGAGCCAAACCAGAAACTGGGGCTATAACTTAGGTCCTGTTACTATCGATATAAGTTTTGGCCCTATAACAGACTTCAGCCATCGATGGAGCTATTGATTTAGCTATTGGTCGAGAACAATTTCTAGGAGCGAGATTCTTACAACGGTTGCCCTAAAATAATTTTGTTCGAGAACTACAGTCAAAAAAGGGTCCGCATTTGCATGGGATAGGGATAAGGTGTTGACTTTTTCGTCGTTTTGACGAGCAACGGGAACGCAGGGGTGCTAACGTCCCTAAAAGCCCCAAACTTAAGGCTTTCCGGCTTCCAATAGAGTTAGGGAAAATAGCTGCGGGAATTTTCAAGAACACCCCACACCCCCACCCGACACCCTAGGATAGGGATAGGGCAGAAGGCACGATCGCTCCCCTAAGAATCCCACTCCCCGGAGCGATCGCACTCCGAAATGCCCGTCGCGTCTGCTTTGCGGCTGATTTTAATTTTACGATAATCTTTTTAATTTGCCTATCCCATGACCCAGATTCTAGTAATTGATGATGACCCTACCATTCGCCACTTGCTGACAAGGACCTTGAAAAAGCACGGTTATGAGGTAAGCATAGCCAAGAATGGCAAGGAAGGAATCGAGCTAGCGGAAAGCTTGCATCCCGCTTTAATCATCTGCGACTGGATGATGCCATTAATGGATGGGTTAGAGGTATGCCGTAAAGTCAAGGCCAATCCCGATCTTGCCACGACATTTTTCGTTCTGCTAACCTCCCGTGGGGCCACCGAAGATAGGGTCATGGGATTGGATAGCGGGGCCGATGAGTTTCTGCCGAAGCCAATTCAGATTAACGAACTCAATGCTAGAGTAAGAGCCGGTTTGAGAATCCACCAGCTCACCCAAGACTTGCGCAGCTCCAAGCAACTTTTGGAAGCAGAATTGGCAGAAGCGGCTGAATACCTGCGATCGCTTCTCCCCTCTCCCGTCGAAACTCCCATAACTATCTCCAGCCGCTTTATCCCCTCCAGGCAGTTAGGGGGAGATTGTTTTGACTACTACTGGCTCGATGGCGATCGCTTGGCCATCTATTTACTCGACGTAGCCGGTCATGGCTTGGGGGCTACCCTACCCTCGGTATCTGTCTTGAATCTGCTCCGTTCCAAATCCCTGCCTGGGGTAGATTTCTCTCAACCCGCTCAGGTACTCGCCGCCTTAAACGACCATTTTCAGATGGACGAGCAACAAGACAAATACTTTACTATCTGGTATGGCGTTTATCATCGCAAAACCAGCCAACTGGTTTATAGCTGTGCCGGCCATCCTCCAGCTATTTTAATTTCCGGCCAGCCCCAAGCAACACCGAAAATCGAAAAACTGAAAACTCGCTCCATGCCCGTCGGGATGTTTCCAGAAACAGAATACACCCAAGAAAACTGTCAGCTAGAACCATCGAGTATGCTCTACGTTTTTAGCGATGGGGTGTATGAAATCAATCTCCCGGACGGTACGATCTGGAATCTCGATGGTTTCGTGAATATGTTGACCGGCTTATGGCAGGCCAACAAATCCGATCTCGACCATTTACTAGAGCAGATTCGCAACTTAAATCCCGAGGGTAGCTTCGAGGACGACCTATCTTTGCTACAAATAGAGTTTCCCTAGAAGCGGTCAGCTTTCAGCTTTCAGCTTTCAGCTTTCAGCTCTCAGCTTTCAGCTTTCAGCTTTCAGCTTTCAGCTCTGAGCTTTCAGCTCTGAGCTTTCAGCTCTGAGCTCTGAGCAGTCCGGCATTCTCCAAGGGAGCATTTCAAAGAAAGTACCTTGCCGCCTGACGCCTAAAGGCGCGGCTATACAAACAAAGCCCTTGCGGGCTATTCCTTGCAAAAGTGAAATGCTCCCTTTTCAAAGGGGCTAGAAACCGGGTTTCTGGCTCAAAAATTTCCGCTTGTTACCAAAATTGTCGGCGCTTAACCCGGTTTCTTCCCAATGCGAACATGCCCAATGCCCAATTCCCAATGCCCTAGCTAGTCATCGATCGCGATCTTCTCTGATTAGCGCAGTCCCATCTGGTACTCCAAAATCCATAGGCCGAGCCTCGCGACGGCACTGACAGGACTTACGCAACGGCACTACGGGGAGGGGCGTTCGCGCCCCGCGTCTGCGCCCCTGAGAATCGCTCTTGGGATTGCCCCTACAAATACTAGATATGGACAGTTTGCGTAAGTCCTGACTGAATCTCGGCTCTCAGCACGAGAGCAGTCCGGCATTTTCAAAGCTGACCGCTGACCGCTGACCGCTGACCGCTTTCTGCGCGCGCAACTTTTGATGCTCGCAACTGACCGCAGGCGGCGTCGGCGTCTAAGCCGCGAGAATAGCGGACGCTAACGGCAATATGTCTCTGCTTCAAAGCGGCAACGAAGTTTTGGATTCGATCGCGATCGGGGCGCTGGTAATCTGCTTCGTTAATTGGATTGTAGGGAATTAGATTGACGTGGCTTTGGAAACCTCGCAATAAGGCGGCCAATTCAATAGCAGATTTTAAACCGTCGTTTACCCCCGCCAGCAGAATATATTCAAAGCTTATCCGTCTCCCGGTACGCTCGACGTATTGCCGGCATTCTCCGATTAGGTTGGTCAAAGGATAGCTGCGTGCGGTGGGAATTAGCTTTTCTCGTAACTCTTGGTTGGAAGCATGGAGGCTGACCGCAAGAGTGAATTGCCCTTTGCTTTCGGCGAGACTGCGGATGCGATCGCGAACTCCCACTGTAGAAATAGTCAGGCATCTCTGGCCGATACCAATATCCTTATTAATACAGCGAACTGCTGCCAAAACATTCTTCACATTCAGCAGCGGTTCTCCCATTCCCATAAAGACGATATGACTGACCCTGCGGCCAAAGTCTTCTTGAACGGTTAAGACTTGATCGGCGATTTCATGGGCGGCCAGATTGCGAGTAAAGCCTCCTTTGCCCGTGGCGCAGAAATCGCAAGCCATCGGACAGCCAACCTGAGTGCTGACGCAAACCGTCAGCCGCTTTTGGGTCGGAATGCCCACGGTTTCAATGATTTGCCCGTCTGCTAGTTCGAGCAAATATTTCACCGTCTTGTCCCCGGCTAGCGATCGCTCGTATATTTTGGAGCGACCGATCGCAACTTCGGCGCTTGCTTGCCGCCATTGCTGGGGAAAAACAGTAATCTCCGCCAGACTTTTCGCTCCCCGCTGATAAATCCATTGGTGGAGCTGTTTCCCCCGATAAGCGGGCTGTCCCTGCTCCTGGACCCACTCTGTCAGCTCTTCCAAGGAACGGCCTAGTAGCGGCGCTGCAGCAGATTTAACTGGAATTTTTTGATTTTTAATGGCTGTAGGCATTGGCAACACTTGTTAGCGATTGGCATTTATATGATATATAGCACTACGCAAATGGGTTAAGACATTTATGAATGCTCGTTCTTTAGTCAGATTATACTTTTGACTTATTACCTTGAGACTTTTGACTTGCGCGTAGCGGTCGGTGGGCTGCATGGGTTTCTAGGGCGAAGCATTTGCGTAGTGCTATATCTGCGATCGCATGGCTGGCACCAAAGAAATAGAATTGGCGATGTTCGAGAAGCCCGTTTTCTTCGAGTTACCTTACAGGATAACGGTCTGGAGCAGAGTCAGAAATCCGGGAAGACATCTTTTATATTGATAATTATTTAACATTTTATAAGCATTAATATAGCGTTTCTCGCTCTTGATGTGAGACTACTGGGCGAAGCATCCCAATACGAGAACTCTCGTTTTACAGCCCAGAGAGTCGCTCTTGTTATTTCTTAGGGGAGCATTTCAATTGTGCAAGGGATACATAGCAATGTAGGTTGGGCCCGGGAACGAAACCCAACAAAGGTCTCGCTATTGTTGGGTTA
>JAAHFN010000115.1 GCA_010672965.1 Oscillatoria sp. SIO1A7
TCTCAATGGGAACTGCTGAATCTCCTAACGCTAATCTCAATAAAAGCCTAGATCTTGCTGCTGTCATCAAAGCATATCAAGTTATTGCAAGCACTATTCATATAGAAGATTTAATTCACCAAATAACTAAAGTTATTTTGCAGCATTCAGGAGGCGATCGCTGTGCCTTAATACTACCTAATAGCGATGGTGTTTGGCAAGTAAAAGCAATTGCCGACCCAGAAAATATAGAAATTTATTCGGATCCTATTGAAGGAAATAACAATCTACCCGTTAAGCTGATTCAATATGTCAAAAATACCCAAAAAGTTGTTGCTGTTGACGACCTGGATACCGACTTACCGATACTGGATGAGTTTCTAAGCCAGCAACAGCCTAAGAGCTTCTTGTGCTTGCCAATTCTCAATCAAGGTCGGTCGATCGGTATTTTGTATTTGAGCAATCAATCTACTCGCGGTGTTTTTACCTACGATCGCATCATCGTTCTCAATTTTATTTGCACTCAGGCAGCTATCTCACTCGAAAATGCCCGACTCTATCAAACCCTAGAGGACTACTCCCAAACCTTGGAGGTAAAGGTTGAAGAACGCACCAAGGCTCTTCAGGAAAATGAAGAACAGCTCCGACTGGCGATGAGTTCTTCCAAACAAGGCTTTTTTGACGTTAATTTACAAACGGATGAAGCCGTTGTGAGCCCGGAATATGCCCTGATGCTGGGGTACGATCCGGCTAATTTTCACGAAACCGTAGCAAGCTGGCGGGCTCGATTGCATCCAGAAGATTGGGAAGGGACGAGTAGAGCTTTCCGAGCTTATGCAGCCGGCCAAACCCCCAATTACAAAGCTGAATTTCGTCAGCGGACTAAGCAGGGAGATTGGAAATGGATTATGGCGATGGGTCAATTTATTGAGTGGGATGCAGATGGGCAACCGACCCGTCTTCTGGGAACTCATACTGATATTAGCGATCGCAAGTTTGCTGAAATCCAATTGCAAGCTCAAAACGAACTGCTCGCCAAAATTGCTAGAGGCGAACCTTTGTCTGACATATTCAATACTCTAATCTCTATAGTAGAACATAACCTAGATGGGGTTCTTTGCTCTATATTGCTAATAGATAAGGACAATAGGCTCCGCCACGGTGCTGCACCTAGCTTGCCCTCGGATTACAATCAGGCTGTAAATGGAATATTAATTGGTGAAGGTGTAGGTTCTTGCGGTACCGCAGCATTTCGCAATGAAATTGTCATAGTTTCTGACATTGCTACCGATTCTCTGTGGTGTCCCTACAAAGACTTAGCCTTAACTTATGGTTTAAGGGCTTGTTGGTCTAGCCCTATTGCTGCCAGTGACGGTCGTGTTTTGGGGACATTTGCAATGTATTACCCGGAGGTGCGATCGCCCCAAGAAACTGAATTAACAGTCATCGTGCAGATGGCTCATATTGCGGGTATTGCTATCGAACGCCAACAGGCAGAAGAACGACTGCGCAGAAGCGAAGCCACCCTCTTGGAGGCGCAAAGAGTTGCCCGCATTGGTAATTGGGAGTTTGATATTCCCAGCCAGACTATTGCCTGGTCGCCAGAAATGTTCCGCATATACGGGTTGAACCCTTCCAAATCAGCTCCCTCCTATCCAGAGTATCTACAAATGCTCCCAGCAGAAGATAGCCTGCGCTTGCAAAAATATGTCGAGCGAGCGATCGCAGAGGGAACGCCCTACACAATTGAATACAGCTTTCGCTCGGACGGATCGCTCAGTCACCATGAATCCCGTGCAGAAGTGGAACGGGACGATCGAGGGCAAGTCATTCGATTGTTTGGAACTACTCTCGACATCACCGAGCGCAAACAAGCAGAAATCGCCTTGCAAAACCTGATTACCGGGACTGCAGCTATCACCGGACAAGATTTTTTCCCTGCCTTAGCAAGTCATATTGCCAAAGCCCTCAATGTCTCTTATGCTATTGTGTCCGAACGGGCGGAGGAGCGACTCCGTACTCTAGGGTTTTGGGCAAATGGTGCTTTGCAAGACAATTTTGCTTACGATATCGCGAAAACACCCTGCGAGCTAACCTTGCAGTTGGGGAAATTTTATTGCGAACATTCTATTCAGCAAAGGTTTCCCTACGATCTAGATTTGGTTGATATGGGTGCAGAAAGCTATCTGGCCATTGCTTTACGGAATACTCAAGGGCAAGCGATTGGAAATCTATGCATCCTGAATCAGCAAGGTATCCCGGATCCGTATCAGGCCGAACAAATTTTGCAAGTCTTTGCCGCTCGTGCTGCCGCCGAACTGGAACGCCAGCGAGCCGAGGTGGCAATAAAACGACAACTAGCTGCTATTGAGGCCACGATTGATGGTATTGGCATTCTCAAGGACGATACCTATCTCTATGTGAACCAAGCCCACCTAGACCTATTTGGCTACGAACATCCCGACGACCTGGTTGGCAAAAACTGGAGACTGCTGTATCCGCCAGAAGAGTTGAGCCGGTTTGAACGGGAGATTCTGCCTATACTAAAACGCGATCGCTCTTGGCAAGGAGAGGCGATCGCGATTCGCAAAGATGGCTCCACTTTTGTTGAGGGGGTATCCCTAACTCTTGTGGAGGATGGATTATTAATTTGTATTTGCCGGGATATTAGCGATCTCAAAAAGGCTCGGGAACTAATCGTGCATAATGCCTTGCACGATCCCCTGACAGATTTACCGAACCGAACTCTATTATTAGAGCGACTGGAACTGGCTATAGAACGCTCCCTACAGATTGAGAGCTACCGCTATGCGGTTCTGTTTATGGATCTCGACCGTTTCAAAGTCATTAATGACAGTTTGGGACATGTAGTTGGCGACCAACTGCTCATTGCGATCGCCGGGAGGCTAAAAAAATATTTGCGCAAGATGGATTTAGTCGCTCGGCTAGGGGGAGATGAGTTTGTAATTTTGCTGGAGGATATCGACAGCACAGAAGACGTCCTTCAAATTGCGAAACAGATATTGACGGGTTGCCAAGCGCCTATAGACATCAAAGGACATCAAATTTTCACCAGTATCAGTATTGGTATTGTTCTCGGTACAAAGGATTACCATCAAGCTACGGATTTAATCCGCGATGCAGACATTGCCATGTATCGAGCCAAGACCCAGGAGCGCAACTCCTACAAATTCTTTGACGCAGGGATGCATGTCGAAGCCTTAAAGCGCCTCACCCTAGAAACAGATCTGCGTAAGGCGATCGACCGAGAAGAATTCACTATTCACTATCAACCCATCGTTGATTTGCTCGATTGCAGGCTGGTTGGATTTGAGGCGTTAGTTCGATGGCAGCACCCGACTCGCGGATTGATTTCCCCAGGTGAATTTGTCCCTGTTGCCGAAGAAACAGGCTTAATTGCTCTACTTGATAGCTGGGTATTTCATAAAGCCTGCGAGCAAATAGTCACTTGGAATTTTTCAAATTCTTATCCGCTTAAAATTAGTATTAATCTTTCCGTCCCTGATTTGTGCAAACCGACTTTGATTAGAGATATTGACGATGTTTTGGCTAATACTGGATTAGAAGGTAATTTAATTAATTTAGAAATTACTGAAAGTATGTTGATTGAAGATGTGGATAAAACTATTGACTTATTAGCTCAACTCGCATCGAGACAGATTCAGATCGGTATAGATGACTTTGGCACTGGCTATTCATCCCTCAACTATCTCCATCGCCTCCCCGTTCACAATCTCAAGATAGATCGTTCTTTTGTGAGTCAGATGCAGGCAGGGAAACGAAACTATAGGGTTGTAAGTACAATTATTGCCTTGAGCAAACAACTGGGATTAACCGTTGTAGCAGAAGGCATTGAGACAAAAGAACAAATGGAACAGCTACAACAGCTTGGCTGCCAATTCGGTCAAGGTTACTTATTTTCAAAACCTCTCGCACCTAGTGACATTGAGTCTCGTTTTCTTGGAACCAATGCAATGTTATGCGATCGCAAATAAAAAATAAGACAGGAGCGCTTTTTCCTCGTTCTATTGCCGGAATGTGGGAAGATCAAATTTTATTACTCTCAAAAATAAAATTGAGCTAGCTTCCCGTAGGATGCTTATAGGGAATTTTCGGAAGCCTGGGTTGCAATTGTCTGCGTAATTCAACGGAGTCTATCTTATATAGAGTTCATTTAATTACCATAAAAAAATATTGCGCAGTAAAAAGGTTACAAATTATTTGGTTACTTAATTTTTTCGATCTAAATAAATTAGGGAGTATGTGATTTGAGTCAATTTTATTACCCTGTCTAAAGGATATAATAAGGATAGGCTATCTCAACGATCGAAGATGAAACTTCCCGGCTACCACCTAGGCGAAAATCTATACATTGGTACGAGAACTTTGATTTATCGCGGCGAGAGGAATAGCGATCGCCAGCCCGTCATTATCAAAGTGCTGCGCAATCCTCAGCCGAGCTTCAAGGAATTAGTCCAGTTCCGCAACCAATACATAATAACCCGGAATCTAGAAAATCCTAGAATTGTTAGGCCAATTGCCCTGGAACGCTACGGCAACGGCTATGCTTTAGTGATGCCGGATGATGGGGCGATCGCTCTTAGCGATTATTGGCAGCAGTCCGAGGGAAGCCTTAGTGAATTCTTGGAGATTGCCATACAACTCTCAATTGCTCTGCATTATCTGAGTGGGGAACGCATCATCCATAAAGACATCAAACCCGCCAATATCCTGATTAACCCGGAAACCGGCCTTGTCCAAGTAATAGATTTCAGCATATCCAGCTTGCTGCCGAGAGAACAGCAACAACTCGTCAACCCCAAGGTGCTAGAAGGAACTCTCGCCTATATTTCCCCGGAGCAAACGGGACGGATGAACCGAGGCATAGACTATAGGACGGATTTTTATTCCTTGGGGGTGACGTTTTTTGAACTGCTAACGGGCAAACGACCCTTTGAAAGCAGCGACCCAATGGAGTTAGTGCATAGTCATATTGCGAAAATGCCTCCGGGATTAGGGAATTGGGCCAGGCGTCCGGCTCAGGAGGGAATTGGGCCGGGCGTCCGGCTCAGGAGGGAATTGGGCAAACCCACCCCAATTTCCCCCCTCCCGGGAGGGGGGAAAACCGGGGGAGCAATTCCAGAAGTTATCGAAAATATTGTTAGAAGATTGATGGCGAAGAACGCCGAGGAGCGCTACCAGAGTGCCTTGGGATTGAAGCACGACCTAGAGCGATGTCGGCAAGAGTGGGAAGCAAACAGAGAAATTAGCAATTTTGAGCTTGGGGAGAACGATAGGAGCGATCGCTTCATCATTCCCGAAAAACTCTACGGAAGGGAAAGGGAAGTCGAGAAATTACTAGAAGCATTTGCTCGGGTGGCCAATCCCGATGGCGGACTTCCCCTTGGCAAGCTTGGTAAGGGGGGGCAAGGTCGGGCTGAAATGATGCTGGTAGCAGGATTCTCCGGTATCGGCAAAACCGCCGTAGTATCGGAAGTCCACAAACCGATAGTGCGGCAGCGAGGCTATTTCATCAAAGGGAAATTCGACCAATTCAACCGCAATATTCCTTTTTCGGCCTTCGTCCAAGCTTTCCGAGACTTGATGGGGCAATTGCTGGGCTTCTCAGATGCCGATTTAGCGAAATGGAAAGAAAAAATCCTGGCAGCATTGGGAGAAAACGGCCAGGTGCTTATAGAAGTAATTCCAGAACTAGAACGAATAATTGGCAAACAGCCTCCAGTCCCGGAATTATCTGGCAATGCAGCCCAAAATCGCTTTAACTTGTTGTTTCAAAGGTTCATTGCCGTCTTTACAACTGCAGAACATCCCCTGGTAATGTTTTTGGATGACTTGCAATGGGCAGACTCGGCCTCACTCAACCTGATGAAAGTATTGATGGCCAGCGGGGACACTGGGTATTTACTGCTATTGGGAGCTTATAGAGATAACGAGGTATATCCCGCCCACCCGCTGATGCTGGCCTTAAGCGAACTGGAAAAAGAGCGAGCCGTTATTTCTACGCTCGTCTTGGAGCCATTATCTCTACATCATATTAATCAATTGGTGGCGGCAACTCTCAGTTGTGGTCTAGAATTAGTCGAGCCTCTGACGGAATTGGTCTATCAAAAAACCAAAGGCAATCCGTTTTTTACAACTCAGTTTTTGAAAGGATTGCATCAAGACGAGCTAATCGAGTTTAATCGAGAATTGGGCTATTGGTTTTGCGACTTGGTGCGAGTAAGGGATGCAGCTCTGACGGAAGATGTGGTGGAATTCATGGCAGGGCGTTTGGCATTATTGCCAGAAGCAACGCAGAAGGCATTGAAGTTGGCGGCTTGTATTGGCAATCAGTTCGAGCTAGAGACATTGGCAACAATCTGCGAGGAGTCTTCCGAGGAAGTAGCGAGAGATATTTGGAGCGCTCTGCAAGAGGGGCTAATTTTACCCATTAGCGAAGCCTATAAGTTTTTCCAAGGCGGCGTAGAAGAGGTAGCAGCTCAGACCGTAACGGTAGTCTATCGTTTCTTGCACGATCGCGTCCAACAAGCTGCTTATTCTCTGATTCCCAACGCTCGCAAACAATCGACCCATTTAAAAATTGGCAGATTGTTGCTGGAAAATATACCAGAATGCGATCGCGACCGTCGCATCTTTGATATTGTCAATCATTTCAATCTCGGACGCGACTTGGTAAATGAGTCAGAACAACGATTGCAATTGGCATTCTTGAATTTACAAGCCGGACAAAAAGCACGACAAGGTGTGGCTTATCATGCTGCCTTTGGATATATTTCTGTAGGATTAGAATATTTGCCAGACAATTCCTGGCAAGAATGTTACGACCTAACGTTGCAATTGTATCGCGAAGGAGTAAGCGCAGCCTGTACGAGTGGAGAGTTTGCAACCATGAATCAATGGAGCGACATTGCTCTCGCTCGCATCGTCCCTCTTGTCCAGCGTATTCCCTTTTACGAAACTAAAATTCAAGCCTGCGTTGCCCAAAAGCAGTTATCAGAAGCAATACGGCTTGGCTTGGATATCTTGGAAAAATTGGGAGAAACCTTTAGCGATCGTCCACAACCAGAAGATTTTACTCGCAGCATTCAAGAAATTAGCGCCAGTTTGGCAGGGCGAACCATTGCAGATTTAATTGACTTGCCTGCGATGAGAGAAGAAAGAGGATTAGCAGTTTTGCAAGTTTTGTGGAGATTGTCATCTGTACTGGTAATGACTGCCCCAAAATTGATGCCTTTTTGCACTTTTAAAGCCGTCAAATTATCTATAGATGCGGGAAATTCTGTCTTATCCGCTCCAGCCTACGCCACTTATGGCGCGATCCTGTGCAGTGCTGTGGGAGATATTCCCAACGGTTATCGTTTTGGCAAACTCGCCCTGCAAATCGTTGAAAAATACAATGGCAAGGTCGTCTATTCCAAAACTCTCGTGCGGTTTACCACAGGAGTCCGCCACTGGCAAGATCCACTCCAAGATACCCTAGCGAGTTTAGCGGAAGGCTATCAACTTGCTTTGGAGGTTGGAGATCTTGAATCTGCCGCTATTTGTGCAGCAGGGTATGGATACCATGCTTATTTTGCTGGGAAAGAACTCGCGGAGTTGGAGCGAGAAATAGATGTTTATAGCCAAGGTATCCAAGCAATTCAGCAACAAACTGTTTTGTATTGGAATAAAATTTATCATCAAGAAGTATTAAATTTATTGGGGAAATCTGAAATTCCTTGGTCTTTGGTAGGAACTGCCTATGATGAAACAGTAAACCTACCTATGCAGCAGCAATATCAAGATGGAGTTGGGTTGGGAATAGCTTATTTATTTAAGTCAATACTCTGCTACTTATTTAATCAATTCTCTCTCGCGATCGATAATCTGGATTTAGCAGCAAAATATATTCAGAGATTGGCCCCATTTGCTCATACTTCAGCTTTTCATTTTTATAAAGCCCTAACTTACTTGTCCAGTTACGCAATAGAAACCTACAAGACTGAAGAAGATATTCTCGAAAAAGTCCAACCAAGCCGCGCTAAACTTCAGCATTGGGCAAGATACGCTCCTGCAAATTATCAGCATAAATACAATTTAATTGAAGCAGAAATATATCGGTTATTAGGGCAAAAATTAGAAGCAATGGAGATGTACGATCGCGCCATAGCAGGAGCAAAAGAAAACGAGTACATACAAGAAGAAGCCCTGGCCAACGAACTGGCAGCGAAATTCTACCTCGACTGGGGTAAAGAAACCATCGCCGAAGCCTATATGCAAAAAGCATACTACTGCTATGCCCGGTGGGGAGCCAAAGCCAAAACCGACCAACTAGAAGAAAAATATCCCCAACTCCTCGCTCCCATCCTGCAACAAACCAAAGCCGCGATCGAAATAGACAAAACGATCGAGGCCACCCAAATTTTCGGCAGCGAAACTTCCTCCTCATCATCCTCGGTTCTGGACTTGGCCTCAGCCATCAAAGCCTCTCAAGCGATATCCGAGGAAATCTCTCTGGATGCCTTGCTCTCTAAATTTATGCAAATAGTTCTGGAAAACGCCGGAGCCGACAAAGGCGCTTTAATCTTAAACCAATCCGGCACTTGGGTTGAAGTTGCAAGGAGCGTCAAGGGCAAAACTCAGCTAGCGAACATCCATCTAGAGGAGGCCGACAGCCTGCCCCTGAGTATTATTAACACCGTCAAACGCAGCCAGGAAACCCTGATTATCAACGACAGCAAGAAAGAGACAACTTTCGCGGGAGATCCTTATTTAATACAAGAGCAACCGATAAGCTTATTCTGCAGTCCCATTCTGCACCAAGGCCAACAGAGGGGCATCCTCTATCTAGAAAATAACCTGACTCCAGGAGCCTTTACTCCAGATCGCATTGAACTCCTCAACCTCCTGAGTGCCCAAGCGGCTATTTCTTTGGAAAACGCCGAACTCTACAACAGTCTCGAACAAAAAGTCAAAGAGCGTACCGCCGAACTCTCTGATGCTCTCGAAAACCTTAAAGCCACCCAAAAACAACTGGTAGAGTCAGAAAAAATGGCTGCTTTGGGAGGGCTAGTTGCCGGAGTGGCTCACGAAATAAATACTCCCATTGGCACCAGTATAACCGTAGCTTCTACCCTAGCGGACGAAACCAAAAGCTTTTTGGGAGCGGTGGCATCTGGACAGCTCAAGCGATCGGTTCTCAATAACTATCTGGACTTAGCTTCAGAAAGCACGCAACTGATGCTGAGCAATCTGCATCGGGCCGGTGAATTAATCCAAAGCTTCAAACAAATTGCCACAGACCAAAGCAACCTCGAACAGCGACGCTTTAACCTCAAAAAATACTTGGAAGAAATTGCTCTGAGTTTGGCTCCCAAGCTGAAACAGACTCTCCATACTCTTACGGTGACAGGGGAGGAAACCATTACTATCGAGAGCTATCCAGGGGCATTGGCTCAAATTACCACCAATTTAGTGACTAACTCCCTGACTCATGCTTATCCGTCGGAGCAAGCGGGACAATTGCGCTTGGCAATAAGCGTTGAAGGGGATATGGTACGAATTGAGTACAGGGATGATGGTTGCGGTATCGACCGGGAAAATAAGGGCAAGATCTTCGAGCCCTTTTTCACAACGGCAAGGCATCAGGGTGGAACGGGACTGGGATTGCATATCGTCTATAATTTAGTGACGCAGAAGTTGCTGGGGACAATAGAGGTAGAGAGCGAGGTGGGGTCGGGCACGAAATTCGAGATCGTCTTGCCTCGGTCTGTTAATTAAGAGGTTATTATGAATCGTAACGATAGGAATACTACATTATATAAAGAGAACAATACCGTTACCGTGCCTGAAGATGACGACCAACTCTTGCTGCTAGAAGATGACGAACTTATTCTTCTGGAGGATGATGAGGTTGTAGATATTGAAGATGTAGATGGCCAGTCCGTAGAGAGAGAACCTTGGCAAATAGCGATCGTGGATGACGAACCAGCGGTTCATCAGGCGACTGAGTTGGCTTTGAAGAACTTTGTTTTTGATAGCAAGCCTCTCTTGCTCTTCCATGCCTATTCAGGAGCCGAAGCCCAAGAGTTAGTCGCCGAGCATCCCGATATTGCTTTCATTTTGCTCGACGTAGTGATGGAAAGCAATGATGCGGGCTTAAGGGTTGTTCGCTATATTCGCGAGGAACTTAATAATAAGCGAGTGCAAATTATTTTGCGGACGGGTCAGCCGGGGGAGGCTCCGGAGGAGTCAGTTATCCGCAAATACGAGATTAATGATTACAAGCTGAAGGTAGAACTGACGCGACAGCGCTTGATTACCGCCGCGATCGCCGCCCTGCGAGCCTACCGCAATACTATTGCTGTGGAACAAAAAACTGCAGAGCTGACCCAAACATTACAAACTTTGCAGCACACTCAACTGCAACTGGTACAAAGTGAAAAAATGTCAGCTTTGGGTAATTTAGTGGCTGGGGTGGCTCACGAAATTAACAATCCTCTGGGTTGTATCTCGGGAAATCTCGCTTATGTCACTGATTCCATCCAAAATTTACTCAATTTCATACAACTATATCAAGCGGATCCCAATTCGGCGAGTCTTTTAACAAAAGAAATAGAAGCAATAGAGCTGGAATTTATACGCGAAGACTTGCCCAAATCTCTAAATTCGATAAGTCTAGCATTCGAGCGTATTCTCAATATTAGCAATAGCCTGCGCGTCTTTTCTCGCCAAGACAAAGATAATAAAACTTTATTCAATATCCATGAAGGAATTGATAGCACCTTACTTATACTCAAGCATAGAACTAAAGCTAACGATCGCCGTCCGGCAATTGTAATAATCAAGGACTACGGACTGATTGCAGATATACAGTGTTTCCCGGGTCAGATTAATCAGGTATTTATGAATTTATTAGCTAATTCTATTGATGCCTTAGACGAGGGGAGTCAAGGGAAAGGCTATGCCGAGATTGAGGCCAGCCAGAATATTATCGCTATTCGCACTGCAATGGTTGAGGATAGGATAATAATTCAAATTAAGGACAATGGTTGCGGTATGAAGCCACAGACAAGAGATCGAATTTTCGAGCAAGGTTTTACTACCAAAGAAGTAGGTAAGGGAACGGGGCTAGGACTGGCGATCGCGCGTCAAATCGTTACGGAGAAACATGGCGGCACGATTGTCTGCGATTCTACTTTAGGGCAAGGAACGACCTTTACTATCTCCCTACCGATCGCGCCATAGTATGCTCTTGTCTCTTGTCTATTGTCTGGTCTCGAAGGCGATCTCTACAGAAGGTTAGTTACGGCAAGGGGCCACCATTATTAATGGACTATTGAACGAACATAAGACTTATAGCGCTACGCGCAAGTTAAAAGTCATGCATTCAAAAGTAGTCTCTGACTAAGGAACGAGCATTTATAAATGTCCTAACTTATTTGCGTAGTGCTATATATTACGCTTTTTTGTCGGCTGGAATTCTACATCTAGCGGTTTTTCTCTCCTCGGATGCTAGATTTGAAATTGCGGTCGTGTGGGATTTGGGTTGTAGGCGATCGCTGTTTAGCATCGTCAACGATAGGAGGATAATTGATTGGAAGACTTCAACCCCATTGGCATGGACTGCTGGACCATCAGAGATGAAAGGCGGCCAGATCGCAAATTGGGTTGTAGGGCGTAGGCCCTAGATAGAAGAATAAAATTGCACCCAAGCGCAAGGTTCAATAAATGATAGCGTTAAAGCAATTAACAAAACACCAATTAGGAGGCTTATAGAGAGTAAAAGGTATGAGTGAAGACACTTTCAAAGATCAGCTTGCTATAGAGGAAAAGGCAGAAGACCTGGCCAAACAGGCAATGGACTTAGGATTGATTCCCAGTTTTACAATTCGTTACTATCCAGATTGCTGGGAATTCTTTCTCCCCAATCAAACCGAACCTGATTTTCTAACCCCAGAGGAGGCGTATTTTAAATTGAAAAAGCTGCTTGAAGGAGCTGGCAAATCATAGCAAATCATAAATATAGATCGCTATCGGGGGCTTGAGTCGATAAAGCGGCAGCCTCCGATAACCCATATTTACGCTACATAAGGATGAATAATAATACCGGCTCTTACGAATTCGATACTTTATATAAGGAAGACAAAAATAAAGAATTGGCTAGATTGAAGCGTAAAGCCGATTTTTTTCTAGATCTAGAAAAGGAGAAATGGACGCAGGCGGGATTAAAGTCAAATATGAAGGCATTAGACCTCGGCTGTGGTGCCGGGTTTACAAGCTGCGAAATTGCTAAGATTATTTACCCAGGTACTGTTATAGGAGTTGATTTTAGCGCGGCAATGCTGGAAAAGGCAATGGATGTGAAAAAAAAGAAAGGAATTAGTAATGTAAACTTTGAGGAAGGAAATGCCTATAAATTAAACTTTCCAGATAGATACTTTGATTTTATTTATGCGCGATTTCTATTTCAGCATCTTACTAATCCAATTACAGCTATCGATAATATATATAGAGTTTTAAAACCAGGGGGCATTTTTTGTGTTTTTGATGTAGATGATGATTGGTTTACTATCTATCCGAAACCATATTCCTTGATTGAGTTTGCTCAAAAAGTAGCGGCTATTCAGCAAGAGCAAGGGGGGGATGCTTATGTGGGACGCAAGCTCTGGAGCTATTTTAATAAGTCTGGCTTTATCAAAATAAAGACGCAAGTTGAGGTTATAACCAGCGATCGAGTTGGCCTGGAAAAAATGTTGAATCTTTTGTCTTTTGGTGGCTCTTTTTCTTCTAAGTATAAAGATTTAGCAATCTTGGCGAACCAGGCCAAAAAGGATACTTATGCACTGATAGATGTAGCCGATGCTTGGGCGGGAATTGGAATATTTGTAGTTACTGGTTACAAACCAATACTTTTTAGTTAAGCGTTAGACGGGCATTGGGCATTGGGCATTGGGCATTGGGCATTGGGCATGGGCATCAACTTACGACTTAACCGAGAGGGTTCTTGTTTGTAGGGGCGTAGGCGGAGCCTGCCCGCCGGGAGGGCATATGGCATTCGCCCTCTCTGTTGCCTACAGTTATCCTAAACTGAGTTTGTAATGCTGCTATACTATAACGTCGATATAACATCCGGTCTAAAATATATTAAATCAAAATCAGATGAGCGAATTAAAAATTACGATTAGAGAATCGCTTCCCGAGGAAGACTCGCTGCTTGCCGAGCATTTGTATCGACTGTGGCGGGACAACAATATTCCCGCCGACCAGATCCGCTCTAACTGGCTGGAGATTGCAATCCAATTTATAGATACTGCTCGCCGAGATCTATGCTATCGGGCTTTTGTGGCAGAAGTTGAAGGAACAGTCGTAGGGTCAGCGGGCTGTCAGCTTTTTGCCGGTCTTTACCCGGATGTTTTGGTCGAGGACTGCCGGAGGTTTGGCTATATCTGGGGGGTCTATGTGGAGCCGGATTATCGTCGTCGGGGTATTGCCACCCAACTGATGTTGGAGGCGATCGCTTATCTAAAATCTATTGGCTGTACCCGCGCTTTACTCCACGCCTCCCCCTTTGGCAAGCCCGTTTACGATCGCCTCGGATTTATAGACAGCAATGAGATGCGGTTAGGCTTGTGAAAACAGACTATATTATGATTATGAGAAACCCTGTTTTTATAACAATACCTTCGCCAAAACGCAAAAACACCTTATTTTTAGGTTCCTTCCCAGGAACGAAACACAACAAATGCGAGGTCTAATACCAACGTCAGATCCCCCCAACCCCCCTTAAAAAGATGCTGCTGGCGAAATATTTCTTAACATCCAAAACACCTATTGAGCCGTTAATGGCTTTATAAAACTACAAGAACTTTGGAGGGGACCACATGCAATATTGATGAGGGCTCGCGTGTTAAGAAA
>JAAHFN010000116.1 GCA_010672965.1 Oscillatoria sp. SIO1A7
TGCCCGCCCCAGACCGACCGGGGCGGGGCGGGCACGGGGGCACCGCCCCTACGGGATTTATTTGTGGGCAATTAACCGGATTTGATATTACCACTAAACATTCAGCGCTTAGCACTCAGCGCTCTGCAAAAAGCTGATTGCGCATTTGTTATTGCTTATTGCTTGTTGTTAGAAAAGAAAGCTGTTGGCACAGCTGCGCGCGCAGTGCATACGCTGACTGCTGAGCGCTGAGCGCTGAAAGCTGAAAGCTGAAAGCTCTTCTAGTCTTCTTCTTCTTCTTCCTCATCTTCAGGATAGACAAAGCCTTTCGCCTGGCCCGTCAAAATTGATTTGCCCAGAGATATGGCTTTTTCTGCCTCATGGAGTGCCTTGCGGTTCCAATGGGCTCTGCGTTGATTGCGCTTGGTTTTGGAGGTTTTCTTCTTTGGGACGGCCATAACCGCGATTTGATCTAATTTTTAGACAACCTTCCTACTATAGCAGTCACTGCTCAGCTCGATCGCAGCAAATACGAGAGGTAGAAAGGGACCTAATTTTGGTGGCTGTATCCCTGGTTATAGCAGTCACTGCTCAGCAGTCACTGCTCAGCTAAAGGCACAAGCCTTGCCGTTACTAGCCAGGAGCGAGATTTTAATTGTCCGTTCCCTGAGTGCGTAGTGCTATATATATCCCTGGTTATCTGTATCGCTACTAAAATATAGCATTTACGGATTTTTGGTTAGGGCAATTAAAAGTGCGGCCTCGTAGGGGAGCTTGCGCAAAGCTGCGCGGAGCGTATTAGCTGACTGCTGACAGCTAATGGCTTACTGCTATATTGGCTTAAGGGATTTAAAACAAATGCCAATATTTCGGGAAAGTAATCGGAGATTGTGGCGGCTTTCTACAGGATTGCCAGAGCAAGAGGGCGACTTATGTCATTTAGCAGTTATAAACAATGTCAGTTGCAGTTAGAGACCGATCGGGGTTAAGAGTCTGGGGCATTCGCGCTGTCTGTATTGCTATAATCCAATCTTTATAGCGCTACGCGCAAGTTAAAAGTAAAAAGTAAAAAGTCAAAAGTAGCCTCTGACTAAGGAACGAGCATTTATAAATGTCCTAACTTATTTGCGTAGTGCTATATTATGAAAAAATATAAGGCCATATCAAACGAGATGGCCTTATTTATAACAATTTCCGGACTATATTATAATTTTATTTATATAGCAATCCTAAATCATTAAGGATATTCGAGCGACCCGTTTCCTTTGAAAAACAAGGTTTCTACTTCCGGTTCTGTCAAGTAACCTATTTAGGATTGCTATACTGACGAAAGTACCAATGACAGGGCAACAAAAACTAGACTTAGTATCAACAGCCAATATTTGAGTCCGTAGAGTTTTCGTAATTGTCCCAGGGAGCCCATTAGGTTGCCAATGTCATTTCCTTCAGTTTTAACAATTAACTTGAAAGACGATGAGGCTTTCAGAGTCCAAAGGCCAATCATAAATTGAACTACAGCTAATATGACTTGACCTACACCCTGGACGAGTAATTCCGGTTTGAGAAAATCCAATCCTCCTCGAATACCAGCCAAAACTCCCAAACCCATGAAGAAGTAGCCGACAAAAAGCATCTTCTGGGCCAAATCCAAAATTAGTTCATTCTGAGATTGGTCGAATTCGTATTCATGTATCTCGGCCATTTATACTTTTCCTTTACTAACTAGACTATCGGGGTAAGGCATTGGGATCGGGCAAAACAGCTTTTAGCTCTCAGCCTTTAGCTATGACATAATTTAATTACGCAGAGGTACTATCTGTAGGTTGCGCGCTAAGCACAAAACTCTACATATAGCAGGAAATTTGGTAATTTCCTTAAGGTTCTGTCTCAGCTTACGAACTGACTGCTGACTGCTGTTGGACGCCAACCCAAGGCGGCAGATCCCTAGGACTGCTGTCTTGGCAATGGGGGCATCGGCAAATAGGGCAAAAAAGCGATCGGCTTTCTGCTTATAACCGATCGCTTTTTTGGTAACACGAGATCGTTGACCGCTACCCATCTGCTGCCAATCCATCGGTTAACCATTTGCTGTATCCGTTATCCATCTGTTACCAACCAATGCGCTAGATCTGTTATAGCATTTGTAAAAAAGATTTTTTACATAAACAAGCAAGAAAATTCTGGGCTGAGGAACCAAGTAACAGGTCCAAAATCTGAAGTCCAAAATCAATTACCTATTCCTTGTCAACCCATCTGCTGCCAAGCCATCCGATCGCACAATATATTCGCACATATATATATAGTATTCTGTCAAGACAGAATTGGGCATTGGGCATTGGGCACCCTGCATTGGGCATTGGGTATCATAAAAAATAGCAACCTTATTCAAAACTAACTTGACAGACTAATAGTGCGATCGCTCTTACTCTGCCTTACGAGGCCATTAGCTCCCGTCAAAATAATACTGCAATAACTTCTCTTTAAATTTTTATCCTCAATCGCTATGCTAATTCAACAGCAGACCGTTTACCTGGGCTGACAATACCCTGAGAAGATTCAGAGTCTGAGCAATTATATGTAAGAGACCCACCCCTAACCCCTCCAGGAGGGGAATCGGAGGTAATATCAAATCCGTTTAATCGCCCTAAAAACAAATACAGCTTACCGTAGGACGGGCGTCCCGCCTGTCCCAACAAATGGGATAAGGACAGGCGGGACGCCCGTTCTACGGTAGGTGACAATTTTTTGTTTGGGTATTTAACCGGACTTGATATAAGTTCCCCTCCTGCGGGCGGTGTTGGTGGGTTGAAAGGATGTCCCGAGGCGGAGTCGTAGGCGAAAGTTGTCGATCCTGCCACGCCAGTCAGTCCAATGCCGACTTCCTCTTTCGGGCTCACCTGAAACGTTAATGCTATGTTGCTTGGGCGCAAAAAAATCGGCTCCGAGGGGGAGCCAGTATTCTGTCGCCTTTACCGAACGATTGAGCTAACAATTTAAAACTCAAGCTATTAACTCTTTATTAAGCAAAGTAGCGAGGTCGGCTAAGGAGCGATCGCGATATTTGCCATAGCGTTCGCGTTTATTTCTAACCTTCACCGGCAACTCTGGGATAATGCCAAAATTAGGAGGCATGGGTTGAAAATGCTTGGGGGAAGCAGAGCTAATAAAATCAAATAGCGCTCCCATCATCATTGTCGCGGGTAACTGCAGGGGTGGCAAACCTTTGGCAAGTCGCCCTGCATTAGTTCCTGCCAGCCAGCCTCCAGCAGCGGCGGCGGTATAGCCTTCGGTGCCCGTGAGTTGACCGGCGGCCAGGAGGGTAGGGCGTTTCTTAAACTGTAGGGTTGGCTCTAGCAATTCTGGGGAATTAATAAATGTATTGCGATGCATGACACCCATGCGGACAAACTCGGCTTTTTCCAAACCGGGAATAAGGCGAAAAACTCGCTTTTGTTCTCCCCAGCGCAGATTAGTTTGGAAGCCAACCATATTCCACAACTGACCGGCTTTGTCTTCCTGACGCAGTTGCACTACCGCATAAAAGCGTTCGCGCAGCGTCCCCGCAAGGGAATCGCCATCTCCTCGACTCAATCCCACTGGCTTTAATGGCCCATAGCGCATGGTATCTTCTCCGCGCTTGGCCATTTCTTCAATCGGCAGACAACCCTCAAAAAACTTAGCGCTTTCCCGGTCGAATTCTTTTAGTTCTGCCTGCTCTGCAGCGCATAATTCTTGCCAAAATCTAAGATACTGCTCCTTATTCATGGGGCAGTTTAGATAGTCCGCATCTCCCTTGTCGTAGCGAGAAGCGCGAAAGGCAATATTGGGATTAACCGACTCGCCGACAACTATGGGGCTGGCGGCATCGAAAAAACTCATATATCCCATGCCGGTGAAGCGCTGTAAATCCTCTGTTAGGGCGGCGCTTGTGAGCGGCCCAGTAGTGAGGACGACAATCCCTTCCTTGGGAATTTCTTTTACTTCTCCTCGCCGCAGTTCTATTAAAGGATGATTGGCTAGGGTTTCCGTGAGGGAGCGGCTAAATACTCCTCGGTCAACGGCGAGAGCGCCCCCAGCAGGAACTTCATTTTCGTCAGCTCTGGAGATAATAATCGAGCCGAGCTGGCGCAGTTCTTCGTGAAGCAAACCGGCAGCGCGATCGCTTGCTTTTGCCCCAAAAGAATTGCTGCAGACTAATTCTGCCAGCTCGCTACTATGATGAGCCGGACTTAGAGACTCGGGGCGCATTTCATGCAGCACCACCGGCACTCCAGCCCGAGCAATTTGCCATGCAGCCTCTGTGCCGGCGAGTCCTCCACCAATTACTTGAATAGTCATTTTTTATACTTTAGATTGGGAATGGGGAATGGGGAATTGGGCAATAACTAGGGTGTGGGGTGTGGGGTGTGGGGAAAAGTGAAGAGTAAATCGGAGCCTTCCTTTCACCCGTTCGGGCAATAACTAGGGTGTGGGGTGTGGGGTGTGGGGTGTGGGGAAAAGTGAAGAGTAAATCGGAGCCTTCCTTTCACCCGTTCGGGCAATAACTAGGGTGTGGGGTGTGGGGTGTGGGGAAAAGTGAAGAGTAAATCGGAGCCTTCCTTTCACCCGTTCGCGTTTTCACTTTTTCCTTCATCCCTTCCCTACACCCCACACCCCACACCCTAACTAAAACCCTACACCCTACACCCCACACCCCACACCCTTTTTAGCTATAAATTTAACAAATTAGTCACCAATGGGGGGGCGGGCAAGATAATTAGCAGCAAGACGCCCAAGGCTAGCAGCCCGCAAAAGTCGCGCCAGTTATCCAGTTCTGTCACGTCGTTGAGGGCGGGACTATCGATAATGGGAATAAAGAATAAGAATATTGCCCAGAACAATAAGTCCGGTTGCATTAAGGACAATGCTAAGAGCAAGAACCGAGCGGCTTGGCCGATGACGGCTCCGGTACGCTGGCCAAAGACGGCGTGGACTATATGACCTCCATCTAATTGACCCACGGGCATGAGATTAAAAGCCGTGACAATAGCGCCAACATATCCGGCAACTGCAATGGGATGTAGTTCTATAGCGCGATCGGCGGCAAACTCGGAGCCCAAAGCCAATTTAGTCAGCAAAGTTAGCAACAGGGAAAAAGTAGGATTGAGCGCCTCAATAGATAGCATTCCCCCCCTTTCGGGCAGATCGACCACTGTGGAGAGTCCCAGACCCCAAATTAGGATAGGTATTGTCACTAGCAATCCAGCCAGCGGACCGGCAATGCTAACATCAAACAAAACTTTACGGTTGGGCATCGGGGCACGAATGCGAACAAAGGCTCCAAAGGTGCCTAGGAAGGCTGGGAAGGGAATAAAGTAAGGTAGGTTAGCGGGTATTTTGTAGAACGCAGCGGCAAAATAATGGCCCAATTCATGGATGCCCAGGACTGCCATTAGTGCTAGGGCATAGGGCAAGCCTTGGAGCAAGAGGACTGGATTGGATGGCAGGTCTCCAACAGGAACTGCGGCAATTTGAGTCCCTACTACGGTGGTGGTGAATAGAGTAATCAAGGCTAGAGCCAAGGCTAAGGCCGGTTTGCCTAAAGATTGTTCTTTAGGGGAGGCGATGTATGGGTTGGCAGAATCGCCGGTTTCGGCGCGATGGGGATTGGGGACTAGGATAAATAGGGGTTTGCCATCGAAATCTTCTTGGAAAATAATCAGGAAGCGATCGCCGAATTGAGCCTCAATATTTTGGCGAACCTTTTGGTAGGCCATCTCTGGCTTGGCGCGCAACTGACCCCGACAGATGGCAGATTGGGGACGGTAGTCAATCCTATGTAGGGGGTAAACAGTCCAGGGAAAACAATCTCGTAACAGAGCTTCTTGATTTTTATCGAGCAAGCGCACCTGGGATAAAGTTTTAGTCTCCTCGGGGTTTTGGTACTCGGAGTCTGCCGAGGCTTCCGAGGAATCCATCGGTTTTTCTATTTGTCGGCGACCCAAATAGACTAGCAACCAATAAGCCAGCAGGCACAGTAAAAATGGGCCAATAGCGACGGCGATCGGCATCTGCTTGCTCGCTCCGCGAGTCTGATACCAGGCCACCCAGATAAATGCGGGGGTCATCAGTACCAGCCACAACAGCCATACTGGCGTTCGGGTCAGGCGAGCCACCCGTTGCTGCAAAATGAAATATGTGATGAATCCTAGGAGGAGTAACCAGAAAACCATGTTATGTCCAAACAACCACGAGCCGTGCTGGACGGCATTTTTGCTTTTCCACCAAACCGGGAGACCTTAGGAGGTACGGCTTATCTTATTGTAGAAAATAACGCCAATATCTTAATTGACTCTCCTCCTTGGGACGAAACCGCCCAAGAATTTTTGCTTGGCGTTGGCGGTCTGCGCTGGCTATTTATCACCCATCGCGGTGGAATTGGTAAAGCGAAGGAGATACAGCTTGCCACCGGCTGCGAGATTGTCATCCAAGAACAGATTGCCTATCTCTTGCCCAAAATACAGGTTACGACGTTTCGCCAAGAATATTCCCTCGGCTCAACATATAAGGCAATTTGGACTCCCGGTCACTGTCCGGGTAGCTCCTGCTTGTATTACCGGGTTAGAGGCACTGCAGGGGGGGGAGTATTGTTTTCCGGTCGTCATTTGTTACCAAATCAAAAAGGAGAACCCGCACCGTTGCGCATCTCGAAAACATTTCACTGGCCCCGTCAAATTCGTTCTGTACGGGCTCTCTTAGACCAATTCTCCCCCGAAACCTTGACTTATATTTGTCCCGGTGCCAATACCGGCTTTCTGCGGGGCAAGGGATCGATCGACGAAGCTTACTCTAGATTGGCGAGTTTGGATTTAGACGCTTGTTTGGATGCCCAATGCTTGTTATAACAAGCATTGGGAATTGGGAATTGGGCATTGGGCATTGGGAATTGGGCATTGGGAATTGGGCATTGGGAAGAGCGGAAGAGCGGAATTGGGCATTGGGCATGGAACTAATTCCCCCCATTCCCCAGTAGGGGGTAGCACCGCGCACTGCAAAAAACTAAAATCTTCCTGTAGGGATCTCATGGCCTGAGCGATCGCGCGCTATAAAGTTAGCGGCGCGATGCGGAACCCTACAAGGTTACCGCTGGTGCGCAGTGCTACACCCTACTAGCACTAGAGCTAGGCCCAATACCCCTTTGCCCCATGCCCCATGCCACCCACCCCAAGGGTCCCCTCAAAACCACCCCTAGCCCCTCCCCTCCTGGGAGGGGGATGTTGTCCAATGCAGGGTGCCCCATTCCCAATGCCCCATTCCCCATTCCCCATTCCCAATTTCTAAAATTATGACTACTACTTATCCAAACGCTCCCGAAATCTCGGCCGATGACTATATAGTTGTTGGCTTGGCAACTTGCTTTATTAAGGACGATGGCGAGATCCATGAGGTGAAAATTATCGAGCCGATTCCTTCCGCCGCTCTCGAAGCAATTCTCAAAGGATCTCCCACCTCTTATAAGTTGGCTTGTGGCAAGAAGATGGGAGAAGTTCTGGAAGGAGATACAGCTAAAATACCGGCGGAGTTTCCTGCTTCAGCTCAGTTCTGCGATGATTTTGGCGAGAGGACGATCGCTGCAGCGCGGACGTACCAGCGCCGACCTTCAGCCGCCGAGTTGATTCCACAGGGCACCACCGAGACCGAGTTTAATTACTCCGTAGAGCGCAAGAGAGTGTTAAATTCCGAGCGTATTATTCGCACTGAAGACAATGTTAAGCAGCACGAATATACTCATAAAGTTTTGTAATTCGTAACTAGGGTGTAGGGTGTAGGGTGTAGGGTGTAGGGTGTAGGGAAGAATTGCTAACGAATTATTCCGCCTTCTGCCTTCATCCTCGATCCTTCATCCTTCCCTACACCCTACCCTTAGTTGCACCGAATGCCAAATGCAAAATACTTTTAATCTTACAGAGCGAATAGAATCTCTGAAAGCAGGAGCTATATCAGCCCTAGGTCTTTTCCTTTTTTTTACCATTATCGCCAGCGTCAATACCTTGGTGCTGGCCGAGCAATTTGACGCCCTGGCCGGTTTCCAAGAAATGCACCAGTTTCTAGCTAGCGGTGCCGGTGCGACCGCCAGTGGCTTTTTATTTGGCGTCACTTATCGCTATATTATCCGCCAGGATACCAATCCCCATCTCAAATCTGGTGCAGTGCTGGCTTTTGGTCTGGCGCGAGGATTGGCTCAGGTGGAAATAGGATTAAACTTGAACGCCGATTTATGGCTATTTGTCGTGCTGGGTTTGGAGAGTATTTTATTGTTTGGTTTCGCAGGAAAAATACTAGATTTAGCGATACAGCGCCAGTGGGTTAAACCTTTTGGCTGAGTTGAATTGGCGATCGTTTATTCCCCAATCGATTAGATATCTTTTTTTTACTTCCTTGAGGGGAGAGGAGCCCTTTGTTAAATCTCGGTATAACGACCTTTCAATTCTCTAGGGTAAGCGCGGCTATTTCTTCTAGAAATGGTCGCAATTTTTCGTTAGCTCTGGTTTGAAAGGTCAGGGGTGACATATTGCACTACCAAGACAGCTTAGGACAGTCACAAAACGCTCATGAGTGCCTATGGCAAGACTTTAGCTGACTGCTGACTGCTTATAGCTGATAGCTTACTGCTATAGCATTCAATTGCACCGATATTCCTACTATACTGCAAAATTTGTCTTGGCGCAACAATTATCTCTTTCTTGTTAATAAATCTTAAGAAAGCGATCGCGAGCGCGAGTCGGACGCGATATTGGAAAGCAGTCCTTAAGGGCGATTGCCACCGGCTTTTCTTGCGTCCGACCCTCTATGCATAGGCTTGCGACGGGTTAAATGGTTCCCCCGTTTATTACCATCAAATTTAAGCTTCGTGAGTGCGAGCGAGATACTCTCCGACTTGGAAGCGGATATCTTGGAGTTCCCTGAGAACCGAACGAGTAATCAACTTGCCAGACTCCACCACTACATCGCCAGTAATTGGATGCAGGAGATCTTGTTCCGTTCGGCGGCCAACTAGGGCTTCTATATCTTCAATGGCGTCAATATACATACCGGCCGGCACCTCGACTACAACCCCATCCGCCAGGACTCGCGACTGACAGGCAAGGCGAGAATTGGCGTTAGCGGTGGTAATCACCTCTAGAGTTCGCTGTTCTCGACGGCCGATCTGTGAGAGACAGTTCATTCCTTGTTTAATGAAAACATGACAGGTAGCACACATCCCGCGTCCTCCACATTCTTTCAGAACGTGCAGGTCCTCTGCTAGAAGTGCGGCTAGGAGGTTCGCGTTAGTCTGAACTTCGGTTTCCTGAGCGATCGGCTCTAGCCTGACAATCTTGACCATAGTTGTTTGAGCAGCAACAATCGGCTGCAATAAAGGACTGGATTATTAAAATTGTTACATTACTGCCGATAGCGACAATTGGCACTGAGGCCACTGAGGCATATTGCCAGAATAGACGCTATATATAAAAAAATTGGTATAATATCACTACATATAGCGGTTTTGCCCCTGTACTGCTCGGATGCGATGGGACAAGTAATAAGAGAGCATCTCAATTTTGACTCGCCTAAGCCCAGCTTCAGTATAGAAGCGTTCGGGGCGGGTTAGGTTCGACTCGCATTCTGGAGATGCTACCCAGAATAAAAATGAGGCAAGGGAGGTAGGATGAATAGTCAAAACTGGGCAGGTAAACTTACCCATCAAGGAGTCCGCAATATGGCACCGCTGCTCCCCAAGTACCGCATTATCAAATTGGTCGGTCAAGGACAATTCGGCCAAGTATTTTGTGGTGCGGAACGGAAAACGGGCGAGTTGGTTGCTCTCAAAGAACTCGCGCACCAGCGCTTATCTACCTCAAAATTTCTGCGCGAATTGGGAACTCTGCTGACTTTGCAACACCCCAATATCGTTACTTGTCGGGCTATGGAAGGAACTGCCAAAGCTCGTTATTTGGTTATGGACTACTGCGAAGGGGGAACCCTGCGGAATTTGCTGGAGCAAGAAGATTCCCTGAGCTTGGGCGAGGGGCTAGAGTTAATGCAGGGAATTTTAGCTGGCTTGGAACGGGCTCACCAGCAAAAAATAATTCACTGCGATATTAAGCCAGAAAATATCTTGCTGACATTAAACGAGGGAATCTGGCTGCCCCAACTGTCTGATTTTGGCATTGCTCGCCGTTTGGGTAGCGAAAAGCAGCGCGATGGCAGCATAGAAGTAGTTGGGGCACCGGCTTATACGCCACCAGAGGGTTTTTACGGCCTGTATTCTTTGGCTGTGGATATTTATGCGATGGGCATTATTTTCTTTGAACTGCTTTTTGGCCGCCGCCCTTTTAGCGGGGTGCCAGAGCGGTTGATGTGGGCGCATTTGAATCAGCGCCTAGAATTTCCCCCCGAGCTGCCCGAGAGTTTGAGGGCAATTCTGGAAAAGTCTTTGGCTAAGCTTACGGGTCGCCGGTATGCCCGTGCTTCGCAAATGTCCGCCGCGATCGCTCTTGCCGCTAAGGAGCCAGAAGTAAAGGAATTGATGGGCAGACCTCTCCCATTGGTGCGGGAGCCCCTAGCTGTGGCAATGAAAACGATCGCACAGACGATTGCTTTGGAAGAGGAAAATAAGGAGCAAAAGACAGCTAGTGCGAGCCCAACTGATGCTGTTGCTCCCATCCGACCAATGCTGTTGCCCGGAGCGGCGAATTCTTTGCTAGCAGGCGATCGCTATCTTGTAGGCGCTTTGGTAAAGGGAGAGGCTATATTAGTCTGGGACAGTCCTCAAAGCTCGCCAATTCCAGTACATTTCCTGGAAACGGCGATCGCTATTCTCCCGATCTCTGGGGGCTGCCTGGTCCTCACTAGCAAAACCGAAAAGCGTCCGGGAGGCTTTATCTATTGGTTGGCAGCAGGAAACTGGCAACCACAGCGCTTGTTAGATTTCGAGAGAGATTTCACCGCAGCGGCGGAGCCCGGAGGTCGCTGGCTGGCAGTGGCGATCGCCAGCAAAGATAAGAAAAATCCGCCTCTACTCCAGTTTTATTCTTTGTCCGATGCCAGCGCTGACGGATCTCGAAAATTAGCGCAACTGCTACAGAGTCTATCTATCCCCGTTCCCAAGCTGCCCCAATTAATGTTTTTGGATCGCCGGCATCTGCTGGCAATTTCTTCCTATCCAGAGGAGCATCGAGTAAAAACTACCTTAAGAGCCTATACTCGTCGAGGCACCTCAGTGGGTTCCATTCGGCTCTCGGCCGTCTTCGAGCAACTGCTCCCAAGCGATTGCCCTTATACTTTATGGGGAATTTCAGCCGGGCCCAGGCCAGCGGTTTGGCGCATCAAACTGCTGCCCCTGCAAGTAATGCGCATTCCTCTGGCATTCATGCCTGCTTGTTTCTGCCCCTTGCCCGGTGGGGGATGCGCGATCGCCTCTTTAGAAGGCCAAGTCCTCTGGCTCGACGAGGAAGCTCGGCAAGCCAGATGTTTTCAAGGCCCAAAAGCACCTGCGGCCATAGCCCCAGTACCCGGATATAACTCCTTGGCGATCGCAACCCTCAACAACAACAGTGGCTATATATACTTTGTAGATTTAGGGGAATAGGGAATAGGGAATTGGGCAATAACTGGGGTGTAGGGTGTGGGGTGTGGGGTGTAGGGAAAAGAAATAAATACCCCCTACACCCTACACCCTACACCCTATGCCCCATGCCCCCATCTAAAATATGGATCGTAATTTTCAAGTGGCAAAGATTGGTAAAACTATTCTTAAGCTGGCGGAAGCTATAGGGGAAAAAATATCTGCTCCCCAGGAGCAGGCGTCCGAAAGAGTGCTGAAGGCAATGCAGCAATTGGTGGAGATTATCGCCGAGCTGCGCGATCCTGCGGGTGGATGGCCTTCAGACATCCCTCAGACTCCTGAAAATATAACCCCCTACGTTCTCGAAGAAGTATCAGAGGTTCTCGATGCTCTTAATAAAGATGCGGAGAATAAGCTAGCAACTGGGCGCGCAATTGGGGAAAATCCAGTACCAAAAGAATTGGAAAATTCTGAATTCGTTCTGGTTGAGGACTTGATTCCCAGAGTGCTATGGTACGCCGTCAGAAGTTCTTACCATGCTATGCGACTGATCTCGGGGGTGCCAGCGCAGCTCTTTTCGGAGCAAGGTTCTAGCTCTGGAACAATTCGATTGGTGGCAGGTTTGGCAGGTTTTTTTCCCGACGGACGTTGGTTTATAGACTTGGCAACCCGCGAAGTATCCTCATATAAAGAGGCGATCGCCCCGAAGTCTTTTCGCTCCGCTCTTATTGAGTCTCGGGAACTCTCATTGAAAAAGCCAGTAAAGCTAGAAACTCTAGCCGCTAAGCTCCGGCAGCAAATCCAAAAGACCAATCCCGAAGCTGCTCGATTAATGGAAGCGAGAACTGCCCTGTGCCTGCAACCGGGTCGCTTGTGGCAGAAGGGCTCTATCCAGTTCGCTATAGATTTTGATTTTTTTGCAGAGCCAATAGCAGAAATAGAAGCAGAGCCAATAGCAGAAATAGCAGCAGAACCAATAGCAGAAATAGCAGCAGAAACAATAGCAGAGTCAATAGCAGAAATAGCAGCAGAATCAATAGCAGAAATAGCAGCAGAAATAGAAGCGACCTCAGAAATCAGCAGCGGTCGAAAGACTGCCCTACCGATAGGGACAGTCTTTCGAGTCGAGCCATCTGTTGCTTTGGATCGTTATTGCCAAGAAAATCTGAGGCAACAGCTAGCTACAGCAGTATCCCAAATCCAAGAAAATTTCGGCAAGTCTTTTAGTCCAGATTCTCCGGAGTTAATTCCCCAGTTAGTTGCTATGGCTACGGATGTTGCGGTTCGGGTAGAAAAGTCTTGGCTTAATCGGGAAAATCTAATGGATGAGGCAATCCACAGACTCCTCTGGCTTGTAGTGAGGAGTTCCTACGACCTGATGCAGTTAGTAGCTGGGGTCAAAGCCAGGGTTCTGCAACCAGAACGGGAGTGGGTCGAGGGAACGGTGCGACTGCTGGCTATTTTTGAAGCGAAAACTGCCAATATGGTTTGGGAGTTGGATTTATCTACGGGTGTGGCTCCCGAAGTTGGCACTATTCTAGATCGGGAGGCTATGGTGCGATCGCCAGAAATCGAGCTATGCCAGCAATTGGTGTCAGTTGAAAATATATTGGCAGACTCAATAGCTCGGATTCGAGAAACCTCCCCAGCCGTGGAACTATTTCTAAATGGGACAGGAGTGGCGCTATTGGCTCCCGGGCAAAGTTGGCAATCTGGATTCGCACAGTTGAACCTCGTTTTGGAGATAATTCCAGATCCAGTCTGAGGAAACATCGCCAAGTGAAGAAGTCAGGAAAATTAATATCAAATCCGGTTAAACAGCTACAATATTTGTAGGGGCGGTGCCCCCGTGCCCGCCCCGGTTGGTCTGGGGCGGCCGGGGCGGGCA
>JAAHFN010000117.1 GCA_010672965.1 Oscillatoria sp. SIO1A7
ATATCTCATAAATTAAATTTTCCTTTTATACTGAAATTGGGGCCTGTTATGGAACCGATATTGAGGACCTTCTCTTAGGGCGATCGCATCTTTTTAAAATATACAATTTATTTTGCAGGGGTACTTATCAGCAGTCATGCGATCGGCAGTAGGGGCGATTTCGCGCTCTCGCCCCTACGAGGTTGTTATATCAAATCCGGTAAATCCGGTTAAACAATTACAAGACTTGTAGGGGCGGTGCCCCCGGGAGCGCCCCTGCCCGCCCGATACTAACCGGGGCGATCGCGGGGGGATTGCCCCTACTTTGTGGGTGTCATTAACCGGATTTAATATTATTTTTTGGTAGGGGCGAATGGCATTCGTCCTCCGGGCAGGCTCTTTGCTGTCAAATCTTTTTACCTGACCGCTGACCGCTGATAGCTCAGAGCTAAAAGCTGAAAGCTGACTGCTGATAGCTGACTGCTATATGCTCTAGGATAGGTAAAGCAATGTAAAGCTATAGCGAATCTGAGAAAATCAATGAAAATTGCGATCGCGGGTGCTACGGGATTTATTGGAACTCGCTTGGTGGAAAGGCTGCACGAAACCGAAAACCAGATTTTGGTTTTGAGCCGGGATGCAAAACGGGCAAGGCGTGTTTTTCCTGCCGAACCTTTCCCTAATTTGGAAATCGTCAGTTATACTCCAACGCAATCTGGAGATTGGCAGCAGGCGATCGCCGGTTGCGATGGGGTAGTAAATCTCGCCGGCGCGCCGATAGCCGAGGAGCGCTGGACTCCCTCCGTCAAAGAAAAAATCCTCGATAGCCGCAAGATAGGGACGCAAAAAATAGTCGAGGCAATCGATCTCGCCAACCCAAAACCGTCTATTTTGGTGAATTCTTCGGCGATCGGCTACTACGGCACCAGCGAAACCGCCATTTTTGACGAAACTAGCAATTCCGGAGATGATTTTCTAGCCGAAGTCTGCCGGGAATGGGAAGCAGAAGCGCAAAAAGTCAAAGCCGCTGGCACTAGATTAGTTATTATTCGGACGGGTATTGTTTTGGGTATGGGTGGAGCTTTGGGAAAAATGTTAACCCCCTTCCGCCTCTATGGTGGCGGGCCCCTCGGCAGCGGTCGCCAATGGTTTTCTTGGATTCATCGAGACGATATTGTCAATTTGATCCTGCAAGCCCTAACCCGTCCCGACCTGGAAGGGATTTTCAATGGGACAGCTCCTACCCCAGTTCGCATGGCCGATTTATGTGAAACTCTCGGAGAAGCGATGAATCGACCCTCTTGGTTGCCCGTCCCCGACTTTGCCCTCCAACTTCTCTTAGGCGACGGGGCGAAGGTAGTATTGGAAGGTCAGCAAGTTTTGCCCAAACGCACCTTAGAATCTGGCTTTGAATTTCAATACCCTGCCCTGAAACCGGCATTGGAACAAATTTTGCAAAGCTAGTATAGCAGTCAGCTATCAGCTATCAGCGGTCAGCTTATGCGCGGATCGCAGGCTGCGCCAACAGCACGAGTATTGCCCTCAAGCTGAAAGCTGAAAGCTGACTGCTTACTGCTATATAAGCTGTCAGCAGCCCCAAAAACAGGCAAAAACAAGCCAAAAAACAGGGCTGTCTCGGTAACCGGGACAGCCTCCATGCTTTAGCTGTAGCATTTATTGCCTAAATTTTTGCGTAACCTTTTGCAAACAGAAATTTATTATTGCCCGTTGTCGCCGTCGGAGGTGGCTTGCAAGTCATCCGGATCTACATAGTGGCAAACCGCGTCATCAACGCAAATCAAGGCCCAACCGTTATCGTCAATTTTCATTAATTTATAGTCTGCTTCCTGAATAAAAAACCCTTTATGGTTGCGGGTTTCGGGTTTGATGTTGACGTTTTCAATAGACATTTTACTTAGCTCCTTGACGTGGTAAAATATTTTGGAGAAAAGTTCCTGGGCGATTGGACGATCGCCGAATGTCATCAAATTGTATCATTAGATTCAAAATAAAAACATAAATTAATCTTAAATTTAATGAAGTTAAATAACGAAAGATGAAGTTTAGTAAATTGCCAGCCAGCGGCAGCTCTTAGGCGGCGATCGCCCTTGCGCTTCGGCCTTTCCCTTATTCTGGAAAATGGGCGGGCTCTTAATAAATTGTTTATCTTTAATCTTGGCTGATTACGCGGACGCGCCGATCCTGGAAGCGGCCGTAATCATAGACATAATCCCATGCTGCCCGATCGTCTAAGGCATGGGCTCGCAAAAACAAAGCACTCCATCGAGCTATAGTTTCCACCGCCAGTTCTTGATTCAGAGTCGGGCGATTTCTTTCCCGTGGCGAGCCGGGGGGATTATCCAAGTCATTAATACCATAATGATTGGCACCCATCACCGTAATATAAACTTTTGGGGGAGTCTGGATATTGCGATAAGTTTTGGTGATAGAGGGAATGCTAATCAGACTATCGCGACTGCCAGCAATTAAACCAACGGCAATTCCAGAATTGTTAATTTTGAGATATTCGCCATCTTCCCAAAGGTCGGCAGCGAAGAAAACTCCCGCCTTGAGTTCTGTTGGGCGGCGATAAGTTCCCTCGCAAAACGGCAGATCGCAGGCTCCGCGAATGGCATCCATCCCCATAAAGCCGCCGTGAGAATGCCCGATTAAAACCAGTTTTTGGGTATCGAGGAGGGTAGCGATAGGAGAATTGGCATTATTCGTTTCCCGTTTTAGATCGGCTAAAACCTCGGTAACCTGGTTGACTCGAGCAAAGAGTTCTGGCCTGCCCCGCCCCCCGGTTCTGGCTGAGGTGAAATGATTGGGGACGACTACGACAAATCCATAGCGAGCAACTTCCGTGGCGAATTGAGAATAGTAGGATTTATCGACATTAAAACCTTGCAAGAGTAGGGCAATGGGAAAGGATTCCGACTCGGGCTGGGATGAGATTGGGTAGTAGATATCAGTCTTGTCGCCATTACTGCCTATTGTGCTGGTGTAAGTGCCGACCTCCTGAAACTCCGGTTCTAGGTTCGGGCAGTTTCTCGAAGAGCGATTGATGTAGCGATCGCACGAACTATCGATAGCCTGTCCGGCGACGGGCGGCGGGCTCGACAGAGAGGGCAGCGAGAACCCGGGCCAGACAATATTTAACACAATATTTAAGACAATAGTTAACAGAGCCACAAGTCCAGCTAGGCAGACGAACCGGAATAATTTCATGGCATTTTTTTCAAAAGGGCATTGGGCATTGGGCATTGGGCATTGGGCATTGGGCAAGGGTGTAGCGGAGATAAGACGCAGGGCGAATGCCATTCGCCCCTACAAGAAGGAGCTTTCGCGGGCTGCTTGCCCGGGCTGGATCGAACTTAATTGAAATGACTATAAAGTTTAAATAGCTTGAAATCTACTCTCAAATTCACGGAAAATTTTGGGATTTTTGCTGGAATCTAAAACGGAAAACAAGACCATTTTGTATCTGCCATAAAAGAAACCTTCTGGCAATAAGTAATCGGCAAACATTCCAGCAACGATCGCCGGGTTGTTTCTAAAGACTCCACAGCCCCAAGCACCTAATATCAACGCATCGCAATTATGGCTAGCGGCTACAGTCAAGATTTTAGCACCGCGATCGCGCAACACTTCAGGGATTTTAGCCGCATCCTTTCTTTCATTTCTAAAAAGCATTCCAGCATTGGGGGCAGGGCTGGTGATAAAATCCACTAAATAAGGTTCGTCCAAAAGACTGCCATCATCTTTTTTAAAAACCGGACAGTCCGGAGAATAAATTATGCGATTGGAATATAAAAGCGATCGATTAGCGCGATGAAATTCATAGTATTGAGGGCATTTGACCAGACTTTTATATAATGCCGAACTGCGCGCTAAACTTTCTTCTTGGGCTTGGGCTCCATTGAGAAAGCCACCACCGGGATTTTTGGCCGAAGCAAAATTAAGTACGGCAATCCTTTGTATTTGCCCTTCACTTAGCGATCGCGCTAGTCGTTCTGCTCCTACTAGGCTCGTTTCATTTCTAACCTCAAATTCCGTCTCAAACAATTGAGGAGACTGTGCCAGTACCTCTTCTTGTAAAAGCGACAAGCTATCTGGCTCGTAATATTTAGTTCCAGCAAGACAAGCATTTACATTCTCGCTAATCTCAACCCGTTCGCCCTTGCGATTAAAGTAGTGACCCGCTTTGAGAATGCTGACAGTATCTTGGGCGATCGCTTTTCGATTCATGCTCTCTTCCAGAGTTAGGAATAATAATTTTCTCCAGACCCTGGGGTGTAGGGTGTGGGGTGTGGGGTGTAGGGTGTGGGGAAAGAGAGATAGGGAGGGTGGGGACGGGGGGGAGGATCTTTCAAGGGTATGTTTTTTGTAATCACGCGATCGGTGGGGGGCATGAGTTTCTGGGGCGAAGCATTCCAATACAAAACATTAATTTGTAGCACAAATTGTCTCGGGAATGCTGTCGCCCCTACGCCTTATTTCGGGCGTCGATCGTGGCCAAAAAACATCAAATCTAAAAAACATACCCTTGAAAGGGGGGGAGGATGGGGAGGAGAATATTCTGCGCCTTTTTCCCACACTTCCCACACTTCCCACACTTCCCACACTTCCCACACTTCCCACACTTCCCACCTCCCACACCCCACACCCCACACCCCACACCCTACACCCTACACCCCACACCCTAGCTTTTTAATTCTGCGATCGCACCTTTTGCCATACTAGCGATCGCCTTATCCGTCGCCTTTGGCAAATGATAATAAGTTCCCGCCGCAATCTTGGCCAGCTCCTTAGCAAAACCAGTAGAAACAAACTTATTCTCCGTATCGATAACCAAAAGCCTCATCCCGAGCATCTTAATCTTGCCGGCAATTTCCAGCAACTCTGCTTTTATATCGGGTTTTTCTCCTTCTGCTACCGGATTTCCTAGAGAACGAGACAAAGGAATATTGCCTCGTCCGTCGGTAATCGCCACGATCGCCACCTGACCGATATCCCCAGATTGCTGGGCATTCAAGCCAACCCGCACCGCAGTAGTCAGACCGTGGGCCAAAGGAGAACCTCCCCCACAGGGCAAGCGCTCCAAACGGCGACGGGCGCTGGCAATAGAACGAGTCGGCGGCAAAAGCACCTCTGCCTGTTCTCCCCGAAAAGGAATAACCGCAACTTGGTCGCGACTTTGATAAGCCTCAGTTAGCAAGCGCATGACCGCACCCTTAGCCGACTGCATCCGATTCAGGGCCATCGAACCCGAAGCATCCACCACAAAAATGGCCAGGGCTCCGGCCTTGCGTGCCAACCGCTTTGCGCGCAAATCTCCCTGCTCGACAATCACTCGGCGGTTGGGCTGGCGCTCTCGTCGGGCTTTTTGATGGGGAGCCGCCGCCCGCAAAGTCGCATCCACTGCCACCCGCCGCACGGCCCCTTTAGGCAACATTGGCTTAATATAGCGCCCGCGATCTTCGGAAAAAATAATCGTGCGGCTTCCCGACTTGCCCTGGCGTTTCGCTCTCTGGGAAAAATAGAGGATTTCCGGATCTAAAATAACTCCCTCTGGGTCGAAGACAAACTCCTCGGGAATGCTCTGTTGTTCCTCTTTTTCCGGTTGTTCCTCTTCTGGCTCGTCCTCTTCGCGATCGTCGGACTGGTCCTCTGGCGGCGGTGGCGGCGGCGGTGGCGGTGGAGGCTGTTCTTCCCTTTGAGTCTCCACGGTCTTGGCTCGGGGAACGATCGCCAGCTCTACTGCATGACGCAAATCCTCCGCCGTAACCTCGGCGCGACCTTCCAAAGCCGCCGCAGCTTTAGCAATCCGCACGGCAAACAGCTCTGCTCGATGGCCCTGTACATCCCCTCTAATTGCTTCTTCGACGACATAGGCAATCTGATCCGTCGTTATCTGCACGTCTTTAAGCCATTCCCGCGCTAAAAGAATTTGGGTTTTCAGGTCTTGTGTCTCTTGGTCGTATTGCTGGAGAAATTCTGCGGGAGAAGCTTTATAGGAAAGAGCCAGATCTACTGCTTGCACCCGTTGGTCTATGCCCAATACCCCGTCAGCGGAGAGTGTAATAGCAATGCGATCGAGCAAATGTTCTCGCAGAGCCCCCTCTTCAGGATTGTAAGTAGCAATAAATAAAGGCTGGCAAGGATGCTGGAAGCTGATACCTTCCCGCTCTACTTGGTTGCGCCCTTCCACCAGGACCGATAGTAGCAAATTAGCTATCTGGTCGTCGAGCAGATTGATTTCATCTACATAGAGAACCCCTCGGTGAGCCTGTGCTAGCAGTCCCGGTTGAAAGACAGTTACTCCCTGTTTGACGGATTTTTCTACATCTACGGAACCGAGCAATCTGTCTTCGGTAACCCCCAGAGGAATTTGGATGAAGGGGGTGGGGATTATTTCTGTGAGGAGTTCTCCGGAGTCAGCCAGGAGAAAGTCATCCCATTGGTCTGGGCGGTTGGGGTCGCAGTTGCTGATGGAATCTTTGACTATTTCTATCGGAGGTAGAAGGGAATGGATAGCCCGGGCCATCACAGATTTTGCCGTTCCTCTGCGACCGGCGATCGCCACTCCCCCCAGACCCGGATCTACCGCTGCTAAAAGGAGGGCTAGTTTTATTGCTTCCTGACCGACAACTGCCGTTAAAGGAAAATTTGTTATTTGAGGAATTGTACTCAGGGCTGGCATCGTTTGAATGGCTATCTCGGAAAATCGCGCCCCTAAAGCATACCACCCTTCCCGAGGGGAGGTGTGGGAGGCCGCCTACGAGGTGTGGGAGGTGTGGGAGGCCGCCTACGAGGTGTGGGAAGAAAGGGGAGTGTGGGAGGAGGGGGAAGTGTGGGAGGAGGGGGAAGTGTGGGAAGGACTGCTGAAAATTTTCCCCTCTCTCCCCTTTCTTCCCACACTCCCCACCCTTCCCTCTCTCCCCACCCTTCCCTCTCTCCCCTTTCTTCCCTCTCTCCCCACACTCCTCACCCTTCCCACACTCCCCTCCCCTCCCTTCCCACACTCCCCTCCCCTCCCCCTCCTCCCTGCTCCCCTGGATTAATGCTATAGTAAAGATTCATAGATTAAGAAATATTAACTTTAGTTGATAAATTTTAAAAAATACTAAAATAAAATAGTTTAAAATAGAAGGATAAACCTTAAAAGCCCTTAAAAGCCTAAGACCTGGATCAAAACCACAACGATACAATCCAGGAAATTGATTTTACATTTCTCAGGGTTAAATTTCTGCCCCACTGACAGTTACCATAAGAAAATCAAATATGAAAAGGAAGACTAAAATTTTAGAAGCAGCTATTCCCCTGACGAACCAGACACCGCAGGAGCTAGACCCATTTTTCCATCTCTCGCAAGAGTTGATGTGTATCTTGGGTTGCGATGGTTCTTTCAAGCGGGTAAACCCTCGCTGGGAAACAACTTTGGGGTTTAAGAGCGAGGAAATACTGAGCCGAAAGATTATCGACCTGGTTCATCCCAAAGACCGAAAGTCAACCCGGGCTCTTTTGGGGAAACTGGCTCGGGGAGTAAGCGTTATTGGTTTTGAAAATAGATTGCGCAACTCAAAAGGCTCTTATATAAAGTTGCTCTGGAATGCGACGACCAGCCCAGACGGAAAACTAATTTATGCTGTTGCTAGCCAGAGCGACTATATATACGAGAAGGTGCAGAGCAATAGTTGGGCTTCGCGGGGAGAGTACCCACTTCAGCAAAAAATACGTCGAGAGACCCATAGAGAGCTGGAGGATCGGCTGGAGGCCCGGACGGCTCCTTTGACTGCGGCATTGGAACAATCAAAGGAAGTAATCGAGCAGTTACATGAGGCGATCGCCGCTCGTAGCCGAGTAGAAGAAGAGCTGCGCCGCTCTCAAGAAATGCTGCAACTGATTCTCGACAATATTCCTCAATACATTTTCTGGAAAGATAGGAACTCTGTTTATCGGGGCTGCAATCAGAACTTCGCCCGCATTGCTGGAGTTGCCCGTCCCGAAAATATTGTCGGCAAAACCGATTGCGATCTCCCCTGGAATGGCGAAGAAGGCGATCGCTTCCGCGAGTGGGATAAGCGAGTGCTGCAGGCCAATAAGCCGGAATACCATATCCTCGAACCCAGATTGCAAGCGGACGGACAAGAAGTTTGGATGGATGCAAACAAAATTCCCCTCCACGATGCCAATGGCAATGCAGTGGGGCTTCTGGGTACTCTCGAAGATATTACTAAGCGAATCCAAGCAGCGGAAGAATTGGCAAGAAGCGAAGCAAAATTTCGTTCTTTGATTCAAAATAGCTCCGATTTAATTGCTATCTTAGAACCTAACGGAATGGTGCGCTATGCCAGCCCTTCTAGCAAGAGAATTTTGGGGTTACGGCCGGAAGAGATTGCGGGCAAAAATGCTTTTGAGTTTATTCCCTCAGAAGATATCCCCGGAATTGTCAAAAGATTCGATAAGTTGCTGCAAAATCCCGGCGCTTCTGGCTGCTGGGAGTTTCGCTTCCAGAAAAAAGACGGTTCTTTCTGTTGGCTGGAGGCGACTGGAAGCAACCTGCTCGCGGATGTAGCGGTGAATGGCATTGTAGTAAATTCTCGCGATATCACCGAGCGCAAGGAAGCGGACGAAGCTCTGCGGGAGTCGGAGCAAGCTCTGCGACAACAAGCAAAACAGCTCGAAGGGGCTTTGTGCGAACTAAAAAGCACCCAAACCCAGCTAATTCAAACGGAAAAAATGTCGTCTTTGGGGGTGTTGGTGGCAGGGGTCGCTCACGAAATCAATAATCCAGTTAATTTTATTCACGGTAATATCAGCCACGCCAATCACTATATCCAAGATATAATTGAAGTTCTGAAACTCTACCAAAAGCACTATCCCGAGCCAGTGCCGGAAATTGCCACTCTATCCGAGGAGCTAGATTTAGATTTTCTTATTGCCGACCTGCCTAAGTTGGTAGAGTCTATGAATTTGGGCTCGAACCGCATCCGCGAAATTGTTTTATCTCTGCGCAATTTCTCGCGCCTGGATGAAGCCCAGATGAAACGGGTTGACATTCACGAAGGCATCGATAATACTCTGCTCATCTTGCAGCATCGGCTGCATTCTCGCTCTCGCAAGGATAAACCCGGAAACGCAACTGGCGAAATTCAGGTATTCAAGGATTATGGCGATTTGCCAAAAGTCGAGTGCTATCCCGGTCAGTTAAATCAGGTATTTATGAATATCCTTAGCAATGCGGTCGATGCTTTGGAAGAGGGAATTGCGAATTGGGAATGGCGGATGGGGCATGGGGCATTGGGAATGGCGGATGGGGAATTGGGAATTGACCAGGGGGCAAGGGGCAAGGGGAGTGTGGGGAGTGTGGGGAGTGTGGGGAGTGTGGGGAGCCGCCGGGGAGAATTATCTTCAGTTCTTCCCACTCCTGCCAAACTTTCCCCCCACCCCTCCCACCCCTCCCACCCTTCCCCATCTCTTCCAGTGTCCAATGCCCAATGCTCTATCCCGGCAATTTACATTACAACTGAGAAGACTGATTTGGGGTCGGCGATCGTTCGGATTTCTGATAACGGTCCGGGTATGAGCGAGGAAACTTGCCGCCAGCTATTCGATCCTTTTTTTACTACTAAACCCGTGGGTCAGGGGACGGGTCTGGGGTTGGCAATTAGCTATCAGATTGTGGTGGAAAAGCATCGCGGCAGCTTGCGGTGCGTCTCGGCTCCCGGCCAGGGAACGGAGTTTTTAATCGAAATTCCTTTGAAGCAATAAGCGCTTTTGGCGATCGGCAAGAAGCAATAAGCTATCGGCGCTTGGCAAGAGAGCGATCGCAAGAGTCCCGAGCTTTCTGGGGCTCGCGCATTCCAGTATAATAATTTTTTCTTTGAACCCACCCCTACCCCTCCCAGGAGGGGAACTTATATACCTACAATTCCCCTCTTGGGATGGGTTAGGGGTAGGTCTCTTACAGATAATTTTTCAATAACGAATAGTCCCTGCCTGCCAGGAGGGGACGGGAGTGCCCAATTCCGCTCTTCCCGATGCCCAATTCCGCTCTTCCTCTAACTGCTTTATTGATTTACTATTACAATCCATCCCCTTTTTACTGCATACAACATGCGGTCGATCGCTGCATATTCCTCTTCCTCGATTTCGTCGCTTAGGAAGGCCCACATTAAAACTTCTCGATCGCATGGCATAATCTTGCCTTCGTACCAGGTCTTAGAAAAAATTTCAGCAACGCTTGAGTTGAATAGTAGCGCTTGGGTATCCATGATTCCGATTGACAGTTTTGCTGTATCTTTATACTTTTTTAAAATTTTGACATATATAGAGGACTATTTAACTGGCGATCCTGGCGATCGCAACTAATTTACAGAATCTTTACATAGCATCTGGGAATAGTTTGCGGTTTTATATTAGCAAACAAGATACTTTATTCAAATATCTAATTAAATTAGATAAGATAGTATTTGACAAAATCTATATTTGGGTCTTTTGGCTCCTTCAATAGAGGCAATTCCAGAAAACGTTAAAACCGGGCTAGGGTTGGCTTGTGGAAGGGTTAGAACAGTCCGAATCAAGGCAAGGATGATAGTAGTAAAGCATTGCTTCGGCTTCGAGAGTGCCATTGGGCCGTCCGACTAATATGTAGCTATTTTCTCCCCAAACTCCCCGCTCCAGACTGTAGTAAGTGCTTCCGTTCCAAAATTCAAAGTTTCGGTTGATTTTCAGAGTTAGGCTACCCCGACCGTCTTTACCAAATCCCATCCAGAAAACGGGGCGATCGCCTCCTGTTTCGCTCAGGCAAGTCTGGACTAAGAAATTTGTACTTTCCGCAAATTCTAGGAGCGTCGAACCTTCAGGACAAGGAGCAAACATCTCGGAGGGGTCTAGCTCGTTGAGCCAACGATAAATTGTTGTTTTACCCGTGTCCGGTAATGGGCTGGATTCTTCGTAGTCTCGGACGACTCGGATGGGATAATAAGAACCAGTATTCCTGACAATTTGCTTTATGCTTTGGGTGGTGTCTCCCTCCAGGGGTAAGAGGGGCAATGAGTAACTGTTAGATAAAGTTACTGCGGCATTGGCCGACCCCAGACTACTAATGCTGGCGATCGCTCCCAAATGCAGCAGCATCTGTTTTATTAAGCTTTGCCCTTTGGACAAGATACCTAGGGAGGGGGATGATGAAGTTCGTTTGGCCATGTTTAGTTTTACCCGAGCAACGGCGATCGGCATCACCAGTAGTATATAGCGCGTCTAAATGAATCTTGCAAAAGGAGGGGCAATTCCAAAGAGTCCTGTCTCTTGGCTGCCACCCTAGAGTGCGGTCCCATCAAAACGGGCAGTCCGTCTCCGTCTGTCGATGATATAGCAGTAAGCAGTCAGCAAGAGAGCAGTCATGCGATCGGCACAAGCCTTGCCGTTACTAGCCAGGAGCGAGATTTGAACTGTCCGCTCCCAAGCGTCCGTAGTGCTATAGGAAAGAAATTAAGGGGCAATTTTTAAAAATTATCCCTTGACAAGGCGATCGCTTTGGTTTAGGATGTCAGCGTGGGAAAGTGTGCCGCCTATATATATAAGGTGAAAAGCCGGAAATAGAGAAATTCTAAATTATTCGCGATATGTGAGAAACCGGGTTTCTGGCTCTGGTTCCGATCTAAATCTATTTAGGATTGCTATATAGCAATTGAAAATTAAAGATTCATGTCTCTATGGCAAAGTCTTCTGGGTCGATGCCCCAGTTAATCCACTGAATTGCTTTTCTGGCAGTTTCGATATCGGGGGGGATTCGCAAGACATGAATAAAACCAGTGCTAGGACAGGTCATCTTTAAAAGATGGATTGGCTCTAAATCTAGATTTCCCTCTATTGTCAATAGCTCGTATTCTCGCCAAGCATCCAGGGAAACTGCTGCTAACTCTTGGCAGATGCGACTGTAGCCAATTCTTTGAATCAGGACGCGCCTCAGTTCGGCGTTTGTTTCCGACAACAGCCACTGGGCTTGCCATTGACTCCGGTGCAGCTTGCCATATTTTTCTGGCAAGGGGACGCCGCGATCGCAGTAGAAACCGTAGCCATCGGCGAATTCTAAGGCTAGTTTGCCGAAGGCATGAAGTAGCCCTTGGCTGTCGAAATGAATTTGGCGAGGGCGATCGCAAACAATAGCAATTTTCTCGTAAGGATAGATGCGATCGCAGGAGTCCAGGAGCGATCGAGCCAGCGACCAAGCTTCTAGCTCCTCCTCTCTCCTAGATGACTTTAACCCCAAAACATTCAGACAAAAATCGACCGCACTGCAACCGCCCGCCCAGTCTTGGGGTTGAATGCACCAGCCGGAGCCAAACAGTAGAGATTCTAATTGGAAGTCTCTAACTTCGCTAACCAGTTCGTTCCAAATCTGGCGATTTAATTCTCTGGCTACTTTTCTTTTTAGTCTTTTCCATAGATTGCTCACCAGCCCTTTCCAGAGTCTATCCTCTAAAAGTGATGTAGTTTGGCTTGAAGAACAAAACCCAAGATTGGTAATTTCATCGGTCTTTTTCTCGGCATCGTAAGGACTAGCGGCAAAAATAACCTCTGGCTCTTCTTCGCCAATCGCGGCATAGGCGGCTTTGACTGCTGCTGCGGCTTGCGCCGGTTCGATTGGTTTCGTAGAAAACGCGATGCTCCTCCATTTTTGGCGATAAACGGGTATTAATGATTGTTGCTCTGGAGAGAGTTTTTCGATTTTCAGAGTCATGCGCGTGCAACAAAGGTATCCTTGGTCTATCCTAATTTTGGAGCAAAAAAACAATGAATGAAACATTAACGCAAACATTCCTGCAAGCCCTAGAGGCTTGTAAGTCTCTGGCGGCGTTTCCAGGCCAACCCTCGGATCTGCCCTACAGGGCGATAGAGCTTTTTTGCGAAATCGCTATCGAGCCTTCACAGTTACTGCGGTTGAGCCAAAACTATGCTGCCGAAAGTCAAGAGGCATTTGAAGCAGTTTATAAATACGGCACCAATGCCGACAACTGGAGAGTAAACTGCTCTCTGGGTTTCGGGGTTAAAGACCACTGTAGTATTTTGAGCTTTTTCTTTAATCTCTATAGCCAGGAGTTTACGTTTTTTACAGGAAACTTTAATAGCCCTCAAGTCATCTGCGAATTGCTGAAGGATTGGAAGGGTATAGACTTGACTCCATTGCTGGAAGAGCGGCTCATAGGGGGACAGGCGAAACGCTTGTCCTGCGGCGGGGTTTAAGTTTTTGGCGCAATTTCTTCAGGACTTACGCAAAGAGTCTATTTGTAGCCTACATTCCGCACTACAAAGTGTATTATATTTAGCGAGCGACAATCATTAAGTATAAATACTTAATGATTGTCTGATTACCAGTAACTCACCTGCAAGATCATGGCAATATTGTTTACTTGAAACTTGGGACAGATTCAGTTAGGATAAAGAGTGAAGCTTAAATTTAATAGTTT
>JAAHFN010000118.1 GCA_010672965.1 Oscillatoria sp. SIO1A7
AAAACAAGCAATGGAGAAGATTCGCAATTGTGACGTTGACGATTGGGCTAATAAAGTTCTTGGTCCATCCATGCTTTCTAAAAGGAGAGCTATAACTAACTAAAAGTTAAGGGTGACAGAAAAACTGTATGAAAATAAGAAGGCAAAAATTCCACAGAGTCAACACCCTAGGTGTAGGGTCTCGGGTGTAGGGTAGGGTGTTGATTTTGAGGCTTTTTCACTCCCCGAGCGCGTGACAAGAGCGGTATCGTTAGCTCTTAATCCCGAAACGTCCGTCCCTGTAGGACTTTCGAGCCTCCGACAGCGGTCGGGAAATAGCATGAAGTTTCCCTACACCCTACACCCCACACCCCACACCCGCTTGTGTAGGGTTTAGGGTGTAGGGATTTCAACCCGGGAACGATCCCCTGGGGAAAGTCAATAGACGCTCCATAGCCCCACACCCCACACCCTACACCCCACACCCTACACCCTACACCCTAAACTGGAACTATTTTGAGCGCTCGATTTTCAATCGAACCTAAGGATATAGCATTTCAGGGTAAGCGTTAGGTATGCCAAAAATCCCGCTGAAACCGCGAGCCTTAGTAGCTATTAACCTTGTTCACAAACCTTAGAAACCCTATATCCTGAATTAGAAAGACTCAATAATTGGAACAAAATGACGATCTTGAATCGGCGCTGGCGGTTAATCTCTGGCTCTGTTGCCTTATGCTTTTGCTGCTGGATAGGACAATCCTCCATTTTGGCTCGCGTATCCCCAGAGCCCAGATCCTTCCTCGCCCAGCTTTCTACGCTTTCGGGAAAATGGAGGTTTTCCCCAGGCAGAACTCTCAAAGGACATGCCAGTTGGGTTAATACCATTGCTATCAGCCCCGATGGCAAGACTTTGATCAGCGGTTCTCGGGACAGAACCATTCGGCTGTGGAACCTAGACACTGGAGAAGAAGTAACCATCCTATTTCAGGATTCTAGGGAAGTCAATTCCGTAGCGATTAGTCCCGACGGCCAAGTTCTTGCTAGCGGCAGCGGCGACGAGACTATTAAAGTCTGGAATCTCAATCTGGAAAACAACGAAAGCGAACTGAGAATGACTCGCCAAGCTCATTCCTATTCAGTTAGAGATGTCGCCATCAGCCCCGACGGTCAGACCTTGGCCAGTGCCAGTCCCGATCGCACCATTAAACTTTGGAACCTAGCCACCGGCGAACAAAATCACATCCTCAAAGGGCACAAAAGCTATGTTTGGGCGATCGCTTTTAGCCCCGACGGCCGTAATTTAGCCAGCGGCAGCTACGACCATACCATTAGAATTTGGCAAGTGGATAAAGGTAGTAGAAAGCAAACCCTAGAGGGACATTCAGATCCGGTAATTTCGATCGCCTTTAGTCCCGACGGCAAGAAAGTTGCTAGCGGCAGTACCGACGGCACGATAAAACTTTGGGACTTAGAAACGGGGGAATCGATTAGCAGTCTGGCGCGGCATTCTCACTGGGTTATGTCTCTTGCCTTTAGCCCCGATGGGGAAATACTGGCCAGCGGTAGCGCGGACAATACGATTAAACTCTGGAATGTGGCTAATGGTGCTGCCATTGATACCCTTAGAGGCCATACCAGCCAAGTTACTTCTATTGCCTTCACCCCCAATGGCAAAACTCTGGTTAGTGGCAGCGCTGACCGGACTATCCAGATTTGGCGCTTGCCTCCCGACGAGGAACCGAGGCTAGAAAATCTAGAACCTCAAGCGCCGCAGAGCCCGGGGATTCCCGACAACCCGGCAACCCAAACGCCAGAACCAGAGACCGAGGAGCCGGAAAGTTCTGAGGCCGAGGAGCCAGGAAGTTCTGAGGCCGAGGAGCCGGGAAGTTCTGAGGCCGAGGAGCCGGAAAGTTCTGAGGCCGAGGAGCCGGGAAGTTCTGAGGCCGAGGGCAGATGAGGTGGTTTCTCTTCCCCTACACCCTACACCCCAAACCCTACACCCTCGCCCAATGCCCAATGCGAACATGCCCAATGCCCAATGCGAACATGCCCATTTGACAGATATGAACCTGTTGGAAAGTATCAAAATGGCGACCAAAACTCTGGTCGCCAATAAAGTCCGAACCAGCCTGACTATGTTGGGTATTATTATTGGCAATGCTTCTACGATAGCCGCTATTGGAGCGGGAAAAGGAGCAGAAAGCTACATTGCCGAGCAGCTTTCTGCCCTGGGAACTAACGTGATATTTATTTCGCCGGGAACTCGGAATTCGCGGCAAATACAAGGGCAGCTACCTCAAACTTTGGTGCTGGCAGATGCAGAAGCGATCGCCGCTCAGGTTCCCTCTATTGAAGGTGTCTCGGCGGAACTCAATGGTTCTCATGTTGTTCGCTACCGCAATAAAAACTTTTCGTCTTTGGTATTTGGCACAACTGCCAATTTCTTGAGCGTGCGCAACTTTGAACTAGCCAAAGGGCGCTTTATTACCGATCTAGATGTTAAGCACAATAATCAAGTTGTTGCTCTCGGCTCGGAACTGGCTGCAGCTTTATTTGGCAATACCGAGGCGATCGGGCAGAAGGTTAGAATAGAAAATGTCAGTCTGGAAGTGGTCGGGGTAATGAAACCTAAAGGCACCTCTTTTGGCACCAATTACGACGAAACTGCCTTGCTGCCCATTACGACAATGGCCAACCAGATTGCTGGCAATAGCTCTCCTTACGGTCTGGCGGTTTCCTTTATATATGCCACTGCTCGGGATGAAGAGACTATGAACGTGGCTCAGTTTCAAATCGAGAACCTGCTGCGACTGCGACATAAAATTATTGATGAAAATGACTTTGTTATTAGCAGCCAGAAAGACGTTCTCAAGACCTTGAGTGCAGTATCGACCGCTCTGGCTCTGCTGCTGGCCGCCGTGGCGAGTATCTCTTTATTAGTCGGCGGGATTGGAATTATGAATATTATGCTAGTTTCGGTTAGCGAGCGCACCCAAGAAATTGGCTTGCGCAAGGCTATAGGTGCCTCCCAGCGGGATATCCTGATTCAGTTCGTCATCGAAGCTGTGATTCTCTCTGTTGCCGGTGGCGCAATTGGCACTGCTTTGGGCATCAGCAGTATTATGCTAATTGCCAAGGTCACCCCATTTCAACCGGGAGTTTCAGCCACTGCGATCGCTCTAGCCACCACTGTCTCTGGAGCGATCGGTCTGTTCTTCGGCGTCGTACCCGCCAAACAAGCAGCCAAACTAGATCCGATTGTCGCTTTGCGAAGCAGCTAGAAAAGGGTGTAGGGTGTGGGGTGTGGGGTGTGGGGTGTGGGGTGGGAGGATTGAGAAGAATTAAATAAATAAAATTGTCTCCCTCATCTGCCCCAGTGCCCAATGCGAACATGCCCAATGCCCAATTCCCCATTCCCAATTCCCAATTCCCCATTCCCAAAAATAAAATGCAAAACCAACTTTATTCTGAAACTCCAGTTCTCGCGCCAGAACAAAAAGCGACTATCGTCGGACTGGAAAATGTGTTCAAACTTTACGGTAGCGGCAATACAGAGGTACGAGCCCTAAACGGTGTCAGCCTGACTGTAGGGGAGGGCGAGTATTGCTCGATTATGGGCGCTTCTGGCTCCGGCAAGTCAACTGCGATGAATATTATCGGCTGTCTGGATAAACCCAGTAGCGGTGCTTATTATCTGGATGGGGAGAATGTGGCAGACCTCAGCGAAGCCGATCTAGCCGAAATTAGAAATAGAAAGTTAGGTTTTGTATTTCAACAGTTTCATTTATTGTCCCAGCTTACGGCTCGGGAAAATGTGATGCTCCCTATGGTTTATGCGGGGATTCCGAGTAAAGAACGACGAGAGCGAGCTGAGGAAGCTTTAACCCGGGTGGGCTTGGCAGATAGGATGAATAATAAGCCGAACCAGCTATCTGGGGGACAGCAACAACGGGTGGCGATCGCTCGGGCTATTGTCAATCGACCCGTACTGCTGTTGGCAGACGAGCCGACTGGCGCTCTCGATTCCAAAACTACTGAAGAAGTTATCGGTATTTTTTCCGAACTTAATTCCACTGGCATGACAATTATTATGGTGACCCACGAACCGGATGTGGCAGAGAAAACTAAGCGAATTGTTATGTTTCGCGACGGCCAAGTGCTTAATCCTCATCTCAAACCAGAAGAGTTGCACCACGGATTGTTCTAAGTTCGAGTATTGAGGCGGGTATCTGCTGCATATAGCAGTTCTCAAATTGATGTGAGGTGTTTGGGGCGAAGCATCCCAATATGAGGGTTGCTGTTAGGATCTAAAAGATTGTCGAAGGGATGCTGTCGCCCCTACGTTTCCCAACCGTTTCCCAACGCGATCTTTTATTACACTTATTTTAGAAATTGAGAAACGCTATATAATATAATTGCATCTGTCCTATTGGCGCTTTTCCCGGACTGAAGCTATGACTCAATTGACTCAATTACTTATCGAAGATATAGAACCAACCCTCATTGCCAAGCTGGAACACATGGCCGATCGCAACAAGCGATCGTTGCAAGAGGAATTAAAATCCATCCTCCACCAGGCGGCCGAAAGCGAGCCCTACCGCACTGGGGGCGATATGGTAGAGTTCAGAGAGAGGATTTTACGGCTTCGCGAGAAATACGCGGGGCGTCCCTCAAGCGTTGATAGCGTTGAACTTCTGCGCGAAAATCGGGGGTGGTAAGATGAGGAGTTACGTTGTAGGCTTACAGGCGGGGATGTTTGAGTATTGGTTTTAGTATTGTCTTACTTATTAATGAGTAAGCTATGTCGAGAAAAATGCGGGTATAATCGAGGAGTCACTGAGCTGTTGCTGGAAGTCCTAGAAGTTTTGGATATCTTCCATCAACACGAAATCATCCTCCGGAACGTCAATCCCCAACATTTAATCCGGTGCCAGAAAGATGACAAGATAGTTCCAATCTGTTTTGGGACCAATAGACAAATTGCACGGGACAAACAATAACTTTTGCAAACAATTCTCAGGGCTATATATATACCACCGTAACAGGGGTACGGCTCGCCGGGATTGTGCGGCGACATATATGGAACTTGCGCAGAAATAAAGTACCAGTCTCATTGCCACCACCGTTCGGGCGCTCGTGGAGTCGTAGGCGTAAGCCTGCGCGCAAGCGCATAGCCCTTGAACCGGTAAATTATTAACTTGCAAGTCCCTATGCAGTAGGAGCTTACTGGGCTGCAAGCCCTCACAGGACTGCGGCCCAGTAAGCTCAAAGTAAATTCCAACACTGGGAATATAGTCTGGCGGAATGAGGCGCGGGTAAGTTCTAAGATTGCCGACGTTTTAGACAAGATGGTATGCTATGACTTTAAAGTTCGCTACCAGTTAGCACCAGAGGCGCGGAACAACCTTCTAAAATGTTGAGGGACCGTTTATTGTATAGCATTTCTAACCCTTGGAGGGGCGCTCGTCCCCTCCAAGTCTCCCAGCATTTTATTTTACGCCTCTAGGTCCTGCGATATGCCCTCTAAGTTATATTGAATACTCAAAAAGCCTTCTCAAAGACCATGAATCCCGGAGATATCATAGACGAGCGCTACAGAATTATCAGTTCCTTAGGTAGTGGGGCATTTGCTAAGACTTATTTGGCTGAAGACCTTAAGCGTCCTGGTTACCCCCAGTGCGTTGTCAAGCTCCTCAATCCTAGTTCCGATCTATCTTTGGATTGGAATGAGCTAACAAGACGTTTTGGAGACGAAGCCCAAGCTCTGCAAAATTTATCCCGCAACAAGGGGATACCTACCTTGCTAGCTTATTTTCAAGAGCCTGAATTTTCTTTGATATACGAATTTATAGAAGGCGAAGATCTGAATAATATACTAGAAAACCGGCAACTAAGCGAGTCAGAGGTTATTAAATTATTGCAGGATATTCTGAAGGTCTTAGACTGCGTTCACAAGAATGGCAAGATCCACCGAGATATCAAGCCATCGAACTTAATTCGCGGTACTGATGGAAATATTTATATAATTGACTTTGGTGCTGTGAAGCAAATTAATCTGGATACAAACAGTCCAGTAACCAATATAACAATAGCCATAGGAACAGATGGTTATATGCCTCCCGAACAACTCAAAGGCAACCCGAAACTATGCAGTGATATTTATGCCCTGGGTATTATCGGAATACAGGCGCTTACGGGCGAAGACCCTAAAAACCTGCCCTCAAATGAAGAAACCGGCGAAACATGGCGCGACAAGGCAAATGTTAGCCCTAGGTTAGCAGATGTTTTAGACAAAATGGTAAGGTACGACTTCAAACAGCGCTACCAGTCAGCAGAAGAGGTGTTAAAGGACTTGGAGGCTCTCTTACCGCAAACAGAACAACTAAGCCAACCAAAACAGCCACATGATGCCGATTCAAACGGCTCCAAACAAGCTCGCACGTTTCTAATAACAATAGCAGCGTTGCCATTTCTGTTCTGGCTGGCGGTAACAGCGGTTGCCTACTTGCAAAGCAACGAGTCTTCACCCCCGCCTTCTGGCTCAAACGTCTCAAGCCCAGTATCTCCGCCCCCAGTATCTCCGCCCCCACCACCTCCGCCCCCACCACCTCCGCCCCCACCACCTCCGCCCCCACCACCTCCGCCCCCACCACCAAAGCTTTCTGAGGCTTGGAAAAATGCTCAACTCAGGCAAGACATCAAGGGTCATGCCCATGATGTCCGCTCCCTAGCCATTAGTCCTGATAGCTCTACCCTAGTTAGTGGGGGTGTTAACGAGTTTGGTGAGGGCGTTATCAAGATTTGGCTCCTAAGTAGTGGCGAGTTGCTTGACACGCTTGCAGGTCATAAGGACTGGGTACGCTCGATCGCCATAAGTCCTGACGGCAAGACCATAGTTACCGGGAGTGGAAGAAAAGCCACAAAGGACAACCCTGTTAAGGTTTGGGCTCGTGACTCTGGGGAGTTGCAGCGAACCCTTGAAAAGGGGGAAAAAGGTTCCAAGGGAGTCGTTCAAGAAGCGATTCTCTCAGTCGCTATCAGCTCTGATGGTGAAAGAATAGTTAGTGCTGGCTTCGACGGCTACATAAAGGTGTGGGATCTAAACAATGGCAAGTTGCTGGATGCTCTTAGGGAGAATGACTGGAACTTTATTCGTTCTGTCGCTATTAGCCCCGACGGCAAGACCATAGTTAGGGGTGGAGATGACAAAAAAATAAAAATTTGGCGGCGGAATGAGAAGGAGTGGAAACTTACTAAAGAATTGCCAGAACAAGACAACGCGGTTCGCACTATCGCTATCAGCCCCGACGGCCAAAGCATAGTTAGCGGTGGACATGACAAAACCATTAAGATTTGGGACTTGAATACCGGCAATTTGAAAACCACCCTCAAAGGTCATAAGGACAAGGTTTATGCTGTCGCCATCAGCTCGGACGGCCAGATAATAGTCAGTGGAAGTCTGGACAAAACCATCAAAATTTGGAACCTGAAGACAGGCGAATTAATAAAAACTCTCAATCATGGACAAGAGGTGTACTCCGTTGCTATAAGCCCGGATGGGAAAACTATAGTAAGCGGGGACGCGAGCAAGGATGGAGATAATACCAAAATGGGAAATATCAAGATTTGGAAGCCAGCGGAAGCCAGCCCCTAAAACTTAAGCTATAAGGGAGAAATATCTTTTGGAAACGGTAACCTTCTGTGGGTGGAGGATGTTTAAAAGTAGAGTAATAAAATAGCTATTCTCGCGATTCTTGCGAAGGAGACGCAACAGCGATTCTCCTACACAGACGCTTGCGATCGCATAGCAATTATGCCAACGGCGATTCTCCTACACAGACGCTTGCGATCGCATAGGAATTATGCCAACAGCGATTCTCCTACACAGACGCTTGCGATCGCATAGGAATTATGCCAACGGCGATTCTCCTACACAAACGCTTGCGATCGCATAGGAATTATGCCAACGGCGATCGCCGCAGCAAATCTAATATCCCAGACATTTATTTAATAGCAACTGGTCAAGGCATTTTCCTCTTCAGACGATCGCTCCTTGCGACTCCTATTCTGAGACAACATCTGTTTGCGTGCCAGGGTAAATTCCAGGCATTTAACTCGCTCTTTCTCCAGAAGCTCTCGCTCCACCACTTGGACGTTTTCATAGAGGTGACTGACAATTTTCCGACCTTCAGGAGTAGCATCCAAATAGCTCAAACCATCCCGGATATAGCGATAAACCACATTCCAGAAAAAGTTTGGATAGCCCGCCCGCAAATCTTTAGTATTGCGGTAGCCCAAGCCCTTATTCGCGCCCGTTTCTTCAAACTCCAGGAAAAGTTCCTTCATTTTTTCCAAGTAGCGCGGATCTCCCAGTTGGCCGATTAAATCCGCAGCGCGAGTCAGACCCGGATAATTTACAGTGTCTTGATGAGCTTTATCTTTTGGCACTGGGAAACGGGTCAGCTCTATATAATTGGCGATCGCATCTACATCGAGCTGTTTGTATCTCCAAAGATTCTCCCGCACGAACTGTTTTCCGCGATCCACATGATAGGGGGTCAGGCTGGCATCGGTCGCAGCCGGAGACAGACCAATAACCTTGCCATCAATGCCCGTGCTATATAATCTTAGTTTTTTTCTATCCTGACTACAGACTCCCTTAACGTACCCTATGTCATGGCATAGTAGGGATATAATAACATTCATCCAATCTTGGCAGGATACATCTCCTTCGCGAATCAGCTTGCCCCTTAACATTTCCTGTCCGGCCAATGTCACCAGGATCGTGTGTTCCACGTCGTGATAAGGAGCGTCGCTAGTTGCTATTTTTTGCAGAGCGATGTTAGCCACAGAGCCGATAGTCTCGGCAAAGTGATGTTTTTGGCTCCTGTAAGTTTGGCAATAGCTGGCCTGCAGCCGTTCGACGCAGGTATTAATCATTACATTGGCAATATTACGCATAACCATTACCCTGATAGAAGCTCCCCTTAGCAACTGATTTTTTGGCGATCGCGCCGTCATATTACAGTGGTCATAGTGGAAGCATACCCAAAACCTAACTATTTGCTAGCGTGCGGCTACCTCGCTAAACCCACTTATTTGGGGAAGGGTACCCCCCACCATTCTGGCTTTTTGGCTTATTTTAACCGGATTTGCCGCAAACTGCTAACAACACTTAATTACTATCTTGATCCTTTTTTCTCAATATGGCAAGCCGTTTGAGGATAAAATCTTTTTTCTGCTGGAGATTCTTTTAAAAACTTCATAATTGCCCTGCCAATTATTGCAAGCCAAGGGAGGGCGGGCGTCCTCTTGCCGACATCTGGGATCTCAGGAGCGCACTGGGCCGAAGGGTAGGGTGTGGGGTGTGGGGTGCTCTTGTGTAGGGCATCGGGCAAAAAAGCTCTCAGCTCTGGGCTCCTATATCTGGTAGGGGCGATTCGCGAATCGCTCCTACATTTAGGATACATCTCAATTTGCGTAAGTCCTGTCTCAGCGCGAGCCAACGGAGCGGGCTCGCGCTGAGACAGCTTTTAGCTCTAGCTGACCGCTGACCGCTGACCGCTTCCTTGGGCATCGGGCATCGGGCATCGGACCGACAAGTATCGAGGATTAAACGGAAATCGCGTAAGTCCTGAAGAACCTTTAGCAGGACTTACGCACCAGACGCTATTAGTAGGAGACGTAATGGGCACCAGAAACTATATACAGCGTTATACCTGACAAATTGCCTAAGTCCTGAAAAACTTTTAGGTTTCTCGCAAAGCGGTCAAAACCAGATCGTGAATTACGCCATTGCTAACTACCACGCCCCGGTTATTGACCATCTTGCTACCCTCGGCAAAATTCAAGGGTTTCCCGTACATATCGGTAACGCGCCCGCCAGCTTCCTCGACCACGATCGCCCCGGCTGCATGGTCCCAGATATTCTCCCGATAATCCGGCTTTTTAGGAGAGGGCAGGCGCAGATAGAGGGCAGCTTTTCCCGAAGCGACGATACCGTACTTGGCCTGAGAGTCAATCCGCACGGAAGGAGCAGTAATGCCCGCCGCTTTGGCCACGGCATTCTGGGCAGCTTGGTCCCCATGAGCGGATTCCACGCTTTCCACAAAACGGAGATTTTCCTTATCGTCAGGGGCAACAACATGAATGGGGCGGAATTCGCCGCCAGCCAAAGGTGCCATACTCGCACCCTCACCCCGCACCGCCACATACAACATTCCCGGTTCGGCTCCTTCTACCGGCATGGCAGGGCAAGCCAAAACCCCCAATTTCACCTCTCCTCCTTCTACTAAGGCTAAGGCGACGGCATATTGATCTTGACGCAGAAATCCTTTGGTGCCATCAATCGGGTCTAATGTCCAGTAGCGCGATCGCACTTTACCGTTACCCCGGTCAATCCAGGCGACAACCTCCTCCGGCGTAGCATCTGGCAGGACTCCTTTAATATAATGAGTCACCTTCGATAGGGTTTCCGCCATCTCGGGTTTCCTCAGTTCGGTGGCATCTTCCTCTCCCACCACCGGATCCTCAGGAAAAGCTTCTCCCAAAGCTTTGCAAATTACAGCCTGGGCTCCATAATCCGCAACTGTTACCGGACTTTTGTCGCTTTTTTCCATTGCCTCGGGAATATCCAGGCGGACTTGCTGGCAGAGTTTCGCTGCAGCGATCGCGGCATCAATCGCCACTTGTTTTTCTTTTTCGTAGGGCATAATAAAATTGGGAATTGGGAATTGGGAATGGGGCATTGGGCATGGGGCATTGGGCATTGGGCATTGGGCATTGGGCATTGGGCATCGGGCAAACTCCTTCCCCTCCACCCACCCCTAACCCCTCCCAGGAGGGGAATTAGGGGTGGGTTGCGGGCGGTGTGGGTGGGTGGCATGGGGGATCGGGCATTCGGTTAAGTTTTAAGTTTTAAATTAAAGAGTGGTAACTCAAAACTTAAAACTCAAACCTCAAAACTCTACCAATGCGCCATGCCCCATGCGCCATGCCCCATGCCCCATGCCCAATGCCCAATTCCCTAAACTGGTGTTTTCAAAACTACGGCTAGGACAATGCCAAGAAGAATCGAGCCCCCGCCGAGGATGAACGACCAAAAGCGATGGTAGCTGTTGACCGTGGTGCCGCTGTTTGTTTCAAGCTGGATTAGATCCATCCAGGGAGCAATACCACGACGGAACCAACCTACGCTATCGACTTGCATGCCAATTAGGTTTTGTACCTTCTTCATGCCAAAGAGGAAATTGCCAATCGGCCCGAAGCGGGAAGAGTAGCGCAAAAAGAGCATTCCAGAGCGGTCTTGCAGCTTCAAATCCGACCCAAACTTATAACCCGCATCTCCGCGACCGATTAACTCACCATTTAGTTTGGCAGGTTTGCCCCGCAAAGGACTGGCATAAGGATCGGACATCAGAGAGAGAACGTCAGTTTCCCGAGCTTGGGAATAGTTAGGATACATGACCAAAGTTTTGATTAGGATACCAATTCCCAAACCAATTAAGGGGGATGCGATCGCTAGGTTTGGCATCCCACTGCTCGTCCCCAGGACAACTCCCAAAATTGCGCCTCCTAGGAAGCCAATAAATGGAGCCCCATACAGAATAATATCCAGGAAAAAGCTGCCATAAAGTTTGCCCTTATCGAGCTGGCGGCCTTCACCCACCACGCGGCCCATATCGAACTCAATTTCCAAGCCCAATTGTTCTGCATAAGTGCTGAGGGCTCGCACTCGCTTGCCAGTTAGGGGGTGAGTCGAATTCAGCTCCATCCAAGAGCCCCAAGGGTTAAATAAATCCCACAGGAATACGCGGCCGATTTGTGCGGTTCCACCGGAAACTCGGTAAGCGGTGCCGGTGGATGTTGCTGCTTTGTGGTCGTAAATGCCCAAGGCTCGGGTGCCTTCTACCAAACGGCTCGGTTCCTTTGCTTTTTGTCCTTCTTCCACCAGCCCATAAGCGATTTTCACCAAAGCCCGGGAAAGAGCATTGGGATTGCCAGTAGTTTCCGCCGCAAAATGGTCGGCAAAATACTCGCGGGTGCGGGATAAGTAGAGGAGCAGATAGGTGCCGACGATATAAAAGATATAGGCAACTAAGGAAACAGTTTGGGCAATGTCTTTGGCTTTTTCGCTGCCAGAGCGTCCCATGCGTCTGGCAAAGACATAAACCAAATAGGTAATCTGTACTAAGGTAGAGGCGACGGTCATTACGGCAAAGTCCCAATGGACGATATGGCCGAGTTCGTGGGCATATACTGTGGAAACTTCGTCGTCATCTAGATAAGTAAAGAGCCCTTCGCTAACTACTAGGCGAGCGCTGTTGGGTAGAGAGCCATAGGTAAAAGCGGTGGGATTCTGGTCGTCGATAATTCCCAGGCGGGGCTGCTTCAGGTTTTTTTGGGAACAAACCCTCTGAATGACTTCTACAGATTCCGGGCTTTTTTTCTCCAGTTCTGTTAGATCCACCCAGCGAGTGCCGTAAAGCCACTTCTGGGTTAAGTCCATAATCCAGGGGGAGATGAAAAAGGCAGCGAGATTGAATGCTAGGGTGACTGCGATCGCGATAGTCAGTCCTAAGACCGGATTCTCGCTATTGATAATTAGAGTAACCCCTAGAGCCAGGACGAGTACCATGCCAAACATTAAGGTCATGGTTACGCCAGAGGCTAAGGCGAGATTGCCTCCCACGCCAGCCATTGCTAGGCTGACGCCCGCCATCGGGCCTCGTTTGGGTAATTGAGATTCGGATGTCATATATTTTTCTCCATCCAAATGAGTGTCAATGAGTGTAGTAAGCGCCCAGGGCACCGACCTAAGCCAGGACCCTGGGATCGGTTTTGTCTTTCATCTTTATCTTATTAAATCCAGCAGAGCGATCGCTGAAAAATCAGGTCTTCAACAGCGATCGCTCTGGTGAAAATTATAAAGTTTTTATTAAATTAACTAAAACTGGTTGAAAGCGCGATCGCCCTTGCCGGAGGCTACCTGACGCTACCTGACGTAGGGGCGAATGGCATATGCCCTCCGGAGAGCAGGCTCCGCCTGCCCTCTCCTGCGCTCTCATTCAAAATTAAAAATTAAAAATGCTTTTGGATCTGGGCTACCGGCCACAAGGATCGCACTGTGGGATTACTTCTGCCGCGCTGCAGTAGGCGCAATTGTTAAAAGCTGGGTAATTTGGCTCAAGGTAACTATCCGAGTCGCTCCTGTTAGTTCATCTCTCTTGCCAACAAAGATCGGGACTCATATCAAATCCGGTTAATTACTAACAAATCCCGTAGGGGCTTTTCCCAGGGCAAACGCATCTTAAATAAGTTTGACTTTTTACAAAGAAAGTGCCTTGTTTTAAACTTAAAATTATCATGTGTTTAGGGTTAGTTCTTAATAATAACCGCATACAGGCCTGTCGATCCTGCTA
>JAAHFN010000119.1 GCA_010672965.1 Oscillatoria sp. SIO1A7
GGTACATTAGTTCGCAGCAAATACAAGATTTTTCCCATTTTACACCTATATATGCTCATTCGATAGCATTTATGATCACTCCAAAGCCTTGCAGGTTCTACTGTTTGTTTTTTTTCAGCAGGCCCTAAATAAATAGACTGCTAGCAACAGCAATGGCAACTGGGGCAAAGCTAAAAATAAATCCGTGAGGCGCATGAGCAGGATATCGGTTAGGCCGCCATAAAAACCGGCGATCGCGCCTATCGATATTCCCAAAGATATCGCCACTAACATTGCGGTCACCCCTACGGCGATGGAAATTCGTCCCCCCGACAAAACCCGAGCTAGCTGATCCTGACCCAGGTCATTAGTGCCAAAAGGATGCTCCCAACTCGGCGCAGCGGAAGATTGGCTAAAGTCAATTTGCTCGATCGAACCTCCGTATATCAACGGCCCAAACATAACGCTGGCTGTTATTATCAATAGAACGACCGCGCCAAAAATTGCCATTCTGTCTTGGCGAAAGCGACGCCATCCATCTTGCCAAAGGGTCATAATTAGGGTGTAGGGTGTAGGGTGTAGGGGAGAGTTTTAAGTTACAACCTGGCAATTTAACCTCAAAACTCAAAACTCAAAACTCAAAACTCAAACCTAATATTTAACTCTAGGGTCTAAGAAAGCATAAACCAAGTCGGCGATGAGATTGAATATGACAATTAAGATAGCATAGATAAAAGCGATCGCCATAACTACTGGAGTGTCGCTGCGATAGATAGAGTCAATCAAGAGAGCGCCAATTCCCGGAACGCGGAAGACTTGTTCCGTAACCAGAGCGCCAGTAAAGACTCTGGGAATATCGAGAGCCATGAGGGTGACTACCGGAATTAGGGCATTGCGCAAAACATGGCGGTAGATGACGGCAAATTGAGATAAACCTTTGGCATAAGCGGTGCGAACGTATTCTTGGTTGAGCTGTTCTAACATTGAGGAGCGGATAAAACGCATCAGTATAGCTGCTTGGTACAAGCCCAAAACGCAAGCGGGCATAATAGATTGCTTTATTTGCTTTATCAAACTAGACCAGTCGGTAACTTTTAAAGTGCTGTCGTAGATGAAGGGCAACCATTTGAGCTGGACGCTAAAGATAATAATGAATAGCAAGCCGGTGAAAAAGGTGGGCAGAGAAAACCAGACAAAGGCAAAGGTGGTGGCAACTTTGTCGAAAATAGAATAGCGCTTGAGGGCAGAAAGGGTTCCTAGGGGAAAGGCTGCGATCGCCGCCAAAATATATGCAGAACCGACTACCCATAAGGTACTGGGCAATCGCTGCATAATTAGCGAGCTAACGGGGCTGCGACTATTAAAGGAATAGCCCATATCGCCCCGAACAAATGCCCAAGCCCATTTCAGATAGCGGATGGGTATGGGTTGGTCGAGACCGAGCGATCGTCGGATATTCTCTCGCACCTCAGCAGTAATAGAGGGATTGGTAGCAAATTCCCCCATCGGGTCTCCCGGAGCCAGAGCCAATATGCCGAAAATAACGATACTAATGGCAATCAGGGTGGGGATAGAAATGAGTAGGCGTTTGAGCAGGTATCGAGGCATCGGAAGATAGGGGACTTGGGGACAAGGGAGACTTGGGGACAAGGGAGACTTGGGGACAAGGGAGACTTGGAAGACAAGGAGACTTGGAGGACAAGGGAGACTTGGGAGACGCAGACAGACCTTAGCTCTGAGCAGGGGTGCAGGGGATGCAGGGAGTAGGGGTGCAGCAAATTTCCCCCTTGCCCCTCGCTCCCTGCCCGCTCCCTGCCCCCTTTCAAGGGTATGTTTTTTAGATTTGATGTTGTAAAGGCCACGAAACCCTGGAAATAAGGCGTAGGGGCGATAGCATTCCCGAGATATACTTTGCTTTCAAGTAAACTTATAAACTGGAATGCTTCGCCCCAGAAATTTATGCTGCTCGCTGACAACTGCAAAAAGCGGAATTATAAAAAGCATACCCTTGAAAGCTCCCTGCCCCCTGCCTTTTCCGATGCCCAATGCCCAATCCCCAATTCCCATTGTCAGCGAAGAAAGCGCCCTATTAAGCTAGTCAAAGAGCTAATAACCCAGAGAAAAGTACCGGCCAAAAAAAGATTTTCTCTAAGCTCTCTTTTATCGATACTTTTAGATCTAGTGCTGCGGCTTCCGGCACCGTCGCGCTCTAAATCATAAATAATTTTTTCTACATACCACCGATCGGATTTGCCAGTATATTTGAATTTAGCGCTATTTAGCAGTCGCCTTGCCAAGGGCTTGTCTCCTCGTACTGCATCTTGCAACTGTCTGGCTAAAGACCTATTTCCGTTTAGTTCCCGTAACAGATGTGGGTCTAATTGGCCGGCATGATTAGCATTTCGCCAGAACAAGAAAATCGTCAGACCCACTACGAGCAGAATAATTATTGGTGCCATTTTTGCCTCCACAAAGTCAGTCTGGGGTAAAGAAGCGGTTAGGCCAAATCAAGTGAATCGCTTCTTTCCATATAGCTTTAGATTCAGGCAACTGACTCGGGAATATCTCAATTTTGCTCCCTTACCCAGAGGGATTATTGCCGCAGCGCTCCCGGCGGCCTTAGCTTCCATATAAATTAAGATGCTCCCACTGATTCCGCACCCCACTCCCCTATCTGCCCGAATGATTTACAGCTTAGGTTCGGGGATTGGGTTTTGTCATAGCCTGCATAGGGAATAGTATAACTCGCCATGTTTTATTTGGCTATATTTACGATAGTGAAAATAGTAGGATTTACGGTAATTTCAAGATACAACTCTATATGTAGGGCTTGAATTTATCTTAAAAATCTATATGCAGCGCTTATGGGTAAGGGGACATGGAAACATGAGAGATGGGGAGACCGGGATATCGGGGGACCGGGAGAAGGGGAAGAGCAAGGGGGAAATTTGCGGCACCGCACCTCTGCTCGGCGCTCCCCCCTACTCCCTGCTTGCCTGCCCCGAAGGTCCCCATGTTCCCTATGCGCGAGCGATACCTTCTTGTCTGGCAGCCTGCTGGACTGCAGCAGAAACGGCAGTTACCACTCGGCGATCGAAGACGGAAGGAATAATATTTTCCCGGTTTATTTCGGAAGTCTCGACTAAGGAAGCTATCGCCTTAGCAGCTTCTAAATACATAGACTGAGTAATCGTCTTCGCCCGACAATCTAGAGCGCCGCGAAATACTCCGGGAAATGCCAAGACATTATTAATCTGATTGGGATAATCGCTGCGACCAGTGGCTATGACTGCCACATGGTCTCGGGCTATTTCCGGCTGAATCTCGGGAACTGGATTGGACATGGCAAAGACAATCGGTTCGGGAGCCATCGATCGCACCATATCCACAGTCAGCACTCCGGGCACGCTAACGCCAATAAATACGTCCGCCCCTACTACGGCATCGGCCAGAGACCCGCCTTTATCCACTGCAAACTCTAATTTTTGCTCTGTTAAACCGGAGCGATCTCGAGAAATAATCCCCTTAGAATCGCACATCGAAATATAACGAGCGCCGGCAAGACGCAGCAAGCGAGCCACCGCTACTCCAGCGGCTCCTGCCCCATTCATTACAATGCGGACTTCTTCGATTGACTTGCCCACCAGCTTCAGAGCATTAATCAAAGCAGCCAAAGAGACAATAGCCGTACCGTGTTGGTCGTCGTGAAATACGGGAATATCTAATTCCTGGCGCAAGCGAGCTTCTATTTCAAAACAGCGGGGAGCGCTAATATCTTCGAGGTTGACTCCGCCAAAAACTGGGGCAATGTTTTTGACAGTGCGCACGATTTCTTCAGTATCTTGGGTAGCCAGACAAATAGGAAAGGCATCTACTCCGGCAAATTCGTTGAACAACATTGCCTTGCCTTCCATCACTGGCAGGGCTCCAGCGGGACCGAGGTTGCCCAATCCCAGCACCGCAGAACCATCGCTGACAATGGCCACCATATTTTGTTTGACGGTTAGAGTATATACTTTTTCTGGGTCTTTGGCGATCGCAGTGCATATCCGTCCCACCCCGGGAGTATAAGCCATTGCCAACTCATCTTGGCCCTTGAGTTGTACTTTATTTTCAATTGTAATTTTGCCGCCGCGATGCAGGTTAAAGGTGCGATCGTAAAAGTCAACTATTTTAATATAGTCCAGCTTTTTAACTGCTTGGATAATCTCCTCGGCGTGGTCGCTGCTAGCCGCATCCACTGCAAGATCCCTAATCGTCAATTTGCGAGTACGCTCGACCAAATCGATTTGACCTAAGCTGCCCCCGACAGTAGCGATCGCCTGAGTTACCCGAGCTAGCACTCCCGCCTCATTGGGCAGTTGCAAGCGAATCATTACGCTAAAACTAGAATTCGGGTTAAGTTTTATCATCCTATTTTTCCCTTGTTACTCATCCGGTGCAAATCTCTCAAGAGAGCAGCAAGCGCGCTTCTCCAGCAATAAGAGAAATAACATCCTACATCTTTCAAAGAATACTGTGTGTCAGGGAAATCTCAAAAAGGGACATGGGGACCGGAGGAGGCAGGGAGCAGGGGAGCAGGGGGAGGGGGAGACATGGGGACCGGGGGAGGGGGAGACATGGGGACATGGGGACATGGGGAATTGGGTGGTAAGAAATGATTTGGTTTTTATTTTGAAAATACGATAGCGTTATTAGGGTCGATGTGAGCCTCACGACCCACACCTCCCATTCAGAACCCATCATGCCACTTTCATGGCAATAGGCTCCTACCTTTCCCGGTCGTTGTTATTGATACCGTTAGAATCCTGTGCGGTTTTGACATCATGGCAATGCCTGTGTAGCAGTTGCAGGTTGTCGTATTTGTCGGAACCCCCTTGAGACCTTGGGATTATATGGTCTACTTCGATTAGGTCTTCAGGCATGAAATAGTGACCGCATTGGTTGCATTTGCCTTTTTGCTTTTTAAGCATTTGGGCAACTTTCTTAGGAGTTTCTATGTGTTTCCCGCGTCGGGTACTCCAGTAAATCCAGTCTCCATCATACGGGCTTCTTCCTGGTTGTATAACGGTGTGTCTCGCGGTTTCTGTGTTGCCATGTCTTGTCAACTGCAACCCATCTTCAGTGGAAAATACCCATTTTTTCCGTTAATAGATCGGAAATATTTGTGCATTGCACCTTTTAGTGATTTTCTACCTTTCCTGGATACGACGTATGCGCGTAGGACTGACCATAGTTGGCTGTCTTCTCCATTTAAGTCGCTTTTGTCGGATATCGCAGAGTAGTATTTACTCCATCCTCTAATTATGGGGTTTAGCCGTTTAATCAACGCGGCTGTTGGCGCGTTTCTTAACTGTTTGATCGCATCCTTAATTGCCTTTCTGTGATTGATTATGGCTTTCTTGGATGGCCTTATGTAGGTCTTATGTCCTATGGGTCTGCTTTTTATACCTCCGGTTCGTCCGCTTCGGTGTATCCCTGCTCTATACTGTCTGATATTAAAGCCTAGAAAGTCAAACCCCGGGTTGTTTCCTTCCAAGGTATGTTTTATTTCCGTTTTGGCTTCAGACAGCTCTAGTCCTAGTTCTGCCAGCCACTTCGATATTAGCTTTTGGCACTTCAGGATGACGCCGATATCTTCGTGTAAGACCACAAAATCGTCAGCATACCTAATTATTTTAGGAGCCTTGGATTTGGATAAGGCTGACACTGTATCCCTAATCAGCCCATCTAGTGCTATGTTTGCTAATAGTGGTGATCTTACCCCACCTTGTGGTGTTCCGGCAGTAGATTTGGAGTATTTATTGTTTTCTAATACTCCCGCTTTTAACCAGGCAGCTATTTGTTTTTTGAGTGGTTTTGGGCACTCAAGCTTGTTTAACAGAGCCTTATGGTTAATACAGTCAAAGCATTTGTAAATGTCAGCGTCAAGTACCCATTTAGGGGTTTTACATATTGCTTGGAAAATTCTTCCTATGGCATCGTGGGCATTTCTGCCCGGGCGGAAGCCGTATGAGGTGTCCTCGAATTTAGCCTCCCATTCTGGTTCTAGTACCAGCTTCCCAAGAGCCTGAACGGCTCTGTCGTGCATAGTTGGTATTCAAGGGCGGTCTTTTTTCGGATTTTCCTGGTTTGGGTATCCATGCTCTCCGGGCAGGTTTAGCCTTTCCGTTGAATTCAGTGACCTTCACCATTGCTATCCTTTGTTTAGGGTTGAAGGATTTTACTCCATCTACCCCCGCCGTTTTTTTGCCTTGATTTAACTGTGAGACTTGCCTTACTGCCAGGAGTTTGGCTTAGTATGACTTTGATAGGATTCTTTGGAGCCCTGAGCGCCTTCCGTTTTTCCCCATTCCTAACGGCTCTGTAGATTCGTTTTTGTAACTTGAAGACCTTCCGCTCGACAATCGCCCAGTTTATGTCTTTCCATTCTCTCATCTCCTGGTTGAGGAGTGCATTAGACGTTTTCATTACTTTATCACTCACTACTTTCCAGGATTGGCGAAGTACGGAGCGCATATCCACTCTCATTATCAAGTGGCGTTGGCTTCTTACTTCATCTCACCCAGTTTATCCATGCGCTCACACTTATCGCTTGTTGGCTAACCGACCTTAGTCCAACAGGTATAAACAGGTTACTTCGTTCCTGACTAATGGCTTATCTACCCTTAGACCTCATCTATCCTCCGGGCTACTTTGGATTCCAGTCCTGGTGATTCAAGACCATCCCAGGCTTTCACCTCATCTTTTTAGAAGCAGCGTATCAAGCCGATTTCGCTACATCACTTTTACGAAGGGTCGTAGATGATTCACTGTACGTTGGTCCTAGGTAGTTGGCTAGCAAGAGAACCAATTCGGTTATGGTTTACTCACATTACCCCCGGCTTCAGTCCTGGGGTCGTGACTCCCAAATCTGCGGGAATTGCCATTGCTCCATCTGTTCCGATTCGGCTTTGTTTGATAATCCGCACTTGTGCGAGTTCGGTCTGGAAGGGAATCGAGCATCCTGGGCTTAGCCATTTTGGCTATTGAGGACATTAGTCAAGTTATCATAGAGTCTAAGGACTCCATGCTGGGCGTACATCACAGGGACTTACCACCCAAACGAATCGCACTCTCAAATAAGTGTAATAAACGATCGGGCCAATGAAACGTTTGGGAGCATTTCAATTTCGTAAGCTACCGCCTAACGCCCAAAGGCGCGGCTACACAAACAAAGCCCTTAAGGGGCAAATGGATTGCAAAAGTGAAATGCTCCCAAACGTAGGGGCGACAGCATCCCCGCAACTATCTCTTAGCTCCTAACGGTAATCCTCATATTGGGATGCTTCGCCCCAGACACCTCACATAAATTTGAGAACCGCTATAGGGCGGCATAATTACTTAATTCTCGCGGAACAAGACAGCTAAGTAGGCAAGCATTATTATTGGCACTGTCATCTCAAGCAGAAGCTAATGTTACGAGGAATCGATGCAGCTACAGTCTGGAAATTCACTATAGATATATAGCAATTCCTTTGCCGGTTACGATTCAAGGGAAGCAAAGACGCTCCGCGAACGCGAACCGGAGCCAGAAACCCGCTAACTAATGCGCGCACCGGGTTTCTCTTATATAGCGAATTAGCGAATGATTTACTATTGCTATACCGATCGCTTCTAGGGAAATTTTGTGATATCGATCGCTTGTTTGAGTGGTATCGATCGCTTTGTTAAAGTTATAGCGATCGCATGGGATTACGATCGAGATCTCTGAAAATGAAGGGACGCGATCGCACCAAAAATTTTAGGGAAGATTCAAACTGTAAATGGTGAGTTACAACAATCTTTATGACCGGCGAAGCAGCTATACCACAATTGAATATCGCCGAACTATTTTTTCAAGTCTATCGATACGGCAGCTTGAATCGGGATCATAGGCAACAGCTAAAGCATATACTGCTAAAAGAATCGATTAGCGAAGAAGAGCAAACTGCTATCGATAGACTCCTCTATGCCGTTCGTAGAGGATGGCTAAAAATATCCGATTAGATAGTTACAAGCGTCTGGGATAAATAAAAAAGATAGATACCTCCTATGACAGGTAGTAATTTCTTTAGTATAAATTTTAAAAATAAGATTAATGCCGGATTTGCAAGATAGTCAAATATAAGCGAATAATACGATTAGCGGGACTTAGACAAAATCTAAGCCCAAATCAAGCCAAAACTGGCTTTGTGAGCGGCAAATACGTCAACATTATTACCTAACCAGGATACTTTCTCGACAAGAAACGGCTGTGCGAAAAGCTTCTCTTGTGCTTCAACAAATGTTTTCAATGGTCTCGACGCCCATTGTCGTGCCAGACCACCTGTTAACCAATGCCAGAGAATAAAAGTATAAGCGCAAAATACTAAGATCCAATGACGCTCAATGCTTTTTTTTACTCTAATTTGGTATTCTTTTAAACCTAACCAACCTTTGATATTTCGGTAAAAAACTTCAATCCAATTTCGTTGCGAATAGGTGGTAACTATCCATTCTGCTGTTGCTTTTTCAGCGGTAGCATTAGTCATTAAATAATCAATTTCCGTTGCCTCCTCAACATTTTTGGCATTCATGACGATAGCCACTGTACGTTGACCTGACATCCCGGGGATTTCGACTTTTATTGTTGCTGCCCAATTCGAGTTTTTTATAATTTGAGAACGATAGAACTAAAAGATTCTTCTGGTAATAGTGCTGTCAGTTCATCTAATCTCATTTTTTGTTTTTGACCGGCTTCTATTTCCACCTCTACATTTCTATTTTTTGCCACACCTCCAATATAAATCAACCCTCTTTTTTCTACAATACTTCGGACAGAATCAAGCAGATATAGAGCCGTAAGATAGTAATTCTTCGTACTCGGGATGATTTTTTATGACAATTGGGTCTAAGCCTAACTTTGAAATAAATGTCTCAAGCAGATGCTGTATGAAAGCCAGCCGTTTTGAGCTAGCCATAGAAAAAACAAATGGGCTCACATTTTTATGGGCCGTATGCTGCTCTAATTTTGCAATATTTAAGGCAGTCAAACTTGCATTAAAATGAAAATCTAGTTTGGCAGCATCGCGGGCCTGACAGTGAGCAAGTCCTGTAAACTGTTTGGCATCTCGAAAAATAAATTCAATTTGAAACCGTGCTTTGTAATAGCAATATATTTCAAGCGCATCGATTTCCGTATCAGTAGAAAAAAGAAGAGCGGTTCTTATTTTCTGGGGATCGCGACGGTCTACCAGGTAAGCAATCCGTATGTTTCTCTTCAAGGTTACATGGTTGACAACTGCTGTATAAAGAGAAATATTTGGAGCTACTTCTTTTACAAAAGTGAGCTTTTTTAGGTCAGTTAATTTTACTTTTCCATCATACTTACGTTTAGCACCATATTTCTTTTGCTTACCCGTATAAAGGTAACGCATATTGGCATCATGGCGTAATTTTCCAATCTGGTGAAGGTTTAGATCTAATATGCCATTAACGAACTTTTCCTTTGAATAATAACCATCTGCTACTAAGTATTTTATTTGATAACGCCACTGATTTTTGAGCATTTTTAAAGAATCTAGATAAAAATCTATACGAGACAAATCTCATCCTTCTTGTCCTTTAGATCTTTATTATTAGATTTTTTGCTGTTTTTTTTATTTTTATTGTTTTTCTTGCTGTTCTTGGTCTGGGAATAGTTGGTATTTGAAGATTTGACTGGCATTTTAGTTGCCGATACCTTATTTATCTTTGTTTGCGAAGGCGTTTGTTTTACTGATAAACTGTAGCCTATATTACTATCTACATCAATTACTGAAATAACCGATACTTCTAAACCCTTCTCTGCTCGACCAGAAGAGCCGTTAAAAAAGTAGTCTTTACCAAAAGTTTTATTCCCAGCTTTTGGAATGAAAGAACAGTCAATTGCTAAAATCTTTTGATGACTTGAAGGAATCGCTTCCTTAATCAGATAAGAATTAAACTCCAAAAAGGGAAAGGGTTCGTTAAAGTGACGCCGATATGTTCTTTCCGATTTGTTACTGTATCTACTGAGATTTGTGAAATTGACCTTACCACAAACTATGAGAATAGTTGAAAATAAGGTCAACATGAAGTTTCGCTTAGGTTGCGTAAGTCCATCAATCTGGTGTAATATGGTCTCAACAATTTTCATCTGTGTCGTCTATCAATAAATACTTTCCTTAAAAGCATTTTAGTTGATAGGCGGCTTTTTTTATATATTTGCTCTTTCAGGATAAGCAATAATTAACTTTTGCATTAACTGTTGCTAACCTAGCATATTTAATTTGTCCGGAGTATTGAGATAATGAATCTTTGTCGTCAAACTAAGCCAGCGAAAAATTTTAGCTTAATAATAGATGACTCAGGTCATCGAAAAAGCGGAAAAAAAACATCAGGAGTAGGACGACAATATATTGGGGAAATTGGTAAAACTGATAATGGGATTGTTATTGTGACAACTCATCTCTACGATGGCGTAAGAACTTTACCCTTAGATGTAGCACAATATCTAAAGGCTGATTCTTTTGAGAAAGGAAAAGAAGATCCAGAATTCAAGAAAAAACCAGAATTGGCTTTAGAGCTAATTGATAAATGTTTAAATCGAGGCTATCGCCCGGGAGTAACGTTAATAGATGGGGGTTATGGGAATAATGGTCTTTTTTTAAAATAACTAGAACAATACTTCGGACATTTTTTGAATGGCGACGGTAGAATGCGGGTTTCGGGCTGCAATATTCCCCCAATCGCCAACGGTAGAATGCGGGTTTCAGCCCGAGTCCCTAAAAACTGTCCGGACTATTGTGTTACAACCTCCAATAAATACCAACGGAGCAAAGATCTTATCTTCTCTCTGCGCCGCTATCCAACTGACTCTTTCAGTTCGTTTTCCCGATTTTAGTGCGTAAAACCTTTTTCCTATTTCACAGTAACCATAGGGATATTCTTCTCTCTTATCTATTCCTCTCCCCATAAGAGAGCCATCTTTTTTTGAGTTTTACTTCCATGTTCTATTATGAATGCGCGAAATTTTTCCCGATCGTGTATTTTGGGTTTAGGACCTTTATGAGTGGCTGTTTTAGCCTGAAAATCTCCTGTTTCGGCCTCCCTTTTTAGCCACAGGTCTAAAGTATTCCTACTAATATTCAGCAAACGACAGATATTTACTTTTCGTTCGCCTCGCTTAAAAGCTTCAATCGCCTTTTTCCGAAAATCATAGCTGTAAGGGGCCGGCATTATTGTTTTCCTCGATCGGTCTTCTTTTTTACAATTATAAGTCCTAATCTGCTTTGGTAGTGCTATATAATAATAAAACCAGAATGATAACAGCAGGTCAAGAGTCTTTAGGGGTGCATCTCAATTTTGTAAAAACATCATTCAGAAAGCACTCCATTTAAGTAAGCACAGCGCAAAGAAAGAATTTTATTCACGTTCTCCTTTTTCCATTGCGAGCCAGTTTTTTTCAGGCGCATTCCTATTTGTTTAATCCCAGATTCAATGCTACCAGAGCCAATAGAAATTATTTGTTATTATTGATGTAATTTATAGTTAACAATTCGATGTTTATGATTTTTAAATATTGACAAAAATTTCGAGATACTTTCTTCTTTAAGTGACTAAACAACTGTAATGTGGAATCCACTTTTCCATGCCATAGAAGATTCTCAGCTTGTTTTAAACGTTTTAATGAACCGCCGACTTTGTGCAGATTTTCTTTTAAATGAAACCAATCCAATATTTCTATTCTGGACTGAGACTCTCCCACGGATTGAAATAACTTCCATATTCCTGGATGACCATCTCCTAAACAATAGAATGGCTCCAATAACTTTTGACTATTTACCCAATCAATTAAAGACCGATCTTCTTGAAAAAATGCTCCTAAATATATTCCATTTAATGAGATGGCTTTATAATCTTTCCACTCCCCTGGTTTACCAATTTCTTCTGTACGCAACCTAACTTTTCCTCCATCTAAGCTCATTTCTTGTACCCCTAGCTTAGAATCTGGTAAGTCTAATTCTTGTTTATTTACTAATCTTTGTAAGGTGCTATGGGAAATTTTTATCCCTGTTAAACTAAAGAAGTCTTCTTCACTTCTTTGATAAGATTGATTTGCACAAACTAATAAAGCATTTTTTTGTAATTTTGGACTAAATCTACTGTGAGAATTTAAATCAAAAAAATCAGCTTGACCTGATGTGATGGTCACTTCTCCTACAATTGTTTTTATTTTTCTTGGTCTGCCAGTTTCTACTTGACTGACTTCTGAAAAAAAAACTCGGCAATGTCTGGAGATAACTCAGTCTGCATATAAGCCCTGACTGTTGTTTCTATTTCTTCAAATGTTTTGATTTTTTCTTTAGGAGTATTTCGGTATAATATTTTCGATATTCCTAGAATATGTTCTTGCATTTCTTGTTGTTCTTGTGGAGTTAATTCCATGTTTTTCTTGATTTATTTAATAAGCAGTAAATTATAGCATAAAATTGGTCTATTTGCAAAATTGAGATGCACCCGTCTTTAGTCTGAAAAAAATTGCTTTACTTCTTTACATGGCAAAGCTAGAGACTTTCTGCTAAAAATAATATTAACCATAAAAAAGGGCAAATGTTTTCTAAGGTTTTACCAAGATAATTTCCCTCTTTAGTATGCCTAGCTGTTCCTCTACTCCAATGGTCGCCTCTAGGTTATAAAGCTATCGTAATATTGTGGAGCGCATTGAGATTTTCAGCACTATCAAAAATAGCGCGAATAGGAATCATAAAGTCGGTCATTACTAAGCTTTCTATTTGCCCGGAATTAGATTTTACCAATAGTTGATATCGTCCGTCCCGCAAGATATATTGCTCGATCGCCTCTTCTAGCAGGGAAAACGCATCTAAATTTTCTTGACAAAACGATAACTCCGTGGTAGGGGA
>JAAHFN010000012.1:0-7239 GCA_010672965.1 Oscillatoria sp. SIO1A7
GTGGGGTGTGGGGTGTGGGGTGTGGGGTGTGGGGTGTGGGGTGTGGGGTGTGGGGTGTGGGGTGTGGGGTGTGGGGTGTGGGGTGTGGGGTGTGGAAGGGGACAAGGGGACAAGGGGACAAGGGGACAAGGGGACAAGGAGAAAATACCCAATGCCCAATTCCCAATTCCCAATGCCCAATTCCCAATTCCCAATGCCCAATTCCCAATGCCCAATTTTATCCTGAGCCTGTCGTAGGCGTAGCCCGCCCTCCGGGGCGTAGGGTCCCAATTCCCAATTCCCAATTTTATCCTGAGCCTGTCGTAGGCGTAGCCCGCCCTCCGGGGCGTAGGGTCCCAATTACAAATTCCAAATTCCCAATTCCCCACACCCTACACCCCACACCCTACACCCCACACCCCACACCCTACACCCTACACCCCACACCCTACAGCCCACACCCTATCCAATTAGCCACCGATGCCGAGACGACCGGCGACGCCAGGGGTTAGGGGGATGACGGTAGCGATCGCCAGGAATAGCGCTAGCAAGCATAATGCGGCGCGGGCGTCGTCGGGTTCGCTAATTTCATTCAGGCTGGGACGCTCCAGATTGCGTTGTAGAAAGACAATTAAAATTGCCCAATAGAGCGCTAAAGGATTGACGAAAGAAGCGATACATAGAAATATCAAAGTAGCGATGGTAGCTCTTCCTGCAATTTGGCGACCGTAGATAGCCTGAACCATTCTACCGCCATCGAGCTGACCGGCTGGGAATAAATTAATGGCAGTAATGACTAAGCCGAGCCAGCCAAGGGCAACGAGGGGATGGATATCCACTAGCTCCTGCTGTAATGCCGAACCGAGAGTGATTTTGGCCAAACTTCCGACTAAAACCGAGCCTTGGAAAAACTGAGAAGGCATTTGGAAGGCGCTACCTTCGTGGGAGAGCAATAATCCGATTAGCAACATGACTAGGGAGATGGAACCACCTACAGCCGGTCCGGCGAAGGCGACATCAAATAATACGCTTCGGTTGGGCAATAGAGATTCAAATCTGTTGAGGGCACCAAAAGAACCGAGTTGCGATGCGGGGATAAAGAAGGGCAAGCTAAAACGGACGTTGTGGCGTTTGGCGATCGCTTGGTGCCCCAGTTCGTGAGCTAGCAATACTATCCAGAGACCCAAACCAAGGGGTAGCACATCGGCAAAGCGATCGAAGTTATTATAAAAATCAAAGCCGAGCAATAAGCCTCCGGTTTCTAAGCTTGTGGCAATTGTTACTAAGACTAAGACAACAAAAAGAACTTTTTGCGACACTGTTGCCGGTTGCGGTTCGTTGGTGCGGGGCAGAACTACTACTACGGGCTTGCCTTCGGGGTTGGGGACTAAGAAGAGCCGGTAGCGATCGCCAACCCGCTCTGCCAAGGCAGCAGCCAAGCGACTGTAACATTCTTCTACTTCTGTGCGCAGGTTGCCTTTAAAAATCGCGCCATCTTGATAGGGAATAGTTTGCGTAGCAAAGAAGGTATTGATACCAAAAATGCCCTGTATCTTTTTGAGATCTTCGGGATTAATACCTTCTAGCACCGGCAAGACTGGAGAGGCAGCAGGAGTCTCGCTGCCAGGAGTCTCGCTGCCAGGAGTCTCGGATCTAGACTCCTGAGCTTCTTTCATCATGCGAGCCGCTCGCTCCCGGAGCAGTTCCTCCTGACCTGCAGCTCGCAGTTGTCTGCCCAGAAAAATATACAATCCCGCAGCCCCTAATAATAAAAAGAGGATGGCAGCTAGGTTGAGATAAATCCCTGCGGCGAATAAAGCAAAGAACAATAGCCACGGTGCCATTAAGATTACCGACTGGAGCCAAGCCAAGAGTCCCAGTTTGCCAAAAGGTCGCGAGCGGTAATATCCCCAGACCAATATCCCCACAGCCAGCAAGACTATTGCAATAGTCGCGCTGTTTTCTATTTCCATATTCATTTTCAATCTTTATTACTATTTTGGCTTTCTACGCAAGCGCGGATATTTCCCTGGTTTTTTTCTAGCAAAGCTAGGGCAGCTTCTCGGTCGAGACCAGTCCAGTGCATTAGCAACGCCAGTTTTACAGATAGTCCGCTCCTCTCCAGCAAAGCATCGCAGTCTTTTCGGTCGAGATCGGTCAGGGCGGCAATTATGCGCTGGGCGCGATCGCGCAGTTTGCTGTTAGTAACGGCTACATCTATCATTCGGTTGCCATAGACTTTGCCCAACTTAACCATCACGCCGGTGGAGAGTATATTTAGCGCCATTTTGGTAACCGTGCCTGCTTTGAGCCGAGTGGAGCCCGCCAGAATTTCTGGACCGACCAAGAGGCGAATGTCAATATCGACATTGGCGATCGCCTGGGTAGCGGGGACGCAGGAGACGAAAATAGTGGTGGCTCCCCGAGAGCGGGCAGCTTCCACTGCTCCCATAACAAAAGGAGTGGTGCCGCCCGCCGTAATGCCAACTACTACATCTAGGTCGGTGATATGGCGCTCGGCGATCGCGGCTTCCCCATCTTCAAATCTGTCTTCCAAGTCTTCTGAAGATTTAACTAATGCCCCGGCACCCCCGGCAATAATTCCCTGCACCAGTTCCGGTGGGGTACAAAAAGTGGGAGGACATTCGGCAGCATCCAAAACCCCCAGTCGCCCGCTCGTTCCAGCACCGACATAAAATAAGCGTCCTCCATGACCCAAAGCCTCCGCTGTTCTGTCGATGGCAGCCGCCAGTGGCTCCCGAGCATTTGCGATCGCGCTTAGAGTTTTCGCATCTTCTTGATTAAACAGATCTACCAATTCCAGGGACGAGAGCAGATCCAAGTTTTCGCTATTGGGATTAACCTGTTCTGTCAGCAGATGTCCCCGGTTTTGTACATTTTCCATTTTTTATTATTGTCTTTTATTCAACTATTGGGCATGGGGCATGGGGCATGGGGCATGGGGCATGTTCGCATGGGGACCGGGGAAATGTTTATGGGGGACCAGGAGAGCGATAAAGTCAAAAGTCAAAAGTCAAAAGTCAAAAGTCAAAAGTCAAAAGTCAAAAGTCAAAAGTCAAAAGTCAAAAGTCAAAAGTCAAAAGTCAAAAGTCAAAAGTGAATAGGCTCACGGCGCTCAAGGCGAACGGCGAACGGAGGGAGTGTTTCTTGACTTATTACCTTGAGACTTTTGACTTGTTCCCCGGTCCCCATGCCCCATGCCCAATTCCCAATTCCCCAATCTATAACAGTCCCTCCAAGATACGGCGAATGCGATCGAGTTCCGCTGGGGACATTTCGCTGGGTTCTTCTGGATTTTCGGCGGGGTTCTCCCCTGGCGGCTCTGGAGTCTTGCCCTGGATTTGTGCTTCCAACTGACGGCGAATGCGATCTAATTCCGATTCCGGGTCTGGCGGTGGTTGATTGGGGTCCCACTCTGTTTCTTCCAGATTGCTTTCTGGAGGAACCACTACAGTTCCTTTCTCAACCTCTTGCCATTCATAACCGGCATCGCGGCAAAATGCCTCAATGTCTTTCGGGTCAACTTCCACGGGGGTGGGCTCGGGAAAATCTTGAGCTTCCAAAAGTGTGGCAAAGCTCATGGCATCATCCTCGGAATGGAACATCAGAATCACATCTCGATCGCCAATCCGAAGAGTATGTATTCCTTCGTTATTGGTCCCGACGTTATAGAGTAAAACAAATACTGGAAATACTCGCATGGACTCAGACGACTTTCCTCAATTCCTGTTTTTAATATTAACAAGGCTTGGACCGCTATAATAGTATAATTTGCCTTTAAATAGCTTTAAATAGCCTAAATGGCGCGATCGCGTCAAAATTGAGGATCTTTTTTCAAAATGATAGACTTCTAGGAAAGAAAGTACCGCTTCCCCTCCTGCGGGCGGTGTGGGTGGGTTTTTCCCCGGTCGCAGTACCCACCCCCAACCCCCTCCCGAGAGGGGGCATCGCGCTCGGATCCATAAGGTACTTTTATTACCAGAAGTCACCTAAGTCCTGGATAAGAACTCCAATACTAGCGCCCCACAGTTAAAGCGACCTTTAAAATGAGCAACGCTCCAAACTCCGACCCTCAACCGGAAAACAACTGGTCCGAAAACGACCCTGAACCGGAAAACAAATGGTCCCAAAATAACCGAGGGCAAGGCCGCCGGTTGTGGCGATCGCGGTTAATGCGCGCCTTTCTGGCTACAGGGGCGATCGCAGTTGCGGGAGTCGGAGTTGGTGCCGCATGGTTGTGGTTTTTCGTCCATAACGAACTGACGCCCCTAGTAGAAAAGGAGCTGAGCAAACTGGTAAGCCGCCCGGTAATGCTAGGACCAGTAGAGCAATTTTCTTTGACTGGGTTGCGCTTGGGTCGCTCGTTCCTGCCCGCGACTGAAACCGATCCAGATTTTGCCATAGTGCCAGAAGCGATCGTGCGCTATGACCCCATGCAGCTAATCGCCACCCGCGTCCTGAGTCTAGACATTATTCTTATAAGCCCAGAAGTATATGCCGAACAGGACGAACGGGGAAGCTGGCTGCAAATCCAGATGAAACCCCAAGAAAACCAATCTCCCGGACCAATTGAGATACAACTGGATACCATCCGCATCCGCAACGCTTCCCTAGCTTTGGTCCCCAGGGAGTTGGAGAGTGTGGGAAGAGAGGGGAAAGAGGGGAGTGTGGGGAGAGAATTGTCTTCCACATCTCCCACGCCTTCCACATCTTCCACACTCCCCACGCCTTCCACATCTTCCACACTCCCCACATCTTCCACACTCCCCTCTCTTCCCACACCCCCCACACTCCCCAAACCTCCCTTCCAACTCGGTAGGGTAAATGGTTTGGTAACTTTTCTCGACAAGCAAACGCGAGTGGCTTATGAAGTTCGGAGCTATCCCAGTAGCGGCGGTCAGCTCGATATTAAGGGCGAGTCGCTCTTGTCTCCTTTGAAAACAAAAATTCAGATTCTGGGCAATCGGCTTTCTGCTCCAGATGTTATGCCCTTAATTCCCAATCTTCCCATCGACGCGCAGGGAGGGGAAATTAATTGTAATTTGAGCTTGGAATTTGAAGAAGCAACGATTTTATCCTGGCAAGGAACTGCTAGGTTTCAAAATGCCAATGCTATTTTGGCTGGCTTGCCCCAAGCCATTACTGCTGCTTCCGGTCGAATTCGCTTCTTCGATTTGGCCGTAGCCCTAGAGGAAGTGAAAGCGCTCTACGGACAATTGCCCCTGGAGGTAGATGGAAAAATCGATACTCAATCCGAGTACGATTTAGGGATTTATATTCCCCCGGTTAGCTTAGAAAAATATATCAATACTTTCGAGGCAAGTTTGCCAGTTCCTGTGACTGCAAAGGTTGCGGCTTCTTTGCAGGTTAGCGGAGCCCTGGAAAAGCCGATTTTGTCTGGCAAAGTCGAGACCGTGGGCAGGAGTCGGATTGATTTGCTGGATTTTGAACCGGCGATCGCCCAAATTCGCATTGAAGATACCGAGATGACAATCTCCGATATTCAAGCGAAACCCGTTGTCGGCGGTTTGGTGACAGGCGGCGGCATCGTGCGATTGGGAGATATTCCAGAAATGGCTATCGATATTACGGCTTCAGACTTACCTGGGGATGCGATCGCTAATATTTATAGCGGCGGGACTGAACTGCCCATCCCCATTGGCTCCGTCTTTGCTACTACCCAAGTCCGAGGCTCTGCGGAGAATCCCACCACCCGAGTTAGCTGGGAAGCGCCGAATGCTCTCTATCCCGGCAAAGGTGACGTTATTATTGCCGAGAAAATAATTGCTTTTAGAAATACTGTTTTCCAAGGGGCTGGCGGCACCGTTCGCGGCAGCGGACAATTAGTGGGAGAACAATGGCAGGCGAACCTTAACCTCAATGGGCTGCAATTGCAAAGATTAGTAGATGAAGTAGTAGATGAAAAAACCAAAGGAGAAATAAAACGAGCCAATCCAGAATTATTTGTCCTGCTAGATGCAGAACGTCCGACTCTGGGCGGTGAAGTACGGCTGGCGGGCAAACTCCCAGAAAGTTCCGGCCAGAGCCAGTCCAATATGCTGGCGGATATTGCTGCTAATGGCAAGATGCAAGTAAATCTGGCGGGAGGCGCGATCTCGATAGATGGAAAATTAAATCAAGGAAATTGGCAGGCATCTGTCAGCCCGGGCTCGACGGGAGTTATTAGTTTGAATCGCTTAGCTCCAGAATTGCCAGTGGCCGCAGCGCTCACGGGTGGCAATGTCCGGCTATCGGGAAATATAGATAATTTAGAACCAGAAGCGATCGCAGCTTCCGGCCAAATCCAGCTCGAACTGGCTGGGGCGGCAACAACGGTGCGAGGAAATCTAGAAAATGGCTCGTGGCAAGCATCGGTTGCAGCAGAAGCCGCCAGAAATTTAAACCTAAACCAATTTGCCCCAGACTTGCCCGCACCAGTCGCCCTAGTTGACGGTTCCGCCCAGCTATCCGGCCGCTTAAATGCTCCTATAGAAAATATTGCTATTTCCGGTCGGGCAAGGCTGAATATTGCTGGGGGCAACACCATTGTAGAAGGTCAGTTGCGCGGCGACTCTTGGCAGGCATCGGCGAATGTGGCACCGGGAACTGCCTTATCTTTAAATAGTTTTGCGCCGGATTTGCCAATTCCCGTCACCCTCGCCGGCGGCAATTTCCAGGGCTCCGGCAGCACCGATATTTTTGCCCCTAGAAAATCACCAAGAAACCCGGTTTCTTCCGACAACCCCGGTTTCCCCGCCGAACTGCTAGAAAAAATTCAATTTTCTGGTAAAGCACAGCTTATAGTAGCTGGGGGCGCATCCGCGATCGCAGGAAAACTATCTAAAGGTAAATGGCAGTTATCCGCTGAGTTAGGGCGGGGAACTGACTTATCCTTAAATAGCTTTGCGCCGGATTTGCCAATTCCCGTCATCCTGACTAGCGGCAATTTCGCTGGCTCTGGCAGCACCGATATTTTTCTGGGCAGAAACCCGGTTTCTCAGAAGAAACCGGGTTTCTCCACAGGTTTGTTAGCCGAAGCCCTAGAAAAAGTAAATTTAGCAGGGCGATCGCAGCTTCTAGTAGCTGGCGGCGAAACTACAGTAACGGGCAAACTCTCTAGAGGTCGTTGGGATTTATCCGCTGAGTTGGGGCGGGGAACTGACTTATCCTTAAATAGCTTTGCGCCGGATTTGCCAATTCCCGTCACCCTGACTAGCGGAAGTTTCCAGGGCTCCGGCA
>JAAHFN010000012.1:7339-140171 GCA_010672965.1 Oscillatoria sp. SIO1A7
CTCTCTAGAGGTCGTTGGGATTTATCCGCTGAGTTGGGGCGGGGAACTGACTTATCCTTAAATAGCTTTGCGCCGGATTTGCCAATTCCCGTCACCCTGACTAGCGGAAGTTTCCAGGGCTCCGGCAGTACGGATATTTTTCTGGGCAGAAACCCGGTTTCTTCTGAGAAACCGGGTTTCTCGACTGGTTTCTCCACCGAACTGCTGGAAAAAATAAATTTAGCTGGGCGATCGCAGCTTCTAGTAGCTGGCGGCGAAACTGAAGTAACGGGCAAGCTCTCTAGAGGTCGTTGGGATTTATCCGCTGAGTTGGGGCGGGGAACTGACTTATCCTTAAATAGCTTTGCGCCGGATTTGCCAATTCCCGTCACCCTGACTAGCGGAAGTTTCCAGGGCTCCGGCAGTACGGATATTTTTCTGGGCAGAAACCCGGTTTCTTCTGAGAAACCGGGTTTCTCGACTGGTTTCTCCACCGAACTGCTGGAAAAAATAAATTTAGCTGGGCGATCGCAGCTTATAGTGGCAGGGGGAGAAACTGCGATCGCGGCAAAACTCTCTAAAGGTAAATGGCAGTTATCCGCTGAGTTGGGGCGGGGAACTAACTTATCCTTAAATAGCTTTGCGCCGGATTTGCCAATTCCCGTCACTCTGGCGAGCGGAAGTTTCACTGGCTCCGGCAGCACCGATATTTTTCTGGGCAGAAACCTCACCAGAAACCCGGTTTCTTCGGAGAAACCGGGTTTCTTAGCTTTTTCTGAGAAACCGGGTTTGTCCGTGGAACTGCTAGAAAAAATAAATTTAGCAGGGCGATCGCAGCTTATAGTGGCAGGGGGAGAAACTGCGATCGCGGCAAAACTCTCTAAAGGTAAATGGCAGTTATCCGCTGAGTTGGGGCGGGGAACTAACTTATCCTTAAATAGCTTTGCGCCGGATTTGCCAATTCCCGTCACTCTGGCGAGCGGAAGTTTCACTGGCTCCGGCAGCACCGATATTTTTCTGGGCAGAAACCTCACCAGAAACCCGGTTTCTTCGGAGAAACCGGGTTTCTTAGCTTTTTCTGAGAAACCGGGTTTGTCCGTGGAACTGCTAGAAAAAATAAATTTAGCAGGGCGATCGCAGCTTATAGTGGCAGGGGGCAAAACTGCGATCGCGGCAAAACTATATAGAGGTGAATGGCAATTATCCGCTGACTTGGGGGCGGGAACTGCTCTATCCTTAAATCCTTTTGTCCCCGATTTGCCGGTGCCGATGGTTCTAGCTGGCGGGAAATTGCAAAGCAGTGGAAAGTTGGATATTTTGCAACTAGCTCTAGCTAGCGATCGCAACTCAACTGCAGTCAATACTAAGATTCTTGAAAAACTAACAGCCAATGGCGAAGCGAGGTTAAATGTTGCCGGGGGCAAAGTGCAGGGTAGCGGTCGCTTATTACAAGGAAAATGGCAGCTATCCCTAGCCGCTACAGAAATAGATGTAAATCCCTTTGCCCCGGATTTGCCGATTCCGCTGTACTTGGATAGAGGCAATCTCAACAGTTCTGGCAGAGTCGCTTCCTTTGACTTAGCAGATATTCTCGCGGCTGGGGAAATAGAAATGACTGCAGAAGTCGATCGCTCTATTCCTTTTCCCGAAGAATCTACAAATCCATGTAGGGTGCGCAAGAAGCACCAAAACCTAGATCCAGCGCGTCGAAACCTAGATCCAGATATCAAACGGGTGTGGTCAAAACCCATCGATCGTCATGGGATACCCCAGTCAGAGGATCCCCCCAAACCCCCCTTAAAAAGGGGGGCTTTCTTGCCCCCCCTTCAAAAAGGGGGGGTTTGGGGGGGATCCTCTGCAACTACTTTTGACCAAACTCATATCGAATCGACGATTTGTGCCAGTCCTAGAAGAATAATTCCCTTTTCTACCGACTTTCGTTGGAATGGCGAAGTTATTGAAATTGCCTCAGCCAAAGCACCGGGAATAACTGCTAGCGGTACGGTGTCAGTGAGAACGGAGGCAGAGCCGGGGATTCGAGGATTCGATTTAAACCTGGCGATCGCTAAATTTGACTTAGCAACCATCCCTTCTCTCGTCGCCCTGACCAACCCAGAAGCCAGCGAGCAATTTTCTATTTCCGGCCTTATCGATTTTGAAGGCAAAATCCAAGCAAAATTAGCAAATCGACCATCAGGGCAATTAGCCTCGCAATCTCTGTTGCCAGATCTGCAAGCCAGCGGTGCCATAAACTTGCAGGATTTTGTCGTCAATGGCTGGCAGTTCGAGCCGCTTTTATCCGGTCAGCTTGCCATAGATACTAGCGAAAAAGTTTCTCTCGAACTAGCAGGGGAGAGCGATCGGATAGAATTGCTTTTCACCTCTGCCTTTTCTCCCCTGCCCCCTACTCCCTGCCCCCCTGCCTCTTCCCAATGCCCAACGCCAGTTACCCCTAACCCCTCCCAACCCACCCCTAGCCCCTCCCAGGAGGGGAAGAAGGTTGCCCAATTCCCAATTCCCAATTCCCAATTCCCAATTCCCAATTCCCAATTCCCAATTCCGAATGGAATCCTAGCAATTCGCTCTAAGGATACGACAATTGACGCCGAGCTAGACGGGCAGCGAGTCTCGATCGCCGCTAATAATTTCCCCTTGGAATTTCTAGAATTAGAGGCAGCACCAGAATTTGGCTTGGGCTCTGTGGCCGGCTCTTTTTCGGGAGAAGCCGAATTCGATTTAGTAGAATCCATCGGTTTCGGCGAGATAAGAATTGCGCAACCGAAGCTGGGCTATCTGCAAGGGCAAGAATTGAACGCTAAAATCGATTATCGACCGGAAGCGATTTCCCTAGATGGTGCCGTAAAGCTTACCAAAAGTCAATACCGCTTTAATGCTTTGGTTAGCGAATTCTCTGGTGCCGATGCCAACCCCACTCTAGATGGCAAAATCCTAGTGGAGCAAGGAGAAGTGGAAGATATTCTCCTCCTAATGCAGTGGTTCGACATCCAAGACCCCCAAAGAGGCTTACTCCCTCCCGAATATAGCTCTGCCGAGACAGTCGAGCCCGAGTCAGTGGGAATGCCAGAAGCTCCTATAAGGTCTCGCCTGCGCCGCTTCTCAGAAATTACCGCGCTAATAGAACAATTGGCAATTTTGCGCCAGACCCCCGCAGTGCCAGAGCTGCTCGACTTCCGAGGCAAATTTGACGGAGAAATTGCCTTAGTCGGCGACCTGCTCTCGGGAATTAATCTAAGTTTTGATTTCAAAGGGCAAGATATAGAATGGCGACCCCAGAGATCCTATTATCAGATTCGCGGCTCGGAAGTGGTGCGGGAAGAAAATCGCATTATTAATATTGATACGGCTATTGTCAATGGCAGCTTGGACAATAAGGGCGCGACTACCTTTAATCCCCTACGCCTGGAAATCGGCGATGCAGTTTTATCTTTTGTGGGAGCGATCGATAGAGAAAAGCTCTCCGGTCAAGTGCGAGTAGAAAATCTGCCTGCCGGGGACATTCGCAACTTTGTTGATATTCCCACTGTTTTTGTTGACGGTCGCTTCGGTTTATCGGCGAATCTAGCCGGTAGCATCGAAGAGCCCCAATCTCGGGGACTGGTTACTTTTGAGGATGCCAGTATTAATGGAGAGGCAATTCCCAACCTAAAAGGCAGTTTCAAATATAGTAAGGGTCGCCTGAGAGTCAACACCATAGAATCGACTTCCTTGGGGATAATTGCCGACGTGCCGGTGCCGCCAACCCCTGACAATAACAGAGTTAGCGTCAATCTAGATATCGCCAATGAAGGGCTGAGCTTGGTGAATATTTTGAGCAACAAACAAGTAGAGTGGGTGGATGGCACCGGAAAAGCGGTATTGATGGCGGAGGGCAAATGGAATAGCGAAGAAGGAAGGATAGAAGAACTGATGGCGGAGGGGGAGGTAACTGTGGAGAATGCTACGGTTAATTCTCTGGCACTGCCGGAACCGCTGACTAATGTGACGGGAAAAGCAACTCTAAATAGCGATCGCATAACAGTAGAACTGGTGGAGGGCAGCTTCAGCAATGGGGTGGCGATCGCTAGAGGAGTATTGCCCCTCTCCCGACCTCTAGCCAAAAAAGACCCAGACGCAGACAATCCCCTAACTGTAGCTTTGGACGGACTGAAAGTAAACCTTAAAGGACTATACAATGGCAGCGTAGAAGGGACAATTTCCATAAACGGTACGGCGCTAGTGCCAAAAATAGGCGGCAATATTTCCCTGTTCGACGGCAAAGTTCTCTTACCCGATCCCTCTCAAGCTCAGCTCCAACGGCCGCTAGTGGAAGACGAAATCCTAGCGCCGCAATATGAAAATCTGCGCCTGCGGCTCACAGACAATCTCCGCATCACCAGTCCGCCCGTCTTGGATTTCCTCGCCACTGGCAACCTCAGAATCAATGGATTTTTCGACGACCCTCGCGCTAAAGGTCGAATTCGCCTGCTCCGAGGAGAAGTCAATTTATTTTCTACTCAGTTTCGCCTCGATCGCACCCAAAACAACTCAGCTCGCTTCACTGACAGTCTCGACCCCTTTTTACAAGTGCGATTAATTACCTCGGTGCCAGAAGTAAGCCGCCGCAGCCAAGGATGTCCCGAAGCAGAATCCAGTCCGCAATCGTCGAGCAATGTTAGTGGCTTATCCTCGGGATGCTTCGCTCCGAATTCCACAGAAATTAGCGAAAATATTGATTTGGGTTTGGGAGAAGTGCGCACCGTGCGAGTCGAGGCTCGGATCGACGGGCGCTCTTCTCAATTATTTGACGTTCTGGAGCTGACCAGCTCTCCCGCCCGAGACGAAGCAGAAATTGTCGCCTTGATTGGCGGCGGTTTTATTAATACCTTGGGTCGAGCTAATAGCCCTCTGGCAATAGCGAACTTAGCCGGTTCGACTTTTTTGAGCCGAATTCAGAATGCTATAGGCGATACCCTCGGTCTGAGCGAATTTCGTCTCGCTCCTACCCTAGTTGACCCCGATCGCTCTAACGGCATCGGTATCGAGGTAGAAGCCGGTCTGGATATTACTCGCAGTTTGTCCGTTTCCGTTTTTCGTATTTTACTAGACGATAGCAATACTCGTTATAACATCCGCTATCGCTTCAATGATAACGTACTGCTCAGAGGCTCCACCGATTTCGATGGCGATAGCCGCACCGTCCTAGAATACGAAGTCCGATTTTAAGTTTTAAGTTCTTAGCTTGAGAGTTTGAAGTTTTAAGTTTTGAGGTTTGAGTTTTGAGTTTTGAGTTTTGATATTATGCAGCAAGAGCGATCGGGTCAAAAAGGAGGATGTACAACAGGACTTACGCATTGGCTCTATATCTGGTAGGGGTCAACGGCCGTTGACCCCTACACTTAGGGCGCATCTCTACAAGAAAGCGTAAGTCTTATATAAAAAAACATACCCTTGAAAGCCGCTTACCTCGGGGTATGTTTTTTATACAGGACTTACGCATGGGCTCTGTATCTGGTAGGGGTCAACGGCCGTTGACCCCTACATTTAGGTTGACAGAAGACAATTTGCGTAAGTCCTGTTATATTTGGCATTCTTGAGAAGCTGAGACCAATTCTTTATGAAGATGCAACAAATACGCCGTTCGGGCTGAGCCTGTCGAAGCCCAGTAAGCTAACTTAGCTTACTGGGCTTCGACAGGCTCAGCCCGAACGGTGGATAAAGGGGGAGCATTTCAATTTTGCACGCCCGCCGCCTGACGCCTAAAGGCGCGGCTACACAAACAAAGCCCAACAGGGCTACTTTTTACAAAAGTGAAATGCTCCCGATAAAGGTCGTTATTTGTTGCAGCTTCATACAGAATTGATATGACCGCTCTCTTTGCTCAAAAATCGAGAGAGCTTATTCAGGCAGAACGCAGGACAGAATCATCGTTTGCTCTCGACCAATACTCGTCTTTGAGAATCATTTGGCGCTTATCCACAGCGATCGCGCCAGAAGAGCGTAATTTGCCCATAATTCGAGTAACGGTGACTCGGCTAGTATTGATTGCTCCGGCAATATCTTGATGGGTCAAACGAACTGCAATCCGAGTTCCCCGCGCCTCGGGCTGACCAATTTCCCGTGCCAATAGCAACAATAACTGCTGCAAGCGGTCTTCCACTCGTCGCAGTCCGGCGATCGCTAACATTGCTTCTGTCTGACGCAGACGCCTGCTCAGTTGCGGTAATATTTCCCTAGCTAGCTCGGGAGATCCTTCTACCTCTGGGATGGAAAACCAAATTAAAGAGACATCCGATAGCGCCTTGGCCTGATATATTTGTAAGCCGCTGAGCCACAAACTAAAACACATCGACGGACCGACCCATCCCAACAGCCCTTCTTCGCCATTGGTATAAAGCGTGCTTAATTGCACCATGCCGTTGCAGACTTGCCAAATGCCCTGACTTACAGTAGGAATTGTCTCTCCCTTCGCATAATCATGGGTTTTTTTAAACATCAACTTATTCCTCACAGAGATCGATAAAATACAAAAAAAATATGCTTAAGTATCTTAATGATTTAAAATAAAAATTATTTTTTTGATGATGCCAACTTTTAAGTGCGGTCAAGGCTGGTTATTTTATTTGCAATCAAAAAATATAGGGAGCATCTCAGTTTTACCTTATTTGAGAAACGGTATAGAGCTAAAACTTGAGATGCAACCAATCTATTTCGAGATAACTGAGCTTGAGCTAATCTATAGCGATACCGGCAACAGATACTGTGATTGAAGATTAATGCGTTGCCAGAAGTTAAGAATACGATCGCCGACTTGTTTGGGCTCGAAATAGTGAAAGAAATGACCGCCTCCCTCACAAAACCAGAGGCGATCGCAAGGCTTTAAGTACCTTTGCCATCCTTCGATTTCGTTGGTAAAGACAATTGAATCGTTCTTGCTAGCACAGACTAGAAGGGGTACGGGCGCTTCTGCTGGAGGTAGGGAAACTATTTTAAACAGCGAATGCGGCGAAGGAGAAGAATCTAAATCTCGTTCTAGAGTCCTAACCAGATGATTTACCATCTGTCGCTCCTGCCGACCAAAGAGATGGTAAACCATTTGTGACAGAATAACGTAGCGACTGCAAGGCAAAAAATTGCGTTGGGCGTAATAGCGAGCTTGCCAGTCCGCCGCCGGATTCGCTCCCACAGCCAAAAGAGTCAAAGAGCGAATTCGTTCTGGATGTCGTCGGGCATAGAGCAGACCTAGCAATCCCGCTATACCGTGACCAACCAAATGAACCGGGCGATCGCGGAATTTTAGATAGTCGTGGAGCAACATAAGAGCCACGTTCAGGTCGGACGGCTCGTCTTGGTTTTGGCAATATTCCCATTGAGCAACGGTCATATGCTTAGACAAGTAACGAAGCAGGCGATCGTCGAATATTTTTAAACTCGGGCTGACGTTCAAAGCCACAACCTCTGGAATTATTTTCATCAAATTTCTCCCCATCTCAGTTACTTTTCTACCTAGATCCGTATGAAATGAGAGTTGAAGGCATAGACTTTCTGTGCTTTCAACTCTCAAGCTAACTCTCAAGAGACCGCGCGATCGTTAGAGTGAGAAATCGGTTTTAAGTTGAGCTACCCATTTTTCAATCCGTTCGTCAGTTTGCTCTTCTTGGTTATCGTTGTCAAGGGCAAGGCCGACAAACTTACCGTTTTTGACTGCTTTTGATTCCTCAAAATCGTAACCGTCGGTAGGCCATTGTCCTACATTAGTGCCGCCGAGGCTAGAAATTTTCTCTTCCAATATGCCCATAGCATCTTGGAAATTGTCTGCATATTTATCTTGGTCTCCCATGCCAAAATAGGCTACTTTTTTACCCGTGAAATCGACATTATCCAGTTCGTCTTCATAAAATCCATTCCATTGTGCTTCCAGCTCGCCAGTATCCCAAGTGGGACAACCGACAATTACACAATCATATTGCTCGAAGTCTTTTGGATCTGCCTCGGATATATCATACAAAGTCACTACATCCTCGCCCAAGATTTCCTGAATTTTCTCGGCTGCTTCTTCGGTGTTACCCGTGCTACTGCCGTAAAAAAGACCAACTTTAGTCATGTTTCTCCTTGTCTGTCGTGTAAAACGTCTATGGTGTAAAACTTAGGGATTTCCAAATAAATATTTATCCCTTTCTCTCGCCACCGGACAGGCGGGACGCCCGTCCTACGAATTGGGTAATTTATTTTTTGGAATTCCCTTATAATTCGAGGTTAGCCAATATAGCTATTGAGCTTGAATGCAGGGAAGAGAGGTAACAATCAGAAAAAATCTAAGAAGATACGAGTTCTTTCTTGGCCTTAGATTTACAAGATTTAGGGCAGGCGGTGCAAGATCTATTTGCCCGTCGAGAGGAATAAGAAGGTGCTGGTTCAAAATCTCTACAATCAATCGCGTCTTCAGTTAAAGCTTCAATAGGTCGAACAGTACATTTGAGGCGATAGTCTCCGGTAAAAAATACACAGCGATCGCAGGGGATTCTATGCAAGCGTTTTAGAGTAGTTATTCCTTGCCGGAGAGTATTCCAGCCACTCCAAAACAATAGAGCGATCGTTGCCCAAGCAAACAATAAACAGATAGGTAACAATATAGTCTGCATCGTCTAATTAATTAGTAATGGGGGCATTGGGCATGGGGCATGGGGCATGGGGCATGGGGCACAAAAGCGGTCAGCGGTCAGCGGTCAGCTAAAGGCACAGAGCAGCAGAGCAGCAGAGCTGAAGGCTAAGAGCTTTCTTGGGCATTGGGCATTGGGGCGCTCTGCCGGCTGAGCCCAACAGGTTTTGTTTTTTAACTGAAAGCTGAAAGCTGACTGCTGACTGCTGACTGCTGACTCCCAATGCCCAATGCCCAATGCCCTATGCCCATTCCTATTCAATTACTCCCAAACTTTTTTAGCAATTCCAAAGTCTATGCCAGCAGCTCGCATGGCGTGCCAAAGATGACCTTGGAGGAAGAAAAAGGCCAAAAAGAAATGAACGTTGGCCAACCAAGCGCGAGCGCTGTAAACTCCTGGCTCTAACTGGGCGGTGTCTGTAAAATAAGGGGCAAACCCAAATTTTAGTTCCAGAGTCGGCCCGTAGAATTCTACTGGATAAGCCAAGGTGTTAAAAGCACAGAAATAAGCAGCGACGAACCCAGCCAAAGCAATGCCACCGAGAGAATCGCTTCGCCGTCAAAAATTATGAGCCGCTGTGCCCAGTTAAATGGTTTCTTAACTATATGCCAGACGCCGCCGATGACCAACAGAAGACCTACATAAATATGACCGCCGACGAGATCTTCTAAATTGTCAACGCTGACAAAATGACTTTGATAGCCATAAATCGTCAACGGGTTAAGGGTGGGGTCGGTTACGACGCGCACTTCCTCTAGCGCCGAGTCGTATAGTCCGCCAAAAAACATGGCTTTGGCCACTAGCAACAAAGCGCCCGCTCCTAGAAAAATTAGGTGATGCCCCAAAATAAAACCCAGTTTTTTAGGGTCGTCCCAGTCAAAGTGAAATTTGACAGCGCGGCCGGACTCTTCTTTGAGGCTTGAAGCCACTTTAGTTTGATGGAACAAGGCACCAAATCCCAATACTGCTGAGGAGATTAGATGAATTACTCCCACTACATAATAGGGATAAGTATCGACGATTTCGCCGCCGGAACCAACTCCCCAGCCCAAAGTAGCCAAATGGGGCAGTAAAATTAGCCCTTGTTCTCCCATAGGCAGGTCGGGAGAATATTTAGAGATCTCAAATAGAGTATAGGCTCCCGCCCAAAAAACAATTAGAGCTGCCTGACCGACATGAGCGGCAATAAATGTACCGGATAAGTTGGCAAGGCGGGCATTGCCAGCCCACCATCCATATTTAACTTCAGGGTTGCCGTATGCTTGCATAATGAATACCTTTCTTGGTTTTCTCTTCTCCTGGCTCAGCCAAGAAAAAACTATTGAGACTTGCTCTCGTCTCTTTAGGTCGCGCAACGCGCAAGCGCAACCCTACAAATACTCTCTATTTGTAAATTATATATATTCCTAGAGCTGAAAATTTATGTGAGGTTTTTAAGGTCAAGCATCCCAGTTTAAAAACTCTCGTTTTACAGCCGAGATAGTTGCGGGTATGCTGTCGCCCCTAAGGTTTTTTTATTACAGTTTGAGAAAAAAATAATTTATGTATTTTCTATAAAAATGCTGCGGCTTAAGAAAAGAGAAATAGAGAAAATCTGGCTAACAACAGGTATATGCTATTTTCCGGGTTTCCTCTATTTCTTGCTACCATCCATCTAAAGAGAGAAAAACGATTTGTCAGGAATTAAGCTCTCGCAAGAAAGCACCTATATATCTACTATAACACCTTATTGCAAAAATATGTCAACTAATTCTTAAAAAAATTTGTAGTCTTTCTGAAGTCAATAGGACTGTGGGTGGGGCTTCTGGGGCTTAGAAACCCGGTTTCTTGTTGTCTCCCCCAAACTTGAGGAAATGCGATCGAAATAAAGACTTATTTCCTTAGCTGCTTGGGAGCCGACCAGTTGAACCGTTACTTCCTTCATGGTTTCGATCGCCTTCACCGTTGTCTCAATAGAAACCCCCAGACTATTATAGGTTTCTTTCAATCCATTTAATACCCGTTCGTCCAATATCGAAGGATGACCGGCCAGTATAGCGTAGCTGGCCAACCGCAAGAAGCAATCTAAATCGCGCAGGCAAGCGGCATAGCGACGATTATTGTAGGTATTGTTGCCACCTGGGGCGATCGCGTCGCTGTAGGTTAGGGACTTGGCTGCAACTTGTTTGATAATAGCAGCAGAATTGCCACTAATAATTGTAGCAGTTTTAATCCGCAACTCGCCGCTAGCGAAATAGTCTTTAATTTTTTCCATCTCTGCGTCGTCCAAGTATTTGCCTTCTCGGTCTGCCGGTTTAATTACAGAAGCAATTGTGTCTTGCATAGTCTTGCTTATTTTTTAAAATAAATTTTGCTTGTTTGTCAGTCTTTATATCAATACCTTCGCCAAAATGCAAGAACACCTTATTTGTAGGGAGCGGCTCGGTAACGTTGTCGCAGCCAACTCGTGCGAGTAACCCAACAAATACCCGACTGTTAACCAATGCCGGATCCCCCCAACCCCCCTTTTTAAGGGGGGCTATTCGTTCTTGAAAAATTATCTCCCTTGAGACCCACCCCTAACCCCTCCCAGGAAACCTACCTCCGAATCCCCTCCTGGGAGGGGTAGGGGTGGGTTGAAAATCGAAGGAAGCGCATTAATTTATATAGAACGAATAATCTCTGCCTTAAAAAGGGGGGCTATTGACGCTTTTGACTATTGCCCCCCAATTCATCGGGGGGTTGGGGGGATCGTGCCGGGGGTAAAATTGGCGAAAGTATATATGAAATTACCCTAAAAAATCTTACCGTAGGACGGGCGTCCCGCCTGTCCGGTAGTGTCCGGGGGGCGTAGGACAGGCGAGACGCCCGTCCTACGGGAGGTTTAATTTTTCAGCCAGAGATGGATTAGTAAGGGTAATGGAAAATCAAAAATTTCCCATTACCGCCCTTGCTAAACTAGCTGGAGGAAAATTAGTTAATCAAGCCTCGGAAGACGGCATCTACAGTTTCAATATTTTCCATCAGGAAATACGCGACCATTGCGCCGCCGACACCACCAACCAGAAAGCCGCCCCTGAAGAGGCTCCAATCTTCGGCTGATTTCTGCCAGTAGAAGGTATTGCGCTTTTCGGAATCGCTGTCGTAGAAGTTAAGGGCGATCGCGATTAAACCGACGGCTACAACTGTCAGGATGAATCCGGCCTGATTTGCCACTTGCGAATCCTCAATAGGACTAAGAATAATGTGCGGACCGAGCAGAAAATACCCGTGAGCCATGCCAACTTCTAAGCCTCGCATAACCGGCGATAAACTTTGGCGATAGATGGGAAGATTGCGCAAAAACAAAAGAGTTACATCTGAGTTTTTGACAGTCTTCAGGCTTCCATCTTGGACTTCGCTGGCAACCGGCGCTACATATTCGCCGAGTTTCATGTCAAAGGCAGCAGCTCGCGATCGCGCCCGCAGAGCGTGCCAAATATGACCGAACAGGAACAGAATTGCCAAGACAAAGTGAGTTACGGCCAACCAAGTCCTGACAGTAGCTGTTTCTGGGGTGGCAAGAGATACGCCTAATGGTCCATAGAAAACAACGGGATAAGCAGTATCGTTTGTGCTGACAAAGTAAGCTGCGAGAAATCCCATGTAAGCCAGGGCACCCAGACTGTAAGAAAGATAAGCTTCCCCAGACCAAATTAGCGATCGCTGCGCCCAGTTGTAGGGTTTAGTTGCAATATGCCAGATTCCGCCGCCAATTAACAACAAACCTACATAAATATGACCGCCGACAATATCTTCCAAGTTGTCAACTGCTGCCATACCTTCCGGGTGTTGCAGGCCAATAAAATAGCCAAATATCTGTAGGGGGTCTAAGTTTGGATCGGAGACAACCCGCACCGATGCTACTGCTGGGTCGTATAGACCGCCCACAAACATTGCTTTCGCTACCAGAAGCCAAGCGCCCAAGCCCAACAAAAGCAGATGAATTCCAATAATGGTCGTCATCTTGTCTCGGTCTTTCCAGTCGTAGCCAAAGAAGCCAGCAAAACTCTTGTTTTCAGGCAATACTTCTGGACCGATTAAAGCATGATAGATACCGCCAGCACCTAATACTGCAGAGCTAATTAGATGGAGCGCGCCAACAACCAAATAGGGCTCTGTATTGACGACTTGGCCGCCGTCTCCGATGCCAATACCCAGACTGGCGAGGTGAGGCAGCAGGATTAATCCCTGCTCGTACATTGGTTGCGCTGGATCAAGGCGGGATAACTCAAATAAGGTGAAAGCTCCCGCCCAGAAAACTATCAGCGCTGCTTGAGCTACATGAGCGCCCAATAGTCTTCCCGAAAGATTGGTTAAGCGGGCATTTCCCGCCCACCAGCCATATTTTGGTTCGGCTAAAGTCGCAGTTGCTACCATTATTAGAGTCCTCCTAATTCTTGGACGCGAACGCGAAAGGCATGCCAGATATGACCCAAGAAGAATATCGTTGCCAAGATAAAGTGACTGCTGGCCAACCAAGCTCTTGCGGTAACAACTCCTCCTATTTCTGTTACCCCAATCGGCCCGTAGAAGACTTCTGGATATACCAGGTCATTAACTGTAATAAAGTAGGCAGCCAAGAATCCCATATATGCCAAGGCACCAAGACTGTAGCAGAGATAGGCTTCGCCAGACCATAAGAGAGCGCGCCGCGCCCAGGGAAGTGGCTTGCTGACGATATGCCATAAGCCACCAAGAACACAAATAAAGCCTATCCAAATATGCCCGCCGACGACATCTTCTAGGTTGCTAACAGCAGCCATGCCTTGGTTACCCTGAAGGCCGAAAAGATAGCCAAATATACGAGCGGGATTTATGGTCGGGGCGGTAATTACCCGCACCGATTCTGCTGTTGGGTCGTACAGGCCGCCCCAAAACATGGCTTTTGTTACTAGAAGCCATGCGCCTAATCCTAATAGAATCAGATGAATGCCGATGATGGTGGTCATCTTGCCTTCGTCTTTCCAGTCGTAGCCAAAGAAACCAAAAAAGGTATCGTTTATTGGCAGTTTTTCTGGAGCTAAAAAGACGTGGTAGAGGCCGCCAGCACCGAGGACGGCAGAACTGACTAGATGCAAAACGCCGATCGCAAAGTAGGGATAGGTATCGACAATTTGTCCGCCGTCGCCAACGCCAACTCCCAAGGTTGCTAAGTGCGGTAGGATTATTAAGCCTTGCTCGTACATTGGTTGCGCTGCGTTGTATTGAGAAAGTTCAAACAGGGTCATTGCCCCCGCCCAGAGAACTATGAGACCGGCATGGGCGACATGGGCACCCAGAAGTTTGCCCGATGCATTGATGAAGCGAGCATTGCCAGCCAACCAACTATATTGTTGTTGTGCTGTGGTGACAGTCATTAGGCTACCTCCCCGCGAGTGCTTTTGACGACTTTGCCTTGGCGAAAATCAAATCCTGCTGCCCGCATGGCATGGAAGATATGACCTTGCAAGAAGAAGAAACCGAGCCAGAAGTGAGCGTTTGCCAGCCAGGTGCGAGAGGTAATTTCGCTCCCTTCAAAATAAGGGAAGCGATCGATACCTACGCTTAAGGTTGCTCCGTAGAATTCTTCTGGATAAGCTAAGGTGTTGACCGAGACAAATAAGGCGGCAATAAAAGCCATTAATGCTAAGGCACCAATGCTGTAGGACAGATAGGCTTCTCCCGACCAAACAAAGATCCGCTTCGCCCAAGGAAAAGGTTCGGATTTAATGTGCCATAAGCCACCGACAATGCAGAGAAGGCCGACGTAAATGTGACCGCCGACAAGATCTTCGAGATTATCGACGCCTGCAAGCCAATATTTACTGCTCGCACCAAATAAGTAGTCGAGAGTGACGCCCGGGCTTAAAGTCGGCTCGGAGACTATCCGTACCTGACCGACCGTGCTATCATAAAGTCCACCAAAATACATTGCTTTGGCCACCAGCAGAAAAGCACCCACACCTAGGAGTACCAGGTGTATGCCCAAGATGGTGGTCATTTTATTGGCATCATTCCAGCGATAGCCAAAAAAGGAAAAGTCTTTTTCCAGAGTTTCTGGCCCGCGCAGAGCGTGGAAGACGCCGCCAGCCCCAAGAAAGGCGGAGCTAATTAGATGCAAAGCGCCAATTACAAAATAAGGATAGGTATCGACGACTTGACCGCCATCGCCAATCCCCCAGCCGAGGGTGGCTAGGTGCGGTAGGACGATTAGGCCCTGCTCGTACATGGGCTGGGATAAGTTAAATCGATCTATTTCAAATAGAGTTATCAGGCCAGCCCACAAAACTATTAGGCCGGCGTGAGCTACATGGGCTCCCAGCAGCCGCCCGGAGAGATTGGTTAACCGGGCATTCCCGGCCCACCAAGGGGCGGTTTCTGGTGGCCCCGCTGCCATGCTTGTCATGGTTTCAGTCACCTCCATCTAACAACGTATTGCTCTTATTGAGTTTTTATCTCAATAAGCTAATCGCTATCTTAGTGAATAAGTCGAGTATATTGCAATAATTTTGCATTAAGTTTTTTGTTAACTTTTGTGAAGCGTTTGTAACATAGGGTTTAAAGCGCCGTATGACAAGGCTTTTGAGCCATAAAAAAGGCTGTAGCCGCGAGACTACAGCTAAAAATATTTCTCTATATAGATGGAAATTATTTTAAATAAGGTATGGATATGGGCATGGGGTGTGGGGTGTGGGGCCGCCAAGCCCCTACGCCCCGGAGGGCGGGCTACGCCTACGGGGCGGCTACGCCTACGGTGTGGGGTGTGGAATTTTGGGCATTGGGCCGACAAGGATTGGCAAGCCCTTTCAAAGGGGCCTTAAATACAACTACCGCTAGGGTGTTGATTTTGAGGCTTGTCATCCCGATGAGCCAGTATATATGCTCGCAAATCGCTTTTGCTCATGGCGTCAAAATCTGGTTTCACATAAACCTCCATGAATCGTTCAATACCCTCGCCATTTTCCCGGGCATTGATAGGGTGTAGGGGCGTAGGGGGCGTAGGGGCGACAGCATTCCCGAGACAACCTTTGCTCATAGAAACAATCTATTGTATTGGAATGCTTCGCCCTGGGTTGCATAGCCGTCTGGGGCGAAGCATCCCAAGATATTGCAATTCTCAAATTGATGTGAGATAGTCTGGGGCGAAGCATCCCAATACGGGGTTGCCGTTTTGAGCGCCGATATTGTCGAAGGGATGCTCTCGCCCCTACGGGATGTAAATTACACTTATTTGAGAAACGCTATAGTAACCTTACCTTATAGCAACGGGGATTTCTCTCTTGTTGCTGTCGCCCCTACATCCTTTGACAATTTGGGACAGGCGGGACGCCCGTCCTACGGTAAGTTTAAATTTTTTCTGTGGGTAATTAACCGGATTTTATATCGCAAATTTTTTTGAAAAAAAACCGGGTTTCTGATTCCAATTTCATTGTGCTAAGCGATCGCTTTTGCCTGTCCATAATAAGAATCGCCTCAAAAATTCCACCCTACACCCCACACCCCACACCCTACACCCCGATCGTAATTATTCGCCTATCGCCGGTAAAATAACTTGAACGGTGGTTCCTTGGCCGGGAGTGCTGTCGATGGTTAATTCGCCGCCATGCAGTTCGGCGATGCGTTTGGCGATCGCCAGTCCCAATCCCGAGCTTTGCCGGTCGTATAGTTTCTGAGAAAACTGCATATAATCTGCGATCGCATTGACTTGTTTGGCGGTCATTCCCGAGCCTCGGTCGATCGCCTGCAAGACAAAGACAAAGGAAAGCGAGCAAAAGTTCTGCCGCCTGTTTTCCGGGACGGCTTCGGGAACTGGAGCGATTTTGCCTACAATTCTGACGGGGCTGCCCGGTTGGGAAAATTGAAACGCATTATCTGCCAGTTCTTCCACCAGTTTTTTCAAGCGATTCTTGGAGATTTTTACCATTGCCGGACTCAGAGATAGCTCTAAATCCCCTTGTCGCTCTTGCTCCCGAGCTTTTTGGGTAGCAACTTCTGCAATAAGGGCGTCCACCTCTCGGGTTTGATTGTGGCGCAACGATGCGATCGCCTTTTCATCCCCCACAATATTTTCTAGCTCTGCATAGAGCAACAGATTCTCTGTCAGCCGAGATAGCTTCTTGGCCGCCCTCTCTATATACTTGGCAATTTCCTGAATTTCCTCCCCATCCATATCAATGGCTTCTTCGCCGAGCAGGTAAGAAAATCCGATAATCCGAGTCAAAGGCTCTTTCAGTTTTTCCGGTAACAATCCAGCCAGAGAGAGACGCAGATTGTCTAGTTTTTCCCGCAATCGTCGGTCTGCAGCGAGCTTTTGCTTAAATCGGGCTTTAATAGCCTCCAATAGTTCTAGCCTATTAAAGGGCTTAAGCAGATAGTCATCGGCTCCCAGGTTCATAGCTTCGCGGATATCTGTTTTTTCGCCCCTTGCCGTCAAAAAAATAAAAGGAATCGTGGCTGTTTCTGGGTTTTTTCGTAACCGCTGTAACACCCCGTAGCCGTCGAGCTTAGGCATCATCACGTCGCACAGAATCAAGTCCGGCCTTTTAGCCTCAGCCAGTTCTAGGCCAGCGAGTCCGTTTTCTGCCTCCAGGACTTCATAATCCTCAGCAGCCAGCAGATCCACAATATTTTCCCGTACAAATTTTTCGTCTTCTATCACTAAAATTGTCATCATATGTTTGTCCTTGGTCTTTCGGACAGTTTGCACCCCTTTCCTTTTGCAGAGGGATTAGGGAAGGTACTAGAAAGAATTAGGCATTAGCCATTGGGGCATTGGGCATTGGGCATTGGGCATTGGGCATTGGGCATTGGCATAGGAAAAAATTACAACACTATTCAAAACTACCTTGACAGGTTACTAAGATCGCCGATTCTATATATTTTAACTCGATTGCCCTCATAGCAGGCGATCGCCAGTCCAAATTGCCCGAGAAAATAGCAGCAGGTTAAGCACTACGCATCTTTGGGAGCGGATAATTCAAAGCTGGCCAACGGCAATAGTCGTGCAGAAGAGCTAAGCCTGCGCGTAAGCTGACTGCTGACTGCCGATCGCCGATCGCGATACAGCCAGCGGTCTGGTTGGCTGACCGATCGCTACTCTCGAAGGCTCTTAGCTAAAAAGCCGCCGACCGTTAAGCATCGATCGCTTTCTTATTCTCAGTTAATATAGCACTACGCATATTTGGTTAGGGCAGTCTTATTGTTTGCCAAGGCTATTAACGGCAATGCTTGTGCTAAAAGCTGACTGCTGTTGGGCGAAGCCGGCTGCCCGCCCTTGTAAGCTGACTGCTGAAAGCTATATAATGGGCAAAATAACGGTAAACGCAGTACCGGAACCGATTTTGCTCTTAACGGCAATGCTACCGCCGTGGATTTCGACGCATCTTTTTACAATAGTCAAACCCAAGCCCGTGCCGGGAATATTGCCGACATTACGACCTCGATGGAAAGACTGGAATAGCTGGTTTTGGTCTTCTAGGGTAATGCCAATCCCAGAATCCCGCACTTGAAATACTGCCGAATTATTTTGAAAAGCAAGTTCAAAATTAACTGGGCTATCTAGGGGAGAATACTTGAGAGCGTTAGAAAGTAAGTTTACGAACAATTGTCGCAATATTTTTTCATCCCACAATCCCCGGCTGCTGCCTGTAGAGGAAAAAAAGACGGGGTGCTTATAGTTATCTATAAGTTGCAATTCTTCTACCAAGCTGCTCAAGAAAATATTCAAATCTACTGGCGCGGGCTGTAAGACCAGCTTGCCGGATTCCGCTCTGCCGACAAGCAGTACGTCATCTAACAAGCTGGTCATATAGTCTATCGCCATTTGAATTCGTTGAAAATGCAAGTTTTCCCTTTCCTCATCTCCTTTAAATTTATAATGTCGCATTAATTCAATGGACATCTGAATCGTAGTCAGCGGATCGCGAAAATCGTGAGAAACCATAGAAATAAAGCTAGTTTTTAGAGCGCTAATCTCTCTTTGTTTTTCTAGGGCATGGCGGGTTGCGGCTTCTGCCTCATTTCGCCGCAGAGCAATTTCGATAGTAGTTTGCAGCTCTCGTTCTTCAAAAGGTTTTATCAGGTAGCCAAAAGGTTCGGTTGCCTTAGCTCGCTCCAAAGTTTTTGGGTCGGCATAGGCAGTGAGAAAGACCACGGGAGTCTGAAAAGAGTCCCGGATGACTTCTGCCGCTTCTATGCCATCTACATCCCCTTGCAAATTAATATCCATCAGCACCAAATCTGGCTGAAGCTCGGAGACAATTTCAATGGCTTGCTTTCCAGAAGGAACGATCGCAGGTACTTGATAGCCTAGAAGACGCAAAGCATCGGCCATTTCCTCAGCAACAATCATCTCATCCTCAACGATGAGAATTTGAGTCGCAGCCATTTTACTAAATCCTCTTGGTATATTTGGGCTCAGTAAATTTTAGCTCAAAAACCTTACCCATGTTGCGCTCTAAAGTTACCCTTGCCCCTAGTTGAGAAGCGAGGGTGCGCACCAACCGCAATCCCAATGACTGAGTGCTTTCCCAGTCTATATGCGATGGCAGTCCCACCCCATTATCCCCGACACCGAGCGAGAACTGCCCTGCTGCATCTCTATGCAGGTCGATGTGGATTTTACCCTCTGTGGCGAAGCCATTGAATGCGTATTTCAGAGAATTGGTGACTAGCTCGTTAATAATTAAACCGCAAGGAATGGCGGCATCAATACTCATAAATACATCACAGACATTCACTTCAAGTTTAATTCTTCTTGGATTCACCCCATAGGAGCGTAACAAGTTAGAAGTCAGGTTGCGGATGTACTCTCCTTGATTAATCCGCGCCAAGTCTTGGGATTGATAGAGTTTTTGGTGAATAAGAGCCATAGAGTGGATGCGACTCTGGCTGTCCTCGAACATGGCTTGGATTCGCGTATCTTGGATGGAACGGGATTGCATTTTTAGCAAGCTGGAAATAACCTGGAGATTATTTTTAACTCGATGGTGAATTTCTTTAAGCAGTACCTCTTTTTCTTGGACTGAGGCTTGGAGGAGTGCTTCGGCTTCTTTGCGATCGCTAATGTCCCGAATAAAAATACAGTTATATTCCCTACCTTTAAACTCCAGATAATTCATCCGCATCTCTACCGGAAATTCTCTGCCATCCTTAGTCCGGTGCTGGGACTCCGCCTTCACCGAGCCCTCTTGCTTGAGCCGAGACCAATGCCCCGGCCAAGACGAAGCAGGATAGTTAGGGTCTATTTGCTGCATTCTCATCGAGAGCAATTCTGGCCGAGAATAACCCAGAGCCAGACAGGCAGCTTCATTAGCATAGATAAACCGTCCGTTTGGCTCTGTCCAAAGCACTGCATCCCCCGCCCGATCCACAGAAAACTGAGTTAGCGATAGTGCCTCTTCTGCTTCTTTTCGTTCGGTAATATCAATACCCATCAATACTGCTGCCGTACCTTGCTGGTATTTTTGGCATACCATCAAATAAGTTAGGCGGTTGTCATTAATTTCCGAGGTAATTTCCCGAGCGGCTTGCCCGATATCAGAGGCAAAAAACTCGCTAATAAATTCTATAAAGTCTGGGCTAGTCTGCATAAAGCCTATTTTTTGGCCGACGAACGCTTCGCAAGGCAGATTAAAAGTATCGGCGAGGCGCTGGTTCACCCCGATGTATCGCAAATCCGAATCTATCCAAGAAATAAATCCGGGCATCGCATCCCAGACTGCTTTGAGTTTGTCTCTGGCTTCTTGCAGCTCTGACTCGGCTTGCTTGCGATCGGTAATCTCGGCTAAATAGCCGACAATCTCCCCCGGTTTGCCATGTTCCGATAGCACCAATTTCAGCTCGTCCCGCAGCCAGCGATAGGTGCCGTCTTTATGTCGAAACCGATATTCCTGAGCTATTGCCTTTTCTTTTTGCAGGCATAGTCGCTTTTCTAGAACTTGCTCCAGGTCTTCCGGGTGGATATGGGACATCCAGAATAGGGAGTCGACGCTAAATTCTGCCGCCGCATACCCCAAAAGCGAGACTACATTCTCGCTGATGAAAGTGATGCCGTAATCTGGTTGCGGCTTGCAGGTGTAGATGGCTGCTGGGCTAGAGGAGAGCAAGTAGCGCAGTCTTTCTTCGCTAGCGAGCAGGGCTTCCTGCGATCGCTTCATTTCTGTTTCCACTCGCTGCCGTTCTAATTCCGCTGCCGCCCGCGCAGCAAAAATGCTGAGAATAGATTTGGCTCGCCCGCCATCAGGAATAGTTTCGTCATGGACGACGCAAATATGACCGATGGGCTGGCCGGACGTATCTAAAAGCCTAGCTCCCAAATAACTCCTTGCCTTCATCGCCGCCAAGTTCCGGTCTTTGGGAAACCTTTCCCGAGCCTTATCAGGGTAGTAGCGCATGCCTTCTTTGATTACTATTTGGCAAGCGGTGTTATCCAGTTCGTACTCGCCTATTTCTGCCATAGGAGGATTGCCCCAAATGGAAATAACCCGCAGTTTTTGGCATTCTTGGCCGACCAATTCCGTCACCAAGGCATAACGAACTTCTAGTGCCGATGCAATCTCGCGAACCAGGGCTGGGAAAAATTTTTCTCCTACTACCGAGGCCGTTCCTGCTACCAAACTTTGTAGGGCTTCTTGGGTGCGGCGGCGATCGCTAATATCCGTTGCCGTACCCAGAATCTGCTCTGGTTTTCCCTGCTTATTTCGCTCGAAAACCACATTTCGGCTGCGAAACCAGCGCCATTCTCCAAGAGCATTTTTCATCCGGCATTCTATTTCTACAGTCTCGCCATCGGCAGCAACGGCTAATCGTTTCTTGAGGTAGTCTAGTAGCGGTCGGTCTTCTGGGTGAAGATTGTTCGCCAAAAATGCGCATCCTGCTTCTTGGATGCTTTCTGGAGAAACCCCCAAAAAATTCACTGCTTGGCGATTTACATATATATTGCGCTCCCTAATAAAATCGTAGAGGTACAAGATATTGGGTGTGGTGTCGGCAATATTGGCGATGAAGCGCTGATTTTCTTGGAAAGCTGTTTCTATAACTCGGCTTGCTGCTACTTCTGCCTGCAATTTGTCGAACGCCTTTTCTAGTTGTGCAGTCCGCTCTCGAACTCTATCTTCTAGCTCTTGGTTTAGTTTTTGCACCGCTGCTGTTGCCCGGTTGCGCTCCGATGCTTCTAATGCCAATCCAACCAAATCCGTTAGAGAGCCAATAAAGTTGCGTTCGTCCAAAGTAAAATCACGCTCTGGACGAGATTCGCACCTAAATACCGCTACCATTTTGCCTGCGAGCATAACAGGCACATCTAATATAGAAGCGATTCCAAAGGGTGCTAGGTACGATTGCCATTCACAAGTTCTCGGATCTCTGCGGGCATCCCGCGCAGCAATCGTACTTTCCTCTGCCAAAGCTTGGAAATAAGCGGGATAGTCGGCGAGCGAGATTCGGACAGTAGTATCTATGGCAGTATTTACTTTAGGAGACTTCTGGGAAAGAAAGTACCGATTCCCCTCCTGGGAGGGGTTGGGGTGGGTTTTTCCCGGGTCGCAGTACCCACCCCCAACCCCCTCCCAGGAGGGGGCATCGCGCTCCGATCCTCTGGTACTTTTATTACCAGAAATCACCTTAGTATTTACAGCAGTATTTACAGCGGCAGGGCGATCGCGCTTGGGCAGTTTCGTAGGAGAATAGCCCCCTTGATAAAGGGCCTTGCAGACAAGTTGCTTGCGATCGTCTCTGTAAAACCAAATGCTAGCTCGGGCAGTTTCCAGGGTGCGAGCGGCAGCAGAGACTATTTCTTGCAGCGCCGCATCCAAATCCCCACTGCTAAAAGTTTTGCTGCGCGCCAGCTTCAGCAGCACCTGGTTTTGTTTTTGCAGGCGTTCTTCTGCAGTTGGGCGCATCTGCTGGGCTTTGAGCTTTTTTAATTCCACGGCTCTGGCGATCGCCCTGCCGAGACCTTCTAGCTTATTCTCCAGCAAATAATCCGCCGCGCCCTGCTTCATGCATTCGACTGCTTCTTCTACATTATTTTCCCCTTTAATAATAATGAACGGAATATCCAAACCCCGCGATCGCATGAGTGCTAAGGCGCGTGTGGCTTTCAGCTCGGGCAGTTCGTGCTTCGAGACTATAACATCCCAATCCCCCACGAGCTGAGCTAAGTATTCTTGCTCAGTCTCCACCCGGCACCACTGCGGCGCAAATCCCGCTTGCTCCAGGTAACGGATTGTAATTTCAGCCTCTGTTAGCGAATCCTCGATAATTAAAGTGCGAATGCTTAAAGTCCAGATGCAGGTCGGCATGATGGATTTTTTATTGGCCCCTATTATAATGATGGGTCTGGCACCCTTACCTCCTATTGTGACCAGCCGTTTCTACAGTCGCCAATTGGTTAACATTTTGTAATGCCAAATGTGACCAGCCGTTTCTACAGTCGCCAATTGGTTAACATTTTGTAATGCAAAAAAAAATGCCACAATCAAACCTAGCCATCTCAATCCCCTACAGCCCACAGCCCACACCCCTACCCCTATGATTTGCTGCCTGAACCCCGACTGCCAGAATCCTCCCCATGCCGAGGGCACCAATTTCTGCACCAACTGCGGCACGCGGATGGTGCTGCTCAAAAAGCGATATCGTCCCCTAAAGTCCCTAGGAGGCGATAGATTGGGCAAAACCTACTTGGCTGAAGATATCGCCAAGGATAGGGAATGCGTTATCCAGCAACTGGCCCTAGAATTTTGGCAAGTGGAAGAACGCCACTTGCCAAAGGAAAGATTCGAGCAGCAAGCGCGGCGCAGACAAGAAGGGGAAAGGGATAAGATTCCCAAAGTTTTGGCTTACTTTGAGGAAAGGGAATCCCTGTACTTAGTGCAGGATTATGTCCAAGGACAGAATTTGCGAGAAGAGCTAAAACAGCAGGGGATATTTAGCGAAACTCAGGTCCGAGAAATATGGCGCTATTTGTTAAAAATCCTTAAAGTAGCCCACGATCGCCATATTGTTCATCGGGACATCAAACCAGAGAATATCATTCGCGCCCACCCTTCAACCCCCCTCCGGGAAGGCGAACTCGCTGCCGCCGATTCCCTCTCGGGAGAAGAACTCAGCTCTCCAACTATCTTACCAGAAAAAAAACCGAGGGAATGGGTGCTAGTCGGTTTTGACTTGGGCAAACCAACCGTCTCAAATTTTTCATCTTTATTCTCTCCTACATCCAATCCCGCTAGTCAAAAGCCCAGTTCGCCAATTCCCAATCCACTTTTTACTCCCGAGCCTGCTAAGACTGCATTCGGCTATCGGGCGATGGAGCTGCAAAAAGGGAAAGCAACTCCGGCAAGCGACTTATATAGTTTGGGTTGCGTCGGCTTTTATCTTCTTACTGGCGTCGATCCTTTGGAACTGTGGAGAATGGAGGGATATGCTTGGACTTCTCGCTGGCGATCGCATCTGGAACAGCCAGCCAGCCAGGAGCTGGTAGGTATTCTGGATAAGCTGCTCCAGCCAAAAGTCGCTCTTCGCTATCAGTCTGTAGAAGAAGTTTTGGCAGACTTGGATATCGAGCCTGGATCGCAAAAGGCGCAACCTACAACCGGGCCGGTTCCCGAAAGCGAAGAGGTATTGCCAGGAGAATCGGCTCTAAAAGAGGAAGCAACAGAAGAGCTGGAAGATCTATTGCCAGAACCAGTAAAGGCAGAGACAATAGCAAAAGCAGCAGCGCCAAAAACCTTATCTCCAGAAACAGTATCTCCAGAAACTCTATCCCCGCCGGTTCCCGAAAGCGAAGAGGTATTGCCAGGAGAATCGGCTCTAAAAGAGGAAGCAACAGAAGAGCCGGAAGATTTATGGCGATCGCAACTCGCATTTTCAGAAACAGTATCTCCAGAAACAGCATCTCCAGAAACGCCGCTTCCCGAAAGCTTGCAGGTATTGCCAGGAGAATCGGCTAGAAAAGAGGAACAAACAGAAGAGGTATTGCCAGGAGAATCGGCTAGAAAAGAGGAAGCAACAGAAGAAGCAACAGAAGAGCCGGAAGATTTATGGCGAGAACCAGCAAAGGCACAGACAATAGCAAAAGCAGCAGCGCCACTCGCATTTTCAGAAGCAGCATCTCCAGAAACTCTATCCCCGCCGCTTACCGAAAGCGAAGAGGTATTGCCAGGAGAATCGGCTCTAAAAGAGGAAGCAACAGAAGAGCCGGAAGATTTATGGCGATCGCCAGCAAAGGCGGAGGCAATTGCAAAAGCAGCAGCGCCACTCGCATTTTCAGAAACAGTATCTCCAGAAACGCTATCCCCGCCGCTTACCGAAAGCGAAGAGGTATTGCCAGGAGAATCGGCTAGAAAAGAGGAAGCAACAGAAGAGGTATTGCCAGGAGAAACAGCTCTAAAACAGGAGGCAACAGAAGAGCCGGAAGATTTATGGCGAGAACCAGCAAAGGCACAGACAATTGCCAAAGCAGCAGCTCCAGAAACAGCAGCTCCAGAAACAGTATCTCCAGAAGTAGGAGCGCCAGAAGCACTAAAAGCGGAACCAATAGCAAAAGCAGCGCCGCCAGAAACAGTATCTCCAGAAACAGCAGCTCCAGAAACAGCAGCTCCAGAAACAGCAGCTCCAGAAACAGTATCTCCAGAAGTAGGAGCGCCAGAAGCACTAAAAGCGGAACCAATAGCAAAAGCAGCGCCGCCAGAAACCGTATCTCCAGAAACCGTATCTCCAGAAACAGCAGCTCCAGAAACCGTATCCCCAGAAACAGTATCTCCAGAAGTAGGAGCGCCAGAAGCACTAAAAGCGGAACCAATAGCAAAAGCAGCGCCGCGACAAACGCTATCCCCAGAAACCGTATCTCCAGAAACAGCAGCTCCAGAAACCGTATCCCCAGAAACCGTATCTTCTGAAGCAGAAAAAGCGGAAGCAATAGCAAAGCCAATAGCAGAAGCAGAACCAATAGCAGAACCAAAGGCGGTCGATCTTGCTTTATTTCCAGTGGATGTATCTGAGGGAAGGGTATCTGAGGAATCGCCACCAGAGATAGCGCCGAGTAAGAGCGAATTAGAAGAAGACATAGCCGAACGAAAAGTTCAGCGCTTGGCAATAAGAAGGAGAAGGAAGGCAAGGTTTCAAAAGAAATTGGTTGCCGCTATTGCCGTACTGGTTTCCGGGGGATTGGCAGTGGCTGCCATTGGGGAACTGAACCGTCGCGGGGGTTTTGCAGTTTTTGGCAAGAGCAAGAATGTATTTTATAAAAAAGTAGCGATCGCCAATACCCTCAGCGCCCATACCGACGCAGTTAATGCAGTTGCTATTACCCCAGACGGCAAAAATCTAATCAGTGCCAGCAGCGACAACACTATCGGTATTTGGAATCTCAAGACGGGAAAACTGGAAAAAACTCTCACCGGCCATACATACTTACTTAATTGTCTCGCTACTAGCGCTGATGGAAAAATTATCGCCAGCGGAGGATTCGACAAAACTATCAGGATTTGGAATCTGGATACCGGAGAACTGATGCAGACGATTTCCCGCAATTCCGTCGGTATTGATGCCCTAGCCATTAGCCCTGACGGTCAAACATTAGCTGCTGGCAGTAGCAGGCACATTAAAATATGGAATGCGAAAACTGGTAGGCTGCACCATAAGCTCATCGCCCATAAAAGCTGGATCGGCGCTCTAGGGATTAGCCCCGATGGCCAAACTCTGGTTAGCGGCAGTTTAGACGGAAAGATTAAAATCTGGAATCTGCCTGCCGGAAAACTGGAGAAAACCCTCAGCGGAACAATTGAGGCTATTAATTCTCTGGCAATTAGTCCCGATGGAGAAACCTTCGCGGCTGGGGGGGTCAGCGGCAAAGTCGAGATCTGGCATCTGCCAAGCGGGAAATTGCAAAAAACTCTGAGCGCCCATAGCAGCGCGGTTAATTCCCTAACTACGAGCGCTGATGGTAAAACTCTTATTAGCGGCGGTCGGGATAGCACCATTAAAATTTGGAATCCCAAAACCGGCAAGCTCCTGCTTGCGATCGCCTCCCAAAAAAACGGAGTTAATTCCGTCGCCATCAGCCCGGACGGACGGATCTTAGCCAGCGGAAGTGGGGATAAAACCATCCAGATTTGGCAGTTGCCCTAGTGGGGAGCCGCCTACGGAGTGTGGGGGGCAGGGGGCAGGGGCAGGGGGCAAGGGGGCAGGGGGACAAAGAAGAGGCTTTCCCCGGGTCTCCCAGTTCCCGGGTCTCCAAATTTTCTGGTTCCCAATTTCCTGGTCCCCTGGTCTTAGGGGTGTGTTTTTTAGATTTGGCATTCTTAAGAGGTATCGACCCGGGGCGTAGGGGCGACAGCATTCCCGAGACAGCCTTTGCTCTCTTGCGCAAAAATTACGTTATTGGAATGCTTCGCCCCAGAAACCCATGCAGCAAGAGCGATCGCCTCAAAAAGGAGGATTATAAAAAATATGCTCCCCGAAGCTCCCCAAGTCCCCAAGTCTCGCAGTCCCCAAGCCAAGTCCCCAAGTCCCCAAGTCCCCAAGTCCCCAATGCCAATTTCGGAGCCAGGAGTAGTAGCAGTGGCACATTGTCCGATTTGTCAAGCACAGTACGTTGAAGCAGAGGTCAATACTTGTTGGCAATGCGGTTGGGATTTGACTCCTTATCCGCTGACCCAGAAAAGTCTCCCACAGAGTTTTTTGCGCAAGGAACGGGCGCAACTGTTTTGGGGGAGACAAATGTGGGCTCAGTTGCAGTCTCAATCGGAAACTGGACAGGAGCAGGAGGTCGCGCAGTTGGAGGCGCAGCTCTCGGAAATAAAAGGTCAATTAGAGGAGCGCGACTTCGAGCGGAACAAGCTCAATGCTGCACTTTCAAAAACTGAGGAGGCATACTGGAAGCTACACGATCGCGAGCAAAAAAACCAAAATAAGCTCAAGACTGCCTCGCAAGAGCTAGATCGGTTGCGGTCTTATCTTCGGCAAGCGGAGGTGGCATATCGGGAATTGGAGGAACAGCTTGAAGATAATAGAAAAGAGTTGGACCTTGCCGATACAGAGCGATCGCAGCTTAAGGAGAAAATGCAGAGAGCGGCGAAGGCTTATTGGCAGCTACAAGACAAATACGAGCTGGTGGAGAAAGGGCGATCGTTTCTCAATTCCCAATTGCAACAAGCCCAAACAGAAGTCAAGCAGATCGGGGAAGAATGGGCCGAGAGCCAAAGGCAGTTGGAGGAATGGCAACAGGAGATCTCGCACCTCACATCTAGAGTGGAGACCCTAGAAAAACAGTTGCAGGAGTCGGAGCAGGAGCGATCGCTGCTACAATCCCAACTCGAACAGGCTGCCACCTCTTATTGGCAACTACATACGCAGTATTCGGAGACTCAAGCCAAAGAGGAATCCAATCAAAATGCTTTTTATTTGGCCGAGATAGAGTACCAGCGCCTGCAAGCGGAATACGAGAAATTGCAACAGCAACTCTTGCAGCAGTCGTCAGAACTGCAAGCAGAACGCCAGTCCCGACAACTGCTGGAAGAAAGCCTCAATGGCAAAAGCAATAGCTCCATCCTGGCTGCTTCCTCATTAGAATTAACCGCGAGCGAGGGATTGTCTGTAGAAGAGGCTTCGCGATCGCAATTGCCAAGCGAGTCTGAAAGCGAAACTTTATTACAAACAGAGACTTTATTACAAACAGGCGATCGGGAACCACAACTGCCCTCCGAGGATTTTTCCCTAAACTCATCTTTGAGCCCTAGCGTTATGCCTACAATAGAAGATTCCGAATCATCCCAAAAGCAACTTCAATCGCCGGACGATCGATTATCTACCGAGAGAACTGGCCGGAGACGCGCTGCACCGCTCTATTTGCAAACTCTACTTCACATCTTAGTAATTCTTATCTTCCTCAGCCCAACATTCATCGCTCTGCGCAACCCGACTGTATCCAAATCTATTTTATACTTTGCCCTCAAAAAAGGCTTGCTGCAAACAGCCGCTAACCGAGACTTAAGCGAGCTAGACTTCAGCAACTTAGACTTGGACGGTGCCAATCTTAGCCAATCGAACCTGACCAATTCCAATTTCCAAGCAGCCAGCCTTGCCGCTACTAACTTTGCCAAAGCCAATCTCAATGGAGTTAATTTCTCCGAAGCGAACTTAGAGGGAGCTAATCTCAACAATGCGAGTTTGGACTGGGCAAACCTAATCAATGCCAATCTGGAATCAGCGGATTTTACTAATGCCAACTTAGTTCGAGCCAATTTAACTGGAGCGAATTTAAAAGGCGCTAACTTTACAAAAACAAAAATTGACAATACAACCCGAATCGATCCGGAATATTTGCTGAGTTGGAAGCTAGTCAACGAGCCAATAGACAAGCGACAGCTAAACGGTCTTTCCCTCGATGGCTTGAATTTAAGCGAGGCTAGTTTAATCAAAGCAAACCTCAGCAATGCCAGTCTGAAATTGATAAATTTAAGTAATGCTAACCTGATGGAAGCCCAACTATCCGGATCCGACTTAACAGGTGCCAACTTAACAGGTGCCAACTTAACCGGTGCTGTCTTAGTAGGAGCCGACTTAACCGGTGCGAATTTAACCAACGCCACCTTAACGGACGCTGACTTTAAAGGCGCTAGCTTATTTGGTATCGAGACAGATAGAACGACTATTTGTCCTAACGGTAAAAATGGTCCCTGCAAACTCGATTAATCAGTTTGAGAAATTCTAGTTTGTTGGCGAAGCGAGCCACAAACATAAACCCAATTCTCAAAGCTCAACCCTGAAGCCCTCTCAACCCTAAAGTGCCAGGGTCTATTTGCGGATATAGCGGTAAGCAGTCAGCTTTCAGCACGAGTAAGGCAGTTACTAGCTTTGGCAATTTTTAATTGTCCTAAACTCTTCGGCGTATTGCTATACCTGCGGATGTTACTTGCGGATTTTACCATTGGGCATAATTACCCCCTTCGTCTTAGCCCCACGGAAGTCAGTCTGAATTAGATTGGCTTGGCGTAAATTGGCTCCTGTCAAATTTGCCTGAGTGCAATCCGCATTCATCAGGTGCGCTTTCTCCAGATTGGCTCCAGTTAGATTCGCTCTATTGAGCTTAGCTTGGATCAGGTAAGCTCCGCTGAGGTTGGCCTTGGTCAAGTCTGCCCCGCTCAGATTAGCGCTTGTGAGTAGTTTCTGACTTAGGTCTGCTTCACAGAGATTGGCATTGCTCAGATTCGCTCCGCTCAAGTTGGCTCGGCTAAGGCAAGTTCTCCTTAAGTCTGCTTGGCTTAAGTCTGTCTTGCTCAGATTTGCCCCGGTTAGCTTGGCTTCTAGGAAATCCGTATCAATTAGCTTAGCCCCGTGCAAATGCGCCCCAGTAAGGTTGGCCTGCTTGAAGATAGCACCAGAAAAATCACTCTGTCTCAGGTCTGCCCCGCTTAGGTTAGCTTGCTTTAGCTTGGCTCCAGCAAGATTGGCTTTGCTCAGGTTAGCCTCTGTAAGGTCTGCTTTGCTGATACTAGCTCCGGCGAGATTGGCCGACCTCAAATCTGCTTCTTTGAGATTTGTGCCAATTAGATAGGTACTATTGAATTGCGCGCCGCGTAGATTCGCACCACTAAGGTTGGCACCGCTGATATCTGCATTATTCAAAATAGCACCGCTTAGATCGGCTCCGCTCAGGTCAGCCCAATTGAGATGCGCCCCATCTAAATTCGCACCACGGAGGTCTGCGCCACTCAAGTTGGTGCCGCTCAGGCTAGCACCGCTGAGATTCGCTTTGCTCAGGGTCGCGCCACTGAGATTCGCTTTGCTCAAACGCGCTGCACCCAGATATGACCCACTCAAGTTTGCGCCGCTTAGGTCGGCACCCGCCATACTGGCTTGATTAAAATCTCTAGAGCCGCCAGCATACCGCTGCAGGAGTTCCTCCCTGGTAAAGCTGGGTCTAGAAGCGGCCATTAAATTTGCTGTCATAAAAAAATATGCTCTACTAAATTTGTTAACTCGCTATAAAAATTGTAAAAATAGATACAAATCTATATCAACCGCAATTTCCCCTAAGTTTTGTAAAGAATTGTTGGAAATACTTTTAACTTTTTTACAGAGGCTAATTCATATTTCTTAATAATACTTTAAGTTTTGAATTTTTTTAATCTATATGGCTCTTTTCTCAAAAACAATTACTGTAGGTCCATTAATAACAAGCCTATTTTGATGCGAATTGGTCCAATATTGACTAGCTATTCAGGTACTGTACTGTCCCATTAACTCTACATATCTTTTGATTTACCAGAGAAAACTATATATATAATTATAATTAAATATAAAATTAATTATTAAAGCATAGAACCGCCGTTTTCCCTTGCCTTGGTGTCTGCTCTCCATTCCAAACAATTCTATAAACTCGTAAAAGGACGGTAATTACGAGTATTATCCAGACTAAATTTCCGTATTAACTCGGTTGACGATCGCTAATTTATATCGTAATTGGGAATTGGGCATTGGAGAGTTTTAAGTTTTGAGTTGTAAATTTTCAGTGAAATATTGCAAATCGCAAAACGCAGGCATTGAGCATTAGGTATTGGGCCTTGAAGAGTTTTAAGTTTTAAGTTGTGAGTTTTAAGTTTTAAGTCATTGCAAATCGCCTGCGCCGCAAAACGCAGGCATTGAGCATTAGGTATTGGGCCTTGAATAGGGAGAGGGGGGGAGAGAGGGGAGAGGGGGGAGTGTGGGGAGAGAGGGGAGAACTTTCAGCACACTTCCCACACCTCGTAGGCGGCCTCCCACCCTTCCCACACCCCCCACCCTTCCCACACCTCAGGCTTTTGGATTTATACAAGCCCTAGATATGGACAGGCAAGCGTAAGTCCTGTTAAATTAAAAGTTGCAGGTAAAGTTCTGGCAACCAGCAAAACTCAAAATTCACGCATTCAAAATTCTCAAGCTAAGAACTCAAAATTCACGCATTCAAAATTCAAAACTCCCTGCCTCTTCCGATGCCCTATTCTGTAGAAACAAAGTAAAGGAGTTCGAGAAAAGAAAGTCAAGGAGTTTGAGAAATGGCCTTAACCCCCTCAACTATGTTGAATCTAGGGACAAAAGCACCGGATTTCCAATTGCCCGATGTGGTCTCTGGGAAGATAATCTCCCTAGAAACCTTTGCTGGCAAGCAAGGATTGCTAGTTATGTTCATCTGTCGGCATTGTCCTTTCGTCAAGCATGTCCAAGCAGAACTGGCTCAAATTGGTCGAGACTATGGCGATCGCGAGTTGGGAATTGTAGCGATTAGTGCCAACAACGCAGAAACTCACCGAGAGGATGCGCCAGACAAACTAGCGATAATGGCAAGAGAACTCGATTTTGTCTTCCCCTTTTGCTATGACGAGAGCCAGGAAACTGCTAAGGCATATACGGCCGCTTGCACGCCAGATTTCTTTCTCTTCGATGCCTTGCTGGAGTTGGCCTATCGCGGCCAGTTAGACGATACCCGACCGGGGAGTCCCGAGCTAGTAACCGGATTGGATTTGCGCGCTGCGATCGATGCGGTGCTAGCAGGCAAACCCGTCAATGCCGAACAAAAGCCCAGTATTGGCTGCAATATTAAGTGGAAACCGGGTAACGAACCTCCTTACTATGGCTAGTTTTGTAGCTAATATCAAATCCGTGATTATCGCCCCCAGGAACGGGAAACCAGGAGAATATTGGCCTAGTTTTCCGTTCTCAATTTTTTAGGGAGTTGTTCCTAGTGACGTAAGGACTAATACAGGACTTACCCTTGCTTCTCAGAAATAAGGCTATGTATTGATACCCTAATTTTAAAAGCGATACCTTATATATAGATGCTCTGGGTAAGTCCTGTATTAGTCATTGCTGATGGGCGGCACTTCAATAGACCGTTCTCCGGTGGCAATGTCGAGCAAATCTTCTAGGCTGAGTGGAACTGCTGTTTCGGGATGGCTCGGTTCTAAAACATCCATCAGCAGAAGAAGTTGATCTATAGCAAGGCGGGTAATTTTCCCGCCCTCAATTCTATTGATTTGTGGACCAGATATTCCTGGAACTAATTCGGGGTCGATATATAGCTCTTTGCCCCTTTCTTCAAGTAACTTAGACTCTTGGGTGGCAATATATTGCCCCAAGTCATGAACGGAGGTCCAGCCACGATAATACCGGAGCCAGCGCAGGTATCGCCCTAGGTGGATGAGCCCTACCTGAGTTAAGCGGCGGTTTTTCTTTAGCGTTTTTTCTTTTTCGGGCATGAATGCGCGACAAGTTTACTACGACAATTAAAATAGCACGTTATCGTGAAATATCAGGTTAGTTGTTACTAATTTTTTACAAAATTTAAGCTAGCGGGCAAATGTCAGACAATCAACCATTACCGCCGGAACCAGAAACCCCCTCCCAGTCAGAGCGATCGCCCAGGGAGCCCAATCGGCTCCAGTCGGGTTTTAAGACTGGAACTATCAAAGCGCTGCGAGGGACGATCGCTTTATTAGAAGGGCTTGTGGAGAAACTAGAAGCCTCGCCGTCTTCCCCAACAGCAACGCCTACTTCCCCAACTCCAGCCTTACGGGGGGTTCCCGGGCTTGGTTTTATTCTAGAAAAAGTTCGAGCCGCGCTACCAGAAGCCGTAGAGCGAAGACTGCCGGATTCTGTGTTAAAGGGAGCGATCGCTGCAATAGTAGTAGTGCTTGTTGGTTCGATCGCGATCGCCCTTGTGCCCGGGAAGCCCACTGAAGTTGCAGTGAAAGTCGAGCCTCGCGAACCGACTGAAGTAGTGGAAGTCGAGCCGCCTCAACTTCCTGGACCAATCCAACCGCCTTTGCAAGCACCAGAAGCGCCCGATATAACAAAGTCAGAACCGGAGCTAGAGAAACCCGAGCTAGAGGAACCTCCAGAATTAGAGGAACCTATAGAACTAGAGCCAGAATTAGAGCCGGAATTTTCTCCAGAACTAGAGCCAGAACTAACTCCAGAATTTACTCCAGAATTAGCTCCAGAACTAGAGCTAGAACTAACTCCAGAACAAATTCTGATTGCCGGAATTAAAAGCCAAGTGGCCGATGTGACGAGGGACTATGGCGATCTGATTCTAGGGATTAAGGCTAATTTCTCTGCGAGTGTTTTGGAGATTCAGTTGAGCGATCGCTGGTACGAGCTACTTCCGGCGAATCAAGACAAGATAGCCGCGCAAATGTTAGAGGAGTCCGGGAAGCTTGATTTCAGAAAGTTGGAAATTATTAGCTCCCAAGGTAGCCGGATTGCTCGCTCTCCTGTGGTCGGGTCGCAAATAATTATTTTGCAGCGGAGCCGGCTATAGTGTCTAAAATTGCTTTTTGATAGGCTTCTACTTTTTTGTCTATGCCAGTGATATCGGTGCCAACTACTACGGCGATCGCTCCTAATTGCAGCGCTTTTGTAGCCATTGCCGGGGAGGCAATGCCCCCTTCGCAAATTGCTGGGACGCTAAGTTTCCCAACCATTTCTGCTAGCAAGTCAAAACCGGGGGGAGATTGGCTTTCGGTCTCCCTGGTGTAACCATAGAGAGTAGTGCCAACCACATCAGCTCCAGCATTGGCAGCAGCAATTGCTGCTTCTATAGTATCTATATCGGCCATGACTGGTTTGGCTAATTCATTGTGAATTCGCTCGATGAGAGTGGCGACTGGCTCGGGGCGGTTTCTCTGAGTAGCATCGATCGCTATAATATCGGCACCTGCAGCGGCGATCGCTGCTGCTTGCTCGAACTCCGGCGTAATGTAAACCGAATAATCTTCCAGGGCTACTTTCCACAGACCAATAATCGGAACTTCGGCACCTACAAGCTCTCGAACTGCCGCAACATGGGCTGGGGTATCAATTCGCAAGCCGACGGCACCCCGGGCGATCGCCGCTCCAGCCATTGCCGCGATAACTTCAGGAGCATATAGGGGGGAATCAGGCGGTGCTTGACAAGATACTATCAAGCCTCTACAGATTTTTTCATTCATAGATTTTAGTCTATAGCCTTTCTCAAATAAGTTTAATAAACGATAGGATAAACGATAGGGTAGGGGCGACAGCATCCCCAAGACTACCTCTGCTGTAGAACGGGGATTCTCATATTGGGATGCGCGGGCCCCAGACACCTCACATCAATTTGAGAACCGCTATAGCTGCTCTATACCCTAATAGATCGTTATCAACCGTTGACGAGCGAAGACATGGTGGCAGCAGCGGTTAAAATATTAATCTGGTTTAATAACTGCTCTGCTTGCACTGGTTTGACTAAATAATCATCTGCCCCGGCTTCCAGGCAGCTTTCCCAGTCTTCTGGAGTAGAACTATTCGTTAAGGCTAAAATCTTGAGGGATGGTACGTTTGGCGAGTTGTGTAGAGATTCGATAATTTCATAACTATCCATATCCCGCAAGTTCAGATCTACTATAGCTCCCTTGGGTTGCAATACCTCAATTTGTTCTAATGCGGTAGCTCCGTCAATCATCCAGACTACCCTATAGCCGAATGCAGTCAGGATATCGCAAATTTCTATGGCCATATCTTCTTGACTTTCAATTAAGACAATGCAACCTAAAGAACTATCGCTCGTTTCTTCATTATTGCTGCTGCTAGCAGAAGAGGTGTTGGTTAGCGGTCCTGCGGGTAAATGTACGGTAAAAGTAGAACCAACTCCAAGCAGAGAATTGACGCCAATCCAGCCCCCGTGGAGTTCTACAAGCTGTTTGGTTAAAGCCAGACCCAAGCCAGCGCCTCCGTGCTGGCGCTGGTAGGAACCATCTAACTGTTGAAATAGCTGAAACAAAAGACTTTGCCGCTCCCCGGCAATGCCAATTCCTGTATCCTCTACTTGAAAAACTGTTGTCCTTTCTTCGCGCCAAATTCTTAAGGTTGCCCGTCCTCCTGGGAGTGTAAATTTAATCGCATTGCTTAAGAGATTATAGAGAATTTGTTTTACTCTAGAGCGATCGGCAGTAAAGCGATCGCTCTCTGGTACTAGATACAGATTAGTTTCTAGCTGGACGCCAGCATTCTTCGCTTTATCCGCTAGGTCTGCCAAGCTTTCCCTAGCAAGTTGGCTCAGGGAAAAATCGCTCATATTTAAAATCGTCTTGCCCGCTTCTAATTGAGACAAGTCTAAAATATCGTTAATGAGCCCTAGTAAGTGAGCGCCACTATCATGGATAGCTTGGATATAATCGCGCTGTTTCTCACTCAAATCGCCAAAAGGCCAGCGCAACAAGGTAGCAGACATCCCGATTACACAAGTCAGAGGCGTGCGCAATTCATGGCTCATCGTCCCCATAAATTCACTTTTGGCTCTACTGGCAGCTTCTGCAGCCAAAAGAGCGTCATGTAGTTCTTGGGTTCTATCCCTAACACGCTTTTCTAGGGTTTGTTTTTGGTCTTGCACCTGGGCGTATAGCAGAGCTTGCTGAATTCCTACTGCTAAATGTTCGGCAATATGTTTGAGAAATTCTTGTTCGTTCTGGAGCCACGGTCGGATAGAAGATTCGTGGGCAATAGCCAAACCCCAAAGTTGTTCTTCTACTACAATTGGTACTACCAACTTCGCCCGCACCCCAGCCTTTCGCATTAATTCTAGAAAGCAAGGATGATGGGCGTAGGCTGTTTCGACATCTGCGATCGCGGCGGTATTGCCCTGGGAATATTTCTCCAGAAAATTCGGCATATCTACAAAGCATCCCACACCTTCTTGCCAATTCAATACAGAGGATATCGCTGCCGAGGCTTTGGCTTCGTATGTAACCCGACCCCCTCCCATTGTGGGAGTTTGAACGCTGCCCATTAATGCACCAGCGACAGTGCTATCATCAAATTGATAGATAACTAACCTATCCACTTGTAATAGTTGTCTTACCTGCTCGACCGCTGTTGATAAAATACTGGGCAAATCCAAGCTATGGCGAATTTGGACGGTCACTTGATTTAGCAGTCTTTCTTGTTCTATCTGACCTTGCAGAGCCAATTCAACGGGTTGACAAATGGAAAGGCTCGGATAAGGGGTCGGAGGCTCGGCGGCTAGATAGCTTGCTGCTGTATTTTCCGGAGCGGACAAGGAAAATATTTCCAGTAAAGATAAGAATAACTCGCTTTGAATATTGACATTATTAGCACCAGCACCGCGAGCTGCCAGTTCGATAAGGGCATCCTTAGAGCCGTTACGGACGATTAATGTCGAAACAAATTCATTTATTATTTTACTGTCAAAGGTCAAACCAACTTCATACAATTGTGAGGATTTATGTTGCTGCTTTGGATCCTGTTTGCCTTCATAAATCTGTTGCAAACGCTTTGACACAAGCGAACCTATCTCGCTTTGCTTACTTGTTTCGTTTTTTTTAATTGCGTTTCCTAGATCTGTCTTCTTATTGGCACTTTTCGCTAATAACAGGGCGCTAAAGTCCTCTGAAAGCAATAGTTTAAATCTTTCCCACCCCCCAGCCATCGGCATCGATTGGGGATTTGCTATGTCGTCCATAAGGATTACCCCTTCTAGACGTTGCGATATCTGCTCCAAAGCGATCGAGAACAGCTCGAACGTTTGATGCGGTATTGTTCGCTCTTTAATTTCAAAATTAAACATTATCTTCGCACGGCCTAGCTGGATAGTTTAGGAGCTTCTCGCCGCCCCCGAGCGCGGTTTCCCGGGTCAAAAGGACAGCAGCATTATAGCGGTAAGCTATCAGCAGTCAGCAGTCAGCAGTCAGCTAAAGTCCTGCCATACGCACACATGAGCGTTTTGTGACTGTTCTAACCTTAATCAGTAAGGCTATACTTATTTATTTATTACCCGGATGCTCTCTTGCCATCGAGTGGCATTTGAAGGTACTTCTACCTAGCCTAGATATAATACTAGATTCTAGGGTATTAGGAGCAATTTGTTCTAATCTATTAAGAGTTATTTAATTTTCCGGTAGTAAACAACCATGCATCGCCTTGCCGCGACTCCAGGAGGATGGAATCCCAACACTGAAGGAGTCATTTTCATAGAGCAGACGCCAGCACCCATTGTCTTTCTAAGCGCTGCGGATACCGATATTCAAGTTCTCGCTCTTGCTGCTACCTTGCTACCCGAGGGCATTTCCGTGCGAGCGGTCAATCTCCTGCAACTCCAGCAACAATTGAGCATTGATACTTATGCAGAAGAGGTTTTGTCGCGGGCAAAAGCGATCGTTTTGCGCCTGCTGGGGGGACGTTCCTATTGGTCTTACGGACTGGAAGTGGTGCGAGAAACCGCCAGGGATGCCGGAGCCAAGCTAATTGTCTTGCCCGGAGACGATGCACCAGACCCCGATTTAATCGGTCACTCCACCGTTCCCCTCCAAGCTGTTAACCAATTGTGGCGCTATTTTACTGAAGGCGGCATCGACAATATTGTCAGCGCTCTCCAATTTGTCGCCGATCTTTCCCTGGGAACGAACTACAATCCACCAAAGGCGATCGAGGTTCCTCGGGTGGGGCTTTATGCCAGGAATCGAGATGCCTGGAATATAGATGCCAGGAATCTAGATAGCGTAAGCCCCTTAATGCCGAAAGCGGGCATTCTTTTTTATAGAGCCCATTACTTGGCGGGGAATACAGCGCCAATCGATGCACTCTGTCAAGCATTGGCACTGCGGCAATTGGATCCCGTGCCTGTTTTTGTATCCTCCCTGCGCGATCGCTCTCTCCAGACAGAGTTGTTGTCTTATTTCCAAGACATCCAGCTTATCTTAAATACCACGGGTTTTGCGATCGGTCAAGGGGCAAAGGGGCAGCAAGCGGGGGGGCAGCAAGCGGCGGAGTACCAAAATAAGGGAGCATCGTTCTGGCAAAAGCTAGATGTTCCGGCCTTGCAGGTCATTCTCAGCGGGGGAACCCGGGCAGAATGGGAGGCGGGGTTTCGGGGATTGTCCCCCCGGGATTTGGCTATGAATGTGGCCCTACCAGAGGTGGACGGGCGAATTATTACTCGGGCAATTTCCTTTAAAACCCAGAAAACACAATCGGTCAGCTTAGAAACGCCAGTGGTGGTTTACGAACCAGCTAGCGATCGCGTCAATTTTGTTGCCGACTTAGCCGCCAACTGGGTAAAACTGCGCAAAACTCCACCAGAAAAACGGCGAATAGCCCTTATCTTGGCCAACTATCCCAACCGCGACGGTCGGCTAGCCAATGGCGTGGGACTCGATACCCCAGCAAGCTGCGTAGAAATTCTTAAAGCACTCCAGCAGGCGGGCTATCTTGTCGAGGATATCCCTGCCAGCGGCGATGAGTTAATTGCGCGTCTGGTTGGTGGCGTAACCAACGACCCGGAAGGATGGGAATTGCGTCCGATAAGACAACAGCTCTCTCTAGAAGAATATCAAGCTTATTTCGCCAGTTTGCCAGAATCGGTAAAACAGAGTCTTAACAAACGATGGAACTTTGCAGGTATAGAAAATGAAGAGATAGGGAAAAGCAATAATTCAGAATTGCGTCCTGGGGCAGAAAATCCAGCGGAAAATCCAGCGGAAAATCCAGCGGAAAATCCAGCGGATGATTATTGCGTAACAAAAGAAGACCTAAAAGCAGCCATTCGTTTGGGGAGTGGTGGAAGTGGGGAGGATTTTCCAATTCCCGGACTGCAACTGGGAAATGTATTTATTGGCATACAACCGGCGCGGGGTTACGATCTCGACCCGACTTTAAATTATCATGCCCCTGACTTAGAGCCGACTCATAATTATCTGGCTTTTTACTATTGGCTTCGGCAACAGTTTGGAGCCCAGGCGATAGTGCATGTTGGCAAGCATGGCAATCTGGAATGGCTGCCCGGTAAAGGAGTAGCGCTCTCGGACTGCTGCTATCCAGAAGTAGCCTTGGGTTCGTTGCCGCATTTATATCCTTTTATTGTCAATGACCCCGGAGAAGGAACGAGCGCAAAACGTCGCGCCCAGGCAACTATTATCGACCACTTAACGCCGCCGATGACCCGAGCGGAGCTTTATGGACCGCTGCAACAGTTGGAGGCATTGGTTGACGAGTATTACGAAGCTCAGAGCTTAGATCCGACCAGATTGCCGGTTATTCAGGAACGCATCGCCACCCTTATCCTGGCAGAAAATCTGCACCAAGATTTGGGAATCGAACCAGAAAAAATTCAGGGCTCTGGGTTGCGGGCACCGAATGTGCTTAATTTTATTGACGGTTATCTTTGCGAGCTGAAAGAAGCTCAGATACGCGATGGGTTGCATATTTTGGGGAAATGTCCCGAGGGTCGTCAGTTGCGGGACTCGATTGTGGCGATCGCTCGCAATCCCGGCGAGGGTCGTATAGGATTAACCCGCGCCCTAGCTGAAGATTTAAACCTCGATTTCGATCCTATGACCGCAAACCCAGCCGAACCTCTGTCAAGTCTAAATCTCCCGAAAGAGTCGCAATTTATCTCCTCTGCATCCCAAGGAAAATCCAAAGCAGCTCTATTGCTTGGAGATATGATTTCTTGCTTAGAAGAAAGGGCGAGCGAGTTAGTCGAAAAACTTATCGATACAGAGTCTCACCCGGACAAAGGCAATCTAAACGAGCTTTTAGCAGAAAAACTTCTAGCAGAAAAACTTTTATCGAGAAACCTGCTAGAAATAGGAAAAGCAACTCGGACAGAATTAGATTGGATTCGCCAGTTCTTGCTCCCAGCATTGCGACAAACTCAAGGAGAAATCGAGCAACTCCTGCGCGGATTGGACGGTCGCTATGTTAACAGCGGCCCTGCTGGGGCTCCCACCAGAGGTCGCCCGGATGTATTGCCTACCGGCCGCAATTTTTATTCCGTGGATATCCGAGGGATTCCGACAGAAACTGCCTGGGATATCGGGCGCAAAGCTGCTGAGGAGTTGGTCTTGCGCTATACCCAGGAAAATGGCGAATATCCTAAAACTCTGGCACTATCGGTATGGGGTACTTCTACTATGCGCACTGGGGGGGATGATATTGCCGAGGCTCTGGCATTGCTTGGGGTGCGTCCGGTTTGGGATGGCCCGTCGCGCCGAGTGGTCGATTTTGAAATTATGCCCGTGCGCATTTTAGGCCGGCCTCGGGTGGATGTTACTTTAAGGATTTCTGGCTTTTTCCGCGATGGTTTTCCTAATTTAATCGATCTATTCGACCGGGCAGTAGCAGCGGTTGCTGGTTTGGAAGAGTCGGAAGCAGAAAATCCTCTGGCGGCGCAGGTTCGCTACGAGACAGAACTTTGGCAAGAGGCGGGCTTGACTTGGGAACGGGCGAGAGAGCGATCGCGCTATCGTATTTTTGGCAGCAAACCCGGAGCCTACGGAGCCGGACTTCAAGGTTTAATCGAAGCCCAAAACTGGACTGACGATGGAGACCTTGCTCGCGCTTATATTAATTGGAGTAGCTATGCTTATGGTCGTGGTTTTTCTAGCCAGTCTCGGGATAGCTCCCATTCTCCTTTCCCTGCCGGAGAAGGGCGATCGGCACCGGAAGCTTTCGAGCAACGCTTGCGCAATCTGCAAATTGTCCTCCACAACCAAGACAACCGCGAACACGACTTGCTGGACTCTGACGATTACTATCAGTTCCAAGGCGGTTTAACTGCAGCTGCCCGGGCTCTAACTGGTAAAAATCCTCAAACGTATTTTGGCGATAATTCTATTCCTGAAAAACCCAAGGTGCGGCAATTGCGAGAGGAAATCGCCCGAGTCTATCGTTCCCGCGTTGTCAATCCCAAGTGGGTGGCTGGAGTGATGCGCCACGGTTATAAAGGAGCTTTTGAAATGGCGGCAACTGTCGATTATTTGTTTGCCTACGATGCTACGGCTCGCTGCGTAGAAGATTATATGTATGAAGGAGTGGCTAAGGCTTATATTTTCGATCCAGCAGTTAGGAGTTTTATCGAGAGTAAAAATCCTTGGGCATTGCGAGATATGGCAGAGCGTTTGTTAGAAGCTTCTGTGCGAGGCTTGTGGCGCGGCTCTCCAGAAATTATAGAAGGATTGCGAAATGTGGTGTTGGAAGCAGAAGGTATTATTGAAGGTGCCTAAGTGCGATCGCAATCTTTGCCCAAGCACAGCGCAAGCACTAAACTCGGAGTACCGAGGCACAGGAGGCAGAGGGGGCAGAGGGGGCAGAGGAGCAGAGGGGGCAGAGGAGGCAGAGGGGGGCCCAAGAGTCCAGGGTCAGTGTTCCTCCGCTTCCTCCGCTTCCTCCGCTTCCTCCGCTTCCTCCGCTTCCTCCGCTCCTGGGCTTCCTCCGCTCCTGGGCTTCCTCCGCTTCCTATATGTCTTGCTTGAGGTGAAGATGAGGTATTTTTATGCTTAACGATAGATTGAGACAAATTAACAATCGTCTGGGACGCAATATCAATCGGGAAGTTGTCATCCAACAAGCCCTTAAAGAAATTAGAGATTTTCTGGATATAGACCGGGTAGCTTTATATTATTTTTATAACCGCTGGAAAGGACAAGTCACGGTTGAAAATTTAAAATCGAGCCAGTTCTCTATATTAGGAGAAACTGGGGCAGATGAGTGTTTTAATGACCGATATGCCGTTCTGTACGAAGAGGGACGAGTGCGAGCGATCGCAGATATCGAAACCGAACCAATCCACACCTGTCACCGAGACTTTCTGCGCAGCATCCAAGTTCGCGCCAACTTAGTTGTACCAATTTTAACCAGTGAAGGACTCTGGGGTCTCCTAGCAGCTCATCACTGCACTGCTCCTCGAATTTGGACGGCATCAGAGATTCAATTTATGCAGAAAAAAGCAGAAATACTGGCAAAGTTACCGGCGATCGAGAATAGCTAATATAGCAGTAAGCTGTCAGCTTACCCTGCTGTTGGGCTTCGCTAGGGCAGCAGTCAGCAGTAAGCTAAAGTCCTGCCATCTAAGCCTTTCCCGCAGGGTAAGACCAATTCTTTATGAAGTTGCAACAAATATCTTTATCCGCCGTTCGGGCGCTCGTCCTGAGCCCGAACGGATTTGTTGCATCTTCATACAGAAATGATATAAGCTGACCGCTTACTGCTATAAGTGCCTCTCGAAAAATTCAAAAACTGCTGGCAGTTGTCCGCCCCAGAAAGAATAATCATGTCCTGCGCCAGCTATAGGATGATATTCTACTAAAATTAGATCGCCGCGATCGCGAATCAGAGCTTCATAAAATAGACGACTTTGAGATTCTGGTACTACCTCATCCGCAGTGCCGTGGGCGAGATATAGTGGCATAATCCATTCGGCTGCTCTAGCTTGGGGATTGTCGCGACCTTTCCAGCGATCGGGAAACTGCTCGAAGGAACCGTATAAAGCTGTCATCAAGTTGTCTGAGGGCATATTTTCCTGGCTAAAATCCCCCGAGAGGCTAGCTCCTGCTACAAATAATCCTGGATTTTCCAGCGCAATCAGAGCAACCCCGCGCCCTCCCGTCGAAAGTCCCAATAGAGTATTGTGCTGTCCTGGTTTTAGTAAGTTATGTTTTTTTTGGATAGCGGGCAAGAACTGCTCTTTAATAAACTGACCTCCAGGAAGCCGGTTCCATCTAAGATTGGTTTCGGGATAATAGGAGCTAGCATAAACAGTTTGCAGCATCTCTGGAAGGATGAGAGCGTATCCATAGCGATCGGCGTATTCTACTAAAGGAGCATTTTCCACCCAGTTTGTGCGGGAGAAATTCCAACCGGGAAGTACCAGAACAGAACGATCGCGATAGTTGCCAGGAATATATAAGTCGTAGGGAACGTCGTCCGCCATTAGATTTTTATTCCAGCCCGGATTGGCATTGGTAAGATTCATAGTATCTATTGCTTTTGAGGGCTGTTCTTTTGGAAGAAGATATTCTGGTTCGGGCTCGGAAGGATAATTATTGACTATGCGATCGCTCTGCTGCGGGGAGCGACAGCCCTCTATAGCGATCGCCAGGAGCAGAGTAATAACAGACTTATGGGCATTTGGCATTGGGCTAAGAATTAGGGTGTAGGGTGTGGGGTGTGGGGTAGGGTGCCCTTCTCTGCGGTCTTTTCATCACATTGACGACTGACGGGGATCGTGCCGACGCGAGCATCCCGAAAACCGCTAACAGTAAGGATTTCAGCCCTCTCAGAGTATGGGATAAAAATTGCATCAAGTTTCCCTACACCCCACACCCCACACCCGCTTGTGTGGACTGTGGGGACTGTGGGGACTGTGGGGAGGATGGGGAATGACTGAAGAAAATTCTCCCCTTGTCCCTTGTCCCCTTATCCCCTTGTCTCCTTGTCCCGAATGTCCCCTTGTCTCCCCTACACCCCACACCCTTCTTTGGGAATTAGTTAACAAAAACAACCCCCGTCCGCCTTTCACTTTTCACTTTTACCTGAATTTTTACAAAAGTTGCCAATTTTTTTTGAGTAAAGCCAGACAAGTAGCGTAACCGTCAGAAAAACCGGGTGGGTCGGGCAGGACATACTCGGGAAATTCTTTATAAATACGCCAGTCCTGACTCGGGTCAGTTCGCAAATGCAGGGAATCGGAAGACAAGCCATTTGGTTTCCAGGTCATCTGACCGGATTTTGTATCTGTCATCTTTTTTTCCTCAAGCCAATTGCTATTTTGTTAGTTTGCCTAAGCATGGGGGATGGGTTATAGTCAAAAGTCAAAAGTTAAAAGTTAAAAGTTAAAAGTCAAAAGTCCAACTTAAAAACTTAGACCTCAAAACTCTCAAGCTAAGAACTCAAAACTAAAACCTTTTAGTTGATAACCTTCCAGCCATTCCCGAGCAAGGACACAAAGGTAGCGTATCCTTGGGATTTTCCCGGAGTATCCGGCAAAAAATATTGGGGAAATTCCCGATAAGATCGCCAAGGCTCGAAAGGTTTTATCCGTAAATGTAAAATCCTACCGGCCGTGCCATCTGGTTTCCAGGTCATCTCCCCTCTTTGTCCATCTGTCATCGCGCCTTCTCGTTTTGTTTTCTATCGTTATTATAGCACTACCTTATTTTTTGCAGCTTCTCTGGAAAATTTGGTTGCCATTTATACGAGTTGTTTTTTTTGTTATTAAATGCTAACTTAGACTGGCTATAACCAATGCCTCGATAGGTTTTTGCTTTGGCTCGTCTGGACGCCAGCTCCAAACTTGGTCAGAGACTACCTTTGACTTTTGACTTATTACCTTGAGACTTGCGCGTATTGCTATATAAGGGGCGATCGCGCAGAAAAGCCAAAAAGCCAAAAAGCCCACGGGTTGCTTTGACCCGTGGGTGGGGAGGGTGGGGAGTGTGGGGAGGGTGGGGAGGGTGGGGAGTAACGGAACGGGTCTCGTTCCAGATTCGCTGCATCTTTCTTGGGTTCTATGAACAATCCGCATCCCCCCACACCTCCCACCCTCCCCACACTCCGGACTTTTTAGATTTATGAGCGCAAACCCTATTTATTTTTTTGTAGAACGGTATTCCATTCTTGGATGCGATCGGCGAGTTCCGAGAATAAAGCTTCAGTAGAATCGTGGATCTCGATGCTTTTAATTTTGTTGCCCTGAGCGATCGCATTGACCACATCCTGGCCTTTGGTCACTTCCCCGAAAACGCTGTGTCTTTGGTCTAGATGCGGCTGTGGGCCGTGAGTAATGAAGAATTGGCTGCCGTTGGTCTTAGGGCCAGCGTTGGCCATAGAGAAAATGCCAGCTTTGTCATGTTTGAGGTCTGGCGTAAATTCATCTTCAAAGCGATATCCTGGCCCTCCTCGTCCGGTGCCGGTTGGGTCGCCCCCCTGGATCATAAAATCGGCTATGACGCGGTGGAAGGTGATGCCATCATAGAAATTCTGACTGGCCAAGTTAAGAAAGTTGGCCGCAGTCACGGGAACTTTACTGGCAAAAATAGTTGCCTCGATGTCTCCCGTCTCGGTCTTTAGCGTGATGCGGATATCGTCGCTCATCTTTATATATTTAGCGTTCGGCTGGGCTCTATCTATTAAACTCGTGTCTTTGCCTATTGTCAAGAAATGAGGATAGGACCCAATACCCATGACAAAATCGATCGTTCATAATATAGCAGTCAGCTCTGAGCAGTCAGCTCTGAGCAGTCAGCACAAGCATTGCCGGCATATAGCTTTGGCAAACAATGAGATTGCCTCAGCAGTAAGCTGTGAGCAAGCATTGCCGGCATATAGCTTTGGCAAACAATGAGATTGCCTCTGAGCAGTCAGCTCTGAGCAGTCAGCACAAGCATTGCCGGCATATAGCTTTGGCAAACAATGAGATTGCCTCAGCAGTAAGCTGTGAGCAAGCATTGCCGGCATATAGCTTTGGCAAACAATGAGATTGCCTCTGAGCAGTCAGCTCTGAGCAGTCAGCACAAGCATTGCCGGCATATAGCTTTGGCAAAACAATGAGATTGCCTCAGCAGTCAGCTGTGAGCAAGCATTGCCGGCATATAGCTTTGGCAAACAATGAGATTGCTTCTCAGCAGTCAGCTCTGAGCAGTCAGCACAAGCATTGCCGGCATATAGCTTTGGCAAACAATGAGATTGCCCTAACCTGGGCCTGCGTAGTGCTATATATCACTACGCACTCAGGGAACGGACAATTTCGCGCTCTCGCTCCTTTGCTAGTAACGGCAAGGCTTGTGCTAAAAGCTGACTGCTGATAGCTGACTGCTGAGTGCTATAAGACAAAAGTCGTTTTTGCAGATTTTTATCCAAGGTTGATAATGGGTTGGAATATTTCTCGCTTATTGCTAGCAGTTTTTTGTCTGAGTCTGTCTATAGAGATCGCCGCTTCCGGGGAAGCAAAGGGATCCGAGCCGAATAGTAGAGCAGAAATGGCCATGCTGTTCGAGCCACCTCCGGAGGACGCGACCCCCCGAGGAACGGCGGGGGGAGCTTCCCGAGGAACCTGTCTCCAAGGTCTCCAAGCGGGGTATAGGGAAGCTCCTGGTTTAGAGGTCACTGCCCTAATGCCAGAAAGCAGGCAGGGGCTAACCTTGGCAGAGCGTCCCACTTTCTTTGTAGCGGTTGCCGGCAATGCGATCGCCGCCGAGCTTAGTCTCTGGGATGAAGAATACAATGGCATTTACCAAACCGACTTATCCTTCAATGACGGTCCCGGAATTGTCAGCATCGTTCTGCCTCCAGATGCCCCAGGGCTAGAGCAAGGCAAATCTTATAAGTGGTCTTTGGCGGTTATTTGCGATACCAATAACCGCAACCGAGATGCGGTGGTAGAAGGATGGATACAGCGAAGCGAGCCCAATGCCAACCTCTTGGCTAGCCTAGAAAAGGCCAAAACTCAACTAGAGAAAGCGGCTCTTTATGCCGAAAATGGGTTTTGGTACGACACCGTGAGCGCTCTAGCAGAAGTAAGACGCCAGAAGCCCGACGACCCTAACTTAGCAGTGGAATGGAAGGAACTGTTGATATCCGTCGGACTTGAAAGAATTGTCAATAAACCTTTGATCGATTGCTGCCCGGTAGAAAATTGATAAAAATATACTGGTAAGTTAGGGTGTGGGGTGTAGGGTGTAGGGTTTAGGGTTTAGGGAAAGAGAGGGAGCATTTCAAAGAAAGTACGCTGCCGCCTGACGCCTATAGGCGAAGCCCCGCCTCCCAGGCGGCTGGCGCGGCTACACAAAACAAATTGCTGCCCGGTAGAAAATTGATAAAAATATACTGGTAAGTTAGGGTGTGGGGTGTAGGGTGTAGGGTTTAGGCTTTAGGGAAAGAGAGGGAGCATTTCAAAGAAAGTACGCTGCCGCCTGACGCCTATAGGCGCGGCTACACAAAACAAGCGCCCAAGAGGGCAAATCGATTGCAAAAGTGAAATGCTCTCGAAAGAGAGGGAACTGTGGGAAAGGGTGGGAACTGTGGGAAAAACTAAGCAAAATTTTCTCTTGTCTCTGCCCCTATCTCCGGTCTCCCCAACCTCCACCATTTTTCTTCTCCTGCTGTTGATGCGATCGAAAATAAGACAGCTTTTTTGCGAATGGCGCGGGGTATCTATTGCCGCTTCTAGTATAGCGGGATTTACTATTGCCTTGCGCTGTTTGGGCTATTTGCAGTTGTTCGAGTGGGCAGCACTAGATTGCTTTTTTCTCTGGCGGCCCGTAGAAAGTCACGATCCGCGTATTGCGATCGTGACTATTGACGAATCGGACATTCATTATGTAGGTCAATGGCCGATTCCCGATCTCATCCTAGCTCAGTTGCTCCAGAAGCTCAACTCCTTTTCCCCGAGAGCAATTGGCCTGGATATCTATCGAGATTTGCCAGTGGAGCCCGGCCATGAAGAATTGGTCGATGTTTTTGAGTCAGTAGAAAAAACTATAGGCGTCGAGAAGGTCGTAGGCGATGCCTATGGTTCTGCCGTGGGCGCGCCGCCAAAACTAAAAGAACTCGGCCGAATTGCGGCAGCAGATCTTGTCTTGGATGGCGATGGTAAAGTGCGCCGAGCCTTGCTGTCTCTGCATAATAAAGATGGCGAAACTGTCTTGGGTTTGGGCACGAGCTTGGCTTGGAGGTACCTGGAAGCCGAAGGGATTGGCTATGAGATGACCGAAGACTATTCAGTTAAGCTGGGTCGGGCTCTATTCGTCCGCTTTACGGGAAATGATGGGGGCTATGTTGGTGCCGATACTGGAGGCTATCAGATTTTATTGAATTATCGCGGCTCTCTGGAGAACTTTGAGACGATATCGATGCAGGATGTGTTGGAGGGAAGAGTATCGCCAGAGTCGATTCGCGATCGCATTGTTTTAATTGGCGCTACTGCCCAAAGTCTTAACGATTTATTTTATACCCCTTACAGCACCACTCGCCTCGGCATTCCCAAGCGCACTCCCGGGGTCGCGGTTCATGCCAATATTGCCAGCCAAATTTTGAATGCGGCGCTCCTCGGACGCCCGTTGCTCGATACTTGGAGCGATCCGCTAGAGTGGCTCTGGATTATAGTTTGGTCTTGGGTTGGCGCTATCTTGGCCTGGACTTGGCGAGCGACCAGAGCTACTATTTTTGCGTGGCTGGCAGGACTATTTCTGGCGATCGCGATGGCTTATATTGCTTTTCTCTACGGTTGGTGGATACCAGCGGTGCCCCCTGCGATCGCTTTGAGTGGCTCTGCTAGCGCTATTACTGCTTATATTGCCAATCGGGAGCGGGCAGATCGGCAAATGGTGATGAATTTGTTCGGCCGCCATGTCACTCCTAAAATTGCCGATACTATTTGGCGCGATCGCCATGAATTGCTCTCAAAAGGAAAAATTGTCGGACGCTCTCTAACGGCAACAGTTTTATTTACTGACTTAAAAGGTTTTAGCGCGATCGCCGAGCAACTGGAACCCGCCGCCCTGATGACCTGGCTCAATGAATATATGAATGCAATGGTCGAGCTGATTCTCGACCATAATGGCGTAGTTGATAAATTTATTGGCGATGCGGTTATGGCCGTATTTGGCGTTCCTATCCCCAGCAATACTTCAGAAGAAATTGCCGGAGAAGCGATCGCAGCAGTTAGTTGTGCCGTGGCGATGGGCAAAAAACTAACAGCTCTCAATCGAAAATGGCGGATGCAGGGCTGTCCTCTTGTCGCCATGCGCGTTGGCATTTCTACCGGAACTGTGGTGGCTGGCAGTCTCGGCAGCAGCAGGCGGATGGATTACACTATTATCGGGGATACTGTTAATATTGCTGCCCGCTTGGAAAGTTACAACAAGTCTATCGATGGCGGCGTTTGTCGGATTTTAATCTCGGAACTAACTTATCAATATATTCGGGACAAATTTACAACTCAATGTATCGGCGCTGTTATCCTCAAAGGACGGCAGCAAGCAGAAAGAATTTATCAAGTTTTGTTTTGATTTTTTTCCGTACTGCGATCGAGGAGTCGCCGTTTGGAGTCACCGTTCGGGCGCTCGCGGAGTCGAAGCCGTTAATACCCTTGCGTCCTCACCGTTCGGGCGCTCGCTTGTCGCATTTGCCTAATAACTTCTTATGGGGGCGGGTCGAGGGGCTTGCCCCCACGGCGATCGCCTACTTTGGCAGCATGTTCCTCTATTTTTTGTAGCGTTTCGCGCCAGTCAGTCTTGCGCTGTAGCCTTTCTTCCAGCAGGGCGCGTTCCTCTGGAGGAAGAGAGAGTTAGGGTGTAGGGTGTAGGGCGTAGGGTGTAAGGAAAAAGAGAGGAAGGGTGGGAAGTGTGGGGGGAGCATTTCAATGAAAGCACGTTGCCCCCTGACGCCTATAGGCGTAAGCCCCGCCCTCCCAGGCGGCTGGCGCGGCTACACAAACTCTCGCCCAACGGGGCTGCCCTGTTTCAAAAGTGAAATGCTCCCAGTGTGGGAAGAACCAAAGCATAAATTTTCTCTCCCCTCTCCCCACTCTCCCCACTCTCCCCACTCTCCCCCTTCTCTCTCCCTACACCCTACACCCTAGTTTTGAATTCTACTGTTATGGACTGCAACAACATTAATAGCCCTAGGGAAATTCTCAATGCCTTCCGAGCCTGCGACAATAATCCCGCCCGAGAGATGGCATTATTTCGATGCTTGGCAACCCGCCCGGTGCCGCCGGTCGCTGCATTGGTGGAGTTAACCAGAAAAATCCGCTTGGAAGTAGCCTTGGCCCTTAGCATTCAGGCATTGGGTCAGATTGCTCATCCCCAGATTAAAACAAAACTCAATAAAAGCATTCAATTGCTACAACTGCTAGCTCGGGAGGCAGAACAGGGCGAGAGCGATTTAATTCGCTGGTCGGCGGCGACGGCAATTGACGACATTGGCTTTGACTTTTTCTCGGTGGCGCAGCATCTCTCGGAAGACCCGAAAAACATCGCTAGGAATATAGAAAACTCCCTCCACGATCGAGGCGATCGCTTCTGGAATTATGGACCGCTAGAAAAGCAGAAAGAGCAAGCGTCTCAGTGGCGAGAAGTTGGCACACTCAGCGGCCATAAAGGTGCCGTTTCTTGTCTCGCCATTAGCCCCGACGGGCAGATTATTTGCAGTGCTAGCGGCGAGAAAACTATTACTCTTTGGCAGACCGCAGATGGATCGGAGCAAATCTTGGCGGGGCATTCGGAAGCAGTTTCTGCCCTGGTTATAGCAACCCTTACCCAAGACAGTTCGTTACCAGAAAACTCTGAAGAACTGGCATCATCCGTAGAAGATGCTATGCCCAGAGCCCAGGCAACGCCAACGGCAACGCCAATTTTAATTAGCGGCAGCAGCGATAAGACTATAAAACTCTGGAATCTGAATAATGGAGAAGTTATTCGCACCCTTGCCGGACATTCTGGTAGCGTGATTTCTCTAGCGATCGCCCCGGACGGACAGACTTTGTTTAGCGGCAGTATCGACGAAACTATTAAACTTTGGAATCTCAATAACGGAGAAATTATTAATACTTTTACAGGGCATCAGGGTGCCGTTGGTTCCCTCGCCGTCAGTCCCGACGGCAAAACTTTATTTAGCGGTAGCTGGGACGAGACTATTAAACTATGGAATCTGAGTACGGGGCAAGTCGAGCGGGTGATGGAGGGACATTCCGGCGCTGTGAATTCTCTGGCGATAGACCCCGACGGCCAGACTTTATTTAGCGACAGCATAGATGATTCGATTAAGCTCTGGCAGATTAGCACTGGCAAAGAACTCAGCCCCCTTTCTGGAACTTCGACGCATATAAGCTCTCTGGCTATCAGCCCAAATGGCCAACTTCTTTTTGGGGCAAGTATCGACGAGACGATTAAAATTTGGCTGTCTCGCACTGGAGAATTAATATGCAGCCTGACCGGGCATTCGGATTTTGTACGCTCCCTGGCGATCGCCGCCGATAGCAAAACCTTAGTTAGCGGCAGCAACGATACCACTATTAAGATTTGGCAGTGCAATTGATTTAGCAGTAGGGGTGTTGGCGGAGCCCCTACGAACGGCCGTATGCCCTCCTTGGGCAGGCGGAGCCAACGCCTCTAATCCTTTGGCAAATCTAAAATTCTGTGTAAATGTAGGTTGAGTTGAACAGAGTGAAACAAGGGCGCAACAATTGGTATAGTTGGGTTACTCGCACGAGTTGGCTCCGCCAACACTCCGTTCAACCCAACCTACAACTTTAAGGCAGACAGTTTACTACGATCGGCCGATCGCCCCTACGATCGGTTGTTCGCAAGGCCGACATCAAACACCGCTAAAAGCTGACTGCTGATTGCTGACTGCTGACCGCTATATATAAGAGTTTATCTAATTTTTTTCAACTCTTTGTTAACTGCATCTAAGTCAAACGCCTCCGGGTCGAAACCGCCTCCCAACCATTCTAGGGTTTTGTGATATTCGACATCCTCGGGATTTTGGATAATTTCCAGCAACTCTCCATAGCCCCGCCAGCCGCCGCAGTCTTCTGGGGGACAAGCGCGATCGCCTCCCACGCAAAGCGGATAATGCACTCCTATCTCCCGCCGGAGAATATTTTCTACCAGCAGCTCGTGTTGCCAGCTTTCATCCAAATTATAATCATAGACAAAAGTATGCTGTACTTCCGGAACCAGTTCGTCCAATCTAGCCCGTCTCTCTGCCTTCATCTCCAAGCCATACTCGGGGTGGTTCTCGCCATAAGAAATGCCGGCTATTTTAAATTCGTGCAAATGAGAGTTTTGCCAACCCATCGTTATTTGCAAAATTCGGTGCATTTTATAAAGAGTAATATGGCTCGGCACCTCTATTCTTCTCCAGATAGGCGGATGGCTACCTTTGAGAGTTACCTTAATTTGATATACAGAATCGTCGCCTGCACGTTTGGGGTGAGTCATAGCAATTTTCGCTCGATTGGAGATTTTCTATAAAAAACAAAAGGCCAAACAGCAAGGAGCGATCGCCCCGGACAATCGATCCAGCAAAAAGCGATCGCCTGGAAGTCTCAAAAGTCTTCCCCGTCTCCCTTGCTTTCCCTTCCCCTTACCTTCTTACCTCGGGGTATGTTTTTTTTGTAATTGCCCTTCTCGATCTTGTCGGTGGGTTCCCCAGCTTTCTGGGGCGAAGCATTCCAGTATAATACATTTCTGTGATAGCCCAGGGTTATCTCGGGAATGCTGTCGCCCCTACACCTTATTGCGAGGGTCTATCTGCCAAGACGTCAAATCTAAAAAACGAAAGCCCCTTACCTTCCTCGTCTTCCTCGTCCTCCCCCTTTTAAGAGGGAGAAGGGATCCATGTTAACCTTATACTTACCTTATATTTACTTTATAAATGACCTCTTACTCTCCCGATTGTCTCATACTCTTGTTATAGCACTACGCACGCAAGGGGAGCGGATAATTCCAAAATCCAAAAGCTATAACTAGCAGGACTTTGACGTTCTGCTCAAAGCAGAAGAGCTACGCCTGCGCGCCGTGGAGCTAAAAGCTAATTGCTGACTGCTATCTAGATATTTTTCCGTTTATTTGATTGACGCCATGCTAATTAATGATGCCCCTTTTGCAGTACCCGAGCTGAAAAAGAAGTTTCGCCCCCGTCTGGCGATCGCTATGGGAGACCCGGCTGGAATTGGGCCGGAGGTGGTCTTGAAAGCTTTAGCAGATCCCGAGATTGTCGAGAATTGCGAACTGGCGATAGTTGGCTCTCGGGCGCTCCTACAGCAAACCTATCGCCAATTGATGTCTGAAGTTGAGCTGAAAACTGCCGATAACGGCGAAGAAAAAAAACCAGCGATCGCCGCAGACCCAGAACAATTTGAGATAATTGACTCGGGAGCGATCGAAGATATAACCCCTGGTAGAGGCGATCGCTACAGCGGTGCCGCTAGCTTTGCCTATTTGGAAGAGGCGATCGCCCGCACTTTAGCCGGAGAATTTCAAGGAGTCGTCACAGCCCCAATCGCCAAATCCGCTTGGAAAGCAGCGGGGCATCACTATCCCGGTCAAACCGAACTCCTCGCCGAACGCGCTGGAGTCCGGCGCTTTGGGATGCTTTTTGCCGCCAAATCCCCTCACAGTACCTGGACGCTCCGCACTCTCTTAGCCACAACCCACATCCCCCTCCAGCAAGTACCCGACGCTCTCAGCCCCGATTTATTAACTGCCAAACTCGAACTTTTAGTCGAATGCTTGCAGGGAGACTTTGGCATCAATAATCCCCGCATTGCTATTTCCGGCATCAATCCTCATAGCGGAGAAGATGGCCAACTAGGCAGCGAGGAGCGGGATTGGTTAATTCCCTGGCTCGAACGACAGCGCCAAGAGCATCCGAATTTAGTCCTAGAAGGTCCCGTGCCGCCGGATACTCTCTGGGTCAAAGCCGGTCAAGCATGGTATGGAAAATTGCTGCAAGAAAAGCAACAGCAACAAAACAACAATCCAGCAGATGCTTATTTAGCCATGTATCACGACCAAGGTTTAATTCCCGTCAAACTTATGGCATTCGATCGCGCCGTCAACGTTACCATTGGTTTGCCTTTTATCCGCACATCTCCCGACCACGGCACCGCCTTTGATATCGCCGGTCGCGGCATCGCCAGTCCTACCAGCATGAAAGCCGCCTTACACCTCGCCGCAGAGCTAGCCCGCCAGCGAACTAAAGTTTTGAGTTCTTAGCTAGAGAGTTCTTAGCTAGAGAGTTCTTAGCTTGAGAGTTTTGAGTTTTGATATCAAATCCGGTTAAACAGTTACAATATTTATTTGTAGGGGCGGTGCCCCCGTGCCCGCCCAGACCAACCAGGGCGGCCGGGGGGCGGCCGGGGCGATTCTCGCATTGGGAGACGCTATGCGATCGCTCTTGGGATTGCCCCTACAGTATTTATCGGTAATTAAACGGATTCGCTCTAAAAACTCAAAACTCTCAAGCTAAGAACTCAAAACTTACTGACTCGTCGCTCCACAAAAATTGCGGGGTTGAGCGTATTCGTATCGGGCATTACTGCCAAAATATTCAACTAAAACGCGATCGTGTTCCGAACTCAGCAGCACGGAGTTGACAAACTCTTGCCATTGATAGTCGCCTTTGGGCAGGAGCATTCCATAATAATCGCAGGTTAGAGGAAGCTCCGGTACTATAGCAAAATTATTCGGTTCATTTTGCCAAGATAGCTCGCCCCGCAAGAGAATCCCATCCCCAGCGATCGCATTAATTTCTCCTTTCTTCAAAGCATTCATCGCCTGGAGTCTCGCATCCTGGTACTCTCCACCGACTGTCGTGCGAAATGCTCTCGCTTCTGCTGCTGGATATCTGTAGCCTAAAAATCGTTCCGTTAGGGTTCCGGCAACAACGCCAATTTTCAGCCCTTGCATATTGCTGTAAAAAGGATTGACTTGGCTTTGGTTATCTCTTATAACCAAAAACTGCGTCCCGGTGACGAAAAATGGTATTGAGTAATCTACTTGGTAGTCGCCAAACTTAATCGTATTCGGCCCGCATTCAATATCTACTGCACCGTTAGATACCAAGTCGCGGCGAGTTTCTGCAGTAGATTGAACGTACTCGGTTTTAATCTCTCGCCCCAGCCTGCGACTCAATCGGTCTCGTACAGTCCGGGCAAAATCCAGACAGTAACCGTTCCACTCGTTCGTCCCCGGGTTAGAAAATCCAAACGGAACGGCGTCTTTTCTCATAGCATACCGGAGAACGCCGGTTTGCTGGATTTTTCCCATCACCCTTTGCGCCCAACTGGGGGATGGGAACAAAGTCGAACTCAAAATCGAAATAACTACGCTTAGCGTTATCAAGGCGAGTCTGTTGTTTTTCATCTATCTCTCGCTAACTCTCTGGTTAATAATAACTTGACTGGGAAGCGATCGCTCCTCCCTGCTTGCACCTGCAAAGCTTCCCCAGGACTTACACAAATTGTCGGTTCCAGAGCTATATAGCATTTCTCAAATAAGTGTAATAAGCGATCGGGTAGGGGCGACAGCATCCCCCTTGACCATCTCTGCTATAAAACCGGGATTTTGATCTTGGGATGCTTCGCCCAGACACTTTCCATCAATTTNTGCCCGCCCCCAGAAAGCCGGGGCGGGCACGGGGGCACCGCCCCTACTATTTCAGGACTTACGCAAATTATAGGGTCGTTCGTGCAGCTTGCCTGTAGCGCAAACTCTATATGTGGCTTCTGGTGCGCGGCGCGCACCCTACAAATAGCACCCGTGCGTAAGTCCTATATTTATCGTGAATGAAAGGAAAGGGAATTGCGATATTGATGAAAATCGCCACTTGGAATGTCAACTCGGTTCGATCGCGCTTGGAGCAAGTAAGCAATTGGTTGCAGGCTAACCCCGTTGAGGTGCTGTGCTTGCAGGAAACGAAAGTTGTGGATGAGTCTTTCCCGCGATCGCCCTTTGAAGAACTGGGCTATCACCTTTATATTTCCGGCCAGAAGTCTTACAACGGAGTGGCCATTTTTAGCAAGTCGCCAATGGAAGAGGTTACTAGCGGATTTGCCCCGGTTCTCGGTCGGGAAGCTGTAGAAAACGGTCCTTACGGAGATTGGGACGAGCAAAAACGAGTTATTACCGGAGTTGCAGGCGGCATCCGCATCGTCAACCTCTACGTTCCCAACGGAGCTTCTGTGAAAAGCGAAAAATATGACTACAAGCTCCAATGGTTTCAACTGTTACGCTCCTATCTGGAAACAGTTCTCGAAAAAACTCCCGATACCTGTATTTGCGGCGATTTTAACGTCGCTCTAGAAGAACGGGATATTTATAGAAAAACCAAAGATAGCGATATTATGGCCTCGCCAGCGGAGCGAGTTGCTTTGCAGTCTATCTTAGAATTGGGTTTTGCCGATGCCTTTCGCAAATTCGTCGCCGAAGCGGGTCACTTCAGTTGGTGGGATTATCGTCACGGTGGTTTTCAGCGCGATCGCGGTTGGCGCATAGACTATCACTTTCTAACCCCAGAGTTGAGCGATCGCTGTACCGGCTGCATTATCGACAAATCAACTAGGGGTTTAGAAAAACCCAGCGACCACGCCCCAGTTATTGTTGACTTTACCTAAGCTAAAAAGTAATAAGTCAAAGGTCAAAGGTCAAAAGTCAAAACTTATATCAAATACGGTTAAATGCTCGCACAAAAAATTGGCAATCCCGTAGGACGGGCGTCCCGCCTGTCCCTGACCGCTCTGGCGGACTTTTCGGAAGCCCGTCCTACACAGAATTTGACTTTTTTAGGGCGATTAACCGGATTTGATATGACTTTTCCTAAGCTAAAAAGTCAAAATTAAAAACTCTCAAGCTAAGAACTCAAAACTCAAAACTTTCTAAGGAGTATTATCGTTATGTTTTTGGTGACTGGAGCAACCGGCGGCTTGGGCAGGCGCATTGTACGAATCCTGCGATCGCGAGAAGAGCCAGCGCGCGCCTTCGTCCGCTTGACCTCCCGCTACAGCGAATTGGAGCAGCGAGGAGCTGAGATTTTTATTGGCGACTTGCGGCGGGAGCGAGACATACAGAAAGCTTGCCAAGGAGTCAAATATATTATTAGCGCTCACGGCTCCAACGAAGCAAGCGGCGGAGCCGATGTCTTAGATTACCGAGCTAATATTGACTTGATAGATTTTGCTCGGGAAGCGGAGGTAGAGCATTTCGTCTTTATGTCGGTCTTGGGTGCCGATCGCGGCTATGAAGATGCACCCGTATTTAAAGCCAAGCGAGAAGTAGAAAAATATCTGGAGAAAAGCGGCCTAAATTACACCATTCTGCGCCCCTCCGGTTTTGCCTCGAATCTCTTGCCTCTAGCGGAACGGCTGCGGGAAACCGGGATTTATCTGAGTTTGGGAGATCTGCAAAACCGTTCTTCTGCAGTCAGCACCGATGACTTGGCTACAATTGCCGTAGATTCGGTACGAGTCGAAGCCGCTCGCAATAAAATTTTCCCCGTCGGAGGACCGGAGATACTGACGCGAGAGGATATTCCCCAAATTTTTGGCCGCGTTTTTAATAAGCAGCCATTTATTATTAGTCCGCCCTTATTCCTGTTCGATGGAGTACGCAATGCTTTGGGTTGGGCGAATCCTGAATTGCAAAAATCTCTAGGAACCCTACGAGTCTTGCTAGCCAATGAGTTTTTCTGTACGCCGGAAGAAATTGAGACTTTGGAAACCTGTTTCGATATTAAGATGGAGTCTTTGGATAATTTCGTGCGGCGGTATTTAGGATCGTAGGGAATTGGGAATTGGGCATTGGGCATTGGAAGAGATGGGGAAGGCTGCGAAGGGAGAAAGACTAGAAGTGAGAATTCTCCCACACTTCCCAAACTCCCCACACTCCCAACACTTCCCACACACTCCAATGCCCAATGCCCAATGCCCAATTCCCAATTCCCATTCTCAATCCACAAAAATAAAACTGCCATCCCAGATTCCATAGTCTTGGCTGGTAACGCCATTGCTAGTGCTGCCGAGATAGGACGATTCTCCCGGCTGAATTTTAATGGTAACTTTTCCGCCGTCTTTGGCAGTAATTAATCCAGCATGTACTGCTGCACTGCAAATCGATGAATCGTCGGTATAAATATCTGTCCCCCAGACCGTGCCTATCCGACCTTTGGGAAGACAAAAATAGATAAAATATTGGTTTAGGCGATCGCGAAAATCTACAGCAGTATTGTTCCAGCCCAATCTAGTAATTTCTGGATCGATCGCTACGGGTTCTCCCTCAGAGTCCAGAAAAATAAAACTGGCATCCCAGTTTCCATAGTCTTGACTGCTAACGCCATTGCGAGTCATACCAGCATAGGAGGTTTTTCCCGGTAGAATTTTAATGGCGATCGCTCCCCCTTCTTTGGCTGTAATTAGCCCACTATGTACCGCTGCACTGCAAATCGACGAATCGTCGGTATAAATATCCGTTCCCCAGACCGTGCCCAGTTGACCATCTCGGGGACAAAAATAAATAAAATCTCGGCCTAAGCGACCGCGCAGCTCTGCAGCGGTAGTATCCCAAGTTATTTTTCGAGCCGGAGCTAATTGTGCTATATTACCGCCATCGGGGCGATCGCTAGCTTCCCGGTTTCTCTCAATTTCCGCAGGCTCTGGGGCGGCAAAGGACATAGCAGATACTATAGACATCGAAATCAACAAACTCACGCTCATTTTTATCAAAAGTCTCAAGGTAATAAGTCAAAAGTTAAAAGTCTCAAGGTAATAAGTCTCAAGGTAATAAGTCAAAAGTCTCAAGGTAATAAGTCAAAACTAGAATAGCCAGCAAAATAACTCTCCTACTGTCAGTCGGAAGTCGCTAGCGAATTCGGGTACGGTCAGATAGGTAGCGGATTCTTCAAATATTTCTGGCTGGCGATCGCGACCATAAACCAGCACCGTTTGCTCTTCCGGGTCGATTAGCCAGCATAATTGCGTTTCAAACTGCAAGCATCTCAACATTTTTTTCGTCACCTTCGTCTGGCTCTGATTCGGAGACATGATTTCAATTGCCCAATCGGGAGCTGCTGCAAAAATATTGGCAACTTGCCCGCTACTATCTCGGGGAATTCTATCCCAAACAAAGACCGATAAATCGGGGACTATTGAACTGCCGCCAAACGTGCAGCGCAGTTCTAAAAAAGCCCGAGCGACTCTTTGGGGCTTAAGAGCTGAATTAATAGCAGATGCCAATTCTGTCTGAATTATGCTGTGTTTTCCTTGAGGCATAGGCTTCTGGAGAATCTCCCCACCAATATACTCCCTAGCTGGTTTTGTTTCTGGCAGCTTCAGAAAATCCTCCAGGGTTAGTTTAGAAGATAGTTTAGAAGATAATGTTGACTGTGCTTGTACCATTTTTTGCCTTCCTCCTCACTCATGCCAAGTAGTTAGAGTGTAGGGTTTTTTAGGGTGTAGGGTGTAGGGAGAAGAAGGAGGGGCGAGGGTGGGGAGACTGGGACAGGGGGGAGAAAAGAGAAAATTTTGCGTGCGTTCTTCTCACACTTCGATGGCGGCTTCCCACACTTCCCCCTCTCTCTTCCCCTACACCCTACACCCTATGCCCTATTCCCCATATTCCGCTTCATTCGCTCCAACTCTTCCTCAGTTTCCCAGCGGGCAAATTCTTGTTCCAAGGAATCGTTCGTATCTCTGTTGCCCCTAGCACTTTTGCTATCGTTTTTGTTCCAGCCAGCAGCATCCCAATTCTGCTGGGTTTTATTGGCGGCACGCTGCGCCGCGACTTGAGCAGCTTTTGCATCCACTTCTTGCCGCCTTGTATGAATCTTACGGTATAGCTCTTTTGTCTGCTCGATTCGCTCCTTGGCTCCTTGCATTTTTCCCCAAAGTTGATTGCCTTGGCGCAGTAGGGCACCCTCCCGTTCCCGAGCAGACCGAGCCAAATCTTCTCTACCCGCAGCCTTGGCTTTTGCTATGCGTTCGTGCCAGCGCTGGACTTCTTTAGCAGTGGAGAGAATCTGGTCTTGCATTTCCTTTTCTTTGAGCTGAAAATCTCTAATCAGCTTCAGACTATCTTCCTCTTGTTCCCGCAGTTGCTCGCTTAATGCTTGCAACTCCAGATGAGGATTTTTGCTCAGAAATTCTTCGAGTCTGGTCTCAAAAAAGCGGCCGAGGTCGTCAAACAGTCCCATTATTGCAGCTTGCCTCCTTGTCTGTTGGGCAGGATTCTTAAACAACCATAAATACTGTAGGGGTTCCCCGTGCCCGCCCCTTGCCTGCGATCGCTCCAGACCAACCGGGGCAATCGCGGGGGGATTGCCCCTACAAGTTTCTTCACGAATGATTTAGACGGCAGTTCGCAGGACAGGCTTCCGAGAAGTCTAGGTACGCAGACAGGGAACGCCCGTCCTACAGGAAAGTAAGGGAGGGATATTTATTTGGAAATCCCTAAAATGACTGTCCCACATAGATAGAGCGAACTTCTCCATTGCGGCGCATAATGGCTTCTTGGTTTTTCACCTCGACCAAAGTCCAGCCGCTAGAGCCGATATTTTCGCCAATTTTAATTCGGTTGGTGATGCCATCTATCTCAAACAAAGCAGCGGAGCGATCGCCCAACTCCAGCAATCCCGTCAGAGTATGAGTTACCAACGGATCGTTACTTACCGGCAATCCCGGTTGCACTTCCGGCGCTGCTGGTTCTGCTTCCGAAGCGGCCGGCTCCGCTGGTTTTGGCTCCGAAGCTTCTGGCGCTGCTGCTGGCGCTGGGGCCTCAGAAGCCTCCGAAGAAGCCGGTACTGATGCTGCTGTTGGTGCTGGTGCTGGTGCTGGTGCTGGTGCTGGTGCTGGTGCTGCTGGTGCTGCTGCTGGTGCTGCTGGTGCTGCTGCTGTTTTCTCAACCGGCTCGGCGGGGGCTGGTGCTGGCGCTGGTGCTGGTGCTGCCGCTATTACCGTGGGTACTGGCGATGGTATTGGCGCTGATACTGGTCCTAGCCCTGTAGCTAGTTTTGGGGTTGATACTTGCCCAATCCCAGCCGATGGTATTGGCGCTGATACTGGCTGCCCTAGGGATAGTTTGGGCTTCTTTTTTTCTGTTGCTGGAGCTGGCTTGGGAGCAGAGGCTTGGGCTGTTGGTTTTGGAGCAGACTCGGCTGGTTCAGAGGCCCCTGCTGCTGGCTTGGGAGCAGATTCGGCTGCTGGTTTTGGAGCAGGTGCCCCTGCTGCTGGCTTGGGAGCAGATTCGGCTGGAGCAGATGCTTGGGGTGCAACGGTCTGGCCGCTCAGCGGAGGGGGCGTTTCGGGAACCCTAATTACTGTAGTTGGTGCAGCTGTATTGTTAGGAATAGATATTCTTTCCAAGGCGATCGCAATCCTATGTAGCGCTTCCGCCTGATTGTTGGTGATGCCTCCGGGAATTGGCTCTAAAGTTGGATTCACTGTCACCCGAACTTCCGGTGGCCCAGAGTTCGCCCCTGCTACTTGGTTGCTGGTAGTCTGTGCTGCTGCTATTTTTTCCTCGCGATCGATAGCTTCTAGCGCCTGCTCTAGATAGCGCATAAACTCCGCATCTGCCTCGGCCTTGAGATCCGCTGGCGTTTTCTCAACTACTACTTCCTCAGTAGTAGCTCCTCTATTTTGGATGAGAGTCCACAGCCGCTGTAGTTCTCCTCGATTCCACAGCCACAATCCCGACAAAATAGCTAAAGAAGCACAAGCTCCTCCGAACAAGAGCCTGTCAACCCATTTGCCGGATTTTTCTTCTGGCTTTTCCCCGGCGGCAATGGCCTTGGTCTCGACTGTTTGCTGGTCGGACTGCGGATTGATTAGCTCTGGCAAGACAATTTGCGGCACCTCAATGGAGCGTAAGGATATGACATCTGGCGGCATTGTTTGGTTGGGCAATCGGCTGCCACCGTCCAAGACACGCTCCAAGTCTCCAAATAAATCGTCCATCAAGCGATCGGCGTAGGAATCTACGGACCAATCTTTGCTACCGATCGCCTCCGTTGCCTTTTCCGATGCCAATTCCTCTCGCTCTTCTATTGCCTCTTTGGTGCTGACATTTTCAGACATGACTCTTTTATCCCTTGATTTAAACATCGCCCCCGCTCTTCGGCGAAAGACTGCACCCGTTTTTCTTCTTTTAGCTTAGTCTCTTAGCTTAGTCTTACCATTCGATTATCGATCCTGCAAGGGCAATTAGGCAAAGCTTGGGTCCCAGTGTGTGGGTAGTAGGGGGTGTAGGGTGTGGGGTGTAGGGTGTGGGGGGAGTCTCAAGGTAATAAGTCTCAAGGTAATAAGTCAAAACACTCCCTCCTCCCTCCGTTCGTCGTTCGCGCTTAGCGTAGCCTGCCCTCGCCTAGGGCATAGCGCAATCGCTCGTCACTGTTAACCTTTGACTTATTACCTTGAGACTTATTACCTTGAGACTTTTGACTTTCAATGCCCCATACCCCATGCCCAATTCTAAATCTTAACTTGCCAAAGCCTTATGGTTTTGTCATCGCTGGCAGTGGCTAAAGTCTGGCCATCGGGGCTGAAAGCTACGGCCAAAATATAACCATTATGCCCCTGGAGGGTCGATCGCATTTCGCCGCTTCTTGGATTCCAAAGCTTGATGGTTTTATCGACGCTAGCACTGGCTAATATTTTACCATCCGGGCTGAAAGCCAATCCTCTAACTCCGTCTGAATGGCCGGTTATGGTGGAGATATTCTCGCCGCTGCTGGGATGCCAAATCTTGATGGTAGAGTCGAGACTGCCGCTGGCTAAAGTTAGCTTGACTTGAGCTGATTTTGAATTTAAATCTAACTTCGATTGGGGGGGGATGGGGCTAAATGCGAGGGCTTCAACGGGGGAGGTATGACCGGCGATCGCTTGCAATTCTTCACCGTTAGATACCTGCCATATTTTAATCGTACTATCCCAACTGCCGCTAGCCAAAGTTTTGCCGTCGGTACTGAAAGCTAGGGAGACAATTGGCTTGCGATGACCCCGGAGCGATCGCAATTCGCTGCCAGTTTCTAAATCCCAGAGCTTGACGGTTTTATCCCAACTGCCGCTAGCCAAAGTTTTGCCATCGGGACTAATGGCGATCGCTTCCACAGGTTTCCTATGACCCGCCAAAGTCAGATATTCTTCCCCAGTGCTAGCATTCCATAATTTAATAGTTTGGTCGAGGCTACCGCTAGCTACAGTCTGCCCGTCGGGACTAAAAACCACAGAATTGACAAAATCATCGTGACCGATGAGAACTTTGTCTTCCTGGCCAGTTTCGGCATTCCAAAGTTGGACGGTCGCGTCAAGACTGCCACTGGCGAGAATCTTGCCGTCGGGACTGAAAGCTACATATACAACTGCTGCAGAATGAGCAGTCAAAATATGCAAGCATTTCCAGGTCTGAGGGCGGGTCTGAGGGGGGTGGGTCATAAAGTCTTAATTTTATTTGGCGGATTGTCTAGTGGATTGTCTGACTTAAAATTGTAGGGAGCGGCCCGATAACGTTGGCACTCGTATATCGCGAATGATTTAAGATCGTCTAAATTTTAAATAGAAAACTGCCCCCTAACGACCCACCTTACCCTGGACCGCTGCACATTTAATTTGCATCTCGTTATTGGATTGTCAGGAGACGATCGAGGACCAGAACCCTCTTCCCTCCCATTCTCCACATAAAAAGCTAGACTTATTTGGCCGGAGTATAACCTCGGTTTCTTTCATAGGGTTCCCCCGCTGTTAGAGGGAGCCACTAACTTAAGTTAAAACTTGCGTTAAAAATTAAAAACAAGCGCGACTCGCCAAATCTATACAAATAATAAATTAGAAACAGACGACAATGCCTAGAACCGCAGCCCCATCGGTCACTTTCGACTTTGAGGATGAAAAATTCAAAGCGCCCCCGTCCCAGGTCCTACCTTGGTGTCAGATTATTAACCCTCGCCCGAGCGTGGATGGCGTCAGTGCCTACGGATTGGCAGTTAAACTCAATAACGCCAAAATCGTCGGCTTTACCCCCGATGAAGATTGGCAGCCAGTGGACCATGAATTCAGCACTGGCGATGTCGAAACCCTCTTGATTACCACTCGCCCGCGCCTAGTGATAGTGCGACGCACCCCGGTGTTTATCAGATATAGAGATTCCGGCGTTTTACTGGGCCGTCTGAGCGATCATTACGATACCTTTATGGCGGATAAGCTGAGTTTCAAGACTTTGACCCGTTATCTGGTTTTCTTGGTCGGCAAGGATAAAAAATTTCTGCACCAAACTCCCTTGCGCTTGAGCCTCAGCGGTGCGGCTAGCGCCACTTTTGGTCAAGCCTATCGGAAAATAAGAGAAGGTCAAGCAGTGGGCGGGTTTACTGTGGAATTGGAGCAGGCATATGCAGACTTCCGCAGACAACCTCTAGAACGAAAAGGTCCGCTATTTCACGCCCACGGTATTTTTTGCCCTTATATCGAAGTGGAAGAAGCGGGGAGCGGCGAGAATACAGCGCTGATAGCCAGTACGGTGGATTACGAGCATCCCACCGGAGCAAATTTTATAGATTATGCGATCGCTTCTAATTCCCCAGAAGCCTCCCTAATCTCGGAAACCTTTGAAGAATATAAAGACTTCGGCCAGGACTTGCCAAAAACCGACCCCTCCAAGATGCCAATACCGTCGATTCCCACTGGCTATAGTTACTCGGGAGCCGAATACGACGATGACGACCCGGAGTTTACTCCACCGTATTAAGGGAGATAGGGTGTAGGGTGTAGGGTGTAGGGAATTAGTTAGGGTGTAGTGGCGCGTCCAGCTTAAAATTGTGGCAAACTACCTCAATAGCCCCCCTTAAAAAGGGGGGTTTGGGGGGATAGGTGCGCTGTCGCGGATCGAACCCACAATTTTAACTGTCGCCTTGCCAGTAGGGTGTAGAGAGAACAAAGATAAGGAAACTTGGGAGACTTGGGGAGTATTAGCATTATGCCTAATTTCCTCCTAAACTCTACACCCCAAACCCCAAACCCCAAAACCCAAACCCCAAACCCCAAACCCCACACCCCACACCCCACACCCCACACCCTACACCCTACATTTATATATAGCGATCGCTTAGCAAAGGAGAACAAAAATTATGGGCATGACCCTTATAGAAAAAATCTTAGCCCGAGCTTCGAGGCGCGCTACAGTTACCCCGGGGGAAAACATCTGGGTTAATGTGGACGTACTGATGACCCACGATGTCTGCGGTCCGGGCACTATCGGCGTCTTCAAGCGCGAGTTTGGCGCTAATGCTAAAGTCTGGGACGCCAATAAAGTAGTCATCATTCCCGATCACTATATATTTACCGCCGACAAACGGGCTAATCGCAATGTCGATATCCTGCGGGAGTTTGTCCGAGAGCAAGACATCAAATATTTCTACGACATTACCGATCTCTCTGACTTCAAAGTCAACCCGGACTACAAAGGGGTCTGCCATGTTGCCCTCGCCCAAGAAGGCCACACCCGCCCCGGCGAAGTTCTCTTCGGCACCGACTCCCACACTTGCAACGCCGGTGCTTTTGGCCAGTTCGCCTCGGGCATTGGCAACACCGACGCGGCTTTTATCCTCGGCACCGGCAAGCTGCTGATTAAAGTTCCCTCCACCATGCGCTTCGTTCTGGATGGGGAAATGCCCGACTATTTATTAGCCAAAGACTTGATTCTGCAAATCATCGGCGATATTAGCGTTTCTGGCGCTAACTATCGGACGATGGAATTTGCGGGGGAAGCTGTCGGGCGCATGACGATGGAAGAGCGGATGGTGCTGTGCAATATGGTTATCGAAGCTGGGGGCAAAAATGGCGCGATCGCTCCCGACGAAACTACTTTTGAATATTTGCGCGGTCGCACGGACAAGCCTTTTGAGCCCGTCTATACCGACGCCGATGCCAGCTTCTATTCTGATTGGCATTGCGATGTCAGCAAGTTAGAACCCGTTGTTGCCAAACCTCATTCCCCAGACAATCGCGCTCTGGCTCGGGAATGCAGCGATGTCAAAATTGACCGGGTTTATATCGGTTCTTGCACCGGCGGCAAAACCACCGATTTTTATAATGCCGCTCGCCTGCTGAAAGGACATAAAGTCAAAGTCCCCACCTACTTGGTGCCCGCCACTCAAAAAGTCTATGAAGACTTATTTACTCTTAAGTATGACGGCGAAACTTTGTCGGAAATTTTCTTATCCGCCGGTTGCATAGAGCCAGCCGCGCCTTCCTGTGCCGCCTGTCTCGGCGGGCCGAAAGATACCTTCGGGCGCTTGAACGAGCCAGAGGTTTGCGTCTCTACCACGAACCGCAATTTCCCCGGTCGCATGGGCGATAAGCGATCTCAAGTCTATTTGGCTTCTCCTTATACCGCCGCCGCTTCCGCTATTACCGGCTATGTCACCGACCCGCGCGAGTTTCTTTCCTAATTTTTATATCAAATCCGGTTAATTACCCATAAATCCCGTAGGGGCGGGCACGGGGGCACCGCCCCTACAAATATTGTAACTGTTTAACCGGATTTGATATTGTTTTGCCAGGAGATAGGGCGCGGGTCGGCGCGCCCTATCTTTTAGCGATTTCGTTGCGCCTTGTGCCTGACCATTGACGCAGTTGACGCACTAGATCGGGGTCTCATTACCGAAGGACGCTTTGCAGGTTTTCTTAGCGTCGATCGCTTGGAATCCCGTCGCATTCCCGAGGTGGTGCGAGAGCATTTAAACCTGTTTGCCTCGCACCTTACAAAGCTCAGATTTCTAGAACAACCCTAGATTCACCGATTGTCAGCGTAACGCAGATCTTTTTATCGAATACGATGGCTCCGCTGTAGAGACCGCCAGACACCTCGAATGTCATCTCATTGCCTGAGAATTCATGCTTGTTTTCAGCATCACCACTTACTGTGCGGTTTTTAAAGTTAACCTTGAATGATTGGAAATTGGCATCCTCAATTTGAAGTAAGCTTTTACCTCCTCTGGTTTGAACCTCAAGCTGGTTAAGCTTAAATCGAATATCCCCACGATCTAAGCGTTCGAGCCTGACATTTAATGGTAGCCCCTTGACAGCGATGCGATCGCCGTCCTTTGCTTCTAATTTCGGATAGGGCAATAACTCAGCACTCGCAGAAATGTTCCACATTCGATACTTTCTGTCAATGTCCGCTCGAATGTCCTTAGCTTTAGCACTATCGTATTGTTTTCTCTCTTCGTAAACCGCTTGTTTTCGCTTAGTAGCAATCCAACGCTCGCGAGCAAAGGTCGCTAACTCGGTTTTTTTACTGTAGATAAATCGCTCGTAGAATTGCAGCGTAAGGACGAGTCCGCCAATTCTTTCAAGTGTCGACCCTGCCTCTTGTGGCGATAAGTGTTTTTGCCAATCATCAGTAGATACAACCTGCTTGGCAAAGCCTTCATACCGATGTCGTTGCTTGACTTGAGTGATATTTTCAGCAGCCTCCGAATAAGCATGAGTGATATTGTCAACAGCCAAATCCGAATAAGCAATCGCCCGAACAATTTCGCAACGCAAGCGAGCTTCAATATCAACCTCAGTTTTATTTTGTAAATATTCCTCAATTATGTCGATTGACTGAATCCACTCGTTACGAAGTATCAGATAGTTAACTATTTCACCTATCAAATTCAAACTAACAACATCGTTTTGCTTGCCCTTCTTCGCTCCCCCCTCGGCCTGTTTTTTTATTTCCTCAAAGCACTGTTGTACTCGTTCTAGTTCGTCGAGCTTGATATAGGCGCGCACTGCTTCTGTATAGTTTTTTTGTTTTTCTAGAGCCGAAGCCACATACTTCAGTGCCTGAGGGTCTAAGCTCGTAGTGGTGCCTCCTGCTTTGCGCCATTCTTCTATTATACGTTCCGTTTCCCCAGCACGGCTTAACCATTCCAATCGTTCTGGCCAATTCGTAGTTTCTGCTTTCGCAATGTAATACTCATATTGTTGGGTGTTCCCGCCTTCTTCCCAACACTTTAGTGCTGTTTGATAATTGCGAGCCTGATAAAAACAATCTCCTGAAAGCCTTAAGGTCGAGCGAAAACCATTTTTTCCCAGTGCTTCTAATACTTGGCCAAATCGATCTGCTCTATCCGGTGGTAGTTGTACTCGTAAACCCGAAATGCGTTTTGCATACTGCTCGATAGCATATTTCCATTGCTTTGATAACGGCTTGCCAAGTCTTTCGTTATCAATACAGGTTTCAAGGAAATAGGTAAATTCCAATATTGAATTTTGCTGTCCTGTATTATCTTGCATAAAGCGGGCAATCTCGCCCACCTGTTTGATAGAACCAGAACTCGGATATTGATTAAACCACTGTACTAAGTCTGACCAGTACATACCCTTCCAGAAGCACTCACGCGCCTCTTCAGCTTTCTTTAGATCGAGAAATCTTTTTCCAGCCTCCTGAAACTTTTCTTCAAATCGCAAAGCCCATGCTTCGCAGAGTTTTGCTTTCATGGATTTGCCAACCATTGAGAAGTACTGCTTAGCTCGTCTAAGTAGCTTTGGATCCTCTCCCTCTAGACCTTTGCCTTCAAACTCACTCGCAAGCAACTCTGGGTCGTCTTCAGACATATCTTGCACAGTTTTAGAGGTCCCCATAGCGAGTACCCGAGTTACTTTTCGCCAGTCGTCGGGGTTTCGAGAGCGCTGATAAAATTCCTCTATATCGGCTTCTTGACTAGCATACTTCCATAGTTGTTTGTATCCTTTTTCTGAATCTACAATAAACAAACGCTCCATCGCTCGACTCGCAGCTACATAAAGTTTGTTCAGAAAATACTGAAACTTTATAGGAACCTCGTTGTCTTGCTTAGTGCCACTCCAAATACTCGGATCGCATGCTTCGCCAAACTTGTATAGAATAACCTTCTTGAACTCTAACCCCTTTGCCGTTACCGCACTCAGTACGTTTTTAGGCGGTTCTACTTCAGAAGCATCGACAAAAACCTGAGACAAAACCTCATCATTCTTTATGTAATCTACCTCTCCACCTTCTTCACATGGAACAATAGTGATGGTGTCCTTAGTATAGCGATCCAGATTGTCCGGAAAAAGGTTTTGTCCCAATACGAATATTTGAGGTTCCGGAAAGTCTCCTTGCTGCCATGCCATTTGAGGTTGAATGTCTGACAAATTAAATAAAACAGCTCGCCAGAGTTGAACAATGTTTGTAGCCTGCACGATTTGAGGACTGGAGCGATAATTAAACTTCAACTCCTGAAGATTCATCCCCAGACTCAAGCGATCTGTCGGATCGAGCGTTTTAATAACTTCAGAATGAAAAGATGCTTTTAAGCTTGACCAACGGAAGCCTGTTGGATTTAGAGTTTGAAGGGGATCGCCTGCAAACGCAAATGGCAAGCTGCGCACGCGATCTATACTCAAATCGTACTTAGAGAAGATAGATAATCGCATGATTAACTGCAGCTCTAACCGGGTAAAATCTTGAGCCTCATCACAAAAAACGACTACATACTTAGGTAAGCTATCTTCTTTGAGCTTAATCGCTTCTCGGACTAGATCTTGATCGTCCCAATAACCATCTTCTGTGGTCAGTTTTTTGTACCACTTTTCCCAGATAGTCTTATATATGGTTTCAAACTCTTCTACTTCTACAGTTCGGTCTTTCCGATTGATCTCTTCATACAAATATCGATCTGTATATTCGTCAAAGTCATACCCCTTTATAAAGGTTCTGATAACATGCCAACAAATCTCCGGATCTAGTTTTTTTGCTTCTGGTAAATTACATTTTTCTCTGTATAGTTTTTTAAAGCGGTGGAAGGAAACATAACGGTCGGAATCAAATAATTCTTGCCTGTCTAGCGGCAGCAAGTTAAGCAGAAACTTTTGAAATTGATGAAAAAACTTATCTATTGTGTTATTATTTGCATCTAAGGCTCCTTCTACTAGGAAACGAGAGTGAGACTCAAGAATTTTTTTGACTCCATTTTTAGCTACTTCAAGTAGCCGCCCATTATAGGTTAAGAATAACAGGTCTCCCCTAACATCCTCGTTCTTCTTGTCGTATTTGCGATAGCAGTAATCTGCAAACAGGTAAATTAGCATTGTAGATTTACCGCTTCCTGCCCTTCCATTAATAAAAATTGGTAAGGAATCTTGATTCTGTTCCGGCACTGACACAGATTTCAAAACCTGCTCTTCTTCTGCTGACAGCGCTAAATTAGATTCTCCACCTCGCTCAATTGCGTGCCAACTATCTCGGTCTGCTAGTAAATAACCGGGATAAGCTCGACGAGCAAAGCGAGTTAGTTCATTTAGTTTCGGCGGAGTTGCTAAAATTTGGGGTTGGTCAAAGAATATCTCCTGACCCACTCTAATAATTTCCTCATCAGAAGGCTTTTTCTTAAAAGGAGCAATTAAGAAGAAAATCACTTGCCGTGAATGCGTTCTTTCTGCTAAAACTTTGCTAAATAGAATATGTTTATCATACTCTCCCTCACAAAGAATTACTCCAGTCCACCTTGGTATTTTTTGATATTTTTTTTCGTTGCAACCTATAATATAGTCAGAAATAATTTTGTAGTATGTTTGCCAGTAGTCATGAATTTCGCGAGTGCGGAACCTAGTTACCCATTCTTCGCTTTCATAGATAACTATGTCATTGGATTCAACTTCCCATCCTGGATTTTGTAGCCATATACTCATTTCCTGAGATAAAGGTGGCTTTTGACTTGGCTGCTGGTTTTCTGACTCTTTTTGCTGCTCTAGCCACTGGTGCATTTTATAGGTATCTATTAGCGCAACAAACAACTGTTCGCCTACCTTTATTGGATCTTTAAGTAGTTTATCGTACTCATTGCTTCCCCTTTGAAGAATATCCAATAAGCACAAAACTATATCCTCTTCAACCCTTTCAACCTTTGCCAGTATTCTAAAGTTTTTCACACTACGTTTGTAGTAATGCGAGGCTCCAAAACGATCTAACCGGGTTAGAGGGTGAGTATCTTTGCAAAGTTTATTAACAGTTTCTCTAAGATTAAATTTTTCTGCTTTTTTGTGTACTTGAGCTGTAGTATAGACGTACATAAGCTTAATTCATTTTGATTCTAACTATCTATTAAGCTACCACGCAACCCCAAGAAAAGTGGCATAGAACTTTTGCAGGTCCCTATGTCGATCGGGCTGAAACTATCGCACTGTTCTGGGAGCGCATTTATATTTGTTGCCTATTTACCTAGTTTTGCTAAAGAACATTCTAACTGTATAGCACTCTCTAGTTTGGAAGGCAAATTCTTTAACAAAATTTTATATTTTTGAGCAAGTCGCAGCTAGGCAAAATACTATGCGAAATGTATAAATTTTTACTAATCTTATGCGAACTCGGAAGCGTCAAGTACAGGAAGGCCGTTAGTATAGCCATCAATTGGCGATCTCAATGCAAAAGCCAGAATTAAATCGCGGCTTAATTTTGTGTTGGCAACCTGGGAGATTTAAGTCATTAGGAGAAGGAGTCTTTGAACTAAGAATCGACTATGGATCTGGGTATCGAGTTTATTTTGGACAAGTCGGCTTGACAATAGTGCTGTTGCTCTGTGGGGGAGATAAAAGCACCCAAGACCGAGACATCCGTAAAGCCAAGAAATACTGGAGAGACTATGAAGATCGTGAAGGCACCAACAAGTAGGAGCTACCAAGAGTATTTAATTTCTTCTCTCAAAGCACCGGAAGAGGCGGCAGCCTATATCGAAGCTGTTTTGGAAGAAAAAAAACCGAGCCCGAACTGCTCGCGTCGGCGCTCCAAGATGCGATCGCAGCTCGCGTTCGGAGTAACAATTTATCGGCAGAAGCACAACATTACTGGGAAAAACTGGAAGAGCTACTATCGGCAAGTGGCGGTGCTGAAATTTATACTTTGGTTGCTTTGCTCGATGCTCTGGGATTTCGGCTATTATTGCAGTCGATCGGGGCGATCGCCTGCAATAATAGCCTCCCCTATTGGTCAGCGATCGCCTTTCGACCCAGCAATCGACGGCTATTTTATTTGGCTTTCGCGCGATCGTATGCGCAACCATCCGTTCCATCCGTTACGCATCCGCTGCTAACTATCCGTTGCGATCGCGCTAACCGCCGATCGCTCACCGCTCACCGCTGACAGCTAACCAATCAACTCTAACACCTTATTATATACGACCTCTATTTCGCGAAAGTAGAGATCTTCATCCGCCGTAGCGGCAACAAAAAATAGAGTCAACCCGGGCATGACCAGCGCTTCGGATTCCAAACGGTCTTCGCCGAGGACGACTCTGACCGGATTGTCCGGTAGCAGAGAATTGGTTAACTTCGCCAGAGAATCGAGAATATTATAGAGTCGCCTATAGTCTGCTTCGTTGCGGGGCAGGATGGCCACATATCTTTGGCGCAAATCTGCATCCGCTGTCGAGGGGTGACCCTGGCAACTGGAGTAAGTGATGCAGTCAAATTTGAGAATTAAAGCGATCGCGAGATCTCTGACTCCCGGTTCTAGGGATTTTTTAAACCGGCGGTGGTACTTAGTGAAAGTCGGCGAATCGAAGCAAGCCGAAGTGCCCTCGGTATTGATATTGCCTTGAGAACTTTCCCGCACTATATCGCGATCGCTTGTTTCCACGAATCTGTCATCCCAGGAAGCAATGAAATCTTCTAAGCCGCTTAAGTAAGTCATATTGTTTTAGGGTTTGGTGTAGGTTTTGGGAAGCGATCGTATCCGTCCAAAATCGCGAAATCAGAAAAAATATGAACGTTTATCAGTCTTCTGACAAAAATGGGTTGACAATATAATTTTTTTGCTATAGTAGAGACACGACAAAAAAAGGGGCTTTACAGCCTCCCGATCGCAACAAAAAACAAAATAGTCAATACACCAGGTTCATCTCTGGATAGTCTGACCAACGACAAAGTATGGTCCCCACGACTGACTACTGCATGGGACCTTTTGTTTAAGCTAGGGTGAGTCTGAGAAGAAGGGGCACAGAAGAGGGGCACAGCAGGGAGCGATCGCGGCCTTAGTTTAACAGCAAAGAAAAAAACTTTCTAAAATTACCGCGCCATTCCAGGATTTCGCAGCCAAAATTGAGAAACTATGTAGATTTCCCCAAGAGTCCCGGATTGGAGTAACGCGGGTTATGGATTCACAATTATTAAATACTATGCCAAGCCCTACACAGACAGAGCAGAATAGTGCATCGATACCGGCCAACGAGCCTACCTGGTTTCAGGTCGAGTTTGTTGGCTGTATGGAAATGCTGGCAGATGCTAGGACAACGGCTGAGTATTTTGACGCCCATGAAGGTTGGTTTCGTCGCTGTGCCCGCCCGATGAAAGCGGATCTCATTGCTGAAAATGCTTATGCGCTGACAATTGGAAAGTTTGGGGCTATGGGCTATGACTTAGAGCCGAAAGTAGGTCTGCATTTGCTGCCCCAGCAAGAGTTAACGTACCGAATTGAAACCGTTGCCATACCAGATTACACCCCTCCAGGATATGAAGTTGACTTTAGAGCGGTGCAAAATTTGGTAGAAGTGCCGGGAGAGTTAGAGTCCGAAGCAGGTCGAGACATTGAGGAAAAGATTACCCGCGTAGAGTGGCACTTGGATCTAAGAGTGGGGGTTTGCTTTCCCCAGTTTATTCGCAAGCTACCCCAAGATGCAGTTCAAAAAACAGGCGATCGCCTCCTAGCTCGGATCGTCAAAATGATTTCCCATCGCTTAACCTACAAGGTGCAGGAAGATTTTCATAGCACCTTGGGCGAAGCTTACTTGAAACTCTTTAAAAAAAGGTGGTCTCAAAGCAAAGGTCGCGGTGTTGCCGAACGAGTCATGCCCCCAGACAAGACCGCCGATAGCGATGGATTGCAAGAGTGAGCAATCGCTATAGCAATTCCAAGCAAAATAAGTAGTCGGTAGTCACTCGATTGCAGCATTGCCCGGGTAGGGGCGATTTTGCCCTACAGGCAAACTTTAAGTTTCCCTAGCCAAAATATGCGTAGGTAGTGCTATACAACAATAGGCAAGATTGCATAAGAAAAATCCCCCCAACCCCCCTTTGAAAGGGGGGCTTTTTGGAGGGAGCATTTCACTTGTGTAAGTAACGAGATCGAAAATCGAGTAATGTCAGAAAATTACATATTGCTGACGAGCTTAAAAACGATTTGCATCCCGGTAACGGCTTGCCAGCCAAAGAGCAGGACCACAATCATATTCAAACCAACGTGAGTAACGCGGGCCCATGTTATTCCTTTTTGGACGAAGGGAGCCATAGAGGCCGAGGTGGCGATTAGTCCAGTCATGCCTAGGCCGACTAGGAGGTGAGGCTCTACGAACAACTTGCCATGGTTAATATAAGTAGCCGCCATACCGCCTATGGTGCCCAAAACCATAAAGGCTAGGAGTACGGAACCCACTTGGTAGTGCTTCACGTTATATTTACCCTTAATAAGTTCTTTCTTGGCTTCGCCCCCGGCTTGTCGGGTGCGTTTTGCTTTAATGCCCAGAAAGAGAGCATAGATGGTCGTGCCAAACAAAACCCACATTAGCAGGGGATGGAAAGAAAGAAGTACCGCTTGTAAGGGTGCAGGCAGTTCAATACTCATAGCGTTCTCTCTGGCTAAAGGATCTTAAAAAAACTTACCACAAAACAGGACGCCCGCTTTGCAAATGTTCCATATTCCCTTACTCTAGGAGCAACCCCATTAGTTGGATTGCCCAATTGCCAAAGAACGAGGCATATAATGTCGTCAATGCAGGACGTTTTATTAATCCAGGCCGCTAGGATTGGCCAAATTGCTAATATTCCAGCATTAATTGCTCGCGGTGCTGACGTTAACGCCCGAGATAGAGAAGGCACCACAGCGTTAATGTTTGCAGCAGAAAAAGGCTACACGGAAATAGTTCGAGTTTTGACCCAGGCCGGTGCCGATATTAATTTGGTCAGAAGTAGGTTTGGGGTGACTGCCTTGATGCTGGCAGCGGCGAGCGATCGCACTGATGTGGTGCGATTTTTGGTAGGCAATGGTGCCAATGTCAATGCTACCAATGACGATAGAAGCACGGCCCTAATGGCAGCAGCAATGAAAGGCAACAGCACTGTGTTACAAATATTGCTAGATGCCGGTGCCGATCCTAATATGAGGGACCAAGATGAAGATACGGCGCTTTCGTTGGCGATCGCCCATAACCACCCCAAGATAGTAGAAGCTTTATTGGAGGCCGGTGCATCCCTTAGGGATATTGAAGCTAGCCCTGCTCTGTTTCGGGCAGTAGAAGCAGGGGATGCGACAATTGTAAAAATATTGCTAGCAAAAAGCAAGGTCGTCAATCAAGTTAATCCAAATGGCGAAACAGTTTTAATGCTGGGAGCGGATCTGGGTCGAAAGGAGATAATAGAAGCGTTGCTTGCTGGTGGAGCCGATGTGAATGCTAAAAACTTTGATGGCAATACCGCTCTTATGGCAGGGGTTGCTGGGGGCCATATTGAGGTTGTTAGGGTTTTATTAGATGCTGGTGCGGATATCAATGCTGAAGATAAAGATGGCGAGACAGCTTTAAATCTAGCAGTGGTAGAAGGCTATACCGACGAGGTGAACTTGCTTCTCGAACGAGGAGCCGATTTCCAAAGGCGCAATCAACTGGGGGATACCCCTTTGCTTGTCGCTGCTTTACACGGATATAGGGAAATTGTGGAGGCACTGGTGCAAAAGGGCGCAGATTATAAAGCAAAGAATTTTGGAGCGACTCCGCTAACTTTGGCCGCCGTCCAAGGACATCTGGATACCCTGAAAGTGTTGTTGGAGGCAGGAGCGGATCCTAATACGCGAGCCTCCGATGGTAAAACAGCGCTGATGAAGGCAGCAGATAAGAATCTGACCCGGGTAATGAAAGCATTAATTGAATCCGGGGCAGATGTTAATCTGCAAGATGATGCGGGAGCAACGGCTCTAATGTGGGCGGCTCATCGGGGTTATATAGAAGCAGTGGAGCTGTTGATTTCTGCCGGTGCAGATGTCAATATAAAGAACCGGGGCGGTTATACGGCAATGACTATAGCCGAGTTTAATGGGTACAAAAAAGTAGTGCGAGCGATCGAGCAAGCTGGGGCGAAATAGCACTTCCTGTGGCGTTGGGCGCTTCGCCCAACAGCTTTCAGCAGCTCCGCCTTGGGGCTCAGGAGGACGCCTGTCCTACGGAGGGTTTCAAATTGTATGGGTATTTAACTGGATTTGATATAAGCTTTCAGCAGTCCTAGTTAAGGCTTGACCATAACTCAAACGAATAAGCATTCAGCAGTCCTAGCTCAGTCCAGGGCTTGCTGAATCCTAAAAACCACGGGGGGATTGCCCCTACAAAGATCGGATCTGGATATTTTGTGTAAGTCCTGGCAAAGAAAAATTAATCATTTGCCTCGATCGCTTTCCATACTGCCTGCAATAAAGGTTCTAATCCCGCCCGAGTAACGGCGGAAATAGGGAAGACGGAGACTGTCGATTCTCCTATAAAAACGCTTTGCGACTCTCCTACAAAGCTTCGCGCAAGCTGTTGCAGCTCGGCAATAACTGCTGCTATCTCTTCATCGGAGCGATTGCTAGCATCTATTTTATTTAAGCCTAAAATTTGCGGCCGCTCCACCAAAGAACGCCCGTAAGCTGCTAACTCTTGCTGAATGGCATTATAATCGGCGATCGGGTCGTCAGCCGTAATATCAATCAAATGCAGCAGCACTCTGGTTCGTTCAATATGGCGCAAAAACTCATGGCCGAGACCGGCACCTAAATGGGCTCCTTCTATTAGTCCGGGAATATCGGCAAATAAAGTACCGTCGCCGGTGGGCTTGCGGACTACGCCCAAATTAGGAATTAAAGTTGTAAACGGATAGTCTGCTACTTTTGGTCGTGCGGAAGAAAGAGCTGAAATCAAAGTTGATTTGCCAGCATTTGGTTTGCCAATAATCCCCACTTCCGCTAATAATTTTAATTCCAAACGCAGCAGTCTTTTTTCTCCGGGCAGTCCTGGCAAAGCGTGTTCTGGGGCGCGGTTGCTATTGCTGAGAAAATGCTTGTTTCCCAAACCGCCCTTACCGCCGGAAGCCACAACTAAAGTTTGCTCCGGTTCCACTAGGTCGCCAATGAGTTCGCTGCTGTTGGCGTCATAGACTACAGTACCTACGGGAACTTTTAATAAAAGATCGCTCCCTTGAGCCCCAGTCCGATTCTTTGGTCCTCCACGATACCCATCTGAAGCTTTGACTTGGCGTCTATATTTAAAATCCAGTAGAGTTTGCAGATTTTCTGCGGCGGTCAAAATCACCGAACCCCCTTTGCCGCCGTTGCCACCAGCCGGTCCGCCTGCGGGAACGTATTTCTCTCGTCGGAAGGCTACAATTCCGTCCCCACCCTTACCTCCTTCTACTTCTATTTCAGCTAGATCTATAAATTGCATGACTATTAAAAACTATAGAACAGTTAGCAAGAGAGCGGTCAGCCAGAAAGCTGCGATCGAAGGGGAGCATTCAATTCAGGACTTATGCAGAGATACAATTTGAACTGTGTGCCGCACCGCGCACCAAACTATATATAATTAAATCGTCCAATTTGCGTAAGTCCTGTAAGTCCTGCAATTAATGCACCCAAACAAAGAGCCAATAATTCGATCGCTGTAGGATATCGGCTCTCAGCAGTCAGCCAAAAAGCTATTCCTTGCTGAGAGCTGGCTGCCGATCGCTAACAATAAGGCGTTACATCTTCTCCGCAGTCATCCGCCAAATATGACAAAGCGCGGAAACGCAGACCCACCAATTGATCGTAAAGAGGATTGAGCTTGCACATTGGCGGAATATGCACTAGCTTACGACCAAAAAGGGTGATATCCCGCTCAAAGGGACATTGAGGGGGAACCAACTTGCACAAGAATCGAGCCACCCTCGGATCGTGGATTTCTAAATCATCGAGCCAATGTCGCATCGGAGCCAGAACATCAAGATGCGGGTGCAATTCTTGTCCGTCTGGTGCTGCTAGAGGTACCCCTGCCAAGCCGATCGCTACTCCATCGCCGTTTTGGGATTTGCGGTCTTCCAAAGTATGACGCAGGGCATCTAGGGCATCAATTTTTTGCCCCAGAGCCTCGCAAAGTTGATGGAGCAGTTCATCCTCGGGGGGAGAATAGATGCCATCTGCCAATGCGACCATCACTGCAGTTCTCAAAAAATTCTGCGCGATCGCATCGTCTTTCCCCAGAACTGCTGCTAATTCTTGAGTTCCAATCGGTTCCAGACAGCTCACATCTACTTGGGGAGCCAATTCGGTCTCGGTAAGTTCGGCAATCAGCTCCTGCTCTTCCTCGTCGAAGTGGCCGTCTGCCCAGGCGATCGAGAGCAAGCCCCGCAGCCAAACAGAAATCTGCTCGTCAGTTAGAGAACTTTGAAGTACGCTAGTCATTATTTTGACAGTTACACTCTGCTCAATTCCATCGTAGCCTCTGCTTCAAAGCTACTTCAGACAAAAAATTTTAAAAATATTAAATATGTTTTAGTCTATTTTTACTATTTTCAATTTTTCTTAAAAAAACTTTACTTTTAGAGCCAATTTATAAAAAAATATTAAAACTTATAAAAAAATATAAGTAAAATATTAAGACTGCTGTCTGAGATACTATTTCGAGGCTAAGGGAGGCAATTTTGTCGAGGCAAGAAATACTGGATGTTTTTTTAACTCCAAGAAATTACTTACAGCGATCGCACTTAGGGAAACTTACCACAAAAATCACGCTAAATACGAGATAAACCTAACAAATTCAGCAAAATTCAGACAGCACAAAAAAATTGCGGATACCCTTACTCTCGAAAGAGACAGGAATATCCGCGTCTAAAATGCTTTATGACATACGGCTAGAGTGTTGATTCTGAGGCTTGTTCGCGCCCCTATGGTGACTTTCCCTTGGATCGTTCCACCCGTACAACCCCGCTTCAGTGTGGTTTTGATGGGCCGGGGAGAGTACATTTAAGAGAAGTTTCCCTACACTTGACACCCGACACCCCACACCCTAGGATAGGGCTCTAGCTGGTGCCAGTAAAAGTAAGATCGGGAAATCGTGCCTGGGCCTCAGATAGGGGACGGTTCCGACCCTCCTCTTGCCAATAGTTAATTACCTCTGTGGCTTTGTTTAATAACTCGACCCGCTCGATTTCGCCAATCCAGGTTTTGGCCTCCACTTCGTCTTTGAGTTCTTGCCAAGCATCGGATCTAGGCCAGAAGTAGTATTTTGTCAAAGGGCTATTGCCATTACCCACAACTTGGTCAACTGCAAGTGCCACGTCGTTCTCCAGCCAGAGAATTTTCAAAGTGAATTTTGACAATCATTCCTCCTCAACGACTTTGTGCATTTCAATAAATGTCCAACTTCTCAGTATAGCATCTGTGCTTGAGATACAACTGTAAAAAAGGAAAATTGTATAGAGGCAAGCCAGGGATGGAATCTACAGCAATAAAAGCGATCGCGGTTTTTGATATTGACGGAGTAGTACGGGATGTGGGCGGCTCTTATCGGCGAGCGATCGCCGACACCGTAGAGCATTTGACCGCTGGGGCCTACCGTCCCGCAATCGCAGATATCGATGTTCTCAAATCTGAGGGTATCTGGAATAACGACTGGCAAGCTTCCCAAGAGCTGGTTTATAGGTATTTCGAGTCCCAGGGCCAGTCGCGCCAGGAAGTTACTCTCGACTATGAAACCCTGGTTGCTTTCTTTCAATCCCGCTATCGCGGTCCCGACAGCAACATAATGACGGGTTACATTTGTCAAGAGCCCGTATTAATAAAACCCGCTTATTTCACCAATCTTAGCCAAGCCGGAATTCTCTGGGGTTTTTTTAGCGGTGCCATGCGCGACGAATGTGCCTATGTCTTAGAGGGATCTCTGGGACTGAAAAAGCCGGTGGTAATTGCAATGGAAGATGCCCCCAGCAAACCAGATCCTACGGGACTTTTCGCTGCTGTCGAGCAACTAGAAAAAAAACACCACTGCACCGCAAAAGTGCCGGTATTCTATGCAGGAGATACCGTAGCGGATATGTATGTTATTCGAGAAGCTCGCAAGCTAAGGGGCGATCGCTCCTGGCAAGCAATTGGCGTTTTGCCCCCTCACGTCTTAGAAACCCCCGAGCGCAGGGATTCATACAGCGCCACTCTCAAACAAGCAGGGGCTGCGACAGTCCTTAACGGGATGCAAGAACTGACCCCAGAGTTGATTAACAAATTGCTCGCCGATATCAATGGTCCGGCTTGAATCTGAGGCGGGGGGGAAGGTGTGGGAAGGGTGGGAGGTGTGGACTTCTGAAAATTTTTCCCGCACTCCCCACACTCCCCACGGGAGCATTTCACTTTTGTAACGGGAAGCCCTCCGGGCTTTGTTTGTGTAGCCGCGCCTTTAGGCGTCAGGCGGCTAGATACGAAATTGAAATGCTCCCCTCCCCACACTCCCCACACTCCCCACACTCCCCACGCTCCCAATGCGAACATGCCCCCATGCCCCATGCCCCATTTCCTACATAGTTTTAGCGCGAAAGTTTCAGAAAACCTTCTAGAGCCCTTACCATTTTAGGGGGCCAGCGGCGGACGCCAGCAACCCAATCGGTGCTTTTGTAGCGAGGATCTAGTCCATAGGCCGCCACCCAGTTACTTTCTGCTTCTCCTAATTGTCCCTGAGCCCATAGAGCAGCAGTCAGAGCAGCGCGCATATCCGCAAATTGGGTATATTTGCGCGCTAGATTTTTCATTGTGGCAATTGCTAAGTCGGTCTCGCCAATCTGATATAAGGCTAAAGCATAGTTGCCACGGGCAAAGGCGTAGTTAGGAGCCAGTTCGCTTGCTTTTTTGTAGTCGGCGATCGCTGCTTGCCATTGCCCAGAACCCGCTTTTGCATTGCCTCGGTTATTGTAGGCCAATGGGTCAAACTCATCGAGAGATAGCGCCCGGTTATAGTCGGCGATCGCATCTTCCCAGCGCCCCAGTCCTTCCAAAGCCACCCCGCGATTTATATAAACATCAGGCACCTCAGGAGCCAAAGAAATAGCCCGCTCGTAGTCTTCTAGAGCCTCTTCCAACTTATTTTGGCTCGTTCGCACGTTACCCCGGTTGCTCCAAATCGCCGGGTTTTCGGGAAACTGCTCTAGAATCTGGCTCAAGTAGGACTCTGCTGTACTCAAATCCCCTGCATCGATCGCCTCGAAAGCTTTGTTAAAGAGTGCCTCTGCCTGGGAAATCTGCTCCTGGGATACCGCTCTTGGCTGGGCCTGAGCCATTGCCCAAGGAACAGTCCCCAGCCAAATTCCCATACTTGCAACCCAGACACATAACAGCCGCAGAATTATACTTATCATTTCAGTTCGCCAACAACAATATCTGCCCATATAGGACATCGGAAGGAGACGCTTGGCAATAGGGAAATTTGCCGCTATGAGTTCCATTCCCTGCTCCGAAGCTGCTATATTGCAATCTTGGCAGTTTTAAGTCAGAGGCAACCAACTCTCCTTTATAACTTCTGGCGGCGTTCAACCCCTAGCAGAACTAATAGTCGATCCGGTTCGCTTGGTCATTGACTTGTCCGGGACTACCCTAGGAAATCCGGGTGGGACAACCAGACCGCCAGACCGCCCGCATTGTCGTTGAATTAGCTCGCGGCTATACCCTAGATACCGAACAAATCAAATTTCAGGGAATTTCTCCGAGTCAGTGGACGGTAAACTTACCCGCCCCCCAGCAACAATAGCGAATTGGTGGTGACAGCAGATCGACCCCTATCCTACAGCAGTGGCTCGGACCGGCGAACCGCCTCCTCGCATCCTCAGCAATCCGACCCAGCGCCGTCGCATGGCGAGAGCGATCGCTCGCGGTATTATCCGCTATGTCCGAGGTAATTCCTAAAGCAATTTATAATAAATTGCAATAAATATAGCGTTTCTAGCTTTAATGCTATACCCATTAAATCTAGAAACCAAACAACCCAGTTTCTCTATAGACATCCATTATGAGAACGTATAATAAACGCCATATCGGGAGAGAGGGGGAAGGGTAGAAAGAGATAAAAAGGGGAAATCTACCCATACAATCCCGCTAACTTTACAGAAACTTAATTTAAAATGTATCTTGATTAACAAGAAATAGGCAAAACTGGCCTAGAATAAAACCAGATAGTTTATTATGGGGATGCCTCTCCCTTAGATCGAATCCGGTTAAATACTCAAAGAAAAATTTGCAATCCCCCCGTAGGACGGGCGTCCCGCCTGTCCGAGAGCCTGCATAGAGACAGGCGGGACGCCCGTCCTACGCAAGACGTGACTTTTTCATAAATTACGCAAAGACAATCTTTGTAGGGTGCGCGGCGGCGCACCAAGACCTATATAGAGTTTTTACGCTACGCGCAGGCTGCGCGAAGGATATGACGATTTTTTTAGAGGTCGATATAACGAATTTGATATTACCTAAAAACGCTTTTAAACCAGTGGAAAATAATAAAGAAAGATGAAGACAAAGATAAAAAATAACTTAAAAGCATCTGAGATAAAAAATCAAAATACCTATCTGCTCTATCTGGGAATGCTGCTGACTTTGCCGGCGTTGCTCGGTCGCCCGGTTACAGCTCAAATAGTACCTGATGGCAGCTGGCCATCAACGGTTAATGTTAATGGCAATAGCTCGGTTATTACAGGAGGCAGCGAGGTTGGAGGAAACCTCTTTCATAGTTTCGAGCAGTTTTCTATTAATAATGGGGCAGAGGCTTTTTTTAATAATGCCTTAAGCATTGAAAATATTATTAGCCGAGTGACCGGCGGCCAAATTTCCAATATAGATGGGCGACTGCGAGCCAATGGCAGCGCTAATCTATTTCTGCTCAATCCCTCGGGCATTGTCTTCGGGCCAAACGCCAGTTTGGATATAGGCGGCTCCCTTGTGGCAACTACCGCAGACCGCCTCAATTTCTCCGATGGCAGCTTCTTCAGCGCTACGGATACTCAGGCGCAACCCCTGCTGACCGTAAACGTGCCCACAGGGTTACAGTGGGGGCCATCGTCTCCAGGCGGCAGTATTGTCAATCAATCGGTAGCGCCAGATGCCAGCGGTGCTACCGTGGGACTTTCAGTCCAGCCCGGTCGGACTATAGCTCTGATGGGGGGCGAGGTTAACTTGCTTGGAGGTTATCTGACGGCTCCCGAGGGGCGAGTCGAGCTGGGGGGCGTCGGCGAGAATAGCCAGGTTAGCATTGCTACTTCTGACCGGGGTTTTGCTTTCGGGTACTCGGAAGCCAGTGGGTTCGAGGATGTAGAACTTTCAGGAGGCGCTTTGGTAACTGCGATCGGTTCTAATGGCGGCGATATAGGAGTGCGAGCAAGAGCTTTTCGACTATTGCCCGGGTCGCGGATATATACCCTCAATACTGGAGATGAAGTGGGAGGGAGAATTGCGATCGATGCCTCCGACTCTGTGGAACTGGTCGGCAACGGCAATTTCGCTACAGATGTTGTAACCACGATTGAAAGCAATTTTGACAATCCTCTGGAACTGCCCGCCGGTTTGTACTCTGTTAACTCTGGAACCACTGTTGGCGAAGGGATAGAAATTAACAGTCCCCGCCTGATTGCTCGCGAGAGTGCCACCGTCTATGCTGTTAGTAGTGGCTCGGGTCGGGGGGGGAACCTCACAGTCAATTCCCCCTCCTCGGTACAATTAAGCGCCTCATCGTTAGCTGCTATTACAACCAGAAACTCTCTTGGAGATGCAGGTAATTTAACAGTTAATACGAACGCGCTACTTATCGAAGAACTGGGAAACATAAGGGCAAACACCAATGGTGCCGGTCGAGGGGGAATCCTGACTCTCAATGCCTCCGAGTCTATCGAACTTGTGGGAACTAATCTACTAACGACGTTTTCGTCCGACGGCAGACTATCAGCGATCAACACTGGCCTATTTGCTGCCACTGCGTTCGGTTCCGGTGACGCTGGAGAAATGCGAATATTCACTAAAAGATTGACTCTCCGCAATGGTGCTGGATTACTTGTTACGAGCATTGGTGCAGGGCGACCCGGGAACGCTACCATTAATGCAACAGAATCGGTCGAGCTGATCGGTACGTCTCCAGGAGCATTTACCTCGCCTAGTTCTATTCTCGCTGGTGCCTTTAACCCTTTGGCCGCAGGTGCTGGAGGCGGAAACGTTGTGCTTAGAACCCAAAACTTAACTATTCGAGATGGTGCAGAAATTTCTGCGATCAGCACTCCTCCCGGCCCTGGAGGCAGCATCGAAGTAGTAGCGGAACAAATTCTTCTGGATGGGGAAGGCAAGATCCAGGCGGAAACATCTTTTGGAGAAGGGGGCGATATTAATTTGCAAGCCACAGATGTGCAACTGAGGAACAATAGCGAAATCACTGTCACGGCGGGTAGCGCGGATTTTCCGCTGAGTCTTCCTCCGGATCTCGCTGCCATCGTTGCCCCCCTTGTCTCTGGCGTTGGCGACGGTGGCAACATAATCATATCTACCGATAACCTGGTTGCCTTGGAGAATAGCGATATCATTGCTAATGCCCAAGAGGGTCGCGGCGGTCGAGTTAGCATTACCGCCAGGGGTATTTTTGGCACCCAGTTTCGACCCGCGCAAACTCCCAGCAGCGATATCACCGCTACTTCCTCACTCGGACCCCAGTTTAGCGGCATAGTGGAAATTAATACTCCCGATGCCGATCCTGCTTCGGGGTTGGTAGCTCTGGCCGCTAACCCCATCGACCCCAGCCAGAAAATCGCTTCCGGCTGCGCTGCAGGGAGGGCTAATGCTTTTACCATTACCGGACGGGGGGGTTTGCCGGAGGATCCCATCGCGAGGCTCCGAGGTCGCCCTGTTTGGTGGGATGGCCGCGATTTGTCCCAGGTTGGCAACCTAGCTTCCTTACCCGTGGAAAAGGCTCAGGCCGAGCCCAAGCAAATTCTGCAAGAAGCCACTGGCTGGGTGGTTCGTCCTGACGGTCAAGTGGAGCTAGTTGCTGCAGTCCCGGATTCCTCCAATCCCTGGCTACAAGCTGCGAATTGCCTGTAACTTATTGGCGGTCGCTAGTCAGTAATCAGTTTAAATCCGGTTAAACAGTTACAGTATTTGTAGGATGACTCGTGTTTTCCCCGATTGGCTTGGGGCGATAGCAACGCTTTCACGCTCCGGTGCGCGGGGGGATTCCCCTACATTGCCCTACGGGATTTATGGGTAATTAACCGGATTTGTATTAATTGCTGAGTGGGCGATCGCACTAAGATCCCCCCGCCTTCTCCTTATATATAAGGAGACATATATAAGGAGAAGCCATCCGCCTTTTGACTGGGCCGTATTGACGGGGCGATCGCTTTACGCGATCGCCTTCTCTATATATAAGGAGACATACAAATCCTGTAGGGGCAGTCCTCCCCCCGTGGCTGCCCCGATTGGCTTGGGGCGGAAGGGTACTTGCGGAACCACCCCTAACCCCTCCCAATAGGGGAATTAGAAATCACCTTAAACCCAAAAAACTGGTTGGCGAGGCTTCCAGAGTAAAGTTTTATTTTTTAAGGTATCAATCTGCAAGTATCCCTGCTTAAGACAGAAGAAAGTAGCAGAGTCTTTCTATTTTTAGGGAATTAACTTTTATCTCGCGATCGAAATACCGTGCCCTTAAGAGAGTCCTCATTTAGTTGCAAACTCCGCCTAGCCATTAGAAACGTAGGGGCGACAGCATCCCTGAGACCATCTCGGCTGTAACGGCAACCCTCCTACTGGGGATGCTTCGCCCCAGACAGCCTCATATCAATTTGAGAACCGCTATACAACTTATAATTCTATTTATACTCATCTGTTAAATACTCCGCTCCTTAATAAAGAATTAAATAAAATTAATTTAACTTTAGTTCCGTACCCTTAACTCTGCAATTCAGGTGGAGCGAATGAAATTAATTGCGAGCTTAGCTACCATTTGGCTGCATTCGGATCCCTCCAATCCCCCCAAGATTACCAGGAAAAATCGAACCTATGTAAAAACCAAGAACTATCCCAGAGGCTTTTATACTATAATTTAAATCTTAATACAAGAATACTTCAGCCCATAAATTATGGAAACCTACGGATAAGATCGCTTAGGGGGAATAGTAAAAAACGCATTTTAAATAAGGGGTTAAGCCCCTCTTTTCAAGAGTCCATTAAGTGCTATCAGTAAGGCTCGGCAAATACATAAACCGGATTTGCGCGATCTACCCACTCCCAAGATCTGAAGGGGCATAGGATTCCACAAAGCGTGTCTTTTGTCAAGGGCTATTTAGGAAGTTGCTTTACTATGGATTTTCTGGAGATTGGCAGGGAGGACGAAGATAAAACCCTGCTGGAGACTGGAATGCAGCCTTTGCTTGCTCGGTTTGCTAGCTGTGTTTTAGGAGCTAAAAAAGCTATTTTTTTTACAAAAATTTACACTTAGTTAAAGTGCCTAATTAAAAAAATGTTAAGAAGAGTATCAATTTTGTCTAAAAGTTGCTACTTTGGCAAATCGTTGCTATATTAGTAAATGTGGAGTTGAGTAAAGGATTCCTCCAATCCAGAGAACTCCCACCAAAAAATAATCGGCCAAATTGGAGATTGAAAAGATCCATATTCGATACCTAAAAAGTTAAATAAGGGGCAATTTCAAAGAGAGCTAAGAAGGAATCGGGGTATTAGAGATCCTTACAGCTCTGGGTCAAAGCCTTTTATCTGCGACGAGTATCTTATATGCGACGGTTAACGCTCTTATATCGATATCTTTTGTAGATATCTTCTGTCGATATCTTCTATTTCTTCAAAGCGGCCTCAACAAAACAATCAAATCAATTAAGGGTGAAGGCAAGATGACTCTAACACAAACAAACTCCCAAACCGCTTCCCAAACTGCAACGGGCAATAGCCAAAAATGGGAGAAGACTCTGTCTAAGCTGGTAGCAATGGCCTGGGTCAACAAAGCCTTCTACCAACGCCTAGTCAGCCAAACCGTTGAAGTCCTGCAGGAAGCGGGGATCGTTCTCGAAGACTACGCTCGGGTAGTCGTCAATCAAAACGACACTGGTGCCCCTAGCTTGCGACTGGCAGGAAGTGGGGAATACCTGCTCTCCCTGCCTGCCCGCCCAGAAGGCATGGAGCCGGAATTCATGTACGGGGCAAAAGAGCAGCAGGGCAACTCTGATTCTAACTTGCCCTTTTGCTTTTGCTGCTGCTAGTAATAATCGCGGCAGGGGGTTAAATGGCCTCGCGCCATTTTCGCTAGACCTTGTATGCGAGCTGCCTTAGTAGGATTTCCTTGGGGAGGATTTCTTCCCTCCCCAAGGAAACGCCCTTCCGCCCATCGAAAGATCGGGTCTGTCGGATACTGTCTTTTACTGACCGCCAAAACCAACTAAGCCGCACTCTAGACATGGGTCAGTCTAGAAGTTTATCTGGCTTTTGGAGTCGGGAAGGAACAATGATGAAAGACAAAAAACAACTCTAACACAAAATATCCCTTGGGAAGTCTTTTCCCAGGATATAACCGCCAGGGATGGCGGTATTACGAGTAAAGGTTTTAGACTCCCTTGAGAGTGAATAAGCCAGTCTTGCCAGGGTCAAGGCATGACTGGCAGTCAAGAAGGAAGGCATGAAGGAGAGGGCTATACATTAGCTCTAAATGAAAACGAAAGGTGGAAATGAACCAAGCAAGTTTTTCCTCTTCCTCTTCCTTTTAAGCTTGCTGTAGCGGTTTGTTTTCTCCAGCTCGTTTTTCTTTACTTTTTCTTCCTTCCTTTTTCTTTTTTTACCGCCTGAAAAAAGCAGGTTTGCATAGCTTTCTGGGGCGAAATATATAACTTTTTATTAATTGTGTATAGACTTTATGTAGGGTGCTACTGTAGCACCAGACTCTATTTGTAGAGCATCCTACTATAGGAGCCGTAAGGGCGAATGCCATATGCGCTCTTTCGGCAGGCTCTGCCTAAGCCCCTACAAACAAGAATGTCCTAAACCGTCGTAAGTTGTGCAATATCTTACAGGACTTACATAAATTATAGGGTCGTTTGCGTAGGGGCGACAGCATCCCTTCAACAATCTCGGCTGTAGAAAGCAACCCTCGTACTGGGATGCTTCGCCCCAGACAACTTCATACACATAGAGTCTTTGCACAAGTCGCATATATATAGCAAGTCGCGGTTCGGAACCGGAGCCAGAAACCCGGTTTTTTGAAAAAACCGGGTTTCTTACCTATAGCGAACAAGCGGGATAAAAATTTTTATGGTTACCATTCATCCTTAATGTATTCCAATGCTAGTCAAACCAAAGCTTAAAAGCAGTTTTCACTTGGAAACTGTAGAATCGGTTGGTGCATTTCTAGTGGCAGAACAAAAGTATTATTTCTTAAATGGTTCGGCCTACGAGCATATCGCTCCTTTGATTGATGGCAGCCGTACTACAGATGAGATTGTGGACTGCTGCTTGGAGAAACAATTATCGCTGACAGACGCTTACTATGTTCTGTACCTAATGGAACAAAACGGCTATCTAATTGAAAATGACAGCAGTGAGAATGAGTTGCTCCCTGAAATCGCAGCAATGGCAGACGAGCTGAATGTGGATCGCTCGGTGGCGGCGAGGCGATTGCGTTCCACTACAGTTTCCGCCAAAGCCTTGGGCAATGTCAGCTCCGAAGCCCTAATCTCTAAACTGGAATCGTTTAATATTAAAGTCGGGGACGAGGGAGATCTGGAGGTAGTGTTAACCGATGACTACCTGCGGCAGGATCTAGAAGCGATCAATCGTCAAGCGGAAGCGGAAAAGCGCCCTTGGATGCTGGTCAAGCCTACAGGCACTACTATCTGGATTGGGCCAATATTCGAGCCGGAGAAAACCGGCTGTTGGGAATGTTTGGCTCAGCGTCTAGAAGCCAATCGTCCGGTGGAAACCTTTATTAAAAACAAGAAAGGTGGCTCGGGGCCGTTGTCTCCAGCAGTTTCTGTTTGTCCTGCTAAGTCGCACCCGGGGCTAGACCTGGCCGTCACGGAAATAGTCAAATGGGTAATTCAGCAGAAGAATGATTTGCTCTCGGGAACTTTGGTTACCCTAGACTTGATGGCGCTCCAGACAGAAAGGCATATTGTGGTCAAGCGCCCTCAATGCGAGATATGTGGAGATAGCGAATATTTGAACGTTACCAGATCTCCGGCCCCTATAGTTCTCCAAAGCCGCAAGAAAAGCTTCGTAGAAGACGGAGCCCACCGCTCTTATTCCCCAGAAGAAACTCTCAAAAAATATCAATACCATGTCAGTCCCCTGACGGGAGCGGTCAGACAACTAACTCAGATATCCGAACCTTCCAATGGCGTAATCAATGTTTATACTTCCGGGCATAATATTGGCAATACCAGCGACGACCTTTACTTTTTACGCCAAGGTTGCCGAAGCAAAAGCGCTGGCAAAGGCAAAACCGATGCCCAAGCCAAAGCAAGTGCCCTCTGCGAAGCCTTAGAACGCTACTCCGGCTTGTTCCAGGGATACGAGATTCGCTATAAAAGCACCTACAAGGATATGGGGGAGGCAGCCATTCACCCCAATGCCTGCATGAATTTTAGCGAAGCACAATACCAAAATCGGCTGCAATGGAATGCAAGCTGTAATAGCCACTTCAATAAAGTGGCAGAGCCCTTTGACGAAGCTCGGGAAATTGAATGGACGCCTGTTTGGTCTCTTAGCCAGCGGGTCTGGAAGTTCTTGCCTACAGCTTTTTGCTATTACAATTATCCGGGTTATCCCAGTTATGCCTGTCTTGCCGACTCTAATGGTAATGCTGCAGGCAATACCAAAGAAGAAGCGATTATACAAGGGTTTATGGAGTTGGCAGAGCGGGATAGCGTTACTTTGTGGTGGTACAATCGCCTGCAGCGACCGGGGGTAGATTTGACTAGCTTTGACGATCCTTATTGCCAAGATATCCAAGACTTTTATAAAACCCTGCATCGCGAAATTTGGGTACTGGATTTAACTAACGATTTTGGCATTCCCGTGTTTGCGGCCTTCTCTCGAAGAATCGACAAACCCGTGGAAGATATTACCTTTGGCTTCGGCGCTCACTTTGACGCGAAGCTTGCTCTGATGCGGGCACTGACAGAGATGAACCAGATGTTGCATTCGGTTTCTCAAGTTGCATCGGATGGCAGCGTTAAATATGCATCTTGGGACGAAACTGTGCTTGACTGGTGGAAAACCGCAACTCTAGAAAATCAGCCCTATCTGGTTCCCGATCCAAATGTCCCTGCTAAGGTTTTTTCTGATTATGCTCCGCTCAATACCTCAGACCTCAAGGAGGATGTAGAGCTTTGCGTCAATCTAGTGAAGGAAAAGGGGATGGAAATGCTGGTTTTGGATCAGACTCGTCCCGATATCGGCCTGAGCGTAGTTAAGGTCATCGTTCCGGGAATGCGTCATTTTTGGAAGCGGCTGGCTCCGGGACGGCTTTACGACGTGCCAGTGCAGTTGGGGTGGCTTTCAGAATCTCTTAAGGAAGAAGAGCTGAATCCAATTCCGGTGTTTTTCTAGTTGATTGCACTACGGATTTAGGTTAGGACAGTGTAGGAACTGTAAGGGCGAATGCCATATGCCCTCCTTGAGCTTCTGCTTTGCCTACGCCCCTAGGAACAAGAGTCCTAAGTTTTCTTAGTAGTGCAATATAGCGCGCCTAAATCATTTGTATAAAATACTGTCAGCAGTAGGGGCGAACGGGGGCTTTCCAGCCGTTCGCCCCTACTCTTGTGCGGGAAGCGTAGTGGACTGTCAAGAGCGATTGGGCGGATTTGATATAAGATGTTGTGCGAACCTTATGCCAATTGATATCGGGAGCAAGGATGCAGAAAGCGAAGCTGAGGAGGAACTATGTTTAAGGATTATCAGATTCTCGATGCAGACTCCCATGTTATGGAACCTCTGGGGATCTGGGAGGAATATTTGGAGCCAGAGTTTAAGGAGCGAGCCCCTTCCTACGATCGCAGCACGGGTACTACAGTCATTGAAGGAGAACCGATTACCAATAAAATATCAAACGTAGTTAAATCCGAAGGAGCCAAACAGCTTGCCGAAAACTACCCCATCTCTATTGTCAGAGGTTTCGATGTGGAGTCTCAGGTAATAGCGATGAAAAATATGGGGGTGGATATTTCTTTCGTCTATCCGACGGTGGGGCTGTGGATGTTGGCGATCGATACAATGGACTGCGAACTAGCCGCTGCCCTGACTCGCGCCTATAATAACTGGTTGCGAGACTTTTGCAGCTACGATGCCCAACTTTTGCGGCCCGTAGGAGCGATTTCTCGGCACGACCCGGCGGAAATGGTGCCGGAACTGCATCGCATCGCATCTTTTGGCTGGAAGGCAGTCTTTCTGCGACCCAACCAAGTCAAGGGCAGAATTCTCAGCGACCCTGCCTACGAGCCATTTTGGAGCGAGTGCGAGCGCCTGGGGATAGCCGTAAGTATCCATGAGGGTACCCATTGTCGATTGCCTTCGGCGGGTGCAGATAGGTTTGATACCCGATTTGCCTTGCATGCCTGCTCTCACCCGATAGAGCAGATGATGGCGCTCTTGGCGATGATAGAAGGAGGAGTCTTGGAGCGCCATCCGAAGCTCAAAGTAGCATTTCTGGAAGCAGGCTGCGGTTGGCTGCTTTATTGGCTCTGGCGGCTCGATCGCCAATATGAGGATTTGGCTTGGGAAGTTTCAGACAATATTAAGATGCCGCCTTCGGACTATTTTCGCCGCCAATGCTTTACCTCTTTTGAACCGGCAGAGCCCTATCTGCGCGAAGCAATGGACTACATGGGGAGCGATCGCTTTATCTTCGGTTCTGACTATCCCCACATGGATAGCGATGTAGATGCTATAGAGCAAGTCATTGCCCTGAGCGATCGGCTGCCCAAACAAACAGTACAAAAGCTGCTTTGGGATAACCCAATGAATTTCTACGGATTAAATTAGGGAATTGGGAATGGGGCGCGACACCTAGTATTCTTCTGAGGTTAGCGCGAACCCGAATAAAAAATCCCATGCAGGCAAACATGGGGGATTGTACCAAGGCATAAGTTGGCGGAAAAGTTAAGCGATAGGCTGCAAAACGTATCCCGCAATTCACGATAAGTTTCCCAATTCCCTATACCCTACACCCTACAACCTATGAGAAATCGTCGCTGGGTCTTGTTCTCTGGTTTGTCCTTTGCTTCTGTGCTGGTCGTCACCAGTTGCGGCAACAATCTGGATTCTGTAAAAAACCTGCAAGCGGGAGCGGGCAGGCAAATTGTTATTTTGGGAGATAGCATTGCTGCGGGATATGGCGTAGCCGAGAGCGAAGCTTTTCCCAGTCTTCTGAGCAGTCAGCTCGGTTTGCCCATAGTCAATCGCGGAGTTAGCGGCGATACCACGGCGATGGGTTTGCAGCGGTTACAAGAAGATGCGATCGCCGCCGAGCCTTGGTTGGTTATGGTCGAGTTGGCGGGTAACGATTTTCTCAAGCAAGTGCCGCCCGAGCAGACCGAAGAAAATTTGCGACAAATTATTGCAGCTATTCAAGCAGAAAAGGCAATAGTAGTATTGCTGGGCATTAATGTCGGCATTGTCGGCGATCGCTACAAAGAGATGTTCGAGCGAGTCGCCAAAGAAACCGGCTCTTATTTAATTCCGCAAGTCCTTAAAGGAATTCTCGATAACCCCCAATATATGCAAAGCGATCGCATCCACCCCAACGCCGCCGGACATAGGGTTTTAGCCGCCCGGGTCGCTAAAGACTTGCAGCCCCTGCTAGACAAAGCCCAGTTGCCTCCAGCCCTGATGCAATATAAATAGCAGGAAACTGCTCTACACAAGCGGGTGTGGGGGGGTGTGGGGTGTGGGGTGTAGGGAGAAGAGAGATGGGAGGGTGGGGAGAGGGGGCAGAGTGAGGAGAGAAAATTTATCAGGACTTACGCTTGCCTGTCCATATCTAGTATTTGTAGGGGCAATCCCAAGAGCGTTCGCGGGGAGCGGAGCCTGCGCGACAGCGCATAGCGTCTCCCAATGCGAGAATCGCCGCAATCGATAGTGTCGTTGCGTAAGTCCTGTTTATGCTTTGGTTCTTCCCACACTTCCCACCCTTCCCACACTTACCCTCTCTCTTTGCCAATACCCTATTACACCCCTAGTCCTGGGCTGTAGAAAATAAATTTCTTATTTCTCCGGAAAGCCGTCAGCGGAGCAGAAACATAAAATAAGATGCACCCTGATGGACGCACCCCTGGCAATCGCTGGGGGTATTTTTTTTTGTCAGCTCCTCAGAGTCTTATATCAAATCCGCTTAAACAGTCACAGTTTGTAGGGGTTCCCCGGGAGCGCCCCGGCCGCCCCGGGAGCGTCTGGGGCGCTCCCGGGGAACCCCTACGGGATTTATGTGTAATTAACCGGATTTGATATTAGTCAGTCAACAGTCTTGCCCAGTCTTGCCTTAAATTGTAGGAAGCGGTCCGGGAACGAAACAAGGCCGCTGCGCTGCGATCGCTCTGGTTGGGTTACTCTCCCTTGAAAACTCCGCCAATGTTCCCGGGTCGCTCTCTACAGCGAGAACGCATTTTTAGCCGTGACATTCCACTGCGCGATCGGGTAAGAGTGTCTGTGCCGGAGAATCGCGCCCAAGAATTTCTTATTTTTTCCCGACGCTACGAAAGATATAGAGAAGAACTCTAATAAGATGCACCCTGATGGCTACCCCCTGGCAACGCGCTGGGGGATTTTTTTTTGATCCCTCGACTCCAGGGACACGCCCTAAAATCCAGTCGCAAAATTTTTGGCTATTTTTCCCGACGATACCAAAGGGACAAAGAAGAACTCTAATAAGATGCACCCTGATGGCTACCCCCTGGCAACGCGCTGGGGGATTTTTTTTTGCTCCCTCGACTCCAGGGACACGCCCTAAAATCCAGTCGCAAAATTTTTGGCTATTTTTCCCGACGATACCAAAGGGACAAAGAAGAACTCTAATAAGATGCACCCTGATGGCTACCCCCTGGCAACGCGCTGGGGGATTTTTTTTGCTCCTTCGACTCCAGGGACACGCCCTAAAATCCAGTCGCAAAATTTTTGCCTATTTTTCCCGACGATACCAAAGGGACAAAGAAGAACTCTAATAAGATGCACCCTGATAGCTACCCCCTGGCAATGCGCTGGGGGATTTTTTTTGCTCCCTCGACTCCAGGGACACGCCCTAAAATCCAGTCGCAAAATTTTTGCCTATTTTTCCCGACCATACCAAAGGGACAAAGAAGAACTCTAATAAGATGCACCCTGATAGCTACCCCCTGGCAATGCGCTGGGGGATTTTTTTTGCTCCTTCGACTCCAGGGACACGCCCTAAAATCCAGTCGCAAAATTTTTGCCTATTTTTCCCGACGATACCAAAGCAACGAAGAAAAACTCTAATAAGATGCACCCTGATGGCTACCCCCTGGCAATGCGCTGGGGGATTTTTTTTGCCTAATTTACGTCCTGGAACCCCTAATATAGCAAGGATTCAGGGAACGGACAGCCCTCAAGGGGCATTTGTATAGAGGCTAATGCGATATGCCCTCCTTGGGCAGCCGCCTACGCCCCATAGAACAAGAACGTCCTAAACCGTCGTAAGTTGTGCAATAAAATCCAGTCGCAAAATTTTTGGCTATTTTTCCCGACCATACCAAAGCAACGAAGAAGAACTCTAATAAGATGCACCCTGATGGCTACCCCCTGGCAATGCGCTGGGGGATTTTTTTTGATCCCTCGACTCCAGGGACACGCCCTAAAATCCAGTCGCAAAATTTTTGGCTATTTTTCCCGACCATACCAAAGCAACGAAGAAGAACTCTAATAAGATGCACCCTGATGGCTACCCCCTGGCAATGCGCTGGGGGATTTTTTTTGCTCCCTCGACTCCAGGGTCCAATACTATAGCACTACGCAAATAAGCGCTTGAGATTTATAAATGCTCGTTCCTTAGTCAGATTCTACTTTTGACTTTTGAATGCATGACTTTTGACTTGCGCGTAGCGCTATACAATCGACGAACAAAATTTTTGGCTATTTTTCCCGACGATACCAAAAGGACAAAGAAGATCTTAATTAAGATGCACCCTGATGGCTACCCCCGGCGATCGCGCTGGGGGATTTTTTTTGCTCCCTCGACTCCAGGGTCCAATACTAATATCAAATCCGGTTAATTACGCATAAATCCCGTAGGGGTTCCCCGGGAGCGCCCCAGACACTCCCGAGGCGGCCGGGGCGCTCCCGGGGAACCCCTACAAACTGTGACTGTTTAACCGGATTTGATATAAAATCGAGCCACAAAATTTTTGGCTATTTTTCCCGACGATACCAAAGGGACAAAGAAGATCTTAATTAAGATGCACCCTGATGGCTACCCTCCGGCGATCGCGCTGGGGGATTTTTTTTGGCTAATTTTTTTTCCACGCAAGTATCCGCCAATTCTCGGGTGATGCTGCTATGGTGTTCTAGAGAAACTCAAAGCGAGGCTTCGCTGCCGTTTACCACTTTCTTGCGTCGAGCGCTATTAAAATTTGCTCCAGTACATCTTCATTTGATATTTGTAGAGGCGATCCCCGCACCCCCCGCACTCCCCGCAGGGTTGCCTACCTCTTCCAGACTAACATAATTCTCAGGCTTGAATAGAGGGCGCAATTCTCGATCGCAGCTAAGAGCGAGCGGTTTGGTCGCCCTATTTCTACACAAAACGCAAACAAGTATTAACAATACTTGACAAATAGGTGGATAACGGTTAGAATAAGCTTCGTCAAGCAGGCTTAAATATAAACAAATAATAAATAGCTAATTGCCACGAAAGCTAATTTGCCCTCCTCGCCAGCATGATTAATCGCCAAATCCACTTTATTTCGGGATTGCCTCGCTCCGGCTCCACCTTGCTCGCAGCCATCCTGCGCCAAAATCCCCGCTTTCATGCCAGCATGACCAGTCCGGTCGGCTCTCTCGTCGTCCGCATGCTCGAAGCTATGAGCGAAGAAAACGAATTTTCAGTATTTATTTCTCCCCGGCAAAAGCAGGAAATGATAGCCAGCATATTTTCTAGTTACTATAAAGAGCAAGCAGACCAAGAAATTATCTTCGATACTAACCGGCTTTGGTGCAGCCAGTTGCCCCTGATTGGCGAGCTATTTCCCGAAGCCAAAATAATTTGTTGCGTTAGAAATGTCGCTTGGATTATGGATAGTATCGAGCGGCTGATTCGGCGCAATGCTTTTGACGTATCCCGGATGTTTAACAATCCCGCCGAGCGAGGGACGGCCTACAGTCGCACGGAGGCTCTCTCTCAAGGAGGGCGTTTAGTTGGGTTTGCCTATAACGCCGTCAAAGAAGCTTTTTACAGCGAGCAAGCCGATAAACTATTAATAATTGACTACGAACTATTGACTGTCGGCCCAGAACAAACCCTAGGGCTAATTTATCAATTTATTGGTGCCGAACCCTTTGCCCATGATTTTAATAATGTAGAGTATGACGAACCGGAATTCGATCGCCAGCTAAGAATGCAAGGACTGCACAAAATCCGCCCTAAAGTTGAGTTTCAACCCAGACAAACAATTTTACCACCGGATTTATTCGAGCGATTTAATCAATTATCGTTTTGGCAAGATCCAACCGGGAGCAAAGCTCATATTATTAGCGCCCAAGCTAGGATGTAGGGTGTACGGGGTGTGGGGTGTGGGGTGTGGGGTGTGTCGTGTGGGGCGTCGTGTCGGCTGTCGGCTGTCGGGTGTCGTGTCGGGTGTCGTGTCGGGTGTCGGGTGCGATCTTTAGGATGTAAGAGGTGTAGGGCGTGATGAAAAAGGAACTAATAGTAATAGATTCTCGGGTGCGCGATCGCCAAACCCTCATTGCAGGGATAGACATCAGTGCCGATGTCGCCTTATTGGATTCCCGGAGCAGCGGCATAGAGCAGATTGCTAAAGCCCTAGGCCGCAGCCGGGAGACCGAAAAGATTGAAGCGCTTCATATTGTCTGCCACGGGGAAGATGGCAGAGTGCAACTGGGAAACGAAACTCTAAGCTCGGAGAATATAGAAAGCTATCGCAGCTTGCTCAAAAAATGGAATTTTTCTCTAAGCCATCAAGGAAAAATAATTATCTACGGATGCAATGTAGCCAGGAGTATTTGTGGCAAAGAATTTGTCCGGCGTCTGAGTCAATTAACCGGAGCCGATATAGCCGCTTCGGTGGATAAGACGGGTAACGCCGAGCTAGGAGGCTCCTGGAATCTAGACTATCAGACCGACAAAAGCGAAACTCCCTTATCATTTAACCTGGCATTTAACCGAGAAACTCGGGAATCTTATCAATATGTATTGGCTAATTTCGACGTTAATGTAGCGACGGACGATGGAACTGGGGGGACGGCCAATACTCTGAGCTGGGCAATTCTACAAGCAAATCAGACTGCTGGCGACGACACTATTACTCTCAATACCGATGTCAGGCTCGCCTTAAGCTCCAGTCTCAAACGGATGCAAACCCTTATTAATAGTAATGTTACCGTTATCGGCAATAATCATACCATTAGTGGGGACAACAATAATAACGGGATTGCAGATACCGACGGTTCCGATCGCCCGATCTTTTTTATTAAGTCGGGAACCGTTGCTTTCCAAAATATGACCCTGACAGGTGGCGTTGCTCAGGGGGGAAATGCGATCGGAGGAGGCGGCGGCGCTGGAATGGGCGGAGGAATGTTCGTTTACAGCGGTACTGTAACCGTTGATAATGTAACTTTTAATAATAACCTGGCGATCGGGGGCAGCAGCTCCGGCGGCTACCGAGGCGGCGGCGGCGGCATGGCTGGTGGCGGCTCCGGTCACTACGGGGGCGGCGGTCTTTTTGCCCTTAGCACTGGCGACAGTGGCGCTTACGGAGGCAACGGTAACTATGGCGGGTTTGCGGGGATTGGCAATCGAGGGGCCGTTGGCGGCTTCGGCGGCGGCGGAGCCAAGGGCCTCGGTCGAGGTGGCGCTGGGGGCTTCGGCGGTGGCGGCGGTCACAGTAACTATGGCGCTGGCACCCTCGGCAACAATAGAGGGGAAGGGGGCTTCGGCGGCGGCGGCAGCGGAGCTGGTTTCTTTACTAACGGCACGGGCGGTTATGGCGGCTACGGAGGGGGTGGCGGTAAAAGCAAGGGAAGCAGGGCTCCGGGTCCAGGCGGCTTCGGCGCTGGCAATGGCTCCAGAGGCGGCCAAGGAGGCGGCGGTGCGGGTCTGGGCGGAGCCATCTTTATCCGCAGCGGCTCTTTAACCCTGAAGAATGCCACTTTTACCAATAACAGCACCACGGGGGGCACTGGTTTTCAAAACGGTCAAGGCAAAGGTGGGGCAATTTTTATCATGCAATCCACCACTAACTCTAATGGCAATAACCAGGGAATGCCCGCTACAATTCCTGTCGTTAATGCAACCGCTACCTTTAGCGGTAATGCGGCTGCTGACGATGCGGGGAGCGCCACAGACAATGACGATGTTTTTGGCAGTTTCAACAATTTCCCCACCGCCGCTAACAATAGAGTCACAACCTTAGAAGATACTGCCTACAGTTTTAGCGCCGCTGACTTCAAGTTCAGCGATATCGATACCAGCGACAGCTTGCAAAAAATCAAAATAACCCAACTGCCAAGTGTGGGTTTGTTGCAACTAAGCGGCAGTAATGTCACCTTAAACCAAGAAATTGCCGTGGCTGACATTGCTGCTGGCAATTTGCAATTCTTAGCGGCTAGCGATACCAGCGGCAACAGTTACGACAATTTCCAATTTCAAATCAGCGACGGCCAAGTATATAGTCTCGCCGCTTATAGGATGACCGTTGACGTAACTGAAGTAAACGACGTCCCGAGCTTCAGCAATCTCGGAGACCAAATATTCCCTAGTACGACAGCGGTGCAAGCAGTTGCGGGCTGGGCAAATACTTTCGACTTCGGCAGCAATGAAGGCGAGCAACTGGTTAATGACTTTATAGTTAGCGTCGGCAGCAATCCCAACAATATTTTCGCTACTTTGCCGGATGTGGCCAATGACGGCACTCTCAGTTTTACTGCCAACGGCAATCCGGGCACTGCTACAGTATCCGTGCAACTTATTGATGATGGCGGTACGGCCAATGGCGGTATAGATACTTCAAGTGCAAGTAGCTTTAATATTACCGTTTTGCCCCCTGAAGTTAATCTCTCCCTAAGTGCTGCTAGCGGCAGTGAAGAGGGAGGCACGACCATTATCGCGACGGTTACGGCTTCCGCTCCGGTGGTGGGGAACCAAACTATAGATTTAGTATTAACGGGAACCGCCAGCAGTAGCGATTTCAGCGGCGCAGTTCCTACGCAAATTACTATTGTTGACGGAACGACTACGGGTCAAGGGACTTTTGTTATTGCTAACGACAATCTTGATGAAGAAGACGAAACGGCAACGGTAACCCTCGCCAATCCTTCGGCAGGTATCGGCTTGGGAACGACAAGCAGCCAAAACTTCAGCATAACTGACGACGATACTGCTGGCTTCGAGCTGACTGGGATTAGCGGCGATACTAGCGAATTTGGCGATCGCGCAGCTTTTAATGTCAAGCTAACCAGCGAACCTACGGCGGACGTTACGATTGGCATAGCCAGCAGCGATGCTAGCGAAGGGATAGTCTCGGCTCCAAGCCTGACCTTTACTCCCAGCAATTGGGACTCTTTTCAAACTGTAATTGCTACTGGAGTAGAAGATGCCATTATAGATGGCTCCGTTGCCTATCAAATTATTACCTCTGCCGATACCGCTACTGCCGATACTAAATATAACGGTCTAGAGCCGGCGGATCTGTCAGTAATAAATACCGACAACGATAGCCCGGGAGTAACGATCGCTCAAACCGGCGGCACAACTCTGGCGACAGAAGGCGGCGATACGGATGTATATAGCATCCAACTTAATACCCTACCTGCGGGGAATGTGGAAATCACTCTTAATCCCAGTTCTGAAGTAGAGGCCAGTTTAGACGGGATTAACTTTGCCTCCAGCCAAACTCTCATCTTTACCCCTACTAATGGCATGACGGCGCAAACGGTGATGGTGCGAGCTATTGACGATGCGGTGCCTTCTGGGGAAAGGAGCGGCAGCATTACTCACGCTATTACTGCTACTGCGGATGGAAATTATCCGACGAGTTTTGCTGTGGGAGCGGTTAACCCAATTATTACCGATAATGATATTTCTTATACTCTTGCCGCTACTACCGCCAGTATTGCCGAAGGGAATATCAACACTACGCCCATAGCTTTTACGATCGCGCGAGCCGGAGCAATAAACGAATCCTCTAGCGTGGATTTTAATTTTGGCGGCACGGCGACTTTTCTGGCGGACTACACCAATTTGGCGGTATCCGGTACGGGGGTTTCTCTAGCTGGCAATACTATAGCCTTTGCTCCGGGAGCAACGGAAGCAAAAATATCTATAGAACCAATCGGCGATTCGGTGGTAGAAGAGGATGAAACAATTCAAGTTTCCCTCGCCAACGGCACGGCAACAGGGACTGCAATTATTAACGCCCCAGCAAGCAGCCCGGTTACTACGGTTATTGCTAATGACGATCGCGCCGGATTTAGTGTCATTCCTAATGGGGGTTTAACTACTAGCGAAGCCGGAAGAACTGCGAGTTTTGAGGTTAGCTTGACTTCGCAACCGACTGCGCAAGTGGCGATCGCAATAAGCAGCGACAATCCCGCCGAAGGGATAGCCAACCAATCTTCGCTAACCTTTGACGCGACTAATTGGAACGTTCCCCAGACGGTAACGTTGGTGGGAATAGATGACGCGGTGGAAGATGGCAATATTCCTTATAATATTCTTCTGGGAAATGCGGTCAGTACCGATAGCAAATATAATGGAATCGATCCGGCAGATGTCAGCCTTATTAATAGGGATAACGATACTGCTGGAATTACCGTCACCCCCACCGGCGGCTTAACTACGACTGAAGCCGGAGGAACTGCAAGCTTTGAGGTTAGCTTGAACAGCCAGCCCCTAGGCGAGGTGGCGATCGCAATAAGTAGCGACAATTCCGCCGAAGGAATAGCCGACAAAACTTCCCTAACCTTTGACGCGACTAATTGGAACGTCCCCCAGAGGGTAACGGTAGCTGGGGTTGACGATGCCTCGCAAGATGGCAGTATTGCTTATAATATTGTCCTGGCAAATGCGGTCAGTACCGACGCTAAATATAATGGAGTTAACCCGGCGGATGTTAGTCTTACTAATAACGATAACGATACCGCTGGAATTACGATTAATCCCACCCAGGGTTTGACCACAAGCGAAGCAGGAGGAAGGGCGAGTTTTGAGGTTGTTTTAAATACTCAACCAACTGCCGATGTTGCGATCGCGATCGGTAGCAACGCTCCAACAGAGGGAATTGTATCGGTGCCGAGCTTAACTTTTACCCCAAGTAATTGGAATATCGCCCAGATAGCGACGGTAACTGGGGTCAATGATTTTAGCGTCGATGGAGATATTGACTATAGGATTATTACTTCTCCTGCTACCAGTACGGATGGCAATTATAATGGTATTAATGCAGCGGACGTACAAATAACTAATAGCGACGACGATACCGCCGGTGCAGTCATTATTCCCAGCAATCCTAGGGCAACGGAGGGAGGAGCGAGGGGCAGCTATGAATTGGTGCTGGCTAGCTCGCCCTCGGCTCCGGTGACAATTCAGTTTAATACCGGCAGTCGAATTGAAGCGATTCAGGAGATTATTTTCGATAGCAGTAATTGGAATATTCCCCAAACTGTTGCCATAACTGCCTTAGACAATAATAGCTTTGAAGGGGAGCGCCGGGAAACAATAACTCATAGCAGCACCTCAGCGGATGCAAATTATAATGGGATAGCGATCGCCTCGATAGCTGTTAATATTATCGATAACGAAATTCTCCCGCCCCCGACTCCGACCCCCGCAGTTCCGGGAGGACAAACCAACGGGCAACCGGGGGGACAACCAGTAAGCTCGGGCATTACTTCGATTCAGCCTTTGGGCAGCACCGATTTAATTGAAGGAGCTGGGTTGGATATTTATAAGTTAATCTTGCCAAAGCAGCCCAGGGCAGATGTGGTCTTGAACCTTTCTACCGATGGAGCGATTTCTCTCGATCGCCAAACGGTAACCTTTACTCCTTCTAACTGGAATATACCCCAGGCGATCGCCGTTTTTGCTCCAGATAATAACCAAGCTTCTGGAAATCGTACTAGCGCGATCGCTCATACTGCTGCTAGCACCGACCTAGAATTTGATGGCTTAACTATTCAAGTGCCAGTCAATATTATAGATAACGATCGCGTCGGGGAGGTTATTTCTTTTGCGGTTAGTTCTCAATGGGCGGGAACAAACAACGACGATTTTCTAACTGGCTCTTCCCAGGACGATAATCTCCAGGGACGTAACGGAATTAATGTCCTCGACGGCCGAGGGGGAAATGACTTTCTCCTAGGCGGAGCAGATAGCGACTTTATTGCTGGCGGTTCTGGCTCCGACCAGCTTTATGGCGGTGAAGGGTTTGATAATCTTAATGGGGATGATGGCGATGACTTAATTTTTGCCGGTGAAGGGAGCGATCGCCTGCGGGGCGGCTCGGGTAACGACCTGTTATTTGGCGATCGAGGCAGCGACCACTTGTTTGGCCAAGCCGGAGCCGATATTTTTGGCATTGGCATCGGCACTGGGGGCGCGACTATAGAAACGGCGGATGTTATTGCCGATTTTAGCGATGGGGAAGACCAAATCAATTTAGTCGGTGCCGATTTTTCAGAGCTAACTATCTTTCAAGGCTCCGGGGCTTTTGCCTTAGATACTATTATTCAGCACGCGCCAACCGGCGAATATTTAGCTCGGCTGGCCAATGTCGCCCCTAGCAGTATTTCTGGCAATGATTTTGTTTAGTTCAAGCAAAAGAATAAATTTATGTATAATATCAAATCCGGTTAATCGCCCTAAAACAAGTCAAGTTCTGCGTAGGACGGGCTTCCGAAAAGTCCGCCATGTCAGTTAGGGACTTTTCGGAAGCCCGTCCTACAGTACAATACCTTCGCCATTTTATCGTAGGTTGGGTTTAACGAAGTGAAACGAACACGTCTTTGTTGGGTTGAGGCACGAAACCCAACCTACGAGATAGAGTATTTTTGATTTTGGCGAAGGTATTGACAGTAGGTAACAATTTTTGCTGTCGTTATTTAACCGTATTTGCCGTATTTGATATAACCTAAGACTGAGGAAATAGATAGTGAAAAAAATCGTTATTGTTGGATTGCTGTCATTTATAGCTTCGATAGCGCAAGCGCTGACAAGTCAGTTCGCCAGCGCAAACAGTCTTAATGCCCAGACCGAAAATTCGACAGAAATATTGGCAACCTTTGCCGACTGGTGTCAGAAAGAGCTATTGACCCCAGAGGCCAAACATACGGTTGAAGTCCTGTTAGAGGAAGCGGGTACTCGGGAATGCGATCGGGCTGCAGATAAGTTAGCGGAGCTGACCTCCCTCGAACTCTCTTACCGAGAAATAGTTAATCTGGAACCGCTAGCGAGCCTGAAGAATTTGAGGTGGCTCGCTCTAGGGAGCAATAAAATAGCGGACGTAAAGCCGTTAGCCCGTCTGACAAAACTGAAATATCTTGACCTCGATAGCAATAACATCGCAGACCTGAAACCCCTAGCGAGCCTGACGAATTTGACCTATCTCGATCTGAGCGTTAATGACATCGCAGATCTGAACCCACTAGCAAATCTGAAGAGCCTGACCGACCTCGACCTCAGTTTTAATTTCAAAATCGCCGATGTAGAACCTTTAGCCCGTCTGACCCAGCTAGGCAACCTCGACCTTAATGGCAATAAAATTGCGGACTTAAAGCCGCTAGCTAATCTGGCTAACTTGATAAGGCTTAAAATTGGGAGTAATGAGATTGCCGACATAAGGCCATTAGCCCGTCTGACCGAACTAAAATTGCTAGAGCTTTGGGGCAATAAAATTGTCGATGTACAACCGCTAGCGAGATTGACTAATCTGACGTTCCTTAACCTGTGGAACAATCAAATCGCTGAGGTAGAAGCGCTAGCAAGCTTGACTAAGCTAAAGAAGCTTTTTCTCCGCGACAATCAAATAACAGACATAAGACCTTTGGCCGGTTTAAGAAACTCGATCCAGCTTGACCTCAATAGCAATCAAGTAACAGATATAAAACCGTTAGCCGGACTAAAAAATTTAACCTTGCTTTATCTCGCCAACAATCAAATAGCGGATTTAAAACCGTTGGCAACTCTGACGAATCTGACCGATCTTAACCTCGATCGCAATCAAATAGCGGACGTGAAACCCTTAGCCGGTCTGACTAAACTGACAATACTCAGCCTCAGTGAAAATAAAATTGAAGATCTAAACCCGTTAGCTGCTCTGACGAATCTGACCAGGCTGGCGATCGCTGGAAATCCTGCTACGGAAAAGCTTGGCCAAGGCGCTTGTCCCGTGCAACCCGCCTGTCCTACGGGAGAATAGAACGGATTCGATCTAAAAAATGTACAGGACTTACGCAAAATATCCATATTTGATATTTGTCGGGGCGTTCGCGTTGGCGGAGCCTGCGCTTGCGCGCAGGCTCCGCCCCTGAGAATCGCGGGGGGATTGCCCCTACCCGTAGCGTAGATGCGTAATATCAAGTCAGGTTAAATACCCACAGAAAAAATTTAGAATCTCCCGTAGGACGGGCGTCCCGCCTGTCCCCCCCGCCCCAAGGACAGGCGGGACGCCCGTCCTACGCAGAAGCTTTTTTTGGGGCATTGAAACCGACATGATATAAGTCCTAATGTATATACAGTGCGGTATAATCGTGTTTGGGCAAAAAAAAACCGGACTCCGAGGGGAGCCCGGGTTGGAGCTAGTTGGCCCGCTTGATTAGCGGAACCGAATTATGTCTAGTTCTATCAATTGTTGCACCGTTATCTCGCACTGGTGTATATTGAGGCTGCAATCCCGCGCCATGTTGTAGAAAGTGCGGTCCTTCTGGTTAAATATGAGCCAGCCGAGGACTAACATTTTCTCCCGGGTAAAGCGGTGAGGAATCGCGGGGTTCCTGTCGGGGTTGATGGTTAGGTCGTTGAGCGACCAACTAGAGTTTGTCATAAGTTTACAATTTTTTTGTGGATACAGGGGGCTAAACGCCCCTTTTTTTTGGAACAATCTTAGTATAGCATCATTTTTTAGATTGTCAACTCTTTTTGCAAAAAAATAAAAAAATAATTTTTAATTTTAAGTTTTTCGCGCTGAGAAACCCGTTTTTTTTCAATAACACCTTCGCCAAAAAGGCCAGAGACCCAGAAACCCGGTTTTTCCAACAATACCAACGCCTATTTGCCCCAACGTCAGATACCCCCAACCCTCCGATAAATTGGGGGGCTAAGCTCTGAATCTCTCAATAGCCCCCCAATTTATCGGGGGGTTGGGGGTATCTGACGTTGGTATTAGACCTCGCATTGTGTTTCGTTCCCGGGAGGAACCTACAAATAAGGGGGTTTTGCCTTTTGGCGAAGGTATTTTTCAAAAACCGGGTTTCTGGGATTTCTGGATCCAATCGGATCCTATTTATAGCGTTTCTCGCTCTTGATGTAAGGTGTCTGGGGCGAAGCAACGAGAGTACGGAAATTACGGTTATACAACGGAGATAGTTGGAGGGATGCTGTCGCCCCTACGTTTCACATATTACATTTATTTGACAAACGCTATAGTATAATATAATGTCAAATGTCTCTACTGCTAACCCATGCCCAGCCGCACTTATCCCCGATCGCTACTGTTCCTCCTTGCTATTGCGATCGCAGCTATCCTTTACCCAACAGCAGCCGGGAGCCAAACTATCGAAGCCGCCAGGGGCGATCGCACGAATACTAGAGTCACTAAAAATGGGGCGCAGTATCGCATAGATGGCGGCCAGACCTCCTCAGACGGAGCTAACCTTTTTCATAGTTTCGAGCAATTTGGCCTTACTTCAGGGGAGATTGCTAATTTTATTTCTAACCCCAATATTCGCAACATCTTGGCTAGAGTTGTCGGCGGCGAACCGTCGGCAATTCATGGCTTAATCCAGGTGACCGGCGGCAACTCGACTTTATTGCTGATGAATCCCGCTGGAGTTATCTTCGGTTCTAATGCTCAATTAAACGTTCCTGGTTCTTTTACGGCAACTACTGCCACGGTAATTGGCTTCGATTCAGGCTCGTTTAATGCCATTGGAGCTAATAACTATAGCGCTTTAATCGGTGAAACGAGCTACTTTGATTTTGGCAATGCTTTTCCCGGAGCGATCGCCAATGCCGCTCATTTAGCAGTAAATCCAGGTGCGGACTTAACCCTGCTGGGCGGCACTATTATTAGTAGCGGTTCTTTCTCTGCTCCAGGAGGCAATCTGATTGTTGCGGCGGTGCCCGGTGAAAATAGAGTTCGCATCAGCTTCCCGGGATATCTGCTGGGATTGGAAATTAGTCAAATATCCCCTAGACCTGGATCTGAAAGCAGATACTTTGCAGCCCCTAGTCCCGCGACTCTAGCCCAACTGCTCACCGACCCGGATATAAGTCATGCCACTGGGGCGATAGTAAGTAGTAATGGAGAAATCTTATTAACTGGTTCTGGCCTGCGAGTAGAAAACGGCGATGTAGTAATTAGCGGTTATTCGCCCGAGCAAAACAATCCACACCCCACACCCTACACCCCACACCCTACACCCCACACCCTTACAAATTCCCAATTCCCAATTCTTAATTCCCAGTTATCAATTATTGCTGAAAACGTCACTTTGTCAGCTACAGGAAATATAACTGTAGTCGAAAGCCAACTTCTCTCCACTGGAGACTTAAATCTCCTGGCTGGCAATACAGTAAGAATTAGAGATGGAAGCATTTCAGAATTTGCCAACAATTCCCAACTCTCTTCACCCCCTGGAGGGGGAGCTTGCCCAATGCCCAATGCCCAATGCGCTATGCCCAATTCCCCATTTCATGCGATATCGGGAGGCGATTTCACTATTCAAGGGAATAATCAAATTGATATTTTAGCGCTGAATGCCGAAACTGGGACGGAGGCTTTACAAGCGGCGGGGGATATTAGTTTAATTAGTGATGGGCTAATTTCGGCCGATGCTCGCTTTAGGGGTGGGGGTGATTTTAGAGTTAGGAATTTGGCGGGAGAGCCGGGAAATTTGCTAAGTTTTTACGACCCAATTATCAGCGCCCAAGGAAATGTAAGTTTTGGCAATTATACCGGCGCGTCTCTTAAAATAGAAGCAACGGGCAGTATCTTGGGGGGCAATATTACAATTACCGTACCAGATACTGCTATTGTGAGTTCAGATCCAGATGCAGCAATTTTATCCAGCTCTCCATCTTTAATTTTGCGGTCTGGAGTTGCCAACTTAGCTAATCCCGCTAACGTTCCCCCAGAAGCGATCGCAGGCGGTACGAATTTTTTTGCTTTTACAGACCAATCCAGCAATGGCAATACTGTTGTAGCAGGGAATCTTTCAACGGCAGGAGGACCAGTAATTATCGAGTCGGCGGCTTCTCTGGCAGCGCGAGCGATCGCCACCCAGGGAGGAGAGATTAACCTCAGCGCTAGCGGCGATATCGATATCGCTCAAACTCTCAATTCCAGCGGCGGCAATATTGACATAACCACTAGCAATTTCTTGCGGGTCGGCGGAACTTTTCTAAGTCCCAATGGCGTAGAAGCCAGTATTTCTTCAGGAGCGGGATCGATCGCTATTCGCCATGAAGGCAGTACGAATACCCCGTTTATTGTCGGAGATGCTACGACTAACGGAACTGCAGGAGCGATCGCCACTAATTCTGCAAGTATTGTGCCGAGATTCGAGGTGCCGGTTCCGCCGGATACTTTTAATCAAGGGAATATTGCGATCGTAACCTCGGTGCCGGATACGCCAACAGAAACTTCAACAGAAACTCCTACAGAAACTCGCGCAGCAACTCCCGCAGCAACTCCCGCAGAACCAGCGCCAACAGAAACTCCCACGGAACTAGCGCCGACCCCCGCACAACCAGTGTCGCCCGGTACGCCAGGAGAACCAGCGCCGTCGCCAACCCCCGCACAATCCCCCGTACAATCCCCCGCACAATCCCCCGCACAACCGGCAGCGTCGCCAACCCCGGCACAATCGTCGCCCCAGGTGCTTTTAGAGAATATCCAAGCAGCTCCCGAACGGGCAGCAGCGATCGCCAACCCAGCTATCCAAATTGAGAATTCCAGCAACCAATTTACAATTCCTTCTCGCTCGACATCTAGAATAGCGCCGGAAGTTCGGGAAGCTAACACGATCGCTCGCACCATTACTACGGTGAGCGGGGGCTATGTCGGACAGGCGATCGATGCTGGCAACATCCCAGAAGCAGCGATTTTTATCGATACCCTGTTTACCGAAAAAATCAACAGATATATAAATGAAGATGTCAAACCGAACGTTAGCTCTTTTGGCGAAGTCCAAAACAAAATCCAGAGCATCTCTGAAGAAACGGGTACTACTCCTGCGATTCTCTATACCTTTGCGCGAGAGAATCAATTGGATTTGGTGCTGGTCTTGCCCTATAGCCAGCCAATTTATAAGAGAGTTGCGACCGCCCAGCGGGAAGCCTTGCTGAAAGTTGCCCAAAAATTAAGGAGAGAAATTACTAGCCCTATCAAACGGCAAAGCACCAGTTATCTCGCTCCCGCCCAGCAGCTCTACGATTGGATTATTGCTCCTCTCGAAGCCGAACTAGAAGCCCTCGGTATCGATACTTTACTTTTTGCTATGGGCGACGGTTTGCGAACTCTGCCTCTGGCTGCTTTACATGACGGCGAGGCTTTTTTGATAGAAAAATATCGGATTGGACTCGCTCCTAGCATTAACTTAGTCGATAATCGCTATCGCAACATCCGCGATGCGGAAGTTTTAGGAATGGGAGCTTCGGAGTTTGCCAATCAAAGTCCTTTACCAGCAGTGCCCGTCGAGATTGCGAATATACAGGAGAACTGGTCTGGCAAGTTTTTTCTGGATGAAGAGTTTACTCTAGACAATCTAAGAAATCAGCAGGAAGAAGGCAACCCCTTTGCTATAGTTCACTTAGCCACTCATGCCGAGTTTAAACCGGGAAAAATCGGCAATTCTTATATTCAGTTATCTAACGAACAGCTAGCTCTCGACCAAATACGGGAACTGGGATGGAACAATCCACCCGTAGAATTATTAGTGCTATCTGCTTGTCGCACTGCAGTGGGAGATGTGGATGCCGAGTTGGGCTTTGCCGGCCTAGCAGTGCAGGCTGGCGTGAAATCCGCTTTGGGCAGTCTTTGGTATGTTAGCGATCGCGGGACTTTAGGACTTATGAGCGAGTTTTATCGCCAGTTAAGAACTGCACCGATTAAAGCCGAAGCCTTGCGGCGGGCTCAGCTTGCCATGCTCCGAGGTGAAACCCGCATCGAAAACGGCCAGTTAATCGGAGGCAGCCGAGGAGAGGCGATCGCTCTTCCCTCAGAAATGGCTATCCCAAAAGAAGTATTTTCCCATCCTTATTATTGGGCAGCTTTTACTATGATTGGCAGTCCTTGGTAAGAATTAGGGAATTGGGAATGGGGCATTGGGCAATAACTGGGGTGTGGGGTGTAGGGTGTAGGGTGTAGGGAAAGGCAGAAAATTTAACGCTTGCCTCCCTCTTCCCGATGGGAGCATTTCACTTTTGTAACGGGACAGCCCGGAGGGCTTTGTTTGTGTAGCCGCGCCTTTAGGCGTCAGGCGGCTAGATACGAAATTGAAATGCTCCCCTTCCCGATGGCGGCCCCACACCCCACCAACCGCCATCGATTCCCCTACATTGCCCCTACCGGATTTATGGATAATATAACGACCTTTATCCGCCGTTCGGGCGCTCGCGGAGTCGAAGCCCAGACTTTATAAAGAATTGGTCTATAGCCTTTCTCAAATTGATGTGAGGTGTCTGGGGCGAAGCATCCCAATACCGGAATTGCCGTTCCACAGCCGAGATAGTCGCTCGCGATGCTGTCGCCCCTACGTTTCCTTTATGGTGTCTGGGGCGAAGCATCCCAATACCGGAATTGCCGTTCCACAGCCGAGATAGTCGCTCGCGATGCTGTCGCCCCTACGTTTCCTTTATTACACTTATTTGAGAAACGCTGTAATATCAAGTCCGCGTAGTTGTTCCACAAAAAAAATTGGAATCTCCCGTAGGACGGGCGTCCCGCCTGGGAGCTTCGGCTGGTAAGGACTTTTCGGAAGCCCGTCCTACGCAGGACTTGACTTTTTTTGGGGCATTCAACCCGACATGATATAACCATACAAAAAATTTGCAGTTCCGTAGGACGGGCTTCCGAAAAGTCCGAAGCGCCCGGGTATGGACTTTTCGGAAGCCCGTCCTACGGAATATTCGAGATCCAATGCAATGGGTATTTAACCGGATTTGATATTAAAACTTAAAACTTAAAACTTATATCAAATCCGGTTAATCGCCCATAAATAAACTCCGTAGGGGCGGTGCCCCCGTGCCCGCCCCAGACCAACCGGGGCGGGCACGGGGCGGGCACGGGGGCACCGCCCCTACAGGTACTGTAACTGTTTAACCGGATTTGATATTAAAACTTAAAACTTAAAACTTAAAACTTAAAACTCCAATGCCCTTTACCAGGGACTGCCAATCACAATAAAGCTAGACCAATAATAAGGATGGGAGAGATTTTGGTTAGTTAATCCGGCCAATTCCTCGGGCAATTGGATATCTTGCCCTCGGCTGGTGCCAGTTATACGACCGTCTTCTATTCTTACGTCGCCGCGAATCATGGCAAGCTGAGCAAGACGCAGCGCCTCGGCTTTAATCGGAGCTTGCCCGAGTTGCCGATAAAACTCGCTCATCAGCACCAAAGTCCCTTCGTCGCTAACATACCAAAGACTGGCCAAGGCAGATCGGACGCCGCTTTGGACGGCCACCCCAGCCAAGCCCAACTCTGCCTCTTTGTCTCCCAGAGCGCTGCGACAAGCAGAAATTACCAATAAGTCAACTATCGGATCGTTCCATCCCAGTTCCGGCAATCGATCTAGGGTCAGCTTTTCGTCCCACAATTGAATATAAGAATTACTCGCCTTCCCTGATTGAAACTCAGCATGAGTGGCTAAGTGGATAATTGGCATGGAGTTGGCCTCGCGCTGGCTTTGGAGATTCTCTAGGGTGAAGTCTTGGTTGAGGAAAAATTCTCTCACCCCCAGTTCCGATGTAATGGTGGCTAGCTCAACTGGCACCGCTGGCAGGGGAGTTTGGTTAGTAAACTCGCTGGCTCCGAAGGCCAAGACCGCCGCATTTTGAACAGAGCGATAAGTCAAATCGGTCAAACTGAAACTGGGAATCATGGCCGTGCTGTATTTTTCTGCCAAAAACTGCTCGCCATCGTGCAAGGCTGCCACCGGCAAAGAGCGCAAGCCCGGATCCATAGAAAAGAGGAGCGTATCAATCTTGCGCTCTTGCAAAATCGCTTCCATTGGTGCCACTATTAATTGATAGAGCTGCTGGGCAACAGGCAGGTAACTGGTGCTGCGGATCTTGCGGATATTGGTAACTTCAGCTCTAAATTTTGTTGCTAAGGCTAGAATTACTTCCCGTTTGGCTTCTGGGATGCTATAGCGAACGGGCTCGCCTTCTCCTGTAAAAACGACCACTTCCAGTCGATCGCTGCGAGAAACGATATAGATCGCGGCATAGCTCTGGCCGGTTTCGGCTTGCAGGCTCTTGAGTGCGTTTCGGAAATTGGAGATGGCGACGGACTGTTTCTCTAAATTGGCTCTAATTCCCAGGTGTTTTTCAAATTCTCGGTTGCGATATTGCTCGATTTGCCAGACCGTCTCTTCCAGGTTATTTTGAGAAAACATGTTAGTCAGGAGAACTTCATTATCTTGACCACTATCTTGACCATTATCTTGACCGCTCTCTGCCAAAGAGTCGCTGTTATATTCCGATACAGTCACATCGGCAATCTTCTGGGGATCTAGTTCGACACCCAAGGACAAAATTTGCTTTAGCGTTTGCGCTAGCGATTCATAAGCACTAGCGATCGCCTGCCTTTGTCGCTGCGAAGCTATGTCTCCTTGCGAATCCCTGGCAAGGGATGTTAGAAAGTCGCTTAAGCCTGGAGGAAAGGGAGGCGGAGGAGGAAAGAGAGGAGGAGGCGGAGGTGGCGGAGGTGGCGGAGGCGGCGGAGGTGGCGGAGGCGGAGCCAAGGTCTCAATCGTAATATTGCCTCGGTTAAATACTGCTGGCGGGACTGGCACGGCAAACTGTGGCGTTAGGCTTTCCAAGTCCGTTGTAATAGTCCCCGCCGTACCGTTGCTGCTGGCATCGCCGACAATAAAAGAGGTATTGGTGCTGCCTGCGTGGCGAATAGCGATCGCGCCCGATTGCGAATCGCTTCCTGCCTCGGTGCCGCCAGCCGTAGAGATACTAGCAGTCGCGCCATTGCGATCTATAAAAGTGCCGCTAGCTCGGAAAAAATTGCCCGCCGTAATATCAACTGTGCCGCCTCCTTGGGCATCAATCGAGACAATCTCGATATCGTTGCTGGAATTAAGCGCGACATCTCCACCCCTGGCAACTGTCGAGCTGGAGTTAATGAGATTGGTATTGATATCGTTGCTGGAATTAAGCGCGACATCTCCACCCCTGGCAACTGTCGAGCTGGAGTTAATGAGATTGGTATTGATGTCAACACCGGCATTGAGGCTAATGGAACCGCTATTGCCATTATTGCTGGAGTCGATAGCTCCCAAAGCTGTAATGTTGCCGTCAGCATTTAGATTAATCTCTCCCCCAAGGCTGGCGATCGCATCTACAGTAATATCGCCAGCCGCAGCCAAGATTACCGGCCCGCCCGGAGTAGAAATAGAAATAACTCCAGCAGTAATGTCATTGCGAAAGTCTCCGGGCGGGGCAACAAAAAGCGTTCCTTCGCCGCTGATAGTGGGAAGAACGCTAGGATTGTCTAAAGTTTCCACTCCAGAACGCAGAATCAAAGCGGGAGAACTGCTGAGAATTTCTGCATCTGGATCGGCAGGGTTTATGGCAGTATCCGCTCCGGTAATAGTAATGTCGCCACCGGCGATCGCTCCAGTCGCTTCTACTTTAAGAGAGACGCCGGTATAGTCCCCAAAACTGACATTCCCCGAAGCGCTGATAATCGGGTCGTAGAGACTGGTTGTCCCCGCCGGCTCTCCTGCTGTATTGCGGATGGAAAAATTAGCCCCCGTACTAAAGCGAGCATCGGTAGAAATTACTCCATCACCGATGAAAGTTAAATCGCCGCCAGCGAGAAAAGCCGTGCTATTAATAACGGCGGGATTCGCAGTTTCCAAATTAGCCGGAAGAGGAGCGATCGCTTCCAACCCTGTCTGCCAACCCGTCTCTAAAGCAAAAATATCTATTGCCTTCGCCCCAAGGACAGTCATATTGCCGCCGGAAATAGCTTGGAATCGGCAATGGGGCATTGGGCATGGGGCATTGGGCATCGGGAATTGGGAATTACTGCTAGAAAATTCTGGAAAGTTTCCGTCGCGTATTGTTACCGTGTTGCCAGCAAGAAGATTTAAGTCTCCAGCAGAAACTAATTGGCTTCCGACTATAGTTAGGTTGCGATCGGCTGAGATTGTGACGTTTTCGGCAAAAATGGAATTGGGAAGAGTGTAGGGTGTAGGGTGTAGGGTGTAGGGTGTAGGGGAAAGTCCTCCAAGTCCCCAAGTCCCCAAGTCCCCCTTGCCCCCTTGCCCCCCTCCCAGGCCAGAACCCGTTAATAATATTTCGCCATTACTGTTTACTGTCGCCCCGGTCGCATGACCGATATCGGAGCCTGTTAAAAGTTCGGCTATGCTGGGGGGAGGAAGTTGGGATGCAAGGGTCGAATCGGAGAGCGGAGAAATTTCCAATCCCAGCAGATGTCCCGCTTGGCTGATGCGAACTCTATTTTGACCGGGCACTGTCGCAACAATTAGATTGCCCCCGGGAGCCGATAAGGAACCGCTGCTAATAATAGTGCCTGCCAGCAGGGTTAAATCCGCACCGGCATTTACTGCTAAATTAGCGGTATTTATGATGCCGCCGGGAAAGGCATTGCCAAATTCAAAAATGCTAGGTTCTCCGATTAAGGCATTATAGTCATTGCTTCCAAGAGCATTAAACCAGCCCTCATCAAAGCCTATTCCCGTGGCAGTAGTTGCCGTAAAAGAAGCAGGTATGTTTAATCGAGCATTAGAACCGAAGATAATACCAGCGGGATTGATTAGCAATAAATTGGATTGCCCGCCGGTTACCTGGATTAAGCCGTTAATTATAGAAGGGTCGCCGCCGACAACTCTGCCCAGGATGTTGCTAATCTGGGGACGAGAAATAAAATCGGCAACCCGGCCTTGCTCCAGGCCAAATTGCTCAAAACTATGAAATAGGTTAGCTCCGTCTGAGGAAGTCTGGCCGCCACGGATTTCATAGCGCTGCCGGTCCTCAGTTACGACGGTATTAGTGCTATCCCCTGCGGGCACAATGGTTTGGCTGCTGACTGCGATTGGGCGCGAGGTAGCTGCGATCGCAACAGCTAGGAGGGACAAGACTGGGAGGTTATAAAGACTGCGATACATAGATCGAGTTTTTTCATTTTAAAATACATTATATTACATTATTTTGTATTTTGAATTGGATTCTTGTAAAGATGCGATTTCTGTGGCGGCCAGAACCCCCGGGGTTCTCAAAAAAAACGCTTTCTCAATATAATATTTTATTAGCTTGCAAGTCCCTTACTGCTATAATCGCCTAATTTGCGGCCCGCTGCAAATCTATGGGCTGGGGTCCAGTAAGGGACTCTAGCTCGACCTTGGCCAGTGGCTATATATAAGTGCAGAAAGTGGAAAAATTTCAGAAAATGCCTCGAAGGTTGAAATTCTAGAAAAACTCTGCTACTATAGTCTTATAGCCTCAAAGAGGGGCAAAAAAAGGGCCACGCCCAAACGCGACCCTTTGTAAAAGGACAAAGTAAACCGTAAACCAGGAGGTGTTTTCACTCAAAAAAATTTCTCCCTCAAAAACCCAGCCTGTTAGGGGTAAGCCTTGGACTCGGGGCAAGTGGTCTATTGGCACGCCTCCAATAGCAGGGCCAGGTCGGAAGCCCGCCTAAAAATACCGCTGATGGTTCGGCAAAGCGGCAGCGGGTGGGTTTCCATTGGGAGAAATTCACCCTAGTTTTCACCACGGGCCTTAATAAGGGGCCGAGGGGCAGAGGAGCCGAGGAGCCGAGGGGCAGAGGAGCAGAGGAGGCAGAGGGCCGAGGAGCAACGTTCTTTCTCCGCTTCTCCGCTTCCTCCGCTTCCTCCGCTTCCTCCGCTTCCTCCGCTTCCTGCGCCGCGAGCGAGCCCTTTGCTTCCGCGATCGCACGCGGTCGCACGCACGCGCTCTCACGCACGCACGCGCTCGCACGCGAATGCGCGTCGCGATCGGAGCGCGACGGGCCAACGCGGCTATTTGCTCGCCCGGTGGAAACTAGGGGTAGCACCTCCAAGCTTTTTGTAGATTCTACAACGACTTGCTTTTGGATGCGCTCGCATACCGACGGAGGGCTAATATCAAGTCTGGTTAAATACCCACAGAAAAAATTTAGAATCTCGCGTAGGACGGGCTTCCGAAAAGTCCCTTAGAGCTGGAGGGACTTTTCGGAAGCCCGTCCTACGCAGAATTGACTTTTTTTTGGGGCATTCAAACCGACATGATATAAGGACCCTGTGCGCAATTAAAAAGTCTCAAGGTAACGAGTCAAAAGTAATCAAATCCGGTTAATCGCCCTAAAAAAGGTTTTCCCGTAGAACGGGCGTCTCCCCCGTTTCAAAACAAGGGCGGGCGGGGACTCTTCAGTTGCCCGTCCTACAGGATGTTACAAATTTTGTGGGTAATTATAGCGTTTCTCAAATAAGTGTAATAAACGATCGGACCCTAGAAACGTAGGGGCGACAGCATCCCCGCTACTATCTCGCGCGCTCCGAACGGGAATCTCTGTATTGGGATGCAACGCCGGTGGCATCTCACATCAAGAGCGAGAAACGCTATAACCCGATTCGATCTAAAAATTACAAAGGAGCTTTGAGGCAAAAGCATTTTGACTTTTTACCCTTGACCTTTGACTTTTGACTTTTGACTTTTGACTTTTGACTTTTTAATTGCCCCGTAGGACGGGCGGGCACCCGTCCCCGAACTAAACAAAATCATTGACATCAATACTGGCCGGTGCCACCGCCGCCACCCGAGCTAAAAACTCGCCAGTTGGTGCGTGCTGAATAATAGTATAGAGCGAAAAATCTCCCGTTCCTGGAAAAATCACTAGCTCGGCAAAAGTAGCGCCGACTAACATGATTTGGTCTTCTCCATCAGTAAAATCGGCAATAACATCTGTTGCTTCTATGCTTGCTGCCCCAGAGCCGATGCTAAGGCCAAAAATATCGGCTCCGGCTTCGCCAAACAAGTGGTCGCTGCCTTTGCCTCCAAAGAGCCAGTCGTTACCCGGGCCGCCCCGCAGGCGATCGCTCCCTTCACCGGCAAAAATCAAATCATCCCCTTCGTCGCCATTAAGATTGTCAAACCCAAGGCCGCCGTAAAGCCGGTCTGCGCCAGAACCGCCAGCAATAAAGTCGCTATTTCCCCCGCCATGAAGAACGTCATTGCCCCCTCGACCTTCGATACGATTAATTCCCTGACGTCCGTGGAGATTATCGTCGCCTTCGGAGCCAACAATAATATCGTCTGCATCTGCTCCCGCCGATTTGGAGCCAGCCGCAAAAGAGAGAACCTGGCCGACGCGATCGTTATCAATAATATTGACCGGCACTTGAATCGTAAGGCCATTAAATTCTAGGTCGTTGCTGGTTGCTGCGTGCGAGATAATGCTAGTAATATCTCCAGCAGCCTCGTTATTGTCTGGGGCAAAAACTTCTATAGTCTGGGGCTGATTCCAGTTATCTGGGGTAAAAGTAATAGTAGCGCGATCGACTGCAACCGCTCCATCGGTGGATAGGGTATAGACTACATCGGCTCTGGGTTGCTTGGGCAGGGCTAACTGGTAGATATCCACCCCAGCCCCTTCAATTAGATCGGTACTGCCCAAGGGCTGAACTGAGGTAATCTCCGCTCGGGTCACTTCACCGCTGACGGCAAAGTCAAAGGGATTTTCGTCGGCGTCGTTATTCTCGAACGAGACAGTCCCGTTAACAATGCCTTCTGCACTGGCATCCAACTGGATTTGCAAGTTCGCAGAACTGCCTGGAGCAATGCTTGCTGGCAACGCTCCGACAAGGCTAAATCCTGGAGGCAAGCTGGGATTGCTCGGGTTTAGCTCGGCGGTGCCAGGGTTGCGGATTGTAAAAGTTTTGCTTATCGGCGTGCCAAAGACAGTGCTGCCAAGGGAAAGAGCCGTCGCAGTCCCGTCAGCAATATTAGTCGCACCGTCCAACACTTCTATTTCTGGCACCGTTACCTGCCCGGTCAGAGAAAAATCGTAGGGATTTTCATCATTGTCGCCGTTAATAAAAGAAAGACTGCCGTTAAAAACCCCCGGGGTGCTAGCGTCCAGTTGGATTTGAAAAGTCGCAGAACCTCCGGCGGCTATATTAGTGGGAAACGAACCCACCAAGCTGTAGCCCGCGCCGCTTAAAGTTGCGGTTCCCAGGGTTAACTCGGTATTGCCGCTATTGGTAATAGTAAAAGTTCTGACTGGGTTCAGGTTGCTACCCTGTAGCGTGCTGCCGAAATCGAAACTGCCTCCATCCGGGATACTGGTGCCGCTAGTGCCGCTAGTGCTTTCGGCGACCTCTATTTCTGAGAAATCATTATCGGTTATGGTTAGCCCAGCAGTATTGTTGGTACTGCTAACGATGTGGTCGTCCCCTGGAGCTAGATTGATATTGACCGTTTCGCCCGTTTCTATCTCGCTATCGTCTATGGGCACAACATTTAAGGTGGCGATCGTGGCTCCGGCAGGAATGGTAAAAGTCGTAGCCGTAAGGCCGGTAATATTAGTTCCCGCAGTCAAGCTGTAGTCGCTAGGGTCAGTGGCGGTACTGCCAGCAACGTTGAAATTAACTGTCAGGCCGCCAGGGGGTGCCGCTTCATCCAGAGTAATAGCAAAAGTGCCGTTAGTCGCTCCTGCTTCTGCGGCGTTACTGCCCGGGGCAATGGAAACCACGGGAATGGCAGTCGTTTCCAGTTGTTGGCTCGGAAGGAAGAGAGTCGCGACTATGGAAGTGTCGTTATCTGTTATGGTTAGCGCAGCAGTATTGTCCGTAGTGCTAACTATGTAGTTGTTGCCTGTAGTTAGATTGATGTTGACCGTTTCGCCCGTTTCTATATCGCTATCGTCTATGGGCACTACATTTAAGGTGGCGCTGGTGGCTCCGGCAGGAATGGTAAAAGTCGTAGCCGTAAGGCCGGTAATATTAGTTCCCCCAGTCAAGCTGTAGTCGCTAGGGTCGGTAGCGGTACTGCCGGTAACGTTGAAGTTAACTGTCAGGCCGCCAGCGGGTGCGGCTTCGTCCAGGGTAATGGCAAAAGTGCCGTTAGTCGATCCTGCTTCTGCGGCGTTGCTGCCCGGGGCGATGGAAACGATAGGAGTGGTATTTAAGAGGATAGACACGCCGTTGTCGGAAACGTTCGCCACGGCCAAATCGGGCTTGCCATCCCCGTTGAAGTCCCCCGCCGCTACAGACTGCAATCCATTCCCCGCCACAAAGTTAGTCTGGGTACCGAAGCTGCCGTTGCCGTCTCCCAGTAGCAGCGAGACATTGGAGACAGTGCCACTGTTCGCCGTTGCCAAGTCGGGGCTGCCGTCCCCGTTGAAGTCTCCCACTGTTACGGAGAAAGGCTGAGAGCCCACCCCAAAGGTGGTCTGGGTGCCGAAGCTACCGTTGCCGTTTCCCAGTAGCAGCGAGACATTGTCGGAGCCACTATTAGCCGTTGCCAAGTCGGAGCTGCCGTCCCCGTTGAAGTCTCCCACTGTTAAGGAGTAAGGCCCAGTACCCGTCCCAAAGACGGTCTGGGTGCCGAAGTTGCCACTGCCGTCTCCCAGTAACAGCGAGACATTGTCGGAGCTATTGTTCGCCACGGCCAAGTCGGAGTTGCCGTCCCCGTTAAAGTCCCCCACCGCTAAGGAGTTCGGCGCATTACCTACCCCGAAGTTGGCCTGGGTGCCGAAGTTGCCGTTGCCATCTCCCAGTAGCACCGAGACATTGTTGGAGCCACTGTTCGGCGTTGCCAAATCGAGGCTGCCGTCGTTGTTGAAGTCTCCCACTGCTACGGAGCGCGGCCCAGTACCCGTCCCAAAGACGGTCTGGGTGCCGAAGTTGCCGCTGCCATCTCCCAGTAGCACCGAGACGTTGGCGGATAATAAGTTCGCCACGGCCAAGTCGGAGCTGCCGTCCCCGTTGAAGTCCCCCAAGGCTACGGATATCGGAGAAGAACCCGCCCCAAAGTTGGTCCCAGTGCCGAAGCTGCCGCTGCCATCTCCCAGTAGCACCGAGACATTGTTGGAGCCACTGTTCGCCGTTGCCAAGTCCGGGCTGCCGTCCCCGTTGAAGTCCCCCACCGCTACAGAGCGCGGCTGAGTACCCGCCCCAAAGGGCGTCCCTGGGGCGAAGCTAGCTAGGACCGCAGGGTAGGCAGCCATTGCCGAGGCAGACAATGCCGTTTCTGCTGCCGGTTTTCCACAAGTCGTATCTAATTCCCAGTTTCCGCCTAATTGCCCGTTCCCGACTAGGGAGCTAGAGGCGGCAACATTGGCTCCGGTCAGTTGGTGCAGTTTCTCGACGAAAGCTCGGCCTACTTCTCCGGCAGCGACCTGGCAGCCGTAGAGGATTAGGTTTTGGATCCCCCTTGGGAAGGCCCTTGAGAAGGGGGAGGTGTGGGAGGTGTGGGAGGGGTGGGAAGGATGGGAAGGACTAGAAGTGAAAATTCTCCCCTCTCTCCCCTCTCTCCCCACACTTTGGAGGTAGCGGTCTAGGTCGCGGGCATTAATTGTGGTTTCGCCCAGGTGTAGCGCCCCCGGGGAACCGTGGCATATGATGTGAACCGCTTCGGCTCCGGGGCGCTTTGCTAGAGCTGCCGTTATTTGCTCTATTGCATCCCTCACCGGGTCGAGGATAATAACTTCTATACCCTTTCTGACCCCAGTTGCCAGGATTTGCCAAGCTTCTAGGTTCGGGTCGATAAAGGCGATTTGATTGCCTTGGGGTTTTCCCATTTCGATTCATCCCATTTTTCTAGTTTTCCAGGTTTGAATGCCCCAAAAAAGCTTCTGCGTAGGATGGGCGTCTGAAAAGTCCGCTTGGGATCTTTGGGACAGGCGGGACGCCCGTCCTACGGGATATCTCAATTTTTTTTTTGGTATTTAACCAGACTCGATCTAATATAAAAGGGAGCATTTCACTTTTGTAACGGGGCAGCCCGGAGGGCTTTGTTTGTGTAGCCGCGCCTTTAGGCGTCAGGCGGCTAGATGCGAAGTTGAAATGCTCCCAATATAAAATCCGGTTAATTACAAATAAATCCCGTAGGGGTTCCCCGTGCCCGCCCCGGCCGCCCCGGTTGGTCTGGGGCGCGCACGGGGAACCCCTACAAACTGTGACTGTTTAACCGGACTCGATCTAACGATCGCTCCTATAAGAAGGCAGTCTTACGAAAGGACAATTGAAAGGTGAAAGGTGAAGGAATTCCAATTCCTTCACCCCACACCCCACACCCTACACCCTACACCCCACACCCTACACCCTACACCCCACACCCCACACCCCACACCCCACACCCCACACCCTACGCCCTACGCGCCGACTGCTTCTTTAGCGGCGTACATGACTTCAATGCTAATTTCGGCAATGTTGCGATCGCGAGCAAATTTTTCCGTATTGCGCTTGACCTTACCGCGAACGAAACCGGGAACTTTATTTAGTTCTGCCCGAGCTTCCTTCGTCCAGTTCAAATCGGAATCCGCCGAAATTCCCTTATGAATAGCTTCTTTGGTATCGTGACCGCCGAAAATTTCCAGCAAATGGTCTTCCATACCCAGGGTAAAGGAATTGTAAATCAAATCTACGAGTTGGTTCGCTCCTTCATAGCCCATATACGGCCGGTAGCCCACGGGGAAATTTTGGATGTGGATGGGAGCGGCAATCACCCCGCAAGGAATATCCAAACGCTTGCCGACATGGCGTTCCATCTGGGTGCCGAAAATAGCAGAAGGTTCTATGCGGGCGATCGCATCCCCAATCGCACCATTATCATCGCTAATCAGGATTTCATCGCACCATTCCCCAACCTGTTCGCGGAACCAGTCAGCATCGTACTTGCAATAAGTCCCGGCCAAAACCACATGAATTCCCATTTCCCGCGCCAGAACCTTAGTAATGGCAGCAGCATGGGTATTGTCCCCAAAAACTACCACTTTCTTGCCGGTCAAATTTTGGCAGTCAATCGAACGAGAAAACCAGGCGGCTTGGGAAACGAAGCGGGTTTGATTGTCGATAAACTCTTCATAATCGACATTGCCCCCGAGAGCATTAATAGTTTGCTGAATCTTGCGGATGCAGCGGGCAGTTTCCACCACCCCCATCGGCGTAATATCTATATAAGGCATCTCGAACTCGCTTTCCAGATAGCGAGCCGCTCCCAACCCCAGTTCTCGATAAGGCACCAGATTAAACCAAGCCCGGGGCAGATTTTTGAGATTGTGAACCGACGCTCCTTCCGGGATAACTTCGTTTACCTCAATGCCCAAATCTCCCATCAAGCGTTTGAGTTCCTTACAATCGTGCTGATTGTGGAAGCCGAGAGTAGAAATACCGATAATATTAACCGAAGGTTTTTCCGTTTTGCCTTCGGGCAGCTCCCCTTTCTTGCGAGCCTTCTTAATATAAAACTCGACAATTTGATTCAGAGTGCGATCGGCAGCTTGCAGCTCGTTAACCCGGTAGTGATTAACATCCGCCAGCATCACATCTCCCTTAGCATCAAGACTTGCTCGCTCCACAAAGTTTTCCAAATCTTCTTGGAGAATGCTCGAAGTGCAAGTGGGAGTCAGGACAATCAGGTCGGGTCTTTCTTCCTTATCCTTGCGGACGATATTATCTACTACTTTTTCTTGGGAACCGCGAGCCAAGACATTGCGATCGACAATGCTGGCGGTGACCGGGGTGAAGTCCCGCTCCCGCTCTAGCATAGAGCGCATCACATTAAAATAGTCATCGCCGAGGGGGGCGTGCATGATGGCATGGACATTCTTGAAAGAACTGGCAATGCGAAGGGTGCCAATGTGAGCAGGACCGGCATACATCCAGTAAGCCAATTTCATATTTGCGTTCTCCCTTGTGTTGGTTTGTTTTAGCGTTTGCTTATCTTAGCGGTTGCTTGTCTTAGCCTTTGCGCTGCGTTTGCTTGTTTTAATGTTTGCGCGTTTTGCCTTTTGGAGGGCGTCTTTGATTTTCGACTAAAACAAACCCAAAGTTTTTAAAAGCAATAATTCTTAATGGTTTGCCACATTGCTTAATATAGCAGTAAGCAGTCAGCGCTCAGCGGTCAGCGGCCAGCTAAAAGCCACGACTATTGCAAACCGCCCTTCTCTAAGGACCTCACAACGGTAGTTAGGGTGTGGGAATTGGGGTGTGGGGTGTGGGGTGTAGGGAATTAATAATTTCTCCCTTGTCTTCCCCTTCTCCCTTGTCTTCCCTCTCTTCCCCTACACCCTACCGCCACACCCTACACCCTACACCCTACACCCCAATTCCCAATGCCCAATGGGCAGGTGTGGCGCCCAATGCCCAATTCCCACGATTATTTATATATCTTTGCCAAGCCGCTATTAATGGCGGCAATTAACTCCCGAGCGTCCCAAGGTTTAGGCAAACAACAGTGCAGATTTGCTCTAACCTTAGCCCGTTCTATAGCCTCTGGATCTGCTTGTCCGGTCAGCATAATCTTAACTACTTTGGGAAATTTGGCGTGAACCAGGCTTAAAAATTCGTCGCCCTTGAGTCCTGGCATGAGCCAGTCCGAGACAATAACAATAATATCTTTACCTTCATCGCGTAGTTCTTCAATCAGTTCTAGAGCTTCATTGGCGCTTTCAGCACCTTCAAAATAGTAATTATTATCAAAAGCCTTTTTCAGTTGAATTTTCAAACTATCTAGAACTACTACCTCATCATCTACGCATAAAATAACTGGCTTAGACATGGCCGTTACCTTCATTAATAGCAATAGGGAGCGAAACGGTAAAGGTGGTTTGACCCGGAACGGATTCTACCTCAATCGTGCCGCGATGTTTATCGATAATCTTGCTGACAATATCCAAGCCCAAGCCGCTCCCTTGTCCCGGCGGTTTAGTTGTAAAGAAAGGCTCAAATATTTTGGGTATAATTTCAGTAGGTATCCCCTTGCCGTTATCGGTAATGCTAACCAAAATTTTGCCATTTTTCTGGACTACATCAATCTTTAATATTCCCTTATTATCCATTGCTTGCAGGGCATTGTGGATTAAGTTAGTCCAAACTTGATTGAGTTCGTCGGGATAGCAAAGTACCGACGGCAAAGAAGGATTATAGTTGGCGATCGCCTCTACCCCTTGCTTGATTTGGTTGTCATAAAGAGTTAGCACGGTTTCAATTCCTTCTGGGATATTCGCCTCAACCATTGCACCAGTCGAGTCATAACGAGCATAAGTTTTCAGGGCAAATACTACCTTAGCCGCTCGGTCTGTCGCAGTAGCAATAGTTTTAGTGCTTTTTTGCAAGCTGGCTAGCTGATAAGCCATATTTAAAATACTATTTCTATCCGGGTCTTGCAACAAGGGTAACAAGAATTCAACTTCATCATAAACCCCAAGATCCACCAAGGTATCCGCAAGTATATCCGCACTGCCAATCTCCCGAGACTCCAGTTGGCCAATCAAAGCTCTTTTCAATTTTCTTTTTTGTTTGCTAGATAAACTGCTTGATTGGCTTGCCGATTTTTCCAGTAAAGTAAAGAAATCTTGCTGGCGTTCTGGGGATAGGTTTTGCAGAAATAAAGGTAACTGGCTCAGGTCTTCGGTCAAAAATTCAGCAATATTTTCTACAGAAGAGCGAATTGCTCCTAGGGGAGTATTAACTTCATGGGCAATTCCCGCTACCAGTTGTCCCAGGGCCGCCATTTTTTCAGATTGCACCAATTGGTCTTGGGTTTTTTGCAATTGCGTCAGAGTTTTGGCTAAATCCTCGTTTTTTTCCTGGAGACTTTTTTGCAGGCAGCGCAGAGCTAAGTGAGTTTCCACTCTAGCTAACACCTCTTCCACATGAAAAGGCTTAGTAATATAGTCCACCCCCCCAACCCCAAAAGCCTTGACTTTATCCATTATCTCATTAATGGCGCTAATGAAAATAACCGGAATATCCCTAGTCTGTTCGTCGGCCTTGAGATTGGCGCAAACTTCATAGCCATCTATTTCCGGCATCATAATATCTAGCAAGATTAAATCCGGGGGAGCGAGGCGAACTCCTGATAAGGCTAACTTTCCATTGGGGGTAGCTCGGACTTTATACCCTTTTTCCGTTAAAAGACCGACTAAGAGACGCAAGTTGGCTGGCGTATCGTCAACGACTAAAATATCTCCTTTATATTGGCTCTCTTCGGCAGCATTCATAATTCATCTTCTCCTATTCTATATTTTCTGGGACGATCGCTAAAATATTGTCGTACTCAAACCGATCTACACAAGTCTGGAGAGCATTGGCCAGGGAGGCATTCTCGCTCCGAATTTGCTCGATTTGAGCGGTCATCAAATCCAAGTCTCCTTGGAGAAGCGCCCGTTTCAGGTTTGCAACCCACGAGTTGGGAAGAGCAGCCAGGGCTGTAGCAGTCAGAGAAGAGCGATCGCTCTGGCTATCTAATAAATTGGTTTGCTCTTCATAAAGATAGCGCGTCCCTAGATGTTTGGTCGCCGCTGCTAAAATATCTTCCTCTCGGAATGGCTTGTACATAAAGTCATCGCAACCCCCTGCCAAAATAACAGATTTTTCCTCCTCCAAAACGCTAGCAGTCAGAGCAATCACAACCGTGGCCTGCCCTTGAGTCGTGGCTTTGATTTGTTTCGTAGCCTCGTAGCCATCCATAACCGGCATCCTCATATCCATAAAAATTAGATGGGGCTGCCAACTCTCCCAAACCGCGATCGCCTCCCGACCGTTACCAGCTTCTCGCACTTCAAAACCCAAAGGAGAAAGCAACTTAACCAACAGCAGCCGAGAAACTTCTTTATCATCGACAACCAGAATCCGCCAGGGAGTTTGATTTGGTGCTAGACCAATAACGCGGCGGCTTGGTTTTTTAGCTTCTATCTCCGTGGCATCGATCGCCTGGACTTGGATGTCAAATGCAAAAATCGTTCCCCGCCTCACTTCAGAAACAACGGTCATTTTGCCGCCCATTAATTCTACGAAGGATCGGCTAATAGTCAATCCCAACCCCGTACCTTCTTTCGCTGTGAGACCCGTCCTCGTCTGGGTGAAAGCTTCAAAAATACTACTTAATTCATCCGCTTCAATACCCGAGCCGGTATCTTCGACCTCGAAAAAGATTTGGCATTGAGAATTGGGCATGGGGCAAGAAAGGGAAGGACGGGTAGGGGTGGAAAGGACTGAAGAAGATTCTCTCCCAACGCTTCCGACACTTCCCACACTTCCCACGCTTCCCACACTTCCGACACTTCCCACACTTCCCACACTTCTCATACTCCTGCCCATCCTCGCCCGTACCGATACTTCTCCTTGCTCGGTAAATTTAATCGCGTTATTGAGCAGGTTAATTAAAACTTGACGAAGTTTCACTTCGTCAGTTCTAATATATTGAGGCACATCTGTAGAACGCCCTATGGATAACTGCAGTCCTTTATAGTCGGCCTTGAGTTGGAACATACTTTGCAAGTCTTCTAGCAGGCGATCGAGGTCGAAGGCAGTTTCGTTAAGAACAGTCCGTCCCGCTTCAATTTTTGATAAATCTAAAACTTGGTTAATTAGAGACAGGAGATGTTCGCCGCTGCGGCTAATAATGCTGACATTTTCTGTATGTTCCGGCGTGAGGTTATTACTGCGCTCCATTAACTGAGAAAAGCCGATAATAGCATTTAGCGGCGATCGCAGTTCGTGGCTCATGTTAGCCAGGAATATGCTTTTAGCTTTATTAGCAGTTTCGGCGATCGCCCGAGCTTTCTCTGCTTCTTTAGTAGCTGCAGCCAGTTCCGCCGTGCGCTGCTCCACTTTTTGTTCCAGCATCCGGCTGTGATTCTCTAACTTACTATAGAGGCGGGCATTTTCAATAGCGCTCGCCGCCCCAGCAGACAAAACTACAATAGCATCTAACCTGTCTGGAGTAAAAGCCCCGACTATTAGATTATTCTCTAAATATATAATGCTAATTAGTTTTCCCTGATTAATCAGCGGAACGCAGAGAATAGATTTAGGTTGATGCGCTTTAATATAAGGATCGTTAGTAAATTTACCTTCGCGACAGGCATCGTGCAACACTACCCTTTCTTGGGTACGCATGACATAATTAATAATAGTCTGCGAGGCCGAGGAACTAAATTCAATAGGAACCGACTGCAAAACGCTATATTGGTCGGACTCCATATCGCCGGAGGCTTCTATCATAAGTTTGCCTTTAGCCGACAAAATTAGATGCCCCAATTGCGCCCCGGCACTTTCGAGCATAATTTTCATCAGCTTAGCCAGCAGCTTATCCAGAACGATTTCGCTGGAAATAGTTTGAGAGGCTTTCATCACTGTGGCGAAGTCTAGAACTTCCCCCTTGGAACTCGTCCTAGTTATAGATGCGGCGGTTTGAATCTCGTTCGTGCCGCGAGGGTGGGCGACCAGCCATAGGGAATAGGTTTCGTCTAAATCCTCGACCTTAGCAGTAGCCCCCCATTTCAGATAGCAATAGCGAGCCTCCTGCATATAATTGGTGGCTAATCTATTTTTCCCTCGCTTTAAATAAAACTTAGCTGCCAGTTCGTAAGCTAAAGCTTCTTCATTCAGATATTCATTCTCTCGCGCTAAGTCAATTGCTGTTTCGTAACAGTCGATTGCCCGGGCGTCTTCTCCTATAGCCCGGTATCGTTCTGCTTCGACTAAATAGTATTTATGGAGGTAATTCTGAGGAGCGTGAGTTGCCCAGCGATGTATTTTTTCCTGGTTGAACGCCACCCTTTGCAACAGGCGATCGCCCGCTATAGGTTCTGCATCGGCATATACCCCTAGTTGACTTAGAGAGTCATAAAAATAGAAAACAGCGCTCAAAAAAGATCCTGCCACGCCACCCAGACATTCTGCGGCGCGATCGCAAAATTCTGCCGCTTCTTCTACTCTGGCAAACAAGTAACATAAAATCCCTTTATTCAAATAAAATATATAATTTGGATTTCCGTCATCTCCCGGCCGATGTAGCGGCAGCATTGTTGTCTCGTCATACGCCTCTCCTGCCAACTGCCAAGGCTCCTTGCTACCTCCCATTAAGTTTAAGACCGCCTGCCTAAATACATCATTATAATGTAAACCTCTATCGTGCTTCGCTTTAATAAAATAACGCCTATAATTAGCCATATCCCCTTCAAGCCTTGTCAAGCTTCGACCCGAAAAGAAGGATAAATAGGAATAAAGGTAGAGCGAATATCCCCCATATTCTAAATCTCCGATTTCGCAACCGACCCGATAAGCCTCTAGCAAGGGAGCCAAGCTTGCTTTAATTGGCTCTTTCCAAATTCTTACATAGCCATTAAATACTGGCAGCGTCCTCGCTTTAACCGCCTCTGTATTTTTGAATTGCAACAAGAGGCTTAGAGCCATTTTTCCAAATTGATAGCCCGCTTCAATCTCCCCCAGGAAACTGCAAAGAATTAGGCCGTAAGTTGCATAGCCAAAAGCAGATCCTGCAAAATTGCCATGCTGGACCGATAGATTTACTTGTTTGAGGACTACGAGGACGAACAATTCCGGCATTACCTGATATGTCGTCCCGGTAACCCTCGATAAAATCTGCATTATTGCCCGGTGTGTCGGCTCGGTCATAAGGGGCAGATTATACAGGTCATCTATTTGCTTGTCTTTTAGTAGAGTCTTAGTTTTTGCGATCGCCTGCCGAACATCAGCATTGTCTGGAGAATCGGGAAAAGAGACTCCAAATTGCTCTAGTAATTCCAACGCTGTTTTTACCGCTTTCAGTTGCTGATTTTGGGCAGTAAAAGCTTTAATCTTAAGTTCGCAAATTTTTACTCTATCCAGTACAGTTCTGGCGAACTCCCGCACCACTTCAGCTAAACTATCTAGTTCGTCGAAATTTCCTTGTAAGTAGGCAGCCTCGGCAGCTTCTTCGTAGAGAGATAGAGTCAGAGCATACTGGTTTTGCCAACTCCCAGCATCCAACAGCTCCAAACCAGCCATCAAGTAATCAAAAGCTAGTTTATAAGCCGCCGTTCTTTTAGCCTTTTTCCCAGCAATCAGATTTAAAATGGCAATTTCTTCTCGTTCTCGGCGATCGCCAATCAATTCTAAACTGAAATTAAGGCTATCTACAATTTTAAAAATTTTCTCTCCTAGAGCAGAGGGGGACGTATTGTGCCAAAGCAGGCGACCAATTTTTAAGCGAACCTCTTTTTTTCTAGACTCATCTATCAAGGCATAAGCAGCTTGTTGCACTCTATCGTGAGAAAACTTATATTGTTGAAATAACAGTTGAGAATCTAATTCTGATGTAGGTAAGATTAATCCAGATTCAACGGCCTCTACTAAGTCTGCAGATATTGCTTCTTGGGATTTTTCGCAGACGCTCGCCAAGGTTTTTAAATCGAAGTCCGAGCCAATACAAGCGGCCAAAGGCAAAACCTCCTGGGTTGCTTCTGGGAGCTTCCGCATTTTAGCTATAGTCAGATCCACCACATTATCCGTGATGTCCATTACCTCAATGCGATCCAAGTCCCATTGCCAGCCTAGGGAATTAAAATCAAAGGAGATAGCGGCCTCCGCGTAGAGGTTGTTCAGAAATTCTCTTACAAAAAAAGAATTTCCCCCAGTTTTGAGCCGTACTAATTCTGCCAAAGGCTTGACCGAGCTGACCTCTGCATTCAACGTCTCGGCAATTAGTTGGCTAATCGGCTCCAGTTCTAACGGCTCTAAGTCGATTTTATTAACCGTCACTCCAAGCTGTCTTAGGTTCTCTATAGTTTTCATAAACGGATGGCTGGAGCTGACTTCGTTATCCCGATAGGCGCCAATCAAAAATAAGTATTGCGCCTTTTCATCTGTCATTATCAGTTCGATTAATTTCAGACTGGCTGCGTCCGCCCATTGTAGGTCGTCCAAAAACATCACCAAGGGATGTTCTCTAGAACAAAATACTCTAATGAAGTTTTGTAAAACCAGTTCAAAGCGATTTTGAGACTCTTCATTTTCTGAAATATCGCCGGACTGTTCGGAACCCAGAATAGCTTTTAATTCGGGAATTAGATCGGATACTGTCCTACTGTTTGCCCCTAGAGTTGCCCGTAACTTTTCTGTCCAAATAGCTAGCTTAGCTTCGCTTTCACTCAAGACTTGTCGCATCAATTCTTGAAAAGCATTGACTATAGCCGAATAAGGTATATTAGTCTGAAATTGCTCGAATTTTCCCGAAATAAAATAGCTACCGCGAGCCGCGATCGCTTCCTTGTGCAGTTCTGCCACTAGAGATGATTTGCCAATGCCAGCATGACCGGCAACCAGCATCATTTCTAGTCCTCCTGATTTGGGTATTTGACCTGGGATATCCGCCCCTTCCCCTCCAGATGGTTTTCTCTGGTTATTTTCTATCAAAAATACTCTCAGTAACCCTGCTACTAACGTTTGCAATTCTCGCTCCCTGCCATAGATTTTTTCAGGAATATGAAATTTATTAGTAACGTCATGTTCGCCCGGTATGATATCTTCTATCTCGCCGGTGGCTTCCAACTGCATCTGCGCAATGATTAGATCTGATTGAATACCCCAGGTACTTTGGTATCTATCTTCTGCATTTTTAGCCAGCAATTTCATTACTATCTCTGAAATGGGTCTGGGAATTGCGGGATTGACCACGGTCGGAGGAACTGGCTCTTTGGCAATGTGACAGTGGACTAGCTCCAGCGGATCTTCGGTTGCAAAAGGAACCGAGCCAACGAGCAGTTCGTAAAAGGTCGCGCCCAGGGAGTAAAAGTCCGTCCGGTAATCTATAGAGCGGTTAGTTCGTCCCGTTTGTTCTGGCGACATATAGGCTAAGGTTCCTTCTAAGTTACCCGTACTTTTGAGGCTTGGATTAGAACGGGTTAATACAGTGGAAATGCCAAAATCTATAATTTTTATCGTCCCGGTGGAGGGGTTTAGGACTATATTAGAAGAGTTAATATCTTTGTGGACGACATTAGCAGCATGTATCTCTCCCAAACTCTCTGCAACGGCGATCGCTATTTCTAAAAATTCTGCTATCGCCAGGGGTTGACCGTTCGCAAATTGCTTTAACGATTGGCCGCCAAAGTCCTCTAAGACTATCGCTACCGTCCTCTCATATGTTTCATAGGCTAAGGCTTTAACTACTCCCGCTTTATTCAGAGACTGAGTAATTTTATATTCTTGCTTGTATCTTGTCAGCTCTGTAGGGGTTGGATAGTCTTGTTTTAAAATTTTTAAAATAACAGGTACTCTATCTTTTTTGCTATAGCCTCGATAAACGATAGAACGATCGCTTTCATAAATATTTGCAGTCGTCTCGTAGCCAGGGGGAGCTATCATAGTTGGGTTAGAGCTTTGCCGAATCTTGCTTGATGTCGTTAGAGCGCGATCGCTACCTAACTAAATCTCATTTTACCATTGCTGACAATTCAATGGCGATCTCAGCAGCTAATTGACTTGCTCCAGTAGGAATTACGCAAATTGTCTTATATACACTAAATGTAGTGTCGAAAAAATATAAACTAGCACATATAGAGTTTATGCGTAATTACCGTCCAGGTTACAAAATTTAACAAAACTGACAAAAATATCAGCTATCAGCTATCATTAGTCAATCTAGAGGGCATCGGTGTAGTTAGGATGTAGGGTGTGTGTAGGCGGAAATTACGCTTTTAGCTTATACTCCCGCAATGCCCAATGCGAACATGCCCAATGCGAACATGCCCAATGCCCAATTCCCAATTCTTGTCATCATACACAAACAATCTCCCGAATCAACACCCTAGGCGTTGGCCAACGACGACGGGCTATGCCTAGCTTGGCAGGCAAGTCAGGCATCGGGCAAAAAATAACCCACTATTAGCGCAGGCTCGAAGAACAGATTATTTATAAACCAGATTTGGTATTATGATAAAACTGGAGCCAGAAACCGGGTTTCTCAGACCAATACCTTCGCCAAAATCACAAATGCCTCGATCTCGTAGGGAGCGGTTGAGGCACGTTGGCGTTGGGTTACCCTGCCCTCTGGGGCATAGCCTTCCCGCAGGGTAACCCAACAAATACCTGTTCGGTTTCCCTTCGCTCAACCGCTCCCTATGGGAAAATAGCGAATGTATTGTCAGACGAAAACCGGTTTCTCCTACATCCCGAATAATTTATAATTGCCATAGCTGAAAGCTTTTAGCTGTCAGCTAAGAGCCGAGTGCTAAATAAACTTACTTGTACTATGAAGCGACGTTCTTTTTTGACTTGGTTTAGTGCTGGTTGGGTGGCGAGCTGTTTGCCATTGGCGATCGCTGCTTGTTCCCCCACCAATACCGAGAACGCTACCTCGACTCCCGAGCCAGCCCCCCCTCCCCGCACCGATGGTTTTGAGCTGGCGGGCACTGTCGCCGATTTGGATCGCGACAGTCAAATTATCAAAACAATTGCGGGCAATAAGGTTGCGGTTATTCGCAACCCCAAAGACTCAAATGCACTAATTGCTCTTGATGCCCTTTGCACCCATCAAGCTTGCACGGTGACATGGAAGTTAGAGCAAAAGGAATTTTCCTGTGGCTGTCATGGTTCTAAATTTGCCCCCGACGGTGCCGTTACCAAAGGTCCTGCCACCGATCCCCTGAAAAGCTATCAAGCTAAGATTGAAGGGGATAAGGTGTTAGTCAAGGTGAGTTGAGCATTTATTTACCATTTTTTCCAGGAGTCGCAGTCGCCCATGCCGTCAGGACTGCGTCCCCTGGATTGCTATATAATAGATAGCACGGGAGCGCGATCGGTTTGCACACCCCGGCTTTTTAAATTTATTCAGCAAGCCCTATATATCGTCTTCTACCTGGCAGGGGACGAACAAGATGCCCGTGCCACCGGGGTAAGGCGGCGCGCTTATAGCGTTTCTCAAATTGTATATACCTTGAGACTTTTGACTTGCGTTGATGGGGACCCAACCTAAAGAAACTTGAGAAATTTCGGAAAATGCCTCAAATGTTGAAATTCTAGCCAGACTGTGCTACTATAAATTCATAGCCTCAAAGAGAGGCAAAAAAAAGGGGCCACGGCTAACCGCGACCCTTTGACGCAAGAAAAAGAAAACCTAAGCAAAGGAGGTGTTTTCACTCAAAAAAATTCTCTCTCCAAAACCCACGCTGCGGCGGGGTAAGCCAATGACTCCGGGCAAGTAGTCTGTTGGCTTACCCCAAATAGCAGCGCTAGTTG
>JAAHFN010000120.1 GCA_010672965.1 Oscillatoria sp. SIO1A7
CCCGACACTCCCGACACCCCACACCCGACACCCCACACCCGACACCCCACACCCCACACTCCCGACACCCCACACCCCACACCCGACACCCCACACCCGACACTCCCGACACCCCACACCGATGGCGGCCCCACACCCGACACCCGACACCGTAGGCGTAGCCGCCCCGGAGGGGCTTGGCGGCCCCACACCCCACTCCCCACACCCCACACCCGACACTCCCGACACCCCACTCCCCACACCCCACACCCGACACCCCACACCCGACACCCCACACCCGACACCCCACATCCCGCACCCCCTACAACCGATGTACGGTTTCCACGAATTAGCACTCGCCCTTAGAGAGTGCTAAAGTAGCTACTTGAAGATAGCAATCTACACTGACAATGGCCAAAATCGTTTCATTTGACGACGAATCGCGGCGCGGGCTAGAGCGAGGAATCAATGCTTTGGCCGATGCAGTTCGCATGACCATTGGGCCAAAAGGCCGCAATGTGGTTCTGGAGAAAAAATATGGCGCTCCCCAAATCGTCAATGACGGAATTACGATCGCCAAGGAGATTGAACTAGAGGATCCGGTTGAAAACACTGGGGCCAAGCTGATCCAGGAAGTGGCTTCCAAGACTAAGGATGTGGCAGGGGATGGCACCACCACTGCAACGGTACTGGCCCAGGCGACAATCCGGGAAGGGCTCAAAATTGTGGCTGCTGGGGCCAATCCCGTGTCGGTGCGCCGGGGAATCGAAAAGACTGTTGCTAAATTAGTCGAGGAAATCAAGGCCGTCGCCAAGCCGGTAGAAGGAGGAGCGATCGCCCAGGTGGCCACTGTCTCCGCTGGCAACGACGAAGAAATCGGCCAGATGATAGCCTCGGCAATGGAAACGGTGACCAAGGACGGGGTAATCACCACCGAAGAATCCAAGTCTCTCACTACCGAACTGGATGTGGTAGAGGGGATGCAACTGGATCGCGGCTATATTTCTCCCTATTTCGTCACCGACAAAGAACGGATGGTGGCGGAATATGAAAACGCTTATCTTCTGATAGCCGATAAAAAAATTAGCAGAATCCAGGACTTGGTGACGATTTTGGAAAAAATCGCTCGCGAAAACAAGCCCTTGGTGATAATTAGCGAAGATGTGGAAGGAGAAGCCCTGGCCACTCTGGTGGTAAACAATGCTCGCGGCGTCTTGAAGGCTGCTGCAATCAAGGCTCCTGGGTTTGGCGATCGCCGCAAAGCCATGCTCCAAGACATCGCCATCCTGACTAGCGGCCAGGTCATTTCCGAAGATGTCGGCCTTAACCTGGAACAAGTCAGCCTCGACATGCTGGGCACAATTCGCAAGATAACTATCACCAAAGATACCACCACCATTGTCGCCGACCAAGATGACAAAACCAAGGGCGATGTGGAAAAGCGGATTGCTCAACTGCGCAAAGAATTAGCAAGAACCGACTCCGACTACGACAAAGAAAAGCTGGAAGAGCGGATTGCCAAAATGGCCGGTGGCGTAGCGGTAATCAAAGTAGGTGCGCCGACAGAAACCGAACTCAAAGAGCGCAAGCTGCGGATCGAAGATGCTCTCAATGCTACTAAAGCTGCAGTAGAGGAAGGAATCGTACCGGGCGGCGGCACTACCCTGATTCACTTGGCTGGCAAAATTGGAGCATTTAAAGAGTCTCTCGGCGAGGAAGAGCGTCTCGGTGCCGACCTAATCCAAAAAGCTTTGGAAGCTCCCGTGCGTCAGATTGCTAATAACGCCGGGGTGGAAGGCTCCGTTATTGTCGAAAAAGTGCGCGAAAGCGACTTTAATGTTGGCTACAATGCTGCCTCCGGTTCTTTTGAAGATATGATTGCTGCCGGTATTATCGACCCAGCCAAAGTGGTGCGATCGGCTTTGCAGAACGCAGCTTCTATTGCCAGCATGGTTCTCACCACCGAAGCAGTAGTGGTCGAAAAGCCCGAGAAAAAAGCAGCCATGCCCGATATGGGTGGCATGGATGGCATGGGCGGCATGGGCGGCATGGGCGGCATGGGCGGCATGGGCGGCATGGGCGGCATGATGTAGCACCCAGTCGCGCATTTTTTCTGCCTAGCACCGCAGGCTACATATAGCAGTCCTAAGTTATAGCACTACGCATTAAAGTTAGGACAGTTCAAATCTCGCTCCTTGCTAGTAACGGCAAGGCTTGTGCCGATCGCATGACTGCTCTCTTGCTGATTGCTTACTGCTATATTTGCTAATTATTTGCTATATGGCTCGGACGAAGAAACCCGGTTTTTTGAAGAAAAAACCGGGTTTCTTTGATTTTGTTTTGGCCGCAGAGGAGCGATCGCGGTATTGTCATTTCAATAGGACTTACGCAAATTGTGGAGATGCGCCCTAAGCGTAGGGGTACTCCGGCCGTTGACCCCTACCAGATATAGAGCCCATGCGTAAGTCCTGTTCAAATAAAAATGAGATAAGACTTAGGGGCATATGGCATTCGCCTTCTTCGCCCTATACAAATGCCCCTTGAGGGTTGTCCGTTCCCTAAATCTTTAGGAGTAAGGGCCACGGAAAACCGCGACTTAACAAGGAGGTCTTTTCACTCAAAAAATTTTCTCCCTAAATTGAAATGCTCCCCTTTGGCCCTGGCGAGCTGACCTATTGTAACATTAGGCTATACAACAGGTGCAGAAAGTGCAAAAGCTCCAGAAAGTAAAAAAAATTTCTGCCTCCAATGTTGAAATTCGAGCAAAAAGGTGCTAATATACTTTTAATGCTCCCTAGAAAGGGCATAAATAAGGGCCACGGCTGCTAACCGCGACCCTTTGGCAAACACACACGGAAGGCAAACCTTAGCAAGGAGGTGTTTTCACTCAAAAGATATTTTCTCCCTTAAAAAACCCGGCCGCTAGGGGTAGCCAATGGACTCGCGGGCAACAAGTCCATTGGCACGCCTCCAATAGCCGGGGGGGAAGATAATCCACCCCTCCCGCTGACGACTTGACAGTATCGCAGCAGCGGGTGGATTTCCTTTGGGAGAAAATACCCAGTTTTTATAGCAGTAAGCAGTTAGCTGTCAGGCGATCGCTGCGATCGCGCCAACAAGCCTACTTGCCAGCTTATGTCTGGGCGAGGACCTCCTTGCTTTTGCTAGATCCTACAACGACCCTCCTTATTTTGCAAAGCCCGAAAAGCGGTCAGCGGTCAGCGGTCAGCAGTCAGCTCTGAGCAGTCAGCTACAGCTAAAAGCTGAGAGCAGAAGAGCTTTTTTGCCCAATTCCCAATTCCCAATTCCCAATTCCCAATTCCCAATCCCAATGCCCTATGCCCCAATGCCCAATGCCCAATTTTATCCTGAGCCTGTCGTAGGGGCCCCATGCCCTATGCCCCCTGACATTACATCTCCTCGATCGCCTTCTCTATATACCGCCGTACCAAGGGAACTTGGAAGCTGCGAGCCTCCGTAGCAGAAGCTTCGCCTGTTGCCGCTATTTCCAAAACTTCTTTTTGCTCCAACTTTCGCCAAGCCGAGCTGTCTTCGGGGGTTGCTGGTTCGCCGCGAAGGAGACGAGCGATCGCCTGCCGCTCTTGGTCGCCGAGGGTGTCCCATAGATTCTTGAAATACATCCCCCCAGTTTCCAGGGCTTTGGGCACTATTGCTTCCACATCTGCGGCAGTAGCTTTGGTGGCGCGGGGGTCGGCTCCGGCGGCCTTGCGGTTCAGTTCCTCTACCAGAGTGGAGCAGAGGAGCTGCACCAGATAGGGCTGGCAGCGGGTCAGCTCCACGATCCGAGCTACGGCCTCCGGTTGGTAAATGTCGGGAAAGTCCTCCACCGGCGCTACGATTAATTCTCGGGCTTCTTCTTCTTGCAGATAAGTCAAGCGCAAAGACTGCGTGTTAATCAGGTAGTCGCTCCAATAGTCGTCGAGTTCGTCGAGAGTATGGGAACCGCTGAAAAGCAGAATCCATTGCTGGCGGTGTTGCATGACATGGCGCAGAAAATTTAGGGGCGATCGGCTCTTGGTTTCTCGCACCACCTCGCTCAGGCGCTCGAACTCATCCAGACAGAGCAAGAAGCGCTTCCCCGGCGCTCTTTGTTCCACTTCCTGCAGCCATCTCTGGAGCGCCGGAAACGGATCTTCGTCCAAATCTCGCTTATTGGGATAGGGCAATTCCAGGTTGCGCGACCTCAGAGCTGCTTCTATTATTTGCTCCGCCAGATATCTCGCCAAACTGCGCAGGGTCGTGGCCGTTGCGCCCCCCTGCATATCTACCAGCAAAGGCACCAATTCTCCCCCCACCTTCTCCGGCAAGTATTTCAAGGCGGAGGTTTTGCCCGTGCGCCGCCCGCCATAGAGCAATAAAACCGGCGGCTGAGGCGATAGCGCCACAGTTTCGATTTCTCGAAAAATATCCTGACGCCCTTTAAAGCGCTTTTTGGCAGTTTCCGGGTCGAGAGAGGGACCAGAAATATAGGCTGGAGGAATTTCTTGGGAATAGCGAGATTCTTCTTCCAAAGTACGGCGGGCTGCCTCAAGCGTAGCCTGCCAGCGTTGGGCAATGCTGCCAGACCGCGCTGCTAGATCTGCATTTTTGCTAAAAGCCGAACTATATGCCAGCCTTTTCAGGGCAGCGATCGGAGAATTGAGCAATTCTATTTTCCGATAGGCCGAGGTTGCATCTGCTGCCGAGCGGACGCTTTGGCTGATTTCTAAAAACTGAGGCAGTATCGGGCCAAGTTGTGCCGGAGGCGGCGAGGGAAACCAAGCCAGTTGCTCGGCAATAGCAACAATATCCCCGAGAGTCTGGCAGCTACTCAGGGAATCGACAGCAATAAGCGTCATTGCTCGGGCAGCCGCTCGCTGCTGGTTTGTAGAAGCGATTAGGTAATCAATAGTTTGACGAGCTGCAGCCCGGTTCTCCCGATAGGCATCGGCAATTAGTCTATCCATAAAAGGCAGAGGCAAGCTAATCAGCTCGTCAAAGTAGGGCGGTAAATATCGCAGCAGGGCAGAGGCACTTCTTCTAAATCTAGATAGCTGAAATAGAGCGATCGTCCAGAGAAACTCTGGAAGCCAAAGGTAAAACCGCAATGTGCTAATTATTACAGAAATGAACAAGGTTATTGGCCACAAAATAATATTTAATCCTAATAAGATAAACCCTATAAATATAACCTTGATTATAGGTTCTTTTTCTGCCAAGATTGCAAAATTTTTTCTAAATATTAAAAACCATGTAAATAAAATAGTTAAAAAGCTTGACAATATAAATATTTCTAAAAAATCTAGACTAAAAATAATGCCTACAAATAAGATTGCAAAAAACAATGCAAGCATAGGTCTTGAAAAAATTAAAGTAGAGTTAATTGTATTTGTTAATTGTTTATTAGTAATATCAGAGCTAACTACTAAAACCACAAGGGATCCAGATAGTATCCAAAGCGCTTGCTTAGACCAGCTCTCTAGTTTTTTGACATTTAAGCGCGCTAGCAATAGTCCTACGAACCACACCAGTAACAACAGAGTGCTGCGTGGCCAGTCAAAGGTCTCTCTAACAACCAGAGAAAAGAGCAGTCCTATCACCAGCAGCACCAGCGGTATAAGAGTTGCGCTAAGCCACCAAACTTGATCCGCATAGCGATGGAGGCGGCGATTGCTGGCGAATTCGGCTCGCAGGGCAAAGGGATTGCGATCGCGTTTTAGTTCGGGGTGAATTTCCTGCAGCCAGCGTTCCAGAGTATAGGGCTTAAAATAAGACCAGTAAAGAAGGCGGGCGCATTCGGCTATATATTGCCAGAAGCGAGCGGCGGTATTTTTTCGGTTCATAAGGCAGAAGGGGATAGGAATTGGGAATTGGGAATCGGGCATCGGGCATTGGGCATGGGGCATTGGCCAAAAAAGCTTTCAGCTTTCAGCAATAAGCTTACCCTTCGGGAAAGGCTTCGCCTAACAGCTTTTAGCATGACCGCTGACCGCTGACCGCTGACCGCTGACCGCTGACCGCTTTCTTGGGCATTGGGCATTGGGAATTGGGAATTGGGAATTGGGAGCATTTCAATTTTGTAAAGATAGCCCTGAAGGGCTTTGTTTGTGTAGCCGCGCCTTTAGGCGTCAGGCGGCAGCGTGCAAAAGTGAAATGCTCCCTTGGGAATATCCGTGCAGTCATTGTGTTAATATAAGGTCATATAAATGGGAATAAATGGGGTGCATTATAGATGACTCGACTAGCCTACGACCAGTTCTCAAAGCAGCTACTCAAGGAACTGCTAGAACGATTCGGTCGGGTAGAAACAAGCAAAGATGTAGCGGCGGAGGTACGGCAAATAGACTTCTTCTTCGTGCCCTCGCCGGAAAATCAGAAAGAGCGACAAATGCTCGGATTGCTAGGCAGACTGTCCTCCGCACCCTCGGTTTTCGAGCCATTCCGCAACGCGGTGCAACCTCGGGACATTAGAGACTGCATCGGCAAGCTCTACAGCCTGCACAAGGAAATAGAACGGCAATATGCCAGGGAAAACAAGCCTCTGCCAGAGGAAGACGATTTGCCGCAACTGTGGATCCTCACCCCCACGGCTTCCGTCAGTTTACTAGAAGGAATTCGGGCAGAAGAGGAAAGGGAATGGCCATTCGGAGTAAATTTGCTAGGGCCGACCTTAAAGGCAGCGGTTGTTGTCATCCACCAATTGCCAGTTACTCCAGAAACCCTATGGCTCAGACTGTTAGGCAGGGGCAAAGTACAACAAGAAGCAATAGAGGAATTGCGCGGCCTACCAGATGATAACCCATTTCGCTTAAACGCCCTAGAATTAGTCTATAACCTACTAGCGATTTTAAAAGCGCGCAAAAACTCAGAACCCTTAGAAACCTTAGACCCAGAAGACGAGGATTTAATCGTGCAACTATCACCTATATATACAGAACAACTGGAAAGCGCGACCCAAAAAGGCATCCAGCAAGGACTCCAGCAAGGGCTCCAACAAGGCATCCAACAAGGCATCCAACAAGGACTCCAACAAGGTATCCAACAAGGTACTCAGCAAGGGCAACGCCTGATGGTCGAGAGCATACTGCAAGTCAAGTTTGGGGAAAGCGATCTGGAAGTCAAGCAAATTATCGAACCTTTGACGAAACTGCCAGCATTGGAAAGCACCAAGTTGATTATGCAACTGTCCCGAGAAGAACTCTTAGAAAGGTTTAGCTAGGTTTAGTTCCCTAGGCGATGCGTGAGTCCGCCGGGGGTTTTGAACTCCCGGCTATTAGCAGATTCTGCTTTCCGCGCCCGCTGTTTTTGGCAGGCCGCAAGGGGATGTTTTGAAAAAAAATAGATTGCTTATTCCTAGTCGTTTTCGCGGATAAAATCTATGACTTCCGTCCAAGGCACGCCCAAAGCCAATGCGCCAAGGGCAATTAATATAAAAGAGCCGAACATCCAATCCCCAACATCGGACTTAGTTGCGCCAATAAATTTGGCTAAACTACCAAACTTTCTGGGCAAATCCCAAAACAAACATTTTAAGGGACGCCACCACCGGCTCGGGTGGAATCTCGGTCTGGAGAAGCGCTGGGCTTGCTCGTTAAACTTCTGCTTTGCCCATCTAATGGGTCTATCTTGCTGCTGTCTGGCCTCCCAGAGCCAAAATCCCGCCAATTGCAATAAGTAAGGATGTCGCCCTCCCCAGTCTAGAGCTAGTTGCTGTTTTTCTGGACTCAAAGCCGGATTGTTTGGGTCTGGCAAGCGCACCAAATCTCCAGCCTCCAATTCCGTCAGTTCTAATAAATGAACCACGTGACCCACATTAAAGAAATCCGAAGTCAAGCCCCGTTTGCGACTGTAAACATCCAGCCTTTGCTCGGAAGTTATGACCAGCATCAGAGCATTGCCATCCATCAGGGAGCGGAGGCTATCGTAAAATCCATTGTCGAATTCGTCTGCGCGCTGGAAGAGTTCTTCTATTTTATCGAGACATAAGATAGGCAAAACTCCCCTAGCTTTCCACTTATACATTGCTCCGGCAAAACTTTGTCTGTCTAAAGAACCGCCGCTCAGGGGCGCGGTCAAGTCTTGGTTGCCCTGCACCGACGGTCGCTGGAGCAGTTTATCGGCGACGGCTTTATAAAAATTAGCTTCTTTGTTGCATTGGGCATCTTGCAAAGAGAGGTAAATCGCCACAAACTCGCTCGGATTTCTGCCGTAACGCTGCACTCTCTGTTCGTAAGTTTCGCAAAAGCGATAAAGCAGGGAGGATTTGCCAATTTTCCGCTTGCCAAACACGTTAATGCTGGTGGGCTGGGCTGCAGCCGATCGCGAGGTAATGGAATCCAGCGCTTCTTGGCGACCGACAAAAGATTGGGAATTTTGGAGCGCCGACCCAGCGACAAAGGGACAGCCTGGAGGGGGATTGGGGTTCATTTTTTTTAGTTTATCTGTGTAGGGCGGGCGGGGGACAGCGGGGGGACACTTACCGTTCGGGCTGAGTCCTGAGCCTGTCGTAGGCGACAGCCTGCCCTCTGGGGCTAAGGGTCGAAGCCGGTTCGGGCCGGGACTAACAGTTCGGGCTGAGCGGAGTCGAAGCCGGTTCGGGCCGGGACTAACCGTTCGGGCTGAGCGGAGTCTAAGCCTCGGGTCCAGACTAACCGTTCGGGCTGAGCAGAGTCGTAGGCTTCGCCTGCCCTCTGGGGCATAGCCCGTTGTGGCCCGCAGTCACCGTTCGGGCTGAGCAGAGTCGTAGGCTTCGCCTGCCCTCTGGGGCATAGCCCGTTGTGGCTGAGCTGGAGAAGACTTAGATATAGCGAGGCGCGACACCTCAGTCCAATCTCCACGAATCATCGCTTCCTTCTTTTTGCGGCTCCATCCCTTAATTTGAAGCTCCAAGGTCAAAGCTTCTTCCCGCGTTGCAAACTCCTGAGAAAAGACTAACTTCACAGGTCGCCGCTTATAGGTATAGCAATTGGCTATGGCTCCAGAATGATGCAAGGCTAATCGCTCTTCGAGATTTTCAGTGTGTCCCGTGTAATAGCTGCGGTCTGCACAACGGAGGATATAAACCCAAAATGACATTACTTTAGCTCTGCTTATTTTACTTTGAAAAATCTACTGTTGGACTCAGCCCGAACGGTTGTCAAACAACGCTCTTGGGCTTCGACTCCGCTCAGCCCGAACGGTGGTCAAACAACTCCCTTACTTCAAAGACATTTTCGGAATGTAAGGAGTCTCGGGATTGACAATCAATTTTTGTTGTTTGGGGTCAATGAGTACGTCCATATCTTCCATCGGAATCGAACCTAACAAAACTTCCGAGCCACTCGGTAGCACCATAGCATCGACATTGGCTCGGCGATTTTCAAATTTAATCTCCACCGGCCCGACGACTTCTAGCCGTAACTGAGAACCATCTGCTAGCTCCGCTACCTTTTCATCGACCTTTTGCAGATTGAGCTGGGTCTTAATATTCTCGTCGATCGCCAGCATATAAGCCCCACTATCTACTAAGGCTTTGACATTAATCCGCTTAATTTGGCCTTCTTGGATGTAGCCCTTTCGGTGCAAAACCAAGTCATCACCGCTGATGAGTTCTATATCTGCATAAACTAGACCCATAAAATACTCCTTATAATTGGGAATTGGGAATTGGGAATTGGGAATTGGGAATTGGGAACTGAGAGGGTGGGAAGTGTGGGAAGGGATTTACGAAAATTATCTTCCCCCTCCTCCCTGTTTCCCTACACCCTACACCCTACACCCTACACCCTACACCCTAGCTTTTAGCTCAGAACTTCAGCGATAAACTCCTCAATCCCGTTAACGGGTAAAACCGGAGTTTTTAGCTCAGTGGCCAGTTGCTCTACAGTGACATTATCTAAAAAGCGAGTTTCTCCATGTTTGAGCATGACTGCGGGCAGAATAATGGCATCGCCCAAGTCGCGCCCCTGCAATCCTTGGAGCAAGTCTTGGCCGGTCAAAACGCCAGTGACGCTGATGGATTGTCCCCAAAAGTCGCTGTTGAGCGCCACCATCTCTATTTCTATTCCTTTAAACTGATTCAAGCGCTGCAAAATCGGCTGAAATGCTTTTTCTACGGCATTGCCCACAACCCAGGTCAAGCGGCGAGATGACTTAGGTGTATTTGGGAGCATTTCATTTTTGTAACAGTGTAGCCCTCCGGGCTTCGTTTGTGTAGCCGCGCCAGCCGCCTGGGAGGCGGGGCTTGCGCCTATAGGCGTCAGGCGGCTGAATGCGTCTTCTTGGGGCGCTATTTTTTTGCTTAAATCTTGCTCGTCGTGCAATTCTAGGGCTTCTTGGAATTGGGAGATAAACTGGCGAATGGAACCGACGCCATTGTCGATTTGGGGATAATCTTCGTATTCGGAAGCCGGGGGCAAGTCATAACCAGCGATTAAAAACCATTCATCGGCCAACCAGGCAAAGGTGGAACCGAGCTGGCGGCGAAATTTTTCTTGCCAAGACCGAACTAGAGCTATGGTTTCCCTCGCATCTTCCGGGCTGACTGGCCGTAGCTCGTCTTCTGGCGGGCGAAACTTGGTCAAGCCGACGGGCACTATGGCTACTGAGGCCACTGCCGGGATGCTCTCTGGGTCTGAGGTGCTGCCAAACTTGGCTAAGTCGAGGAGAGTTTTTTCTAGGCGATCGCGATCGTTAATCCCCGGACAAACTACAACTTGAGCGTGGATTTGCAGTCGCCGCTCTTGGAACCACTGCAACTGTTCTAAAATACGACCGGCTCGCTTATTTTTTAGCAAGCGAATGCGAACGTCTGGCTCGGTGGCATGGACAGAAATATATAGAGGAGAGAGCCGCATTTGCTCGATTCTGTCCCATTCTTTTTGGCTGAGATTGGTGAGAGTCAGGTAGGAGCCATAGAGAAAACTGAGGCGATAGTCATCGTCTTTGAGATAGAGAGTGTCTCTCATCCCCGGCGGTTTCTGGTCGATGAAGCAGAAGGGACAGCGATTGTTGCACTGAATCAAGCCGTCGAAAAGGGCGCTTTCAAATTCTAAACCGAGGTCGTCGTCCCAGTCTTTCTCTATTTCTATATGGTGAGTTTTGCCCTTAGCGTCTAAAACTTCCAGTTCTAGAATTTCGTCGGCACAGAGAAATTGGTAATCGATTAAGTCCCGAGGACGAGTGCCGTTGATAGATACGATCGCATCTCCGGTTTCAAAGCCAATTTCAGCACCAATCGACTCGGGCAAGACTTGACTAATGCGGGCAGGATTAAGGGTCATAGTTAGGGTGTGGGGTGTGGGGTGTGGGGCCGCCTACGGTTTAGGGTGTGGGGTGTGGGGTGTGGGGTGTGGGGTGTGGGGTGTGGGGTGTGGGGTTTAGGGTGTGGGGTTTAGGGTGGGGGGTGGGGGGTGTGGGGTGTGGGGTTTAGGGTA
>JAAHFN010000121.1 GCA_010672965.1 Oscillatoria sp. SIO1A7
ACTTTTACAGGACGCGCCCTCTCCTCCCCCGGTCCCCTTGTCCCCCTTATCCCTCTGCCCCCTCTGCTCCTCTGCCCCCCTGCCTCCCAGTCCCCCGGTCCCCTTGTCCCCTTGTCCCCTTGTCCCCCAGTCGCCCAGTCGCCCAGTCGCCTGCAAAAAAAGACAACGCTATCTAGGAGAAAAAACAATGACCGACCAACCCAAATTCAAAATTAGCGAAAAAATGTTTAAGACTCTGACCGATTGGCAGGAAAAAATCGATCGCGGCGAGGTCAAAATCCCCGAAAAAGGAAAAGACGGGGCAAAACCAGCCCAGAATGAGAAACCAGAGCAGGAGAGTTGAGCGATATTTAGGAATCTTTTTTTGGCGCTGGCGTCGGCTTGTCAGCGCCATGATTAAAAAATCAGACTTACGCAAAATATCCAAATGTAGCGTTTTGTAGGGGCAATTAACCCGCGATCGCCCCGTCCATAGAGTTACTGCGTAAGTCCTAAAAAAAAGCACAAAGCCATGTTTGGTTAGGGCAATCTTTTGGTTTGCCAAGGCTACGCTCCGGCAATGCTTGTACTAAAAGCTGACTGCTAACTGCTGACTGCTGACTGCTATATTTTCTTTTGTCATGGACGCCCTAGAACTAAAAAAGCGATATGCCGCCACTATTAGAGATTTTAACTGGGCGGAACTCAGCGGAGCCGATTTAGCAGGCATGACTCTCGCCGACGCCCAATTAAATAGAGCTAAACTAGCTAAAGCCAGACTGGAAGGGGCAAATCTGGCTCGGGCGAATCTGACTAAAGCCGCCCTACAGGAAAGCAACTTGCGCGATACTTTGCTGGAAAATGGCATCCTGCATAAGGCTAATTTAACTGGCGCTAATCTAGAAAGAGCAAACTTGACGGGAGCGGATTTGTCTCAAGGGATTCTGGCATGGGCGAAACTGACAGGAGCAAATCTGGAAGGCGCTAACCTCGAAGGGGCAGATTTGAGGGATGCGGATCTGCGCCAAGCCAATCTCTATCGAGCCAAGCTGAATCGAGCCAACCTTGCAGGAGCAATGCTGGAAGAGGCAAATCTGGAAGAAACGGAGATGGCAGATGCAGATTTTAGCGACGCGACTATGCCCGATGGAACTAATTATGAAGCTTGGGCGGCTTTGCATCCTCCGGTAATAAAGCCAGAAATTCCAGAAGAGACGGAACTAGAAGAGAGGGAACTAGAAGAGACAGAATCAGAACTGGCGGAACCAGAGCTAAAATTGCCGCCGCCGCCAATGCGCTCAGCCCAGCCCCAGCCTACTTTTAGCGGGTTTGCTCCAGTGCGATCGCCCCTTTCGTCCGTCGATAGAATTAAGCGATTGGCCGATAAAAAAGGCGATCGCCAGCTTTTTTTGCTCTTATTAACTTGTCTTTTTTTCGGCTATTTGGGCATCGGCATAGAGCTAACCCGCAGCGGTGCCGGATGGTTTTCCTGGTTGCTTGCTTGGGGCGGTTCCATATTCTGGGGATTCAACGATATCTTTACTTGGTTTGCACCCCTCGCCGCCGGACTGGCCGTTATGGGTTCTATCCCGATCTCTATTATTGTTTACGGCTTTATGGGTATTGCCCTCTTGGTCTCGGTGACAAACATGATGAGCTTGGGTATGGGCGTTCGCAACTCGCTCAGAGATGGGATTTGGCTCGGTATTACCGCCGGATTGGTATTCGCCACCTTTAGAGGTTATTTCTCGCTTATTTTCATCTTGTCTATCGTTGCCATTACCCTAGGAACGCCCCTCTGGATAGTGATGGATTATTCCCAATTTGACAAAAAGCAAGCTCTGCAAGTTATGGCCGGGACTAGCGGTTTGGGATTGCTGCTAGGAGCGCTGTTGGTATTTTTGCTAAATTATTAGACAGAAACCCGGTTTTTGCAAAAAACCGGGTTTCTTCAGATTTAAGATTAGTCAAGATTTAGGAATTGCTATAATTGCCATCCTATTCTTGAGATTCGGCCAAATTCCCGATCTGCTCTACCTCTAACTTCAGGATTTCCGCCACTTGCTCCACGGTAAACCCTCGCTTTAATAGCTCTGGCACTGCTTCTAGCTTAGCTTGTAGTTTGCCTAGTTCTAAGCCCTCGACTCGGCCTCGTTCTACACCTTGTTCTAGACCCTCGACTCGGCCTTATTCTCGGCCCTCAGTTAGCATTTCTTGGGCAAACTTGGTTTTACGCAAATCCTCTAGTCCTAACATGGCTTCTAGCTCCTGACGAGTTTTATCCGGTAATTTGTAAACAACTATCGTTTCTATCAAGTCTAGAACCTTGAGTTGAATTTTTTATTAACTTGCAAACACCTAACTACAGGTTTTATAATATGCGTAAAAATTTGATAACCGTAAATTTATCTTCTGGTTTATCCACTTAAGATCGGCCTCATTTAGATAGTCAACGAAACCACCTACCTTACCCCGACGCACTTTATAAGATTCAGGGTCATTTTTGTCTCCTGGCTTCAGCATAAATGAATTAAAAGCGTTATCTATTTCGAGTTTGCGCATATTTTCAAAACTTGCGTATTCAATTGCTTCCTTTACTAACTCTTCTGGAATACTAGGCAAGCTTAAAAAACATAAAACCTTTAATAACTCTGCTTTAATATTCTTTTGCATATCTTCATAACGAATCAGTAAAAAATCCGAAGGAACGTTCCTATTATCTGCCCAAATATTGTAAAAGTCTATTAACGTTTCTACACTTCCCACATCAGACCGCACATAAGATGAAAGATCGCCATTAAAATTTCTATCTCCATTATAGTACATTTGAGAACGTTTAGTTTTTTCAAAGTAGTTGGACACAATTATATCTCTAATATCTCGAACTAATAGTATAACTTTTTTGTCTGCATACTCTTTTTTGCTCGTTGATAATTCATTGGTTTTTTTCCATTCAGAATCGTCATCATGAATAACCTTTATATTGGGAAGACTAGAATGTGCATATGAAATTTCTTGTAACTCAAGTAAATTAACATATTTCAAGCTAAAATGCAGGGCAAAAACCTTGCCTAAGAGTAGCCTTAGCCAAGTTCTTCCTGACTTGGGAAAAGAAATTATAAATACCTCTCCATCTTCTGAATATGAATCCCTGTCACTTAGCATGCCTTTTTCCGTTAACATATACCACGTCTCCTGCGTCAGTTTTTGAAATGTTTTTAAGGCATTATTGTGTCCGCGTTAAATCCACAGATAGATGAAGCTGCCTACTGGAACATAACGGTTAGCTGTCGTTCGTCGCTCAAGGAAGAAAGGGGAGCTATAATGCAAGGGGAGCGACGCATCTAAATCGACATCTCCCCCTGCTTCCTCTGCTACTGCCGAACTATGCCGTGCCAGGTATCGGAAGGTATCGGAAAGCCCAGAACCCAAGCAGTTGCCCGCCAATTTATCGAGGTCGTGGCAAAATCAGGCCGCTACCAGGCGTCGTCGGAGTTATGCGGCTACGCGGCTCAAGTGCGACCCCACGGAGCAGGGCTGGGGTGCAAACCCCACGGAGCAGGGCTGGGGTGCAGCCCCCACGGAGCAGGGCTGGGGTGCAAACCCCAGGGAAAGGGACTCCTCGAACAGCTCGGCCAGAACGTCGGGCAGTTGACCCGCAGGCTTACATACTACAGGCTTGGGGGCGGCGTTTTTCTCTTTCATAGTTAGACTTTTGTGTTGCAGTATTATCTGGACTTAGGCACGCTTGTCGGATCTAACCCTATAATGTAGACTCGGTGCGCATTGCGCACTTACATACGGAGTCTTTGCTTCAGTCCTGATTCTGATTATAACCCACATTTCGCAGGCTCTTCCCAAGATCGCGAAACAGACGTACAGGACTTACGCAGAGAATCTATATGTAGGGTGTTAAAAAGCACCAAACACTATATTTAGGTTTTTATCTGAGAATAATTTGCGTCAGTCCTGAGGTAATAACCTGCATGGAAATAGCATGGAAATAGCCTGGCACGCGGGGCTAGAAACTCTCGTGTTTACCAAACCCGACCGGACATTGGCTTAAACGTTGTCAAAGTTATCGTGCCGGGGACAGAATTAGGGTCTAGTGGCGGAGGACTGTAGGGTGTAGGCGAGTATTTATTTCTTCTCCCCACACCCTACACCCTACACCCTACACCCTTTTTTACTATTTGACCGATTCCAAGCTCTTAGCCTTTCTAGTCAAGCGACCCAAGAAAATCTGCATAACCGTGCGCTTGCCGATTTCTATATTCGCTTGGACTGCCATGCCCGATCGCAGCTTAGCGGCTACTCCACTATCCAACTCGAACTCTTGCTTTTGGAGAGTAATAGTAGCGGGGAAGGCGAAAAAGTTGCGGCCTTCTTGGGGATTCGGGGGCAAAACATCTTCGGCTACAGAAGTCAACACGCCCCTGACCGTACCGTATTCAGAAGCGGGAAAAGCTTCAAGAGTAACCTCCACCGGAACCCCATCCTCCGGTTGTTCGCCATTAGCAAATCGTTCCTTATTCTTGCGCAGAGATTCCAAAACCAAAGCAACATCCTTATTTTGGATAAAGACCGAAGCTTCTAACTCTGCATCTCGGACAATTTTCAAAATCGGTTCTGTTTCGCGAGCCACGAACCCGGTAGAATTCGGCTGGAGGTCGAAGACGAAACCGGCAACCGGCGCTCGCAGCTCTTGATACTGTAGCTGCAATTGAGAGCGAGTCAACTGAGCGTCTATTTGGGAAATGCGATTATCGTTTTCCCGCTTGGCTCGGTCGTTTTCTTGGTTTGCTTGCTGGAGCTGAACTTCAACCTCTGCCAGCCGTTTTTGGTTTTCTGTCGTTCGGGCGAGCAGCTCTTCTTCCCAACCCGCTCGGGTATTGGACAGCTGAGCCCGAGCCTGGTTCATTTGCTCCCGAAGGCGCAGGTCTTCGTTACGCAGGCGATCGATTTCCGCACCTCGCGCCACTATTTCATCTTGACGCCTGCCCAACTCCGCTTGGCGAGCTTCTATCTCTTCCTGACGCCGGAGCAGTTCCCCCTCTCGCGCTGTCACTTCATCTCGGCGTCTGACCACCTCTACCTCCCGCGCCGAGATTTGATTCATCTGCTCCAAGATTTCCGCTTGGCGGGCGGCCACCTCCGTTTCGCTCCTGAGTACCTCTTGTTGCTGGCGTCTTTCTTGCAATTTTGATACTGCCCCTTCTTCTACCACGGGTTTGATTTGGTTGAGAATTCCCTCGTTAACAGCTAAGACATCTCGGGAAATTTCCAGTTGGGCTACGGCGGTAGGTAGCTGTCGGCGAGCGGTTTCCAGTTGGACTTCGGCAGTCGGCACTTGTCGCTTGGCATTCTCTAGCTGTTCTCTGGCCCCTGGGATTTGCTGGCGGGCGTAGTCTAGTTGCCTCTGGGCGATCGGCAGTTGTTCTTGAGCTATTTCTAACTGCCTGCGAGCTACCGGGAGCTGTCCGCGCACGCCATCTAATTGGGCTTGCAATTCTTGCAGTTGAGCTTGGGCTGCTTGGATGCGAGAATCGAGTTCGCTGCGGCTGGCTCGTACCCGGGCTCGCAGGTTAGCGCCAAATTCTCCACCGCTAACTACCGCCAATCCGCTCAGTTCTGCTCGGTCTGCTTCTATATCTTGTTTGAGCTGCGATCGCAAGTTTTCCAGAGAAAGAATATAGCTCCTATCGTTCAAAGCCACTCTTTGCTCTAGGGCCAACTCCCGCTGCTGTCGCAGAGATTCCACATCCGCTGCCGGAGCCGTCGGGTCGAAGGTAAGCAAAACTTGGTTTTCTTTAACTAAATCTCCACCTTTTACCAAAACCTCTTTGACCACCCCGCCGGTGGGAGCTTTCACCTCCACCACCGCTCCTTTTGGTTCCAATTTCCCAGCGGAAGGAATTACCTGTTCGATTTTCGCCCAACAAGCCCAAGCAACTCCCGAGGAAGTAATGCCCAGAATCGCCCAGACGATAATGCTCGACCAATAAGGCTTCCGCTCTAAAATAACCGGGCGATCGAAAACCTGGTTTCTTGTATTTGCTATTGTATCGTTGGTCATGGGTCAAAAATCCTTTGCAATTGTACCTAAACCAGACTTGTCCCTTTCCTTCACCGACTCATTTCATTTAAACCAGACTTGTCCCTTTCCTTCACCGACTCATTTCATTTAAACCAGACTTGTCTTTTTTACTCAGCGGCTTACATCTGCGCTACTTACATCTTTCCTACTTACATCTGCGCTTCCTGCTGTTGATAGAGAGAATAGTAGCTGCCCTTGAGGGTCATCAATTCGTCGTGAGTCCCTTTCTCGACCACATAGCCCTTATCCATCATTAGAATAACGTCCGCTTGTTGGACTGTTTGCAAGCGGTGAGTAATGAAAAAGACCGTGCGACCTTTAAAATGCTCCTGGATATTCCGAGAAACGTCTCGCTCCGAGCGATAGTCGAGAGCGCTGGTGGCTTCGTCGAGAATTAGCAAATGGGGATTTTGCAAAATAGTGCGGGCGATCGCAATCCGCTGTCGCTGTCCCCCAGACAAAGACGAACCCTTTTCTCCCACCACCGTGTTATAGCCATTGGACAAGCCCATAATAAAATCATGGGCAACCGCAATTTTTGCCGCCTCGGTAATCTCCTCGGTAGTTGCATCGGGATTGGTCAAGGAAATATTCTCCTGAACCGAGCCATTAAATAGCAGCGTATCCTGAAGAACCACCCCAATCTGGCGGCGCAGAGAATACAACTCTACCTTGCTGATATCGTAGGTATCCACAGAAATAACCCCCGACATTGGGTCGTAAAGGCGCTGCACCAATTTCATCAACGTACTCTTGCCGGAGCCGCTCTGGCCGACAATACCGACAAACTGACCCGGTTCAAACTCTAAATTGATATTAACTAACTGGAGCGGTCCGCTGCTGCCAAAACGGAAGGAGACATCCTCAAACCTGACTGCTCCTTTAACCTCTGGCATCGGGATATTATTGCGATTATTTTCATCCGCTTCTGTATCCGCGTCCATAATATCTCGCAAGCGTTCCACGGACATAGCCGTTTCTTGGAAGCTTTGCCAGACTTGCACGAACCGCAGCAGCGACCCCGTAACATTAGAAGCAATAATCCGAAAGGCAATCAATTGCCCCAAGGTCATGTCCCCATTCAAAACTCGATAGGCACCAACCCAGAGCAGTAGCAAGCCAGAGAGTTTATTCAAGAAACCGCTAAACGAACTAGCTGCCGTGGAGGTAATCACTGTTTTAAAACCGGCGCTAACGTAGCGAGCGTAGCGTTCGTACCAGCTCCAGCGCGAGGTTAATTCTATTGTCTGCGCCTTCACCGTTTGCATCCCATTCAGGACTTCCACCAGATAAGATTGGGCGTCGGCATAGCGTTCCGCTCTCTTGCGCAAGAGTCGGCGAATAATCGGCGAGACAAATACGATTAAGAGTGTAAATAGGGGAATCGTAGCCAGAGCCACCAGGGTCATAATGATGCTGTAGGACAGCAAGACGCCGATATAGATGACTGAAAAAATCGCATCCAGTACGATCGTCAAAGCAGTTCCGGTGAGAAACTGGCGAATTCTTTCCAGCTCGCCGATCCGCCCTGCCAGCTCTCCCACTCGTCGCTTGTCGAAGTAGTCTAGGGGCAGTCGCAATAAATGGTCGATAACCTGGGAACTGAGGCTGAGGTCAACGCGGTTGGTAGTATCTACAAACAAATAAGTGCGCAGGCCGGTTAGCATCGCTTCAAATGCTGCGACCCCAACCATAAAAATTCCCAAGACATGTAAAGTATCGATGCTGCGCTGCACCAATACCTTATCGATAATTACCTGAGTAATGAGGGGATTGGCCAGACCGAATAGCTGCACGAAAAAGGAAGCTAGGAAAACTTGGAATAAAATTGCTTTGTGTTTCATCAGCTCCGGCCAGAACCAGCCGAAACCAAATTTTTCTCCGTCTTCTTCGGTACGCTGTGGCAGCAGCAGCACTTGACCTTGGCCGTTTTCTGTCTCCCACTCCCGGATAAATTCTTCCGGTTTTTTGACTATTACTTTTTTTTCAGTGGGAATGGCCATTATCAGCCGCTTAGGGCTGATTTCATATAAAAGGGCGAAGCCATTTTGCCAACGAATTATGGCAGGTGCTTTGAGGCGGGGCAGCAGATCGGCGGGGACGGCGATAAGCTGGGGATTTAAGCCCATTGCCGCGCCGACGTAGCCGCAGGACTGGAGATTGAGACGCCCGCTGGTACTCAATTGATCTTTGAGAACTCGGCGCAGGGAATCTTTTTTAACCTTTATGCCCAGATGTTTGGCCAACATCATAAAGCAGGCTAAAGGTATGTCAATTTCCCCTTTGCCCCGGATGAAAGGGTATTTGGGAACTGGGGCTAAGGGGTCGAATTGTGCCTCTGGATCCGGTAAGGGAGCGTAGGGAATCTCGGGCGGTTTCGGAGCGGTGTCCTCGGGTGCAGAATCTGAAAGGGCGCTATCTTTTGGTTCTAGAACTTTGGTAATCTGCGCGTAAGGCAGGCCGATTAAGCGGACATCCCCTTGACTTTTTAGTTTCTGAGGCTTACTGCTGTCGATCGCAATAACGCTGCCGGTGTTGTATTCCCCAATAGTTCCCCGACTGACAAACCACACTTTGCCCGGATCTAGATTGGCCAAATTCACTTGCTTGTTAGGCAAGTTGACCGCTACTGCCTGATGCCACAGTTGATGGGTTAACTCTTTTCGGGAAGCCGTGGCATTGGCTCGTCTATCCAATTCCACGCTCAATAGCTCAAATATTTCTAGGTGAGAGACCCGCTCTCGAAAGGCTTGTCCGAAGTCTGCTTGTTTTTTTACGCTTGTCAAGAAATCTTCTGCAGGCAGAAGAATACAGATGGATTCTGTCGAGGAATAGATGGATTCGCAGGCTATTCCTCGGATCGGGGAAAGCCAGCCGAAAATTTCCCCGGAGCCTATCAAGCGCAGGCTGGTCTGAGCCTTTTCGTTCGGTGGCCCTGCCAGTTCCCGCACTTGTCCTTCATATACTACGAAGACGTTATCGGTCATTTTTCCCCGTTCGAGAATTGGCTGACCCGTGCGATAGCGCAATAGTTGGCATTTTGATGCTAACTTGTCCAATGCTCCAACGCTTAGGCGATCGAATGGGGGAACTTGACCCAGAAATGCTGTAATTTGGGACTTAGGAGTTGTGGAAGTCATTAGGCCGAGGCTGCTCTGGATTTAAGGGATGGCGAGGAAGCTATTTTTTGAACCTGCTCTTTCAGCCAGGTTTCATACATTTCGTCTATTAAACGCCGACGCATGGAATCGTCTAGCTGGGCTGGGATAAATTTTTCTAATCTGACGATTACGAACCATTCGGCTAGGTTCTGTGGCGGCCAGAGTTGACCGGGTTGACTAATTAATAGCAGTTTGCTGATATGTGGATGGGGTTGACTCGCTGGCACTGGACCGAGGAGACCCCCAGTTTGCTTTTCTGGCCCTTCGGAATATTCCCGGGCGCAATCGGCAAATGCCACCTCTTGCTGTTCGATTCGATAGTAGAGTTCCCTGGCCAAATGTTGGTTTTGAGTGCGCAGTAGGGAGTAAACCAGTTGGTCTAAGGAGGACCGGCGATCCATGAAGTAGCCTTCTACTTTAGAACCCCACTTGGCTTTTTTGAATTTTTCCAGACGCAGGGGCTGCACTATAATGCCCTCTACATCTTTTTGGGTCATCCCTTGGCTTTCCATCCAAGCGTTCCAGGCTTCCATTGAGGTAAGCTTGTTTTGGAGCCGCCACTCTTCAACTGCTCGCGATCGCTCCTCTTGGCTGCAAGGAGTATCGGCGATCGCTTCTTCTATAACTAAACTTTTCAAGAATTGGGGCCATAAACCCTGCCTTTTTAATATTGTCGGTATTTCGTTGCTGTCAATTGTTTTATTGCCAATTTGCAAAACGTCGCTCATATCACACCTCCTACCCCCCATCAATATAACCAATAACAATTAGCTTTGTCCTTAAAGGAAAATTAGCTTTTAGGGGTCGGCGAAGACCTTTCAAAGCCTTGACCTGTCAGGGTTCAGCGGTCGGCGAAGAGCTGCGGAAGGAGAAACTTCACTTTTGCGATTCAGCCGCCTGACGCCTAAAGGCGCGGCTACACAAAACGAAGCCCAAGGGCTGGCACGAATGCAAATTTAAATGTACCCCTGCGATCGCGCTCTAGCACCCTCAAGCTAGAAGGGGTAGCCCTAACTTCTTAGTAGGATATAGATAGGCATATAAGATTGTCAGCTTTATGCTCGCAGCCGAGGGCTTTGAGCTTAAAGCTTTTAGCTGTAAGGCGCAAGCAACCCGATTGGGTAAGCTCTTGGCTCGCAGCTAAAAACTTGGATTCGCTTGACGCTATTTGGCCGCTACGGGTTTCTAATCTGGGGCCAAGACCGCTCCCGTATTTCTTTACACTTTCTTTAGCCAAGGCAATTGGCATTGGCTTCTCTGCCGAGAAAACCTGCATAGCTACGGGCTATAAACTAGCGAAAGTATCACGAGTCGCTTTGTCCTGTCAAGGCAAGATGGCGATCGGGCAACAAAAACAAATCTTAATTTTGATTCTATAAACTCAGGCCGCCTTCCGGGCAATTTTTCTCATGCCTTCCTAAGATCGTAATATTTTTGGTATTTTTCAAAATGATATAGCAGTAAGCAGTCAGCTATCAGCAGTCAGCTATCAGCACAAGCCTTGCCGTTACTAGCCTTGGCGATATTTTAATTGTCCTAAACTGAGTGCGTAGTGCTATATAGGTAAATACGGTAAATAACTGGACAGTGAAAAGTTATTTCGGATATTGTCCATAGTGTAGTTACAAGGTAACGCACTCTGGAGGAGGCTTTTCTCCGACTTGGAGCCGTTTTGAGATGAATTTTGTCAAAAGTAAGCTAGGAC
>JAAHFN010000122.1 GCA_010672965.1 Oscillatoria sp. SIO1A7
TGGGGCGGTGCCCCCGTGCCCGCCCCGGTTGGTCTGGGGCGGGGCGGCCGGGGCGGGCACGGGGGCACCGCCCCTACGGGATTTATGGGCGAATGGCGCGAATGGCATATGCCCATCCAAAGGCAGGCTCCGCCTACGCCCCTACGGGATTTGGGACGCTATCATATCCAGAAGCATTAGGAGGGTATGGTGGCAAAAATAGCAGTTTTTATTTTGGCATCTCTGGTGGCATCGATCGCTCTGCTAGAGCTGGGACTGCGACTCCTGTTTGGCTTTGGCAATCCTCCCATTTATCTAGCCGATCGCGAAATTGGCTATCTATTGGCCCCAAATCAGCGATCGCGCCGGTTTGGCAATTTAATCCAAATTAACGAGTATTCTATGCGCAGTCCCTCGGTAGCGCCACTACCGCCGTCGGGAACTCTACGAATTTTGCTGCTCGGAGACTCAATCGCTAATGGAGGATGGTGGACTCCTCAAGACCAGACCATATCCGCCGCGATCGCCAAACAACTTAGAGCCCTAGCCCCCCCTCTTCCCCATCCTCCCCCCTCTCTCCCCCTCCCTCCCCCTCTTCCCCATCCTCCCCCCTCTCTCCTAGCCCCAGAGAATATTGCCCCAGATAGCTCATATAAAAATGTAGAAGTTCTCAATGCCTCGGCCAATTCATGGGGGCCCAGAAACGAGCTGGCCTATGCACGTCGCAAAGGGACTTTTGGTGCTGCTCTAGTTGTCTTGTTGATTAATACAGATGATTTGTTTGCCAAAGCGCCCAGTTCCTTACAGGTAGGAAGCGATCGCAATTACCCAGCCGTCAAACCACCTTTGGCCCTGGTAGAGCTATTCCAACGCTATATCTTGCCAGCGCCAGCCGTACCCGCCCCACCCAAGGAAACTGGAGATATTGTCGGTCGCAACCTAGAAGCCATAAGCGATCTTCAGAATCTTGTCGCCCAAACCAACAGCCAATTGCTCCTAGCCATGACGCCTTTGCAGCGGGAGACTGGCGAGCCAGGACCTCGGGACTACGAACGCAAAGCCCGAGAGCGCCTCCTTGACTTGACCCAAAAGCAAAAAATTTACTACCTTGACTTTCTGCCCCAATTCAACTCCCTAGAGGAACCGGCAACTTTATACCGAGACCACATTCACCTGAGCCCCTCTGGCAACGAGCTTGTCAGCGAAACTATTTCCAAAGCAATTCAACAGCTTTTATAGCAGTAATATCATGTCGGTTTGAATGCCCCAAAAAAAGCTTCTGCGCAAGGACAGGGCGTCCCGCCTGTCCCAAAGAGCCCAACCGGACAGGCGGGACGCCCGTCCTACGGGAGATTCCAAATTTTTTCTATGGGTATTTAACCGGACTTGATATAAGCCGATTCTCCTGCGGACAGTTGCAGAGCTGTAGGGGCGTAGGCGGAGCAGGCTCCGCCTGCCCCTACGTTAGAGAACGGCCGTATGCCCTCCTTGGGCAGGCTCCGCCTACGCCCCTACGTTAGGCCGCTTTCTAAACGCTTTCTAAAGCTAAACAGTCACGGCCTTGGGAACGACAAACTCCAAGTCTTTTTGGTTCCAGACTTGACCGTCCATAGCCAGTTGCTCGATCGCGCTAGCCAAACGGAGAGCTTTTAGCGCCTGTTCTCCGCCCACAGAGGGTTGATTCCCACCGCGCACGCAGCCGACAAAATGTTCCAACTCCGCATGCAGAGGTTCAATATTGCTGGTATAAACCTTTTCAATCAGACCATCTTGACGGTAAAGCACTTGGCCGTAGTCAGTAGTATAATCTGCCGTGGTTTGTCGGTGAATCAATATGTCATTGTTCAAAAAATCTGCCTCGGTTAAAGAATTCTCGCAGTGAGCTACAATGCGGCGCAGTTTCCTGTGGGTTACTTTACTGGCAGTCAGGGTCGCTACAATACCATTGGCAAAGCCCAAATTAGCAGTAACGTAATCCAAACAAGAGCCAATTTGGCGATCGCCTTCCCAACTACGACTGCCGCTAGCGGTTAGCCTCACCACCGGGGTTGAGGTTAATTCCAACAGCAAGTCTATATCGTGGATCATTAGATCCAACACCACAGATACATCATTGGCTCGATTAGAATAGGGACTCATGCGATGGGCTTCTAAAGCCAGCAACTTTTCGGTTTTTAGCACCTTACTTAGTTCCTGGAAAGCTGGGTTAAAGCGTTCTATGTGACCCACTTGCAGAATACAACCGGACTTTGCCGCCTCATTGACTAGAGACTCTGCCTCGGCAATGCTAGCCGCTATCGGTTTTTCAATTAGAACGTGAACTCCCGATTGCAGACAATTCATCCCTACCGAGTGATGCAGCCGAGTCGGTACTGCAATGCAGACCGCATCTACATGAGACAGCAACTGGCGATAATCTTCAAAAAAATGAATCCGATATTTACTGGCAATATCGAGGCCCCTTTCTACGTTGATGTCGGCTATACCCACTAACTCGACATCTTTCAATAAGCTCAGCACCCGGGCGTGATGCTGTCCCATATTGCCAACTCCAATTACCCCTATCCGAAGCGGTTCGGATTGGGTTCTTTGTCGATATGGTTCGACATTCCTCACCGATCTGTAATTATTTTGCAAGTTCCGAATTCTCCTCCACCACCAATGGGCCAAAACCTACAAATAGGCATTAGCCCTTTTCACACCATTTCAATAGTATCACGATGTATCTATTTGTAAAGAATCTCAAACTTAATGCAGCTATTGAGACCCTTTATGCTATAATAAGCTATTTTTAAATTCCTTTGCCACCCCTAGGATATCCAGATCGAACTAATGGGGCCATCGATAAATTCTGTAGCGATCGCTTCCCCTTAGTCTCATAGGAGTCTCATAGAATCTCATATATAGCGGTTTTCAAATTGATGTGAAGTTGCCTCGGCGAAGCGGGCGAAGCATCCCAATACGGGAATTACTGTTTGGAGCACCGAGATAGTTACGGGGATGCTGTCGCCCCTACGTTTCGTCGATCGCACTTATTTGAGAAACGCTATAGCATTACGGATTAAGGTTTTTGACAGAAATCAAAACGCGCCTTTTGCTTAAAATTGCAAGGCTTTGACTAAAAGCATATCCCGAGGCGCTCGTCGGGCATAGCCTGCCCAAGGAGGGCATAGGGCTGACCGCTGACCGCTGACCGCTTACTGCTATATATGAAATTTTGGCGCTCTTTCAGCCAGAAACCAGAAAAAAGAAACCGGGTTTCGATAAAAATCAAGAAACCCGGCATTGCGAATAATTGAGGGCATTGGGCATGTTCGCATTGGGCATTGGGCATTGGGCATAGATGGCAAAAGCACTTAAGCCCGTCGATCTATCTTCATTTCTGGCAAAACCTGCAAGGTATTGCTTGCGAAGCAGTCAGCTAAAAGCTGGGAGCTGAGAGCAGAAGAGCTACGCCTGCGCGGAGTGCATAAGCTATGATTCCCAAATTCCCAATTCCGCTCTTCCCAATTCCCAAGAAAGCGGTCAGCGGTCAGCGGTTAGCTAAAGGCACAGAGCAGCAGAGATGTTGGGCTCCGCCCTTCCCGAAAGGTGAGCTTTTTTTCCAATGCCCTATGCCCTATGCGAACATGCCCCATTCCCAATTCCTATCCTTCCCGCAACTTATCTAAAACGCTACGGTCTTGCAAGGTAGAGGTATCGCCAGCGATATCCTGACCCGCAGCAAGATTGCGCAGGAGGCGGCGCATAATTTTACCGGAACGAGTTTTGGGCAAATCTTCGCTAAAGCGAATATCTGCAGGACGCGCTAAAGCACCGATTTCATTGACTACATGCTGCTTGAGTTCTTTTTCGAGATCTTCGGAGGAGCTATAGTTATTTTCTAAAATCACAAAAGCTGCGATCGCTTCCCCTTTAAGATCGTCTGGCTTGCCGACTACAGCCGCCTCAGCTACTGCCGGGTGAGAGACCAAAGCAGATTCGATTTCCATCGTACCGAGGCGGTGTCCCGAGACATTAATAACATCATCGACGCGACCCATAACCCAGAAATAACCATCCTCATCCCGGCGAGCGCCATCTCCAGCAAAATAGAAATGCTGTCCGTCTTTGGGAGGAATTGGCTCCCAATAAGTTTTGCGAAAGCGATCGGGATTGTTATAGACAGTCCGCATCATGCTCGGCCAGGGATGCTTAATTGCCAAATAGCCTCCTTCGTTGTCACCGACGGGATTGCCCTCCATATCCACAACATCGGCGAGAATTCCGGGAAAAGGCATCGTTGCCGAACCCGGTTTGGTCGGCGTAGCTCCTGGAAAAGGCGCAATCATAAATCCGCCGGTTTCTGTTTGCCACCAAGTATCCACAATCGGGCAGCGTTGTTGGCCAATAATTTCGCGATACCACATCCAAGCTTCTGGGTTAATCGGCTCGCCCACAGTTCCCAAGATGCGCAGGGAAGAAAGGTCGCGAGCTTTGGGAAGATGTTCGCCCATTTTGATAAAAGCGCGAATAGCAGTAGGCGCGGTATAAAAAATAGTGACGCCATATTTTTCCACCACGTCCCAGATACAACCGGGATTAGAAGGACGGGGAGCGCCTTCATACATGAGGCTGGTGGCTCCGTTTGATAAGGGACCATAAACGATGTAGCTGTGACCCGTTATCCAACCTACGTCGGCAGTACACCAGTAAACGTCGGTATCTTTGAGGTCGAACGTCCATTTGGTGGTAACGTGGGTGTAGAGATTGTATCCGCCAGTGGTGTGGACGACTCCTTTCGGCTTGCCGGTGGTGCCGGAAGTGTAGAGGATGAAGAGCATATCCTCGCTATCCATTGGTTCGGCGGGACAGTCGCCGGAGGCACCCGCTTGCAAATCGTGCCACCAATGGTCGCGCCCCGGTTGCATCTGGATTTTTTGCCCGGTGCGCTTAACAACCAGAACATTGCTCGCGCTCGGTACGGCGTTGTTGGCTAGAGCTTTATCTACTTGTTCTTTCAGAGGCACGATCGCATCTTTGCGCCAGCCCCCATCTGCAGTAATCACCAATTTGGCTTCAGCATCCTGGAGTCTGTCTTTGAGCGCCTCGGCGCTGAATCCACCAAAGATTACTGTGTGAGGAGCGCCGATGCGGGCGCAGGCAAGCATGGCGATCGCTGCTTCGGGAATCATGGGCATATAGATGCCAACCCGATCTCCTTTTTTTACCCCCAGTTCCTTAATGACATTTGCCATTTGGCAGACTTCCCGGTGCAACTGAGCGTAGGTTAGAGTGCGGGAGTCCCCCGGTTCTCCTTCCCAAATTAAAGCCGCTTTGTTTTTGCGCCAAGTAGTTAGGTGGCGATCGAGGCAGTTATAGGAGATATTAATCTTCCCCCCCACAAACCACTTGGCGAAAGGAGGTTGCCAATCTAGCACCGTATCCCACTTTTGGAACCAGTGCAGCTCTTGTTCGGCTAACTCTGCCCAGAATTTCTGGGGATCCGCTGCCGCGCGATCGTAGAGGCTCCGATAGTCCTCCAGGCTCTTGATTTGGGCATTTTCGGCAAACTCCGCCGGTGGCGCGAATAGGCGTTTCTCTTGGAGAATGGACTCGATGGTGGACTCTGACATAGCTCTTGTCTGTAATTGCTTTTGTAACTGGGGTTACTCTTCTACACCATTGTTGACCCAGAGTACCATTCTAGAATCTTGAGTTTTTTTTAAGCTTTTGGCATAGGGCATGGGGCATAGGGCATAGGGGCATGGGGCATGGGGCATGGAGCAGAGGGGCAGAGGGGGGCCGTTCTTCCTACTGCTGAAAGCCGTTTACTGCTATATCATTCAAAGTAGAAGCTAAGGAGGAAAACCCATGAGCGTCGTTATCCCGGATGAAATCTTACAGGCTACTCGGATGTCGGAGGCGGAGTTAAAGCAGGAAATTCCCGTGATGCTTTTCCAAAAAGAAAAGCTATCTTTGGGAAAAGCCAGCAGTCTGGCCGGAATGAATCGAGTTCTGTTTCGACACTTATTGGCATCTCGGCAAATCCCGACTAGCTACGATGTTGAAGATTTGCAATCGGATGTTAAGACCTTGCAGGAGATGGGTTATCTGCGATCGCAATAAGCAACGTCTCCGTCCCAATACTTCGGGCAAGAGTTGACACTGATGTTATGCGCATAGCTGGCGAGTAGCTGAAAGAGCAATAATTCTAGAGACGGCAGCTCTGGTCTCCTCAAAAAAATGACATCATTAGACTATTTTAAGCTAAACGCTAAAATCCGCTATGACTGAATTTGCAGATCTAATTGGTCAACAACAGGCGGTAGAATTGCTGAGTCGGGCAGTGGAGAAAAACCGAGTCGCTCCTGCCTATTTATTTGCTGGCCCGGATGGAGTAGGACGCAGCTTAGCAGCGCGCTATTTTGCCAAGCTATTACTCGAAGAAAATATCCAGAAGCAGCGCAAACTGGAGAATCACCCGGATTTTCTCTGGGTAGAGCCGACTTATCTGCACCAGGGAAAGCTGTTGACCGTTGCCGAAGCTGCAGAAGCCGGATTAAAGCGGAGAGCGCGACCGCAGATTCGCCTCGAACAGGTGCGAGACATAAGTAGATTTCTGAATCGTCCGCCTTTGGAAGCACCGCGCTGCGTAGTGGCGATCGCCCAGGCAGAAACAATGGCGGAGGCAGCGGCGAATGCTTTACTAAAAACTCTGGAAGAACCGGGAAAGGCGACGCTAATTTTAATTGCTCCGTCCCCGGATTCGTTACTGCCCACTCTGGTATCGCGCTGTCAGCGGATTCCTTTTTATCGCCTCAGTCCCGAAGCTATCAAGCAAGTTTTAGAAAAAGAAGGACATGCCGAGGTTTTGAAAAACTTAGCGGTATTGGAAATGGCGCAAGGGTCGCCCGGTCAGGCGATCGCTTCTATAAAGCAACTAGAAGAAATTCCGGAAGAACTCTGCCAAGAACTAGCTTGCAAGCCCAAAAATAACAAGCGTGCTTTGGAGCTGGCCAAAGAAATCGATCGCGCCTTAGATGCCGAGTCACAGATTTGGCTTATCGATTACCTCCAGCACTGCTATTGGCAAACCCAGGCCGATGTCTCCGCGATTCGCCAGCTAGAAAAAGCTCGGCAATACTTGCTCGCTTATGCCCAACCTCGCTTAGTTTGGGAAGTGACTTTGCTCGGGATGAGCAAGTCGCAATAATTAGGCAAATTTTTCTCACACCCTAAAATTGGCTGGCGGACAGGCGGGACGCCCGTCCTACGGGATATTGCGAATTTTTTGGATGGGTAATTAATATCAAATCCGGTTAAACAATCATAGTAGGGGTTCCCCGTGCCCGCCCCATACCAATCGGGGCAGCCACAGGGGGGACTGCCCCTACAGCGGACAGGCGGGACGCCCGTCCTACGGGAAGGGTGCAAATTTTTTGTATGGGTAATTAACCATAAATCCGCTCCGGAGCAATCCCTTGAGCGATCGCCCTAATGTAAGCTCGAATCCTACCGATCGCTATAAAAAAATCAATCCTCTCGTAGGACGGGCGTCCCGCCTGTCCCTAAGTAACTGCGATGGCGGACAGGCGAGACGCCCGTCCTACGGGAGGGGTGCAAATTTTTTGTACGGGGTAAACCATAAATCTGCTCCGGGGCAATCCCCCCGCGCACCGTCAGGTCAGTGAAGCGATCGCACCGATTGAGGCCATAATTACTGAAATTTTTCAAAAAATTTACAAAAAAATATCAAAAAAGGGTTGACAAGCTAAAAACTGATGCTATACTAAAGTTGTCAGCAAAAAAAAGGGGCTTTGAGCCCCCCGGATAGTCAAACTTATTAAGGATAAAAAGATGAGCGGATTTACCTGGGTCCTAAATGACCTCATCATCAATACTGAAGCCAACGACGAAAACCGTCGGGCTCTAACCCTCCATGAAATCCTAGTGTTGGGTTGGTTAGTATTTTACACCAGCGATCGCCATTATAGCGATCTCTTGCGCGAATGTAAGTTGACTCCAGAGCAGTGCCATGAGGCCCTGCAAGGATTGCTGGAACTAGACCTCATCCGCGTCCGCTAATTCCCCAAGTGGTGTAGCAATTATAAATTTGGTCCCCGGCTCCCCAAAGAGTCGGGTTTCTTTGCGTTTCGGCAAAGAAAGCGTTTTTTCTATAATATAGCACTAAGGATTCAGGGAACAGACAGTTACAAAATGCAAAGAGTGCGCTTGTTGCCAGGACTTTAGCTGACTGCTGACAGCTAATCGCTTACTGCTACAGCCAAAAAGCAAAATAATGTAGGATGAGCTTGACCCAATGACGGAGAATATGAATGCATCCGATTGATTACATTATCGTCATTATTTACCTGCTAGGTATCGTGGGCTTGGGCTTCTTTCTACAGAAAAAAGCATCGGCAGGGATAGAGTCTTATTTTCTAGGCGATCGCAATCTTCCCTGGTGGGCGCTGGGTGCTTCGGGAATGGCATCCAATACGGATATCGCCGGCACTATGGTCATCGTCGCTTTAATTTATGCCTTGGGAACTAAAGGATTTTTCATCGAAATCCGAGGAGGGATAGTCCTAGTCATGGCATTTTTTATGGTTTTCATGGGCAAGTGGAACCGGCGAGCCAACGTAATGACTTTGGCAGAATGGATGCAATTGCGTTTTGGCAGGGGAAGGGAAGGAAACATCGCCCGCCTCATCAGCGCTATTGCCAATCTAGTTTTTGCTGTTTGGGTGATGAGCTATTTTGCCGTAGGTGGCGGTAAATTTTTTGGAGAATTTCTCGGCATCAATCCGCAAATAGCCTCTATTTTTACCATCGTCTTAGCTATGGTCTATGCTACGGTGAGTGGCTTCTACGGCGTCATCTGGACTGATGTTTTTCAGGGAGGATTAATTTTTATCGCTATTGTTTATGTCTGTATCCTAGCCCTGCAGACCGCCACTCTTCCCGATGAGTTTATAATTTCCGTTCCCTTGGGAGACGGGCAATTTCAGCAAATCTCGACAACTCTAGCGGATTGGAGCCGGATTTTGCCGCCAATGGAGCTGAACTTACCCGGGCAATATGCCAGCTTCAATTTATTCGGAATGGCGATTTTCTTTTATTTTTTGAAAACAACTCTGGAAGGATGTAGCGGTGGGGGCGGTTATATGAGCCAACGCTATTTTGCTGCCAAAAGCGATCGCGAAGCCGGATTGCTCTCTCTTTTCTGGATTCTCTTGCTATCCTTTCGCTGGCCGTTAGTTACTGCTTTTGCGGTTCTCGGCATTCATTACGGCATGACTGCAGAAGCGATCGCCGATCCAGAACTGGTCTTGCCCAAAGTAATTGAAGCTTTTGTACCCGTAGGCATCCAAGGATTATTAGTCGCCTGTTTTATCGCCGCCGCCATGTCCACTTTCGACTCTATTATAAATTCCAGCGCCGCCTACTGGGTCAAGGATATTTATCAAGCTTATCTCAATCCCGAAGCTTCTCGGGAACAACTCATGCTTCACAGTCGCGGTGCCTCGATCGCCATTGTTTTGCTTGGTTTGGCTTTTAGCTTTAACATCTCTAATATAAATGAGATTTGGGGATGGCTGCAACTGGGACTGGGTTCCGGTTTATTTATTCCCCTATTATTGAGATGGTACTGGTGGCGCTTTAATGGTTATGGATTTGCTCTGGGCACTGCTGCCGGAGCGATCGCCGCACTTATAACAAAATTTGCTGGCCTTCAACTGCCGGAAGCTTCTAGTTTTCTCCTCATTAGCGGTTCTGCCTTGTTCGGATGTCTTGCCGGCACCTTTTTAACCCCGCCAACCGATCGCCAAGTTTTGGAAAATTTCTATAAAGTGACTCGACCCTTTGGGTTTTGGGGCACTATATCCAAAACTATTCCCGCCAATCTACAGGCGAAAATAAAAGCAGAAAATCAGCGGGATATTATAGCGACTGCGATCGCGGTTCCCTGGCAACTCGTCTTATTCCTAATGGGCATGATGTTAGTAATGAAACAGTGGGACAGCTTTGGCATCCTCTTATTGTTATTTATACTTCTTTCTATTGGCTTGTACTTTACTTGGTTTAAACATTTATCAAAAGAAGTGAGATTCGATATCGAATCCGTTTAATCGCCTTAAGTCTTGCGTAGGACGGGCGTCTCGCCTGTCCCTGAGTGGTATGGTACGCCGCTTTATCCGCCGTTCGGGCTGAGCTTGTCGAAGCCCAGAGCTAGCCTAGCCCGCCTAGCTCTGGGCTTCGACAAGCTCAGCCCGAACGGCGGATTGCGTGCAGCTTCATAAAGAATTGGTCTCAAAATTCAAAATTCAAAACTCAAAA
>JAAHFN010000123.1 GCA_010672965.1 Oscillatoria sp. SIO1A7
ACAAGATCAAAGGACGAACCTACCGGGACATGATGCGCGATTGTAAGTTGTCTCTAGACCAGTGCCAAGCGGCGGTACAAGGACTAATAGAAATAGACCTTCTGCACCGCCGCTAAGCCCCTAGTATCGATTCGAGCCGGGCTCCTTTGGGAGCCCTTTTTTTTTGGGGTGTAGGGTGTGGGGTGTAGGGGAAGAGAGAGGGTGTAGGGTGTGGGGTGTGGGGTGTAGGGGAAGTGTGGGAGGTGTGTGGCTTTCAAGGGTATGTTTTTTAGATTTGGCATTTTTGAAGGGTATCGAGAGGGCGTAGGGGCGATAGCATTCCCGAGACAATTTTTTTATCTTAAATAAAACTATTGTATTGGAATGCTTCGCCCTAGAAACGTATGCCGCCTACCGATTGCCCTCCGGGCACGCGCAAGCTCTCCTTGGGCAGGCTTCGCCGGGGAGCGATTGCCCTCCGGGCACGCTATGCCCCGGAGGGCAGGCTACGCCAACGCGAACGCGCTCATTAAAGAGAATTATAAAAAACGTACCCTTGAAAGATGGAGAGTGTGGGAGGCCGCCTACGAGGTGTGGCGATCGCCTTTGTTGCATGAGTTTCTGGGGCCCGCGCATTCCAATACAATAATTTTTGATTTGTAGCAAAAGCTGTCTCGGGAATGCTGTCGCCCCTACACCGCTACGCCAATTCCCCAATGCCCAATGCCCAATGCCCAATGCCCAATGCCCAATGCCCAATGCCCAATGCCCAATGCCCAATTCTATTGATACCCCGCCGCTTGGATAGAAAAAAGCTGGGCATAGCGTCTGCCAGAAGCTAACAGCTCTTCGTGAGTTCCTTTTTCGATAACTCGTCCCTCTTCAAAGACGACGATTTGGTCTGCCATGCGCACTGTAGAAAAGCGATGAGAAATCAAGAAAACCATTTGCTCGCGAGTCAGATTGCGAAACCGATCGAATATGGCATATTCAGCTTCTGCATCCATTGCCGATGTAGGCTCGTCGAGAACTAAAATATCTGCTCGATCGCGCATGAAAGCCCGAGAAAGAGCGATTTTTTGCCACTGGCCGCCGGATAGTTCGGTGCCACCTTTGAACCAGCGACCCAACTGAGTCGAAAAGCGATCGGGCATGGAGTCGATAAATGGGCGAGCCATACCTTTTTCAGAAGCAGTTTCCCAGCGAGATGGGTCTTCTAAATATTCTACGTCGCCAACTCCTACATTTTCGCCTACGGTCAACTGATAGCGGACGAAGTCTTGGAAAATGACGCCAATCCGACGGCGCAGAATCTGGATATCCCATTCGCGCAAGTCGAGACCATCGAGGAGAATCCGCCCTTGGCAAGGAAGGTACAAGCGAGTCAGCAGTTTGATGAGAGTTGTTTTGCCCGAGCCGTTTTTACCGACCAGAGCCAGTTTTTCTCCCGGCTTGACATGGAAGGAAATTTTTTGGAGAGCCATTTTTTCGCTGCCTGGATAGGCGAAGCTGACATTCTCGAAGCGAATGCCATCGCCGGGAATCAGACCGATTTTCGCCGTTCCTTTTGCTTCGGGAATTTTTTGTTCGAGAAATTCATAGAGATTTGATAAATAAAGATTGTCTTCGTAGATGCCGCCGATCGCGCTGAGAATTGCGGAAAAACTAGATTGTCCTTGGCGAAAAACCATCAGATACATGGTCATTTCCCCGAGAGAAATCCGACCGGCGATCGCTTCTATTGCAATCCAGGCATAGGCACTGTAGAAGGTAGCGGTGCTTAGCAATCCCAAAAGATAGCCCCACAAGCCCCGCCGCAGGGCGAGTTGGCGATCTTGGCGATAAATTCTCTGGAAAATGTTGCGATAGCGCTGCAAGAAAATTGGGCCAAGTTGATAGAGTTGAACCTCTTTGGCGTGGTCTTCCCGAGCAATCAGGTTTTCTAGATAGTATTGTTGTCTGGTTTCCGGCGCTCGCCACTGAAACAGGCGAAAGGCTTCTCCGGCAAAGCGCGTTTCGGCGATAAAGGGGGGAAAGGCTGCGATCGCCAGGATAACTACGGCCCAAATAGAAAACTGGAGCAGTAGGGCACCGTAGGTCCCCAGAGATATGGTATCTTGGACTAACTTAAAAGTGCCGCCGAATAGAGAGAGGGGGCGATACGATGCCTCTCGCCGCGCCCGGGTCATTTTGTTGTAAAACTCTGAATCTTCAAAGTGAGCCAGATCTAAGGTTAGGGCTTTTTCCAGAATCAACTCGTTTACCTTCTGGCCCAGGACAACTCGCAGTAGGGATTGGGAAACGCTCAGGCCCCTTTGAGTTAGGGTTAACAGGGCGATCGCTCCTGCCTCCAATGCCACATAACCCAGAGCGATCGAAGGTTCTGCCTGGGGAGATTGGCTGGCATTGACGACGCTATCGACAATTAATTTGCCCACTACAGCTATGGCTGCGGGAAGAAGACCCCCTACTAAAGTAAGGACCGCAAAAATAGCCGTTAGGGAGCGACTGGTATCCCAGACCAATCCCACAGCCCGCCTGCTGTACTTAAACAGTTGAAGGGTTTCTCTAATAAGACGCAGGGGATGGAATTGGGAGAATAGTTTTTTCTGACTTTTCATCTACTACAGTGTCTGGCTGAAAATCTTAGGGAGCGGTTGAGGAACCAAACAAGGGCGCGCAGATTGATATATAGCGTTTCTCAAATAAGTGTAATAAACGATCGGACCCTAGAAACGTAGGGGCGACAGCATCATGAGCGACAATCTCGCGCGCTCCTAACGGCAACCCTCATATTAAGATGCTTCGCCCCAGGCACCTTACATCAAGAACGAGAACCGCTATAGTTGGGTTTCCTTCGCAAACAGCTCTCTAGGGTTACGAACTATTTTAGCGGAGCGCGATCGACGAGAGTATAATAAGCAGTAGGACTGCTTTAGGGAACTCCTTGAAATAAATTATCCTTCTTCGTAGGACGGGCGGAGCGCCTGTCCGGAGCCCAGAGACAGGCGCTCCGCCCGTCCTACGGGGAAGCGAGGGAGAAATTTTTATTTGGAAATCCTTTAGCAGGGGAAGATAGCAAGAAATAACAGATGAACAATACTAAGGCCAAAAGTACGGAACTGTGGGTTGCCGACAATCGCGGACAGATAGGCACCTTGGATATCAGCACAAAAAAGATGAAAGTAATCGGCAATACGGGGACGATTATGCACGATATTGCTTGGTCTCCCGACGGTCAATTGTGGGGAATTGACGGGCAGAAGCTTTACAAAATCGACTCGACCACAGCGGAGACTTCTTTAGTAGGGGAACTCCAGAACCGAGCCAATGCGATCGCCTTCGATTCAGACGGCACCCTTTACGCCGCTGGCCAAGACCTTTTGAGAATCAACAGCGATACTGGTATCGCGACCGTGTTAGGCAGTTTGCCGGTAGTCTCGGGAGGTCACTTAGCTTTTGTAGATGGTCAGCTATATCTGTCAACTGCTAACTCAGAAATATATAAGGTAAATATCGCTAACCCTGCCAGTAGCAAGCGAGTAGGTGTATTTGGCATCGGCAAAGTTTACGGTACTGCCATGACAGCCAATGACGCGACCTATGTTGCGAGTGCGGGCGATGGTTTGGTAAAAGTCAACTTAAAAACTGGTCGAGCTACTCCATTATTGACCTATGGCCGGCCTTTAGAGAATATAGGCGAAACGCTTTCTGACGATCTCTTTGTATTGGAACCAGAAGTAAAGGTAGGATCGGAAGCAGAACAAGAAGCAGAACCATCTCAAGAACTGCAAGAACCGCAACTAGGCACAGAACCGCAGCTAGAAGCAGAACCAGATGGAAATCTGCTCAAACTTGGCCCGCAAGGAAGCGATATTGATGCTACTAAGTTTGAAATACGACCTTCGGATAAAACAGGGCGATCGCGAATTAAACGAATACTGATTAACCACGGATGGGCAGTCCATAAAATTAAAGTAGAATATGAAGACCTGGCAACTGCCGAGCCAGAAACCTACCTATCCCAAGCATTTGGTGGCAAAGGCGGCGATCGCGAAGAATTCATCCTAGAGCCAGGAGATTACATAACCGAGGTGATAGGAAGTTGGGGACGGCAAGCTCCCGGCTATCCCAAAGAAGAAATTATCAGCTTGCAATTGAAAACCCATCAAGGAAAAGCCTCGCGGGTATTCGGTGGAGGTAATACCAGGAAAAAAATTGGCCTCTATCACATAGGTTATGATAAATTAACCGCTCGAAAGCCCAAGCCAATTGCTAGGTATCGATTAACAAATAAAAAAACATCTTCTGCTTTGGGGGAAGACCTGGGCAAAGCACAAATTTTCTTGCCCGATAGTTTTGGTTCCGATGGCACTGCTTGCAGCAAGCCCTATACTATAGAATCAGAAGTTAAACCATTTTCTTTTAAAGCCCCGGAAGGCTATGAAATTATCGGCTTTTTCGGTGCCTACGGCAGTCACCAGAATGCTTTGACGCGCATCGGCGTTTATTTGCAGCCCCTTGCGAATCGAACCCCTTCAGTCGATCCCTCCGAAGCAGCGGAGCCGCAAATAATAATTAGTCATATTTTCTATGACGGCTCTGTCAAATATTTTGAATCGGATGAATTTATCGAGATTTTGAATAAAGGAGCGATCGACGCAGATATATCCGGCTTTAAAATTAATGCAGGCCATCGCAGGCAAGATTTCATTTTCCCCGAGGGAACTATACTAGCAGCCGGAGCAAGCTATCGGGTTTATACTAATGAAGTCCATCCCGAGACCGGAGGTTTTAGCTTCAAGATTCGTCGTGCGATTTGGAACAACAAAGGAGATATTGGATATTTGTACGATGCCCAGGGCAAATTGCTATCTAGCTTTGCCTATGGGAATAAAGAAAATAGGGCATAGGGCATAGGGCATTGGGCATTGGGCATTGGGCTAAGAATTAGGGTGTAGGGTGTAGGGAATTGGGAATTGGGTGTAGGGTGTAGGGTGTAGGGTGTAGGGTGTAGAAGAAATTAGAGTCTAATTTTACCCAAGAAAAATAAGCGCAATTTCTCGATCGCGCCCAATGCCCAATGCCCAATGCCCCATGCCCAATTCCCAATTCCCTCTTGACACGGATTAATAATGCAATGCTGTAAATAATCGATTTAGGGAGCTGCCCCGATCGCCAAGCTGCGATTCTCTAGGGTCTGAGACTTGTCGGCTAGATTGATAGCCCTGCATCAAGCGATCGCGAATTTTGCTTTTGTCGAGTTTGGCAGCAACTCCTAGCTTTACGGCAACCCCAGTTGTTTCTTGGCTTTCAATGCTGCGAACGGATAATTTGGTTTCTGGCTCTTGGGCTTGCAGTTGGTGGAGCGATCGCGCAAAAGCCGGCCAGTCAATTTCTGCGGGGAAAACCAACTCTATTATTTGATTTAGGGAATCTTGGCATAACTTGGCAAAATCTCCGGGAGCAAAATGACCGGAAACGGGGCGGCGTTCTTGGCGATCGCTTTTCCAATAAGCATAATGGCAGACAACTCCCTCTAGCCCGGTGGCGCTATCGATTTGCCAATCTTCCAGGCAGGCTCCAGTTAAGGTGGCTCCAGCAAAATTAGCCCCCAAAGCTCTAACCCCCACCAGCAAAGCTCTGGCGAGATTGGCGTTGCTCAGATTGGCATTGCTGAGATTGGCTTTAGTCAGGTAGGCACCGCCAAGATAGGCATCGCTGAGGTCGGCACCGCTGAGGTCCGTACCTCGAAGGTCGGCACCGCTCAGGTCGGCATTATTAAGCCGGACGCCGCTCATACAAGCTCCCCGAAAATGAGCCCCGATTAGTTCCGTACCGCTCAGGTCGGCACCGAGAAGATCCGTATCTATCAGGTCCGCTCCGCTGAGACTGGCATGGCTCAGCTTGGCATAGCTCAGATTGGCATAGCTCAGATTGGAACTGCGCAGATTCGTGTTGAAAAAAGAAGTGTTGCTCAGGTTAGCACCGTTGAAGTCCGCACCGTTGAGATCGGTATTGACAAACTCGACATTGCTCAGGTCGCTACTGCTGAGATGGGCATCGGTGAGATTGGCAGCGCCGAAGTCGGCATTCCGCAGATCCGCACCGCGAAGGTCGGCATTAGTCAGGTTTGCTTGCTTCAGAGATGCGTTTTGAAGGTCCGCTCTGGCAAGGTAAACTCCCGTCAAATCCACAAAGCTAAGATTCGCCCCTCTCAAGTCTGGTATCGCCTCTGGATTTTGCTTCCTCCATTGGTTCCAACTCTCAACCCCTCCAGCAAGCAGGGCCAAGTGGTTCGTGTTCGCCATTGCTTATCTCCGTTCGCGCAGCCTGTGTCACCTTTCTTTATATATAGCAGTCAGCTTTCAGCAGTCAGCCCTCAGCTTTCACAGGACTTACACAACGCGCACCAGAACGGCGATCGTGAAGTATCTCCGCCTCTGAGAGTTGGTCCGTTTTTGCATGGGGGGCGATCGTTAGCATGGTCCGGCGGGGGATTGGGTTGGGACAGTCACCTCGCCCTAGGACTTCCAAAACGTAGCAACCTCTTTGCAAAATTGTATTATAGTAATAAATGTTAGTCCACTTTTGTCGCCCTATGCCTAGCAACTCCAGCTTATTAGAGTCATTTCAAAAAGCCTACGGCAACCTAAAACTGCTCCCCTTGCGAGACCCTAATGAACTAGACAAGTTCGGGGTAGATTATGGAGAGGAGGTCATTGAGAATTTGCAACAACCAGTTTATGACAGTGACTCTAGAGACTGCAAGATTATCTTCGCCGGGCACAGCTTTTATGGCAAATCTACCTTGTTGGCTCGGTTTGCTCGGGAGTGCAGCGATCGCTATTTTGTGGTTTTCTTTTCCATATCAGACGATATAGAAATGTCAGATGTAAACCACATCAATGTCCTCTTTGCCATTGCCGTCAATCTCATGAATGAGGCAGAGAAAAACCAGATAAAAATAAACGAATCTACCAAAAAAGAATTAGACAGATGGTTTGCAAAGACAACGAGAACTGAAACAGAAAAATTTGGTGCCGAGGTAGCGGCTGGGTTCAACTTATTTGAAATCATTAGAGGCAAAATGCAAGCAGATGCAAGCATACGCGAGGAAATTAAACAGGAGTTTAAGAATAAGGTTTCTGATTTGATTGCCAAGCTCAACGAAATAGCGGCGGCGATTGAGGTTGCAACGCAAAAAGAAATAATAGTCATTATAGATGGTTTAGACGATAGAACAAATTTGGAGTCAATAACCAATATTTATAAAGATAATATACAAGATCTATTCAAGCCTAATTTTAGAATTATATTTACCATACAAATTGCCGGATATAGGGGAAATAAACTAATTCAACGTAGAATAGAAAAGGAAACTGACGGTGATGTAGTGAGAATGCTGGCATTGAATATATTTGAAAAAGGAGCAAATCGCCTGAGAAATCCGGTTCCTATAGCTGAGAACCAGGAAGTATTGCGGGAGATTTTAGCAAAACGTATTCCCGAAAATATGCTAAAACCAGACATGGCTGACAAGATTGCTTTGTATAGCGGCGGCGTTATAACAGAGTTAATCTTAACAGCGCGAGAATGCTGCCGAATATGTCTGAAGTCGATTAGGCGACATCCCGACTTGGAGGAGTTAGCAATTGACGATGCAGTGCTAGAGAAGGCAATCGAAAGGAGAAGGGATGACTTTGCCTCGAATTTGAGCAATCAAGACTACGAGATTTTGCGGAAGGTATATAAGGAAAATGAGCCTGACGATCCGAATCAGCAAGAATTTTTAGAGTTGCTCCAAGGGCTGCATATAATAGAATATCAGGGAAATTGGTATGACGTAAATCCGATTGTAAAGGAACTGCTAAGAGACAAAGGTTTAGTTTAGAGGTATGGGGATTTATAATAAGGAATAATGAGTCGTACAGTTGTTGTAAGGGGTATGCCCTAAAGACTCGACATAATGGATTCGATTCTCCTTATCGAGCAGCCGGGGGATTACCTACAGCAATTGTAAAAATGGTTTAGAAGTGCTATAGTATTTTCGTCGTCTTTTATAATTTTACATGGCTAGAAACACCCGCTTATTAGAGTCATTTCGAGAAGCCTACGGGAACCTGGATCTGTTGCCCTTGTTGGGCCCAGACGAACTAGACAAATTTCAAGTGGACTATGGAGTAGAAGTTCTCGAAGATTTGCAACAGCTGGTTGAAGACAGTGCCTCTGGAGATAGCAAGATTATCTTCACCGGGCATCGGGGCTGTGGCAAATCTACCTTGCTGGCTCAGTTTGCTCGCCAGTGCCGCGATCGCTATTTTGTGGTTTTCTTCTCTATCTCAGATACTATCGAAATGTCGGATGTAAACCACATTAACATCCTCTTTGCCATTGCCGTCAACCTCATGTACGAGGTAGAGAAAAACCAGGTAAAAATAAACGAACCTACTAAAAAAGAATTAGATAGATGGTTTGCACAGAAAGCGAGACCTGAAACAGAACAACTTGGTGCCGAGGTAGCGGCTGGTTTTAATCTATTCCAAACGATTAAGGGAAAGCTGCAAGCAGATGCCAGTATTCGCGAAGAAATTAAACACGAGTTTAAGAATAAGGTTTCCGATTTGATTGCGAAGCTCAACGAAATAGCGGCGGCGATTGAATTGGCAACCAAGAAAGAAGTAATAGTTATCATAGATGATTTGGACAAAATAGATTTAGGCTTGGTAAGCAATATCTACCGGGATAATATTAAGGCTCTGTTAGGATGTAACTTTAGAATTATCTTTACCATCCAAATTGCGGCATATCGAAATAAGGATATTAAACCGATAATAGATACGGAAACTAATGGCGATGTGGTGACCATGCCGGTATCGAAAATATTTGACAAAGGAGCCAATCGCCTGCAAAATCCAGTTCCTATAGCTGAAACCCAGGAACTATTGCGGCTAATTTTAGCAAAGCGGATTCCCGAAAAACTGTTAAAAGCAGACATGGCCGATAAGATTGCTTTGTATAGCGGCGGCGTTATGCGCGAGCTAATCCGCATAGCGCGGGAATGCTGCCGAATTTGCCTGCGATCGCTTCGGCGGAGTCCCAGGCTGGAAGAGCTGGCGATTGACGATGCAGTGCTAGAGGAGGCAGTCGAAAGGATACAGGATGACTTTGCCTCTAATTTGAGCAACCGAGATTATGAGATTTTGCAAAAAGTCTATAAGGAAAACTGGCCCGACGATCCGAACCAGCCAGAATTTTTGAAGCTGCTTAACGGAGTGCATATAATAGAGTACCAGAGACCTAGCTGGTATGACCTAAACCCGATGGTCGAAGAATTGCTAAGGAAAAGAGATTTAATTTAGCGAGCCAGATATCCAGAAAATGAATCGTAGAAAAGATCCGGCTACGCAGAATGAGGATAGCTATGACGAGCTAGTGGAGTCTATTGCAGCCATCAAAGACAAGATGAGCTTACTGATTGCTGTTTGCGATGACAGCATTTTGCGCGATCGCGTAATCCAAGGCTATGAAACGGAGTTGGAGCCGTTAGGATTTTCTGCTTATAGGCTGAAGCTGGCGCGAGGGGAACCCAGTCTAAGGGCAGCGATCGCAGAGGTAGTGCAAAAGGAATCATATCTAAGCCAGGGCGGTATAGCCGTGCTGACCGTCACCGAAATAGAGAAACTTCTTTACCTAGAGGGACTTGATGGCGATCGCACGGAGCAGGACAAATTTTTTGGTTATTTGCAATGGACGAGAGAAGCTCTTCCCCGCTTCAAATATCCGATTGTTATCTGGTTAACCAATGAGATCAAGAACAAGGTAATTCAATATGCACCGGATTTTTGGAGCTGGCGCGGTGGGGTATTACGTTTTAGCCCGCAAATTATAAAAACAAATGAAGACGACCAGGCTAATTTCTACGCCAGGGTAAACGCATCTAAATTAATTTTAATTTCCTTACGAACCCTTGCATAGATGTTAATCGAAAAATAATAGAGATAGTCGAGGGAAGCCAGCTAAAACAATATTTAATTTTTGCTTTAATTGT
>JAAHFN010000124.1 GCA_010672965.1 Oscillatoria sp. SIO1A7
AAAAAAGGGAAAAAAATCCCGAAAAAGCAAAGACAGTCGTCTGCTTGAAATCAATTTTTATAGTTTTTTGTGCCTTCTCAGCTTCTCCTTGGATGCTGGGTCAGTTCTCGTTAGTCTAAACTCCAGTTACCAACGCCTGTGCGGATATTTTATCCCTTTGCTCGAATGCGCCCGAGACGGTGCATAGGGCTATATATAACCGTTAGCCCTAATCAACTCTTTCTTTCGGCTAGCTTTATTCTAGCTAGCTAGCTTTACAATCAGTTACATAAAATTGCGATCGTCTTCTTGACAAATCAAAAAAGAGCTATTACTCTAATATAAATAGACGTAATATATTTTTTGGGTGCTTATAGCTGGTAGCTAATAAGCGATAAACGATAGCTATCAGCTAATATATATCCCCTGATAGAGCGCTCTGTGGAGCATCAAAAAGCGCGCCCTTTTTCGGCAGGGCGGATGCACTTCCCGCAGGAAACGCGCCTATGAGGGTTTCAAAGGCGCGGTTCAAGGCTTACTTATTTGGTATCGTAAGTAACTTTTGCACCTAGTGCCGCTGCGCGGAAGTCAAAAGTCTCAAGGTAATAAGTCAAAATGCTTTTGTACCCTGGCTCTCAGCCCCATCGGGCTGGTCGATGATTTCTGCCGCGCTGCACCTATATCCTTTCTTTCTAATATTATGTCAGTCGTGCTTTTGGAAATTTACTAAGGAATGAGGATTAAACAAGATGCTCTTACCATAAACCCTAACAACCTGTCAGGGAGAGAGTGGCAGGCAATTATGACAATTCATTAAATCCTCATTCCTAAATCTAGATACCGAATTGGTTCCTAATAGAAAAGATATTCCAAGTGAAAAAATTTCTGATACCAATTGTAATTGTCCTATTGGTGTTCGTGGGGACGGCTATTGCACTTCCTCATCCCCCCAAGCCGGGCACCGTAATCGACGAAGCCATGCAGGCCGGTCGCACTCCCGAGAGCTTGCCAAGTTCGGAGGACGACTACCTGCGCGATATGGACTACGGGATCACCAAGGATCCCGAAAAAGTACGCGCTATTCTCGCGCAATATGTACCGGACATTACGGAGGAAGAGGCCGTCAACGCAGTTGTGCGCGGACGTAATAACTGGACGATATGGACCGGCGGAAACGATACCCTTTGGGATGAGCTATCGCGCAAGAGCTTTGGCAACCTTGATTTTCTCAAGACCCTGTCGAGCCACGAGAAACTCCCCAACAAGCGAGAGAACCGCTGGGAATACCTGGGATTGGTCAATGAACCCTGCTTCAAGAAGGCGAGTGGCCCCCGGGAAGATCGCTATGGTCTCTGGCTAGACGAACGCATCGAAAGTCCAGAATGCCCGCCCGACCCTTTTGAAGATGAAGACAAATATCCTGGGGTCGAGGTCGGTGCCCGAGGGAAGAACGGCCTGCCGGTGGGCTCCTATTATGGCTACGCATCTGGCGTGGTTGGCCTGCGCCTTTTCCCCAATCCGGCATTCGACGCCAAAGCCCAGAAAAAATGGGATCCGGTCCGTTACTATAATGACCCGTCCTACTATAACGACAAGAAGTTAGTAAAACCCTATCGGGTTGGTATGTCCTGCGCCTTCTGCCACGTCGGTCCCAATCCAACAAATCCGCCGAAGGACTTCAACGAGCCTAAGTGGGAAAACCTGAACTCGAATCCGGGGACGCAATATTTCTGGTTCGATCGCATCTTCAGTTACAACCCAGACAAAAACGATTTCATCTACCAACTCCTCCATACATCTCGACCGGGTGCCCTCGACACTTCCTTGGTCTCTTCCGATCAGATCAACAATCCGCGTACCATGAATGCGTTTTATCAGCTTGGCCCACGTCTAGAGCTAGCCCAGAAATGGGGTAAGGAAAAGCTTGAGGACGGCGAGTTGGACAATAAGCAATTCAACGACTATGCGCAACCGGATGGACCGCTGCCTGCTAACGGTCCACTAAACGATCTCTACTACAAGCCCAATGTCTTGACCCCTCGGGTACTCAAGGATGGTGCGGATTCCGTAGGCGGCCTCGGGGCACTAAATCGTGTTTTTGTGAATATCGGCCTTTTCAGCGAAGAGTGGCTGTTGCATTTCATTCCATTGATTGGCGGTCCTAAAATAACGCCGTTCCCGATCGCCACCGCCAAGAAGAATTCTGTCTATTGGAATGCAACTACCATGCAGACGCCGGATCTTGCCCTCTTCTTTCTAGCGGCAACACCACCGGACTATCTAAAAGACGCCCCTGGCGCTCAGAAGTACCTGACCAAAGACAAAAAGGTGCTAAAGCGAGGCAAAGAGGTTTTCGCCGAAACCTGCGCCCGCTGCCATTCGAGCAAGCTTCCCGAGAAGGCATTCCTTGATTTCTTCCCAGACAAAGGCTGTGTCAACTCAAATTACCTGACTTGCTGGGACGACTACTGGCAGTGGACCAAGACCGACGAGTTTAAGGAAGCCATGAAGGAAATTGTCCTGAAGCCAGATTTCCTAGACAACAACTATATGTCAAACGATTTGCGGGTGCCCGTAACCCTGCTGGAGACCAACGCGAGTAGCCCGTTGGCCACCAATGCGATCGCTAACGACATTTGGAACGACTTCTCGTCGAGTTCTTACAAAAACTTGCCTTCGGTCGGCACGATTACCGTTCACAATCCCTTTACTTTAGAGCCGCGCGAGTACGAAATGCCAAAAGGCGGTCGCGGTTATACCCGGCCACCATCCCTGGTTAGCCTGTGGTCAACGGCACCGTTCCTGCTCAACAACTCGCTTGGGAAATTCGAGGAAGCAGGTACGGTCGAGGCACGCATGACATCCTTCGACGACAGTATCGCCCAGCTACTGTGGCCGGAGAACCGCAAGGGCAACGTCGAGTTTCTCACTGCTTCGGGCAAGATGGCACCGGGCAAGATTGACCTAACCACCGAAACCAGCTACCTAAAACTTCCGGGTGGTTTCCTCCCAGGCTTTCTACAGCTAGGCTGCCTTCAGAAATTCTTTCCTAACATTTTTGGTGATGGCGGTGTCAAGCTTGGACCAATACCTGAGGGGACACCTATCAACCTGCTGTCTAATATCAACCTCAAAGAGACGGGCAAGCTGATTAAGCTCCTGCCGAAGGCTCTGTGGGACCTCATACGACTGCCGAAAAACCCGACTGACGAACAGGCCAGGAAAGTTTTCAGCAATCTGGCAGATCCTTTGCTAGAAGTTAGCAAGAGCCCCGACTTCGTGGTCAATCGCGGTCACTATTTCGGCACCGATTACCTTCCAGCGTCTGAAGGGGAGACTCCGCTTTCAGACGAGGATAAGCAGGCGCTCATCGAATTCCTCAAATACCTCTAGAGTTGCGTTAAGTTAAGCAAATTTTGAGTAATAGCGTGCTGTGCTTTGCGCAGCACGCCATTAGAAACAATTGAAAATTGGCAAACTAGCAAAGACCGGAAATCATGGTAGTAGAACCTAAATACGAGTATGTAGTGGTGGGATCGGGAGCAGGTGGAGGCACAGTGGCTGCACGTCTCGCCGAACTCGGGCACACAGTATTGCTGCTTGAGGCGGGTGGCGATCCGCTCAAGCTGCAAGGGGCTGCTCCAATCGATCCCAGCAAGAACCGCATGCCGGCGGACTACGAGGTACCGGTTTTCCACCCCTTTGCTTCGGAAAACGAAGCGATGAAATGGGACTTCTTTGTGCGCCATTACGCCAGCGACGAGTTGCAGGAGAAGGATCCGAAATACAGAAAGGAATGGAACGGTCGGGAGGTAAACGGCGTGCTTTACCCCCGGGGGGGTACTCTCGGTGGCTGTACTGCGCTCAACGCTATGATTGCGGTCTATCCACACAATCAGGACTGGGATTTTGTCGCTGAACTCACTGGCGATCGCTCGTGGTCTGCGGACAATATGCGCAAGTATTTTGAGGGCATGGAGCGTTGTGCCTATCGGCCGGTTTGGCGCTGTCTCTCGCATCTGGGCTTGAATCCCACTCGTCACGGCTTTAAGGGCTGGTTGCAGACTGAGGTCGCTTTACCCCTTAAAGCGGTCCTTAAAGATAAGACATTGTTTAAAACCATCCTTAAGTCGGCTAAGGAGGCTTGTTGCAACGCTGACGAAGCCTCAATCCAATGGTTGATAGAGGGCAAAGGAGATCCCAACGATTGGCGTTTGGTAAAGGACAATGCAGTTGGTATTAGCTGTCAACCGCTCTCCACCCAAAACCATACCCGCCACGGATCGCGAGAACGGGTACTCGATGTTGCGGCCAAATATCCCGATCGCCTGAAGGTGGAACTTGATGCGCTGGCCACTCGCGTCATTTTCGAGGAGAATCGGGCGATTGGGGTGGAGTACCTCAAGGGTGCAAAGCTCTACAGGGCGCACCAGAATCCAAGCCAAGATCCTGGTGAGAAACGCGAAGTCTTCGTTTCCCGCGAAGTCATCCTAGCTGGCGGCACCTACAACACGCCGCAGTTGCTAAAGTTATCGGGAATCGGCCCGAAGGAGGAACTCGAAAGTTTCGGTATCCCAGTTCGGGTTGACCTCCCTGGGGTTGGCACCAATATGCAGGATCGATACGAGGTCGGAGTGGTTAACCAGATGAATTTTGACTCTTGGGAAATTCTCAAAGATGCAAAATTCGAAGTTGACGATCCCCCATACAAGATGTGGGAGAAGCACCGCAAGGGACTCTACACCACCAACGGCTCAATTCTGTCGGCGATCAAACGTTCGTTCGAGGACCGGCCTCTGCCAGATCTGTATGTCTTTGGCTTAATTGGTTTGTTCGAGGGTTATTCCCCAGGCTACTCTAGCCTCATTTGCAATAACCCCAATTACCTGACATGGGCGATTCTTAAGGCCCATACTAACAATTCGGCGGGAACGGTAAAATTGCGATCGGCCGATCCGCGAGACGTACCTCAGATCGATTTCCACTATTTTGAAGAAGGCAACGATCCCAACGGGGAAGATCTCCAATCGGTAGTGGAAGGGATCAAATTTGTCCGCCGGTTGACTAAGCCGCTGATCGAGGATGGGACGATCGCTGAAGAGAAGCTTCCAGGCAAGCACATACAGACTGATGAAGAGATAGCCGAGTTCGTCAAATACAACGCTTGGGGCCACCATGCCTCCTGCTCCTGTCCGATCGGAGATCGTGCGAAGGGAGGGGTAGTCAATGGCGATTTCGAGGTGCATGGCACCAAAAATCTGCGTATAGTTGACGCTTCGGTCTTTCCAAAAATCCCCGGCTTTTTCATCGTTACTTCGGTTTACATCATCGGAGAAAAAGCAGCCGACGTGATTTCCCAGGCCGCCAAAAAGTAGTCGATTAGCATGGATGATTCACAGGGAAAACGCATCTTATTTTTGAACCGCTTACAAGGTAAAGGGATTAACAAGCTAAGCATATGCCGTTATAGTTGTAAAACTAACTACTGGTAAAGCATTACAGATTATGCGTTTTCCCTGAGATTATTCATAAAAACAAAAACAATAGAAAATCAGAAACTTCTCTATCGCGAGTCTGTGCCAGCGCTGGAAAAACTGATAGAGTTTTTTTATTTAAATGCGCAAAAAGATGGACGGGCAGTCCGACGAGTGGTACTCGTTATTTTGTTAAAGCACCAATTACTTGATGATTGATTTGAGGAATTATGAGTAACAGCAATACAGTTCTCGATCCAATTCAATTTCGTAGTGGTCTCACAGTGAAAAATCGCGTCTTTCGGTCGAGCGTCACTGGTCGGTGGGATAACTATGATGGTTCGGGCAATCAAGCACGGGTGAACTGGGAAAATAAATTCGCTACAGGCGGTGTTGGAGCGATTATTTCCTCCTATGTTCCCGTCTCGATTGAAGGTCGCATCACTCCTCAGGTATCTACCATTCACGAGGATCGATTCATTCCCTTCTGGCGAACTATAGGCGAAACCGTGCGCGATCGTGGTTGTAAATATATCATTCAGCTCAGTCACTCGGGTCGTCAGCGAGATATTGAAGGAATAGAAAATACAACCATCGATCCTCACTCAAAGGCAATCCGTCCTAAACCGGCTCCCAGCGCAACCGATCGAGACGATCAAATCAACGGGCTTCCTGCCAATATAATGAGCAAGGATAAGGTGGAAGAGATTATTCGAGACTTCGCTGCCGCTGCCGGTCGGGCTAAGGAAGCTAAGCTCGATGGCATCGAGTTGCACAGTTCTCACGGCTATCTAATCAATCAGTTTTTAAGTGCTGGTATTAATCGTCGTACCGATGAATATGGAGGCGATCTCAACGGGCGCTATCTCTTCCTGAAAAAAATCGTGCATGCCATCCGCGATGTCGTTGGCCCGGACTTTCACCTGCAAGCCAAAATCAGCATCCGCGAATTTAACAATATCATTCCTCCCTTCGCCCACCCCGGCAACGACTTTGAGGATGGCATCAAAATTTGCGAAATGCTTGCAGAAGAAGGCGTCGATGCTATTCATGTTTCCCGAGGCAGCACCTTTCCCCACCCGCTTTTACCTTCGGGTCCTTTTCCCTTTGAGATGCTGCGATACACCTACGACACCATGATTTCCAGTGGAGGATTTGCCAGTTTCCGCAACTACATTCTTTTCCGTTACAAGTTCTTGCATCCCCTGTTTAACTTGCTCTGGAATCGTCTTCCCAAAAAAGTGCAAGGGGATTACCAACAGCCCTTTAGCGGCACCAAAGTCGAGCCGGAAGCCCTTGATGCGTTTTTCCAGGAACATGTTTCCGCAAAGGAGATGAACGAACTCCTCTATCGACATCAAGGTACAGTTTTGCGCGATGCTAAGGCCGTCAAAGATGCTCTGAAAAAGAAGGGCTTGAATGACATTAAGATCATTACAACCGGAGGATTCCAACAAGCCTCTTTCATCAATCAGGCCATTGAAGGAGAATTTACCGACGCTGTAAGTATGGCTCGGATGTTGGTGGCGAACCCCGATATGGTAAATAAGTATTTTCAAAACAACCAAGACATCCCCGATCGCCCTTGTACCTACTGCAACGAATGTCTCGGCTCCTATTTAGAAGTACCCGTAGGCTGTCATAATATCGATCGTTATTATCAGCAATCGGTTGCAAGTATGGGGAGAATGGGCGAAGCCTATGCTGCTGCTGCACAAGATGCATTGCACGCCAAAAACAAAGAGGTCATGTCGGTATTTTTGCCCACAGCACGAGTTTTTAATCCCAACGCTACTGACGATTCAAACTAGCGATCGCTAGTTTGTCCTGTATAGGGCTTACGCAGAGAGACTATCTGTCTGGTGTGCATTGCTTGCGCATTGCGCACCAGACACTAGAGTAGATCCGACAACTTGCGTAAGTCCTAGTGTATTTTGATGACCGCGCGATCGTCATCAATGACTATAGCGGTTCTCAAATAGATGCTCATCCGCTCCGCAATTGGCTCGTTAATATCCCGTTAAGATTTGAGGATACTACCTTGCGCAAAATCGTAACAATCATCGGTATAGTGCTGCTCGTCGTCATCCTGTATTTGGTATCGCCGTTGCTAGTAGGCAACGGTCAGGTCAAATATTATGCCGACATTGAGGATCACTATAAATATGGCTCCATCGGTAGCGAACCCACCAACGGTATTCCCTACTGGATCTGGAAAGCGATGCCCGTGGTATTTGCTGACAAGCTACCAGGAAAAGGCTACGAGTCCCTTGGGTTCTTATCTGAAGAAGGACACGATCTGCCCATAGGATTTTCCAAGCGGAAAGTTTCTGGTATCGATAGGGTCGGTCTCAACTGTGCTGTTTGTCATGTGGGCACAGTGCGGGATTCTGATGACAGTCCCGCACAGATAGTGCTTGCTATGCCTTCAAACAATTTGTATTTACGGGACTATATCAAATTCATTTCCGAGGCTGCCGTGGATCCGCGTTTTTCCGCCCCAGAAATGATGCCCTACATCAACGAAATGGGGTCGCATCTAAATCCGCTCCAGAAGCTGATCTACCGCTATATCGCCATTCCCCGGACGCGAGATGCTCTGATACGGCAGGGCAACCTTTTAAGCTTTTTGAACGAGCAACCGGACTGGGGGCCTGGTCGCGTAGATACCTTCAGTCCCTACAAGGCAATCCAGTTTAACTTCCCTATGGATAAGTTGGAAGAGAGCGAATTAATTGGCACTGCTGACTATCCTCCCATCTGGCATCAGAAACCTCGCGAAGGTCTGCAATTGCATTGGGACGGCAACAACAAATCAGTGGATGAGCGCAATTTAAGTGCAGCTTTGGGAGCGGGCGTTACGCCTACTACTGTCGATCGCAAGGGAATCAAGCGAGTGGCGGACTGGTTGTGGGATTTCCCGCCTCCCGAATACCCCTACGAAATCGATAACGAATTAGCAGTAACAGGCAAGTCTTTGTTCGAGAGCAACTGTGCCAAGTGCCATGCTTTTAATGGTGAATCTGTGGGTACCGTTAGCAACATTGATGAGATTGGCACCGATCGCCACCGACTGGATTCCTACACCTACGAACTGATGTCCAACCAGAACACTTTGTTCGCTGGCTTTCCCGAGCGATTCAAGTCATTTCGTAAAACCAACGGCTACGCTAATATGCCTCTGGATGGGGTATGGCTTCGGGCTCCCTACCTGCATAACGGTTCTGTGCCAACCCTTCGCGATTTATTGGAGAGCCCGGAGAAGCGTCCGGCTATCTTCTATCGCGGTAACGATGTCATAGACCGAGACAAGTTGGGTTTTGTCTCTTCAGAGGAGGAAGCACATGGCAAGACCTTTTTTAAGTACGATACGTCACAACCGGGCAACAGCAACGAAGGCCACCTATATGGAACCGACCTATCGCCCGACGAGAAAGACGCACTGGTCGAGTACATGAAGAAACTCTGATTTCGGCATTTTTCTTTAACAAGGAGGTGGTTCGGCAGCGTACAAAATTGAAACGCTCCCTGGCTCTAGCCATTAGATACAGGGAGCCCACAGGCTCAGATGTTCTTTCAGAAGGAGACGCATAGAAATGAGACTTCTCAACAGCAAAATCGGAAGAATAGTAATATCAGTTGCTTTAGTCTTTACCTTGTTGGTTGGTGTGGGAGGTTCTATTGCTTGGTATAAGCTGTTTCGAGAAGTGCCAACTTATTACGAATCACCTGCAGATCATTTCAAGTATGGTTCTATTGGAGCTGAAGCGACACAAGGATTGCCTTACTGGCTTTGGATGGTACTTCCTCGCCTCTTCCCCGAGTATCTACCCGGTGCTGGAGGATATACTTCTTTAGGCATAACATGGGAGCCAGGAGAAGAACTACCGATAGGGTTTTCCAAAAAGACGATTGGTTTTCCCCGGCAAGGTATTACCTGCGCCCTATGCCACACTGCAACTTATCACAAGACTGCTGAGGATGTGCCTACAATCATTCCTACGGGAGCTTCGAGTCGATTTAATCTTCAAGGCTATATCCGTTTTTTGTCAAATTGTGGTGAGGATCCGAGGTTTAATGCTGACTACATATTGGCTGGAATTTCCTACGTCCGTAACTTGTCCTTGCTAGACAAGTTTTTATATCGATATATAATTATTCCTCAAACGAAGAAGGCGTTGGTCGAACTTCAGGATTCATTTGCTTGGATGGATAAAAGGCCAGAGCAGGGTCTCGGTAGAATTGCTCCCTTTAATCCAGTTAAGTTTGTAGTACTCGGTCTTGACGATGATGGCACGATTGGGAACTCGGACATGATGCCCCTCTGGAATCAGAAGTTACATAAGGACTTTGCTCTCCATTGGGATGGTTTGGAAACTTCTCTGACAGAGACTACCATTGCAGGTGCCATAGGAA
>JAAHFN010000125.1 GCA_010672965.1 Oscillatoria sp. SIO1A7
TTTCGTAGATACGAGTCAATGGCAATTTATTTCTGATATTTTCTATATTTTTCTTTCTTTTTGAAGGCGATAGAATTTAGAAACATCGGTGTATTATTAATACTACATTTGTAGTGCGGAATGTGGGGTGAAAAGACCGCAGAGAAGGGCACCCTACCCCTAATATCAAGTCAGGTTAAATACCCACAGAAAAAATTTAGAATCTCGCGTAGGACGGGCTTCCGAAAAGTCCCTTAGAGCTGGAGGGACTTTTCGGAAGCCCGTCCTACGCAGAATTGACTTTTTTTTGGGGCATTCAAACCGACATGATATAACCCCTCCCAGGAGGGGAATCGGAAGTGTGTGACTGTAGGGAGCGGCTCGGGAACGAAACCCAACTATACCAATCGTTGTGTTGGGTTTCGTTCCCGGGCCGCTCCCTACCTACAACTTTAAGGCAGACAGTCCACTACCCCTAACCCCTCCCAGGAGGAGAAACTGGGGGCCTAAATCATTCGCCTAAAAGCCTATCTCTCCGCGATTATCCCGTTCCGACGCCAAGCGATACCCCAAACTTAAAAACCGGGCTTCTGTTAACTTAAGAAGCCCGGTTTGTCGGATAATCAAGATAATTGAGAATAGCTATAGTTACTGCAATAGTTTCTGGATTCTGGCTTTGTAGGCGTAACCGTCTAAACCATTGCCCTGGTTGGGATTAATGCCTGCTTCCTCGATCGCCAGATTCAGAGCATCAATGCGATCTTGGGTATCTGGGTGGGTACTTAAAATACCGGGAACCGAACGCCCGCCCAGCAGTTTTTGGAAAAATCTAATCATTCCCGAAGGAGCGTAGCCAGCTTTGACGACCATCTCCAATCCCAGACGATCGGCTTCGTATTCGTGGCTGCGGCTGCGGGGGCGGCGAACGCCAAATTCTACGCCGAGAGCGACTACCGTATTCCGGTCGAGTCCCGCTGCATTCGCCAAACCTCCTGCAATAACTGCTTCGCGCATTTGCTTGAGGACGTGCTTGCCAGTAACATGGGCAATTTCATGGGCCATAACTCCGGCGACTTCCGCTTCGTTATCTGCTGCTTTCAACAAGCCGGTGTTTACATAGATAAAACCGCCAGCAGTGGCAAAAGCATTGATGCTGTCGTCATCTACTACTTGGAAGGTGTACTCTAGTTCTGGCCGCTCGCTATATGGCACCAAGCCCTGACCTATTTCCTCGACATATTTTATTAAATCGCTATTGCGGCTTATCCTAAACTCCCTCCCGATTTGCTCGTTAATCTGTCTGCCTAGCTGTACTTCTTGTTTGTCGGACATCCGCGTTAGCTGTATTACCTGAATTCCGGGAACGATGAGATCCCTCAAGTCAAATGCTTTTGCGGCTATGGGGGTGGCGATCGCTAGGCTCAGTGCCACCACCAGGGAAATTAGCGGATAAAACCATCGGCGATTTTGGCGATAGTTGATTAAAGATAATGGGTTAAACATGGCTTAAGCGAACAAAAATTAACTAATGGAGACTTCTGGGAAAGAAAGTTCCCCTCCTGCGGGCGGTGTGGTTTTTCCCGGTCGCAGTACCCACCCCCAACCCCCTCCCGAGAGGGGGCATCGCCCTCCGATCCATAAGGTACTTTTATTACCAGAAATTACCTTATCGACAAGTGGGGGTAGGGTGTAGGGTGTGGGGTGTAGGGTGTGGGGTGTAGGCGAAATAAGGCACCCATAGGCAATTGCTATAGCCACAAGAGTTGGGCTCCCTAGGCCAGACCCTACTTATGACCCAGACGTATTTGCCTAGCTTGTGGTTGCCCCAGAGCGATCGCTCTTTGTGCTGTCGAGGCTGTCGAAACTGCACTCAGGCCGCAGAAAATAGAATTTTGACCGATAATCTTGTTTGTGGGACAGATACTGGTTTTTTCTTATGACTATTTTGGATTCCAAAGGACGCTTGTTTGGCAAAGTAAGCGTTTTAGATGTGGGTGCGGCTTTGGTTATTCTGCTGGTTATCGCCGGCATCTTCGTATTTCCCGGTCCGAGCGGTTCCGGAGCGATCGGTGCCGATCCCAAAAAACCAATAGAAGTGGATCTTATTGTTCGGGGGCTCAGAGTCCGCGACCCTGACATTATTATTCAGGAACTGGAGACCGGAAAAACAAATATTTTTATCCGAAACCAACGTCAAGGCGAAATAGGAGTGAAATCCATCAAGCGTATCAGGCGACAGGTGGTCGTTCCCCAGCCCGATGGTTCCGTCAAAGCCCTGCCAGATCCCAGAGTCGAAGATATATTTAGCACCGACCTCTTATTGACCTTAACTGGCAAAGCTGAAATTACTCCCGATGGACCAGTGCTAGGCAATGACAAACTCAAAATAGGCACGACCGTACAACTGGATGGCAAAACCTACAACTTTAATTCGAGCGTGATTGACGTGCGAGTTATGTAGGACAAGATCTAAGGATACTTCTGGGACAGGACTTACGCATCGACTCAAGGACTAGGGGCGTTCGCGAAGCGTCTCCATAAGGAGAATCGCTCTTGGGATTGCCCCTACAAATACTAGATATGGACAGGCAAGCGTAAGTCCTGTGGGAAAGAAAGTACCTTTTCCCCTCCTGCGGGCGGTGTGGTGGGTTTTTCTCGATCGGAGTACCCACCCCCAACCCCCTCAACCCACCACACCGCCCGCAGGAGGGGAAGGGGGATTGCGAGAGCGATCGCGCCTTGGACTTACGCAAATCATCAGAGCTAACTCTACATATAGGTTTTGCTGCGCATTGCGCACCCTACATTTAGAGTATATGCGTAAGTCCCGATCTTATTACTCTGCGGCCGGTCGATCGAGTAAGGGCAGAAAGCGACGAATCAGACCGGCTGTGACAGCGGGCAGTTCTAGCTGTGGAGTCAAGCCTACGTCTTCAAGCTGCTCGAAGTAGCGGATGGCAGAGGGGTTCATGCGAGCGAGACGCTTGCCTATTTCTGGGCCTGTAAACTGGGATTGTCTTCCCCATAAAATCGCCGTTGGCACGGAGAGCTGGGCTATATATAAGGAGAGATCGAAGCACAAGTCGCCCCGTACAAAGGAGAGAGCGGCATATTCGGCACCGGGCTGCTCTGCAGATTCCAGATAAGCTTCGACAATTTCGTCGTAAGTTCGGTTGGGATTGGCAAATTGCCTAGTTTCTAGGAAGGCGCGGATTCCTGCCGGATTGGCAACCCCTGCACTGTAGAACAAGCGATCGAGTATGGGTATGCTGACTATCTGGGCAAATATGCTACGACTATAGTTTTCTCCGAAGTCCGAGAGTCCGGCGGGGGTTGTCAGAATTAGGGATTGAAATAATTCTGGGCGGGCGATCGCCGCTCTAATCGTAAAGGCAGCAGTCAAGGAAGAGGCAACTACTCTGACTGGCTCCGAGCAAGTCTGCTCTATAAACTCAATAATAGTTTTGATATAATCCTCAATCCGGTAATTGCGTTCGGGACGGTCGGAGCTTCCCCAACCGATTAAGTCCGGTGCGAGGATGCGATAATCGGCGGCAAAGGCCGGGTAAACTTTAGACCATTCATAAGACGAGGAGCCGCCACCGAAGCCGTGAAGGAAAACTAATGCTGGCAATGCTTCGGTGGCGGAGCTATCTGCCGGTCGCTGCCATAGCGGCCCGGTGGCAGTATAGTATGCCATTGTGCCAAGGGATGTGACAGCGGAACGCTTCTCAAAGCCGGGGGGAATCGACATGAAGAAATCTCTACTGGACCAATTTTTTTCTGCGACCAATCTTATCGTAGCGCTTTGTCAAGACCGATGCGCTCAACCCGGATCCGGGTTGAGCATTCCAACGGTTATATAGGTGGTGGAGCTGGATAAAACCTTTAGGAGAATAATCAATATAATGTATGAGGGGTAAAACCCCTCAAGTGAAGAAAGGATATCGTCCGGGCGATCGCTCATCCCCCGAGCAGCAATTCATATTAAGCTGCCCATCCAAGACAAACTGCCCTCGTCCGCTTCCATGCGCCAGAAGCGGACGAGACTATATGTAAGGTTATCAATGGGCAAAGTACGCTAAATGTAGAGCTATAGCTGACAATTTGCGTGAGTCCTGTAAGCTAAAGAAGTCGCCAAAGAAGTCTAAGAATTGTTTATAGATTATCTGCCGTACTTGCAAATATATCCGACCGACAATCTGGGGTTTACAATTAATGAATAATATTTAGCTAACAATGGTAACTTAAATATTACAGCTTACTTTAGTAAAGGTTGTGGAAATGGCAATCCCTTAAGCTTAGAGTTTTGGGCCGATAAATTTTGGCGTTTCAGGGAATAAAAGCGGTGACCGGCAAGAAAGATATTCGTCAAGAAGGTCCAATGCTAGAGCAATTAGGCATTAAACCCAGTGGCGTCACGGGAATGGAAACGCCGGAGATTAATTTCAAGGACATACCGACTGCGATCGCTTCGGCTTGTGGGGAAGAGGCTAACCCAAAGTTCGAGCGACCGACCTATATCCATTTGAATCTGGAAGATTTAAAATACTTTGAAGTGGTAGAGCGACAATTTGAACGGTGGGGGGTGACCTTTGCTAATGCGATCGCCATCAACCCCTCTAATCCCGCCTATCCCACTAAGTCTGGCAAAATTCTTTTGCTCGGCGCTCCCGAGAACGGCTCCATCGAAGTAATATTTTCCAAACCCGTTAGCTTTGTTTGTGGCCGGGTCACCAGCTCTCGGCGCACTACTTTAACTGCTTACGATAGTTCTGGCCAAGAAATTGCCCGCCGGAAAATTACCGAAGCCAATCTTGCTGGCACTAACTCGCCGATTCCTGCCAATGCCCTCCTCGGCGTCAGAGGACCGAACATTCACCGGGTCGCTTTCTATGCTTTTGACGGCCACCTAACCTTGGATGATTTTGGCTTTATTGTCATTCCTTAGAAGAGGGAGCGGGGGAGCGGGGGAGCGGGGGAGCGAGGGAGCGGGCAAAAAACTCGGGTGTAGGACAGGGTGTTGACTCGCTCGGGGTTGTCGCCAAAAACGGTGACAACCGGGATCGTTCCCAATTGAAAACCGAATCCAGAGTGACCGTAGGACTTTCCAGCTCCCGAAAGCGGTCGGGAAATACTATGAAGTTTCCCTACACCCTACACCCCACACCCCACACCCGCTTGTGTAGGGTGTAGGGTGTAGGGTGTAGGGAGGGAGAAGAGACCGCAACGACCAGATTTAGGAGGGAGAGATGGGAGGATGGGAGAGATGGGGGAGATGGGGGAGATGGGGGAGAGAAGAAAAAATTTATGCTTTGGTTCTTCCCACAGTTCCCACCCTTCCCAGCCTTTCCCCTACACCCTACACCCTACACCCTACTGGATTGTCTGGCTTAAAATTGTAGGAAAGGGTTGAACGGAGTGAAACCCAACACAACGATTGGTATAGTTGGGTTTCACTCCGTTCAACCCAACCTACAGTTACACATAATTTTAGGTTTGCCAAAGCACTACCCCCTTAAAATTATCGGTAGCTAGGTAAATGCAACTCTAGGTAAAGAAAGTGGCAAAGGCGTTCAAGCAGCAGTGGCAGGAACTGGTTAACTCAATTGAGGAAACAAAGTCCTTCCAGGAATTATCTAAAAAACTCCGCAAGCAGCTTTCCCGATATCCCTTCAAAGGAAGGCGGACTTCTATATTTGTGGGGACTGTACTGGCGGCCATGCTGCTCTCGAACTGGAAGCTAGTTTTGGCAACGGGTACGGGAACTATGGTGATGTTAGGGGCATATTCGCTTCAGCAAAAAGATTGGCAAAAAATTGCTGCGGACTTGCGTCGCTTCTTGAGCGGCTCGAACCGCAAGGTAGCGATCGCAGTTGCTACTGGAGGTCTCGCTACTTTCAGCACCTATATGGCAGTTTCTATCTGGGTAGATTCGGAAAATCACTGGATGGCTACGGGTCTGATTTTACAAGGAGTAGGAACTATTGCTACTTTGACTCTTTTGAGCTGGCAGCTTTTGAATCAGCAAAGCAGTCCCGATGAAGCCAGCTTGAATGAGTTGCTGATGCATTTGACTGATGCGGATTCTCTCAAGCGTTTGATAGCAGTAAGACAGCTTGGCAGTTTGGTGGAGCGACATAAATGCGAAGAACGCCAAGAGCGGGCGATCGCCGATTATTTTAGCCTCATGCTAGAGCGCGAAACTTCGACAGCAGTCCGAGAAGCTTTGTTGGAGAGTTTGCAAGCAATCCAAAATCCCAATCAACTGCCCAAAGGCGAGCCCCCCCTGTCTATACCCTGGAAGCAAAAGCGAGCCAAGACGACAGCGCGCCAACGGATTTATGACTATGAATAAGCTTGGCCTCCGCTCCGCGCTCCGTGTAGGGGCGATTTCGCGCTCTCGCCCCTACAAGCGGGCAATAGGGTGCCGCACCGCGCTCCAACCGTTATATCTATAATAGACAAGAGTGCGTAATTTACGAAAAATCTGCCCAACTCCGCGAATGAAAGGGGGGCTTTTTGGATTTATGCAAGAAGTTTAATTAATTAAAACAGTACAAAAAATTGTAAGTTATAATTTATTGACAAGTGAGGTTAGCGATGGATTGGAAAAGACATTATTTCAAGCTGGAAATGGAACAGCTACCAGAACATATTTGGGCTGGATTCAAATATAGCGAAGTTTTCCGGGAAATGAAGGTTAGGGAAAAATCTGAGATTATCCAGCAAATTGAGCGACTGCCAGAAGCTAAGCTCGATAGACTCAGGGATGCGATCGAACTCGTTTGGCGGGAATCCGATCGCAAGCTAATGGCCGAAAAGTTGGACGGCTTTGCTCCCGTGCTTCTCGGGGAAACGGCTTTGGTAAAAGATTGGCTCTCTACCGAGGAGGATGAAGCTTGGAAGGATTTGTAAAAGGGGATGTCGTAGTAACTCCATTTCCCTACTCCGATTTAAGCCAAAATAAGCGGCGTCCTGCTCTGGTTGTTGCCACGCTGCCTGGAAACGATTTGATTTTATGCCAGATTACCAGTAACCTGTTTAGTAACTAATACGCTGTTCCAATTAATAATGCCGATTTAAGCACGGGCTCTTTAAGTAAGGAAAGCAAGGTACGCCCAGAAAAGATTCACACAATTGACCGGGGAGTTATTCGCTATCAAATAGGGAGCCTAAAACCCGAGAAGGTAGAGGAGATAATTCAAAAAATAGTGGCAATCCTAGAGCAATAAATTCGCGACGCCTTTTTCGTAGGACGGGCGTCCCGCCTGTCCGCCTAGAAAAACAGGCGAGACGCCCGTTCTACGGGGATATGCTCTACACCCCACGCCCTACACCCCAAACCCCACACCCCACACCCCACACCCCACACCCCAAACCCCACACCCTAGGGGTAGCCCTTTTTCTCTGGGAATTGCTATCCTGTGCAATAAACCCTCACTGGTTTTGATGGTTATGCCCGATCGCTCCTCCAACCGCTGCCCCTTTGTCGCCGGACCGGCTATAGAAGAGTCCCAATATTTTGTCGGTCGCGATGCCGAACTAAGGTCGATGACTTCTCTTATGAGGGCAGGGCTGTTTCATTGGAAAAAGGAAAATAAACGAGGCACATCATGGGCCAAATATCTAGTACCTTTTGTAATGGAGGCAAAACCCTCAAGACGAAAGAGGTTAATTGCGATAGTTCGTAAAACGGCAAAATTGGCAGGAGCATAACCATCACACAGGGGTGCTATATCTTCTTTTAAGACTACATCTTTAGGCCAATGTAATCTGTTTTCAATATGCCAATGTTTGCGAATAAGGTCAGCAAATCCTGCCGCATCTAAAGTCATAGAACTAATGTAATAAAAAGTTTCCTCAAACGGTTTATTATCTCTTCTACCAGAGCGTTCTATCTTAATAATGCTTTGGATCCCAGCCCATTGGGGGTCAAGACCTTCTACATTATCCAAGACGCAAACTTTCCTTTGGCACGTTCGATTTCTCGTTTTTTCTTTTTGAGAATTAATGCTTGTCGGTTTATTTTGCTCGAACCGAGCTTTTATGTTTTTAAATAAACTGGGCTGGTTTCCTTTTACAGTAATTAAGTAATCGTTGCCACTATCGACGATTTGCTTAACGGTTTTTTTTGAGCGTGCAACGCATCAAAACTGAAACATACTTCCTTTAATTGCAAGGCTTCTAACAATGTCCGAGCCGTCACAATTTCGCTCACTTCACCGTTATGCATTGGCTTTAATCCAATAACCACTCCTTGGTCGTTTGTTGAATGCTGAAACGACAGTGACAAAATCTTGGTATGACTTATCTAAACCGCTGGAGACTGGCTTTAATACTTTTACCATCCACGGCCACTTGTTCTTTTGGCGCTACTATTAGTTCTGCTTGTGCCCAATCATTAAAGACCTGACTTAAACAAGTATAGTCAATCCGGATCATTACTCGTCGAATAGTTGAATAACAAGGTAGTCTTTTATGAGGTAATTTCATCAATTCTAGCAAGACTTTTTGATGGCGAACCACAAAGTCTCCCAAAGCTCGGTATCCCAAGCAGTTACTCATGGTCCCCATAATTACTAACAAAAGCACTACCCACAAGGGATAGCGTGGCTGAGTTCGGAAGTCTCGCACCTGTTTAAGATGGCTTATTAGATTCATTGGTAAGCGAAATTTTGTTGGAGTCTCGTACTCATTATAATTTTTCTCTGGCCAATGAAACAGCCCTGCTCTTATGAGGGGGGCTCAACGCTTCAAAGGGCGCGAGGATATTTTTGAACAAATCGAAACTTTAGCTCTGTCCGCCCAACCGCCGGTGTTATTGCTCTATGGCGGGCGGCGAACTGGCAAAACTTCGGCTTTGAAATACCTGCCCCAACGGGTGGGTTCGGAGTTGGTGCCGTTGCTAGTGGATCTCCAGGGGGCGGCTTCGGCAACTACTCTCGAAGCAGTAGCGGAATATCTGGCAGAAGAAGCGATCGCCGCCGCCCGCAAGTCCCGCAACCTGCGCTTGCCAGAACCAGACCCTCGCTCCTTGCAACGAGATCCTTTTCCCGCTTTGCAAAAGTGGCTGAAAACAATTGAGGCAATAGCTCCGCAAAAGCGGTTTTTACTTTGTCTCGACGAGTTCGAGCGCCTCAGCGAAGTAGTGCAAGAAACCGGCAGTAGAGCGCCTTTGAATTTTTTGCGCCATGTCCTGCAACATCGCGATCGCTGGATTTTGCTTTTTAGCGGCTCTCACACTCTGGACGAATTAGATGACTATTGGAGCGACTATCTGATTAATACCAAATCTCTGCGGGTGACTTACTTGCAACGCGATCGAGCCCGCGAGTTAATCCTGCGCCCCATCCCGGATTTTCCCAATATTTACGAGCCGGAAGCAGTCGATAGCATTCTCGAACTGGACAGTGGGAAGTTCTGGTATAGTTGGGCCCTTGAATACAGGCTGATAGAGAAAAGAACACCCCGTTGACTTATGTCGTAGGGATGTTCAATACTGGTAGAGTTTCCAGGCTCAACCAGGTAT
>JAAHFN010000126.1 GCA_010672965.1 Oscillatoria sp. SIO1A7
CGAGCGATTCGACCAATGTCTGGAAATCGAAGGCAATAACGTTCCGACCCTGAACAGCTACGGGAACGCTTTAGCATCTGCCGGGGAATACCAGAAAGCATACGAGCGATTCGACCAATGTCTGGAAATCGAAGGCAACGACATTCTTACCCTGAACAGCTACGGGAACGCTTTAGCATCTGCCGGGGAATACCAGAAAGCATACGAGCGATTCGACCAATGTCTGGAAATCGAAGGCAACGACATTCTTACCCTGAACAGCTACGGGAACGCTTTAGCATCTGCCGGGGAATACCAGAAAGCATACGAGCGATTCGACCAATCTCTGGAAATCGATGGCAATCATGTTCCGACCCTGAACAGCTACGGGAACGCATTAGCATCTGCCGGGGAATACCAGAAAGCATACGAGCGATTCGACCAATGTCTGGAAATCGAAGGCAACGACATTCTTACCCTGAACAGCTACGGGAACGCTTTAGCATCTGCCGGGGAATACCAGAAAGCATACGAGCGATTCGACCAATCTCTGGAAATCGATGGCAATCATGTTCCGACCCTGAACAGCTACGGGAACGCATTAGCATCTGCCGGGGAATACCAGAAAGCATACGAGCGATTCGAGCAATGTCTGGAAATCGATGGCAATAACGTTATTACTCGTTTTACATATGCCCGCTGGCTAGAGCATTACGGCGAATATACTCGCGCCTTGGCACAGCTCGAAGCGATTGAAATCTCTAGCTTGAAGGACTACGACCAAGCGATAGTTATCTGCCAGTATATCGGGCGACTGTACTACTATTTGAAAAAGCCCGATCGCGGCAATGAATTTTTCAAAGCAGCTATTGACAAGTCCGACGATCGCGATCGCTCTATACTGTACGCAGCTCGCAGTGCCCTGGTTGCCGACCCCAAGAGCAAAAAGGCGATGGAATTTTTGCAAGAAATAGAGAAAAAGTCCCCCTTCTACCGTGCGGCTATGAAAACTATCTCCCTCCACGCCGACTCGGAAACTTTATACGAGCTAAAGAGCGATCGCGAGCCCAACGAGGAAGACACCGAGATACTCTACCGAGGCACCTATCACAAAATCATCAACCAAGTGGCAGTTCTCAAAAGTATCGCCTATCGCATTGCCCGCCGCAGCCAGGGGGAGGCGATTGTGGGCGAAATTGTCGAGAAACTGGAGGCGATGCTAGAGGATATGCAAGAACGGCGCGATGCCGAAAAGGTCAGCCTGAGAGAAATGCCCCACGGGGATTATCGTGCGGTATTGGAAACGATATCCGAGACAGCGCACGACATAGCCGACGGGGCAAACAACCAATTGGCGATCGTCAAGTCGAAAGCCCGCCGCGCCCAACGCAGGCTGGGTTCTGACGACGATCTAGGGTCGCTCTTGGCGAATCTGGCGGAACAGATAGAATTAACCGAGGGGGTTCTCAACGATCTCAAGTCAATTAAAGAAAGTCTTGCCCCGCGCCGCCAGCGCTTCCCGGTTCGCAATCTTTTCCAGAAATGGCTGCTATTCCAGCAAGGAGGCGACGATAAGATAGACGGCGCTCGCATCTATCTGGAGATTAAAAATTCCGATTCCGAGTTTGACGGCGACGAGGAAAAACTGACAAGCGCTATCGACGAGTTGATAGAAAACTCTCTCAAGCATAATGGCTGCAAGCGAGACAATCCCAAGCAACAGGAAGGCCAAGATAAGCGCCAGCAAGATAATCGCCAGCCAGTTAAGCGCAAGCCAGATAAACCCAAGCCAGTTAAGCGCAAGCAAAAAAGCTCCGAGCTGACGATTCGCATTCGTTCCCAAGACACAACCAATCCGCCGGAGCTGGGTTCCCCGAGCATACCGGGCGTGCGAAGTTATCTGAAAATTACTTTGACCGACAATGGCAAAGGAGTACCCAAAGATAAGAAAGACTGGATTTTTCAGCCCCTGAACACTACTGCTGCAGAGGAGGGCGGTAGCGGACTGGGCTTGTATATGGTTCGTCAGACTCTGGAGAAGATGGGAGGAAGCATTATAGAAGAAGGTAAGCCGGGAAAAGGAGTACGTTTTCTGATTCATTTGCCGTATTTAAATTGAGGGTGTGGGGTGTGGGGTGTGGGGTGTGGGGAATTAGGAAGAGCGGAATGGGGAAGAGCGGAATTGGGAAGAGCGGAATTGGGAAGAGCGGAATTAGACCCGTTCGCCCTGAGCCTGTCGTAGGCAAAGCCTGCCCGGAGGGCATAGGGTGAGCGAGCATTAGACTCCGCGAGCGGGCGGGGCGAACGGCCCTTCGACAGGCTCAGGGCGAACGGGTCTTCGACTCCGCGAACGGGCGAACGTTGGTCGGGAATGGATAGCCGGATTTGATGTTGTTGTTTATTTTCTTGATTCTGGAGAGTAGCTATGGAAATCGATAATGTTCATATTTTGTTTATTGACGATAATCTGGATGTCATCGACGAGGCGCGGTTCTGGCTGCTGGAAGAGTTTGGCTATCAATATCTGGAGACGGCCACTAGCTCTAAGGACGCGCAAGAGAAATTAGAGCAGGGGTTGTTTGATGTGATTGTGGCCGATATGCGTATGGAGAAAGACGATAGCGGTTTTGAGATTCTGGACTGGGTTAACGACAATAATTTGGCGGCGGTGACGATTGTTTTGACTGCCAACGATTCAGTTCAAGATTGTCGCCGCGCTTTCAAAAGCCGAGCTTGGGATTATATTTCCAAAAATATGCGGGGCAATCCCTTTGAGGCTTTGGACGAATCGATTAAAAAAGCGATCGCCTACCTGAACCGCTGGCCCAACGAGCCCAACCAACAATGGTTTGAGGAGAACAAGGCAGAGATAGAGGAGAAATATTGGGGACAGTGGGTGGCGATCGCTAATAAAGCAGTTCTCGACTCGGCGGACACCAAAGAGCAATTGGCGAAGCAGCTAGAAGAGCGCCAACTGCGCCGCTTAACCACTACTCTCCGCAAAATTGGCGACCTGCGCAAAATTAGCGATTTGCTCCAAGAGGAAGAAAGCTTGAAACTAGAATTCAAAAGCAGCCTGCGATGGGACGTTAGGCATGACTGTGAGAAAGAGGAGCTGCAGAAGGAAGTTCTCAAAACAATCGTTGCTTTTCTGAATACGGAGGGAGGCACATTACTTATTGGAGTTGAGGACAACCGTAGCATTTTTGGCATAGAAAAGGACTGCATATCTCTAAAGGCGAAGCAAGGCTCTTATCGCGACGAATTCCAGAAACATCTAATCAACCTGATTCGCGATCGAATTGGCACGCGCTTTTTAGGGGAAAATACTAGAATTCGCTTTGAGACTCTAGAGGGCAAGGATGTCTGCGCCGTTTACGTTCGACAAAGCGATCGCGGTCCTGCTTTTCTAAAACCGGGCAAAGGCGGCCATGTAGAGCTATACATACGCATGGGCAACACCACTCAAGTCCAAGGAATTCCCAAAATTTACGACTGGCTATAGAATCCCAGAGCCTAAAAATTTTTTATATAGCAGTAAGCGATTAGCTGTCAGCAGTCAGCAGTCAGCAAAAGTCCTGCCATCTAATATCGAATCCGCTTCCGCTGTTCCATAAATCCCGTAGGGGTTCCCCGTGCCCGCTCCGGTTGGTCCCCCTACTGCGGGCGGTGTAGGTGGGTTGGGACCTTTGGGGCAGTATCCCTCCCTTGGGAATTGCCCCTACGGCCCCTACGCGATTTATGGAACAGCTACGCGGATTTGATATAAGTCCTGTATTGCACTAAAAACAAAAGCAAATTTCTCCCAAGAAAAACCCACCCGCTGCTCGCGACAGGGTGCGAAATCGGCGGGCTATTGGGTGGGATATCTTCCCGGCCGGACCCTGCGATTGGGGGCTTGCCAACGGCCGACTTGCCGGAGAGTCCAAGGCTTACCCCGCCGCAGGCCGGTTTTTTAAGGGAGAAATTTTTTGATTGACAATACCTCCTTTCTAGTTTGACAGTCGTTTCCATTTACAAAGGGTCGCGGTTATTAGCCGTGGCCCGTATTTATGCACCCCTTAGCTAGGGAGCTATAGATACATATTAGCATCGTTTTGCTCGAACGTCAACACTGTATCGAAAAATTTTTTTTTTCTTCTGCACCTTCCGCAGTTTCTGCATTGTCCTATAGCCTAATCTTACAGCCTCGGCCGCCATTACTGGATCCCCGGCCAACAGATTTGCGCTTTATCAAAAATATTGGCGTTGGCATCCGAGTATTGGAACCCTTATAAATTATAGTTTTTGACTAATTCATACAGCAAAGATAGACTGTAGCTGATAATTTAAGCTACTTCCCGCGTTGTTTTACCTGTTGTTAACAGCCGGATTTGATATATAGTCATTTCAAATAAAAACGAGACAAGATGTAGGGGCGATTTCGCGCTCTCGCCCCTACACTTAGGGCGTAGGGCGTAGGGTGTGGCCTGTAGGGCGTGGGGTGTGGGGTGTAGGGGACCTTTGGGGCAGGATAACAGGGAGACAATTCCCAATTCCCAATTCCTAGGACTTAGGGGATTCCAAGAAATAAATTACTCAATTCGTAGGACGGGCTTCCGAGAAGTCCCAGACCCAGGACAGGCGGGACGCCCGTCCTACAGGGAAACGATGGAGAAATATTTATTTGGAAATCCCTTACGCAAATTGTCGAGATGCGCCCCTCTATATCTGGTAGGGGCGATCGCGCGATCGCCCCTACCAGATATAGAGGGAAAGCGTAAATCCTATTCCCACAGGACTTACGCTTTCCCTCTATATCTGGTATTTGTAGGGGCAATCCAAAGAGCGATTCTCAGAGGCGGAGACGCTATGCGCTTGCGCGCAGGCTCCGCCAACGCGAACGCCCCGACCTATAGTGTCCTTGCGTAAATCCTATTCCCAATTCCCAATTTTATCCTGAGCCGGTCGTTGGGTCCCAATTCCCAATTTTATCCTGAGCCGGTCGTTGGGTCCCAATTCCCAATCCCATCCGCTACATCCGCTGCCACATCCGCTGCCACCCATCCGCTGCCACCCCATCCGCTACCAATCCGCAACCCATCCGCTGCCACCATCTGCTGCCACCCGCTACCTACAAACCCAAATCCACAGCAATGCGATGAGCGCAGGCAAACCCAGAAAAAGCAACAGCATTTAAACCTTGGCCGGGAAAAGTGCTATCCCCCACGCAGTACAAGCCCCGAATCGAAGTGCGATTAAAAGGCATAGCGAGCAATCCCAACAACTTGCGGCGGGGAATCGGCCCATAAGTACCGTCTTGGCGATTTAAAAAGCGGCGGTGAGAGCGAGCGGTTCCCACTTCCATATAATCCAAACCCGCATTCAAGCCGGGAAATATTTTTTCCAACCTATCGATAACTCGCCCTGCAGCTTCTTCCTTTTTCTCCTCATACTCCCCAGCCGATCGCCCTTCCCAATAATCAATCCAGTTCGGAGTAAAGGTATGTATAATGTGATGCTCCGGCGGTGCCAAATTCGGGTCGAGCAGAGTGGGAATCGAGACAAAAATCGTACCTTCTGGCTCCTCCATCTGCTGCCAATCTTCTAACAAAATATGATGGCAGTGAGTGCCTGGGGGAAGCACCGAAGCCGCCACTCCCAAATGCAAGCTGAGAAAGCTAGGAGACTTGCGGTAGCGATCGCGCCATCTCCGTTCCCGAGGGGGCAGCTCGATATCCCCCAACAACTTATCAAAAGTATTCCAGCGGGTAGCATTGGAAACTATCCGCTTAGCCCGATAGACCTCCCCGCTAGTAAGTCGCACCCCCACCGCTCGACCTTTTTCCAGCAAAATCTTATCGGCTTTGGCTTGATAGCGAATCTCGCTCCCAGCTTTTTCCAACCCTTCCACCAATTTTTCGGCAATCTTACCCACCCCTCCCAAGGGATAGTTAATGCCGCCATAATGCCGATCCGAGAAGACCATCCCCGCATTAATCATCGGCGTCATATCCGCAGGCACCACGGACCAGCAGTAGCATTCGATATCGATAAACCTCAGCAGTTCCGGATCCTTAATAAACTTGCGAGCAATATCCCCGGCGTTTTGGGGAAGATACTTGACCAAGCCCAGACAAGCCAGGGGGTGCTGGAAAAATACCCTGGTCAGATAGCGGGGTTCTTCCAGAGAGAGCAGTTCCATAGCATTGAGGCAGCCGAAGACTTTCCAGCATTCATCGTAAAAACGGCGAATCCCTTCTCGCTCCTGGGGAAAGCGACTTATCAATTCTTGCAAAAACTTCTCATAATCTCGGTGAACCAAGATTTCTAAATCTCCGGGCAGGTGGTAGTGAATCTGCACTGGGTCCGGGATAGTATCGAGGCTCACCTCTACCGCGTCTAAGGCCCGGGTGAGCAAGTTGGTAGTGCCGCGATCGCCAAAGCCAAAAATCATCGAAGCGCCGACATCGAAGCGATAACCGTTGCGTTCAAAATAGCCAGAACTGCCGCCGGGGATAAGGTAGCTTTCCAGGACCATAACTTTGGCACCCTTAGCCGCAAGCTGGGTAGCGGTGACCAGTCCGCCAATTCCAGAGCCAATAACTATTACATCAAAATCTTGGGTATCTAACTTTGGGGGCATGGTTGTAGGGGGAGCGATCGCGACTCAAACATTATCGAATCTGAGTTTATAGCAGTAAGCAGTCAGCTTTCAGGAAAATTGGCAAAAAAAATACGGGACGAGTCTGCATCTGCTGCCGACCAATCCCGCCTGCCGATCCTAGAGAGGAGAACACTTTCATCTACTATAACCACTATTGCAAAAATTTGTCAATACTTTTGAGAAAATTTTTCAATAATTTTCTTTAAGCCTTTTTAAGAGATTTGTATAACTGGTTGCTAATTAGCAAAATCTCGACGCCGAACAAGGATGCAAACGAGAACCAGACAGTATATGATGGTTCGCGTTTCCCGGAAGAAGCCGACATATGACTCTGCAACTGCGCGTTTACGTTCCTCCCCATCCTTTAATTCAGCACGGGCTAGCAATAGTCAGGAATACCGCTACGCCTGTGGCCCTGTTTCGCACCGCTGCGATCGAATTAGGCCGGTGGCTGACATACGAAGCAACTAGAGACTGGTTGCCGACCCAGGAGGGAATAATCCAAACGCCCCTAGAGAACTGTCCCGCCACAATGCTCGATACAGAAGTACCCGTGGCCTTGATTCCGATTCTCCGTGCTGGCCTGACTCTGAGCGAAGGGGCAGGGAGCGTTCTATCCTTGGCATCGGTTTACCATCTGGGTATCGTCCGTAACGAGGAAACTCTGGAACCGAGCTTTTATCTAAATAAGTTGCCAGAGCAATTCGATCCGCAGACGCGAGTTTTGATTGCCGATCCCATGCTCGCCACTGGGGGAACGATGATGGCGGCAATGGCAGAGATTGTTAAGCGGGGGGCAGACCCGGCCAATATTCGGATTATTTCTATAGTCGCCGCACCGCCAGCGCTGCAAAAACTGAGTGAGGCTTATCCGAGTTTAAATATCTATACTGCCGCCATAGACGAACATCTCAACGATCGCGGCTATATAGTACCGGGCTTGGGAGATGCCGGCGATCGGGCTTTTGGGACTTGAGCGGAGGAGACAAGGAGACAAGGAGACAAGGGGACCGAGGGGACCGAGGGGAGTGTGGGGAGTGTGGGGAGAGAGGGGGAGAGAGGGGGAGAGAGGGGGAGAGAGGGGGAGAGAGGGGGAGAGAGGGGGAGAGATGGGGAGAGATGGGGAGTGTGGGGAGAGATGGGGAGTGTGGGGAGAGGAGGACTTTGCTTAATCCTTCCGACCTCCTTGCGACTCCTTCCAGATCGGAAGAGCAGTCGTCCGCACTCCATTCATGTACTTATCCTTATATATAATGC
>JAAHFN010000127.1 GCA_010672965.1 Oscillatoria sp. SIO1A7
CTATTTTGAGACAATAGTCTTGTCTCAAAATAGGGCCAATAGTCTTGTCTTCCTGGCGAGCCTTCATCTTAGCATATTTTCTGTATGAAAACCATCTCTTTTGATGAGTCCCAGAGTGAACACCCTAGGTGTGGGGTGTGGGGTGTGGGGTGTGGGGCATTGGCATTGGGCATTGGGCCCCTTCGTCAGGCTCAGGATAAAATTGGGCATTGGGAATTGGGCATTGGGAATTGGGCATTGGGCATTGGGCATTGGGCATTGGGCATGGGGCATTGGGGAAATTGTTTATATGTAGGAGTAGGGGCGAACGGCCGTTCGCCCCTACAGAGCGATCGCAACTTCCAGGAGTAGGGCGTTTCGCTGTCGCGACATCAAAGGCGCAGCCTGCGAGGAAGGCGAACGGCCGTATGCCCGGAGGGCGAACGCCCATTCGCCCCTACAATAATGTACCCAATTCCCCATGCCCAATGGGCAGGTATGGCGCCCCATGCCCAATTCCCAATTCCCCATTCCCCATTCCCCATCAAACTGGAGAAGAAATCAAATATTGATATCCTTCCTCAACATTGCGCAACTCAGAAGCAATCTCGCTATCTAGGCGTTGCAGGCGCTTGACCTCGCTTTCGCGATCGATATCGCGCGATCGCTTTTGTTCGAGCAGATTGTTTAGCTCGGCGCGGCGGCTCTTAATATCGTCATTAATCCGCTTACTCACTTCTCGCTCGTAAGCATCGAAACAATCTTTGACAGTTTGATTAATTGGCTGCCACTGATCCTGCGCCAACTTGGGCAGATATTTGACAAATTCTTTTTTGGTGGCTTTGATTAATTCTTTGCGACCTTGCTCCACTTGCACGGCTCCGACACCCAAACCGAGAATGGGAATGCTCCACAGTCCCAGAAAGGCTCCGGTAAAAACAGCAACAAAACTGGTTATGCCCACCACAGCCAGATAGTTGACCAGAATATTTTTCCAGTCGAAGCCCGCAGATGCCATAACTACCCCAGCCACATTGCCGGAAGCTAAGGAGAAAAAGCCCATCGCCCACTTCGCCCAGCCGGGGGAATCTGGTTCTACTTCATTGGGATTGGCATGGAGCTTTTGGCCGATTAACTTTTCCGTCATCGAGCTGGCCACTTGACTGTAGCTAGCTCCGTATTGCTGGGCGCTTTGGGCGAGACCCGAGAAAGCTTCTTCTATTTCTCGCTCTGCCGTCAGCTCCCAGGCTGCAATCTTGTCATTTATATATTGCTCGAAGGCTTGTTTGAATTGGGCATTAAATTCCTCGCGCTTGCCTTTTTGCAACGAGTCAAAAAAGCCGAGGTTTGGCTGATAGCGCAGAAAGTCCGATTCAAAGGTGTTCTCTAGATCTAAGATGTAAGAGCGAAAAGAATCGGCGATCGCTCTGGCCTTGCGGTCTCTGGTTAATTTAATTTCTCCCTGGAAGCGATCGCCTATTTCCGTCAGTTTCTCAAACTCCGGCTCTACCGAACTAATCCGCTGCTGCAACTCTTCTACATTTTTCTCCAGCAGAGGGATGCGACGATCCACTGCTTCGCGGACGCGGCTGGCAGATTGGCGAGCCAAAACCTTAGCTTGCCGCAATTCTGCTACAGCTCGTTCCTTAGTCAAAAAGCTATTCAGGGCTCCCATAAACTCTGTAAAGCCCGTTCCTTCTAGAGACTCTTCTTGATTTTTCAAGCGCCTGCGCAGTGCCGCCAAAGAGGATAGCTCGAACACGCGATCGCTATATAAATCGTAACCATCCACTTGACAATATTCCGCCAAATTAGAGCGGAAACCCTGCCGCAATCTTTCCTCCGCTTCCTGCAGCTCGTCGGCGTCATCGGGATCTACCAGTCCCTTGCGGATTTCGTCCCAAGCATTAATTAAGTAAAAAACCGTCAAGCCGCGACCTTTAATATAATTATCCAGATAGCGGCGCTCTTCCAGAGTCAAAGGCTGTCCGGCTCGCAGAACGAAGAGAATAGCCTGAGAGTTATTAATATAATTGAGAGAGAGTTGGTTGCGCGCTTCCGTATCGTTTAGACCCGGACTATCCACAATCTCCACCCCTTTTTCCAGAATTGGCAAAGGATACTCTACTACAGCATATTCGACATTAGGAAAAGCTTCCTTTTTCTCCGCTTCTAGCTTTTTGGCCTCATCCGGGTCTATCGTGTATTGCTCTTTGAAGGTTGTAAAATCTAGCTGCTCCGGTCGTTTCCCTTCCTTAAAATATACCGTTACCTTCTTCTCCGGTCCATAGCGTAAAGTTGTCAAAACTGCCGTACAAGGATTGACATCGCTAGGCAATAATTTCTCGCCAATCAAGGCATTGAGCAAAGTGCTTTTGCCTCTTTTCATGTCGCCCAAGACCAGCAGCCTAAACACCCCTTGGCGTAAATTTTTGCTAGCTGCGGTCAGGTCTTGGACATCCGCCTCTAGACCAAGACTCCCGGAAGATTTTTCCCCTTCCGATTCCGAGCTATCTAAAGTCTCTGCCATCCGGCTCAATCCCATAGCCACATCCGAGCGGATTCGGGCTACTCTATCCAAATCGTTAATAAAACTCGCCGTTTCCATTTTGTAGCTCATTTCAGTTTATCCACAGCTTATGGTTGCTATTTATTAATCTCTAATTTCTCTTGGTTTTTCGTTATTCTTCCTTTTCTTTCGAGTCCAAAAATAGCTTATAGCCGAACCAGCCCAGACCTCCTACGATCGCCAGCCCAACCATCCAAGATGCAAGCTTAATTGCAGCAATTCCCGCCACCACAAATGCCGTGAACTTGGCCACATTGATTGCCTTCCTACGCCACCGTTCTAGCTTGCTCGCTTTGGGCTTCTCGGGCTTCGGATAATATAGGGGAGGATCTTGTTTGTAGATTTCCTGCTCTAGTTCTTTTAGTCTTATCGCTTGCTCTCGCTCCTTCAGTTCCTCTTCCTTTTGCTTGAGTTCTCGGCTTTTTTCTTCTGGATTGGCCATATCGCCTCGCCCCCTCTAAAAGCAATTATCCCTACCTTTTTCCCTGAATTATAATAAACAAACAGGGATTTAAGCTGGGTTCATTCTAACGAGACTTACGCAAATTGTAATAAATAATGCTATATGTTGAGTTAATCATTGCTATATAGCACTACATATAGAGTTAGTGCCTTATTTTTAAAAAATATTGACGTTCGTCCCCCGCCTCTGCTACAGAAAATCGCCTTTGCGGTATCCCCGCTCCCACACCTGCCACACTTCCCACACCTCCCACAGTCCCCACACTCCCCCCTCTCCCCAAATTCGAGGGGAGGAGCGATCGCCTTCTGTGTTTCATCCACAAAGAGCGATCGCCCCTCCCCTATAAAAATGTGTTTTCCTCAAAGGTTCACTTCCACCGAAGCGGCCCAAATCCTTAAGACGGGATTAAGCAAAATTTACAAAAGTTATCCTTTATTTAGGTCCGGCATTCCCAGGTTAAAATTATCCCAATAAACCGTGACGGCTTGCGACTTGGTAAGCCAGCAAGGAAACAAAGGCAAGCATTGCCCAGCGACCGCTGATTATTTCTGCGTGTTTGGCGAAACCTCTAGGAGCGAGATCTTGCACGTCTTTTTCGGAGTTGGTGGTTTCGATTGGGGATTTGCTTGTATTCATCGTTTTTTATTTTGCGCTTTTCTTTAATTATGTAAGACAATGTAACGAATTGTAAAAAACAATAAAAGCGATCTCGATCGCAAAAAAGTATGATATTGGTCACATATAAGCTCAGATCGCGATCGCAAGTTACTCGCCCTTAACTTAAAGCAGGACCTCTTAGCAGGCGATCGGGGACATGGGGACATGGGGGACATGGGGACATGGGGACAGGCCAAGATCTACAATAGGACTTACGCAAATTGCCAGATCTAATGCCCGATGCCCCAATGCCCAACCCTTAATATATGTGTGGAAGATTTAGTTTTAGCCAGAGTCCAGAAGCGATCGCCAATCTTTTTTACGTTACAAATCTTGTCTCTATAGAGCCGAGATACAACATCGCCCCGAGTCAGTCCGTAGCAACGATATTGCTATCTCCGACTTCCTCGAAGCGCGAGTTCCGCTATTTGCGCTGGGGTCTGATTCCCAGTTGGGCAAAAGACCGGAAAATGGGAGCGAAATTAATCAACGCTCGCTCGGAAACAGTTATGGAAAAGCCTTCTTTTAAATCTGCTTTCCGCAGCCGGCGCTGTCTCGTTTTAGCAGATGGGTTTTACGAGTGGCAGCGCCAAGGTACAAAAAAACAGCCTTTTCATATTAAAATGCAAAATAGCCAGCCTTTTGCCTTCGCAGGTTTGTGGGAAAGATGGCAGTCTAGAGCTGGCGATATTCGATCTGGGGATATTAAAGCTGAGGATATTAAAGCTGGCGAGATAATTGAAACTTGTACTATTCTAACAGTTGAAGCTAACGAACTGGTGCGTCCGATTCACCACCGAATGCCTGCTATTCTTCGCCAGGAAGATTGCGATCGCTGGCTGGCAAAAGCCTCGAATCCAGCAGATTTGTTGTCTTTGTTGCGTCCTTACGACTCAGAGGAAATGACTGCTACGCCGGTAAGCAGTCAGCGGTTAGCGGCGAGCTATTAGTAGGGAGAAGGGGAGCATGGAATTTCCTACACCCCACACCCTACACCCCACACCCTACCCTAGGCAGAACGCAGCACAGAACCATAATTGGCTTTAGACCAGTATCCGTCCTTGAGAATAATCTGGCGCTTGCTATCGATCGCGATCGCGCCAGAAGAGCGTAACTTGCCCAGCATTCGAGTAACGGTAACGCGGCTGGTGTTAATTGCTCCGGCAATATCCTGATGGGTCAGACGAATTGCTATCCGAGTTCCCATTGCTTCGGCCTGACCGACTTCCTGTGCCAAGAGCAACAACAACTGTTGCAGGCGGTCTTCCACTCGTCGCAGTCCGGCGATCGCCAGCATTGCTTCGGTCTGACGCAGACGCCGGCTAAGTTGTGGCAATATTTGCTTCGCCAGCTCGGCAGACCCTTCCACCTCTCGGATAGAAAACCAGATTAAATAGACATCCGATAGCGCTTTCGCCTGATAGGTTTGCAGGCCGGTCAGCCACAAACTAAAACACATCGACGGTCCCACCCATCCCAGCAGACCTTCTTCGCCATTAGGATAAAGCGTACTCAATTGCACCATACCGTTGCAGACTTGCCAAACACCTTGACTCACGGTGGGAATCATGTCTCCTTTGACGTAGTAATGCAATCTTCGCTCTTCGCTAGGGTGAAGCTGGCTTGTCTCTAGAACTGCTTTAAGGGTTGAGGGCATAATCTTATCAGCATAAAATACTGGGGACACAATGCCCGTAGTTTAGGCTACCAAGGTAAAGAAAAGTTAATGAAAGTATTATTCTAAACTTAAACTTGGGATAAGCTTTGTTAAGGAAAAGAAAGCTCTAGCGGACTGCAATAGGCGTTTCTGGCTTGCCCAATGCCCAATGCCCAATTTTATCCTGAGCCTGTCGTAGGCGTAGCCCGCCCTCCGGGGCGTAGGGGCCCAATGCCCAATTTCCAATTCCCAATGCCCAATGCCCAATGCCCAATTTTATCCTGAGCCTGTCGTAGGCGTAGCCCGCCCTCCGGGGCGTAGGGGCCCAATGCCCAATGCATATATTTAATAATTTTGTGGTTTGGCGTAATTCTTAAATTTCGTCAATTGGGAATCAAAGAGAAGTTTGACAGTTCCCGTCGGCCCGTTACGGTGTTTGGTAATAATAATCTCGGCAATTCCTCGGTCTGGCGTGTCGGGCTGATAATATTCTTCCCGATAGAGCATGATAATTAGATCTGCTTCTTGCTCGATGCTGTTGTGGGCGACGATATTGTTAGCGACAAAATTGTGATAGCCTTCTACAGTCAGGTCGTAGGTGGAAGCTTCGCCATCGGGAGCGATCGCAACAATTTCATCCCAGCGCGGGAAGGATGGCTGCGGCAGGGCGATCGCCTCTCCCAACTCCAGCTCGTCTAGGCGCTTCCAGCCACTGGCCGTCAAAAACTTGTGATTTGCGGTGGCGCGAATAGAACGTCCCTCTCTTGTAGTGAGTTTATAAACTGGTTTCGTTCCGGTGCCAAAAGCATTGCTAACTATTCCCGGTTTTAACTTCATAGTTTTTTCGTCGATCGCCCAGACTGCAAAACCGGATTTGCCGACTAAATCGCGAATCGGCACCGATTGACTGCGATCCGCGAAAGCGTACCTATCGCCGCTATCCGCCAGAGCAATTAAAGTTTCCCCTGCCAGACAGCCGGACTCTCTCAAGTCGGACATCATCGGACGCTTATTAGTTCTGGATTCTACCCCGCGACTGAGCTGAGACAGAGCAATCAGCGGTACGTTCAGTTCCCGAGCGAGACCTTTTAGCCCGCGAGTAATCCGCGACAGCTCTTGAACGCGATTATCGCTGGTGCCTTCCATCAATTGCAAATAATCCAGCAAAATAAGCCCCAACTCGCCGCGATATTCTGCTTGGAGGCGACGGCATTTGGAGCGCATCTCCGTTATCGTAATATTCGGCGTATCGTCTATATATATGGGCAGCTCCGATAAAGTGCCAACCCCTAAGCTCAACGGCTCCCATTCTGTCTGGCTAATCCGGCCAGAGCGCAGCCGGTTGCTTTCTATTCCCGCTTCTCCAGAAAGCAGCCGCTGCACCAATTGTTCTGTGGACATTTCCAAACTAAAAATTGCTGCCGCTAATTCGTGCTTGTCTGCCACGCGACGAGCAATATCCAGGGCAAAGCTAGTTTTTCCCATCGACGGGCGTCCGGCGACAATAACCAGATCGGAACGCTGAAAACCGCCAGTCATGGCATCTAGGTCGTAAAAATCGCAAGTTATGCCGGGGAGCGTTCCTTCTTCCTGCTGGCTTTCTATCTTCTGGAAGGTCTCGATGAGGGTATCGGCAATGGGAACTAGACCGCTTTGGGGTCGATTCTGAGTTAGGCCGAAGATTTTCTGCTCGGCGCGATCGAGAATAATCGGGATTTCTGTCTCGGTCTCGTAACCCAGTTCTACTATTTCGTGACCGGCTTGGATTAACTGGCGGCGAATCCATTTATCTACTACCAAGGCAGCATACTGGTCGATATTCACTGCCGAAACAGTGCGATCGACCAGTTGTGCTAATTTGCTTTGGCCACCTATTTGTTCTAGAAGACTGCGATCGGCCAGCCAGGTAGTCGCGCTCATCAAATCCGTCGGTTGGCCTTGAGCGTAGAGCGCTAAAGCAGCTTTATAAATAGTTTTATGGGCGGTAATAGAAAAAGCATCTGACGGCAGCTTGTCGGCGACCAAACCGATCGCATCTGGGTCGAGAAGAATGCCGCCCAAAATCGCCTCCTCCGCTTCTATATTTTGCGGAGGAAGGCGCATTTGCCCGGAGGCATCGCCGAGATTACTAGCAGAAAAGTTTGCTCGGTCAGCCATAAAAGAATGAGGGTGTGGGGTGTGGGGTTTAGGGTGTGGGGTGTGGGGTTTAGGGTGTGGGGTTTAGGGTGTGGGGTTTAGGGTGTAGGGTGTGGGGTTTAGGGTGTGGGGTGTGGGGTTTAGGGTGTGGGGTTTAGGGTGTGGGGTTTAGGGTGTGGGGTTTAGGGTGTGGGGTCTAGGGTGTGGGGTTTAGGGTGTGGGGTGTAGGGTGTGGGGTTTAGGGTGTGGGGTTTAGGGTGTGGGGTTTA
>JAAHFN010000128.1 GCA_010672965.1 Oscillatoria sp. SIO1A7
CACATCGCACCCCACACCCCACACCTCTCACCTTTCACCCCAAAGCCCGCACACCACATACCCCACACCACACCCCACACCCCACACCCCGCACCCTACACCCCACACCCCACACCCCACACCCCACACCCCACACCCGACACCCGAAACCCCACACCCCACACCCCACACCCCACACCCTAAAAAAAAGGTTTTTGGGATACCGTGCAGTGGCATGATATTCCTATTAAAAGTGCGAAATCTGGCGTGGCGAGTGAAAAATCATTATGGGTTTTGCCGATTTGTCGATAGCAGAGATAGCAGAAGACTATAACCTGCCGGTGGAGGAAGCACTCCGTTTGTGCGACCAACTGGGAATTGCCTATAAAAACCCCCAAACCCGTTTGGCTCTAGAGGATATGAAGGCAATTATGTCTGAAGTCGAGACCAAACGCAGGGCCAAGAGCGATTCCCGAGCCTGAGCCCTCTCTCGCGCCGAGGTACTACCCGTTTTCCCGTGCGATCGCGGCCTAATTGACGGTTTTGGGCAAAACCAGAAGGTTGAACCCCCGAGCTGGCAAGGAGGCCACGGTGCAGATTTCGCCTTTGCTCTGTTGAATTAATGCTATACCCGATCCTTTTTGAGGAAAACAATGCTAATGAAAAGATGGATGTGGCTTGTTGCCGCCACTGTATTCTTCGCGTTTCAAATATTTGTCAATACTGCTACTGCGGTGGAACTCGATAAGGCAACCCGCACCGTAAAGTTGAACGAAGCGGGCGATACCGTCGTTCTAGAGTTGAAGGAAATCAAGAAGGGCAAACAGCTCTTTATCGATACCTGCACTCAGTGCCACGCAGGGGGAGTTACCAAGACGAACCCTAATGTGGAGCTGGATGAAGAGTCTCTGGAGTTGGCAACGCCCCCGCGCAATAATATTGAAGGGTTGATTGATTACATGAAGAATCCCACTACCTATGATGGGGAAGTTGAAATTTCCGAATTGCATCCCAGCACGAAGAGTGCTGATATTTTCCCGGAAATGAGAAATCTAACCGAGGATGACTTATATGCCCTTGCCGGTCATATTCTGCTCCAGCAAAAAGTTCTCGGCGAACGGTGGGGCGGCGGCAAAACGCTGCGCTAATTAAAGCTGCGTTAATTCAATATGTCGTGCGAAATTGGCGATCGCACTTTGGGCGACTGTTGCCGGTCTGGGCTTGGTTGCGGTTTGACTGGTTGCGATTAAAGTCAGAACAGCCCTTCGTCTAAAGCGCGATCGCTCCTCCCCCTATTCATCCATCTAAAAAGAGGCTGGCTTAATGCTAGGTAAAAAGTTGTTAACGCGCTGTGTTTTGGTTATTTTTGTTGCTAGCTTGGCATGGGCTGTTGCCAGTTCCCCGGCATCCGCTGCTGCTATAGATGCCTATGTTAGTAAATATTTGCAAGCCACAGAGCCGGTGGAACTGGATTTTAACGACCGGGGAGAAACAAAGCTATTCTCAGCGGAGGATCTATCGGTCGGCAAGCGCCTGTTCGGGGAAAACTGCCTGAATTGCCATGTGGGAGGCAGCACTTTGCCAGATCCGAGAGTACCTCTATCCCTAGAAGCTCTCAAAGGGGCAACTCCTCCTCGGGATAATATTAGCGCTTTAGTAGCATATCAAAGACAACCTACTACTTATGACGGTGGGTACGATAATTTTTGGTGTCGCGAAGTTCCTGAAAGTTGGCTCCCTACAGAAAAGCTAGAAAAACTATCTGCTTTCATTCTCCGCGCAGCACAAAAAGCACCCGGATGGGGGACGGAAAGATTTGATGATTAGGCAGGGGGGCGACAATTAGTAGGCACATCAATCCGCACATCAATCCTTGGCAACTAGGGAAGATAAACGCGAGGAAGACATAATGCGCAGGCGATTTCGCCCCTCTCGCTTGGCTTTGTATAAGGCAGTATCTGCCAAATTCAATAAAGTTTGTTTGTCTGTGTTCCGAGCGGCTGTAGTCATAGCGGCACCAATGCTGATGGTAATAGGAACGATTTGGCTGTCGGCAGTCTCAAACGGTTTATTCGCGATCGCCAAGCGCAAAGATTCCCCATAATCCCAAGCCGTCTCGTGGGAAAGTCCCGGAGTAATGCAAACAAACTCCTCACCACCATAGCGATATAACCAGCTATCACCACGGGCTTGGGATTGCAATCGGGAAGCTATCTCCTTAAGCAGGCGGTCTCCAGTTGGGTGACCGTAAGTATCGTTAACTCGCTTGAAATAATCTACATCAATTACAAAGACCCAAACCGAGTCATGGCGATCGCTCAAGCTTATGGCAGAAGTTTGCAAAATTTGTGGGAAAGCCCGATCCATTGCCCGCCGATTTGGCAAGCCCGTGAGCTGATCCGTCAGAGCCAGAGATTCCAAGAGTTTATTGCGAGCGATAAGCTGCTTTAGCAGAGCCTCTCTTTCCGATTCCGATTGTTGCAGCAACTCCTGTAGCATCTCAATCTCCGCATACATTTCGATTGGATCTAAGGCTTGCAGCAAACTGGTCTGGGTGATAATTCCCACCAATTCTCCATACTCTCCCGTCACCACTAATCGCCGCACCCGCCGCTGCTCCATCTGCTGATGAGCTTCCCATAGAGACTCCCCCGGTTGAATCGGAAACAACGGGGTACTCATAACCGTTTTCCCAGTAAGATTTTCTAAATCCAACCCCAAATTCACAAACTGTACGATATCTCGTTCGGTGACAATCCCCACAGGTCGAACGGGTTTGATTTGACAGGTTTCGTCCGACCAAATCTCGAATGATGCCTCTGACGGCTCCTGAGGCACAGACCCTAGGGCTTCGGCCAGGACCACACAGCTCACATGATAGATAGCCATTAGTTTGGCCAAGTGAAGAACGGAACTGCTGAGGGGAGCGTGAATCACGCGGCCATTCATTACCTCAGCCACCCGTCTCAACCTCATAAAATCAATCGGCTGTAGAATGCTGCGGATGCTTTGCTGGTCTATTAGCCCCACCAAATGCCCGAAGCGATCCAAAATCGGCAAATGACGAATTCGATATTTGCGAAATAGGGTTAATACGGTGATGATATCTTGCTCTTGAGTTGGGGATTCTTTCAGCACGATCGCAGGCTTAGTCATTACCCGATGCACCTCAATTTCTTTGAGGGAAAAATCTGAAGCGATGAGTCCAACCACATCTCGTTCTGTAAAAATACCTAGTATCTGACTGGCACTGCTCATTTTCAAAGAACCGCTATCGGCTGTTTCTCCAGCTATAAGAACGCAGCTTGTTCTAGACTGACTCATCAGAGAGATTACTTTGTCCGTCGGAGTGGTGGCCAAAGCAACGATCGGTTTGGGCTTAATAGCCTGTTTTAGAGAAGGAACAAACATTATTAGTCGTGTTTTTTGATAAATTTTTGCTTAATACATTTTTAATATTACACAGTTGCTCTGGGTGCTTCTGGAACAGGGCAACTTCTGGGATGGAGAAGGCAGAGAAAGCACGCCTCCTCTGCGATGTCAAGTCTGTCAGTCACTTTCCGAGAGCAGCAACGATAGGTATCTTAGCTTGCCATTTTGTTTCTCCTATCGAAAAAAAACAGCTTCTCAAGCAAGCAAAAATCCGCGATCGATACTCTACCAGGGAGCGATCGCGACCAATGGAGAACTACTTCTTCCTATTGCCCCTTAGAAAAATTGCCCCTTAGAAACATGCTCCGCGTGTCTCAAGGCTTTGTTGCACCTGTAGCGTCAGCTCTAGAATAATTTAATATTGTTTAAACTGAAATACCCGACCGGCTTTTCGTGCTAGGGAGCTACGCAAAATCGATCGATCTTGGCTATTCAACCAAAACCGATCCAGTCGTTGCCATAAATTTTGGCTTCGGACAGATCTCAACCGCACCTATTGTGTATAAAAGCCCGAACTTGGACCAATAACTCCGTCAAACTGTCAATCAATTCTGGAGCATTAACCAAACTCTTTTGGCGAGCTTGAGTCTCTAAGCGAGAGGCGATCTCTGTTATTGAGGGCACGCCCACATTTGCACTGGACCCTTTTATCTGATGGGCATTATGTAAGAGGACCTCGCAGTCGCTGTTTCCCAGAGCTTCCCTCGCTGCTTCTAGGTTTTCCACAGTATCCTCAACAAACATTTGCAAAACTTCTTGCTCGAACTCTAAATCTCCCCCACATATCGCTTCCAAATGTTCCAAATCTACCAAGGATTCTCTAGGGTTCGATACAGAATCGGAAGACTTTTCCGTTATTGTGTTGACCACAATATTTTGATTAACCATCATTTTCCTCTATAGTCCTGAGTGTTCTGTTTTGAGTCTGTTGAGAATAGTTTGTTTCGTTGGGGTACGCTCTGGTATCTGGCAATCCGAGACTCAAGGGCTCTTGCCTTCGCGCTTATCAACCCCTTTACTGTCATTCCATCCCTACTGGTAATTTAGCGCAGTTACTCCACCCCACCCCATAACTCCACTATTGGGATATTTCCCCAAACCTAAGAAACGGATATTGCAAGCTTTCTAGTTTTTTGAATTAATTTATAATATATTGGTAACTTGCCATAAGTTGTCTATCGTTGGCATACAATCTCAAACAGGAACCGCGATCGCAACCATAGCGGGATAAAATCGGTGGGTAAGATCTAGATCGGGAGAAAGACTTTGAAAAAACTGCTATCAGTTGCCTTATTGGCCATAGCCTTGGCAACTTTTGCTTTTACCCCTCCGGCTCTGGCAGGAAATGCTACCAATGGAGGCAAGATTTTCAATGCCAACTGCGAGGCTTGTCATAGAGGCGGCAAAAATGTTGTCATTGCTAGCAAAACCCTCAAGAAAAAAGCCTTAGAAAAATACAAAATGTTCTCAAAAGAAGCCATTGTTAAGCAGGTTACAAAAGGCAAAGGTGCTATGCCTGCTTTTGGCGGTCGCCTCACTAAAGCTCAAATCGACGATGTTGCGACTTACGTTCTCGGACAAGCAGAAAAAGGCTGGTAGGCAGTAGCTAGCTCGCACAGTATCGAATTTTAGCGCCGCCTATTATTTATTTTAAGCTCTAAATCTCTCTCTTGCCCCCCTTTTTAAGGGGGGTTGGGGGTATCTGACGTTGGTATTAGACCTCGCATTGTGTTTCGTTCCCGGGAGAAACCTAAAAATAAGGTTTTTTTGCGTTTTGGCGAAAGTATTGTTTTGAAAACCCGGGTTTCTCACATATCGCGAATGATTTAAAATTGCGCATATATATTGTTGCCAAGGCGGCGTTACAAAGTTAAAATATAGCCGCCTTGGCTATGGCTAGCGCTACTGAAACAGCAAAAGCAACAAATAAAATATTCCCAGTCCCCCAATTAATATGCCCGCCAAGGTTATTGCTGGGTTCGCCGCCGCCGTCTTGGCGCTTTTTTCCTCCTCCTCCCCAGATTCCAGACTTTTTTTATATGGTTCTTTCCACCTATCGGCCTTGACTGAATCGGGTTTGACTAAATTCGACAAACCCCGCCAAACCCCTGCCTCCTTTAGGGTAGATTCTGACTTAATTCCCGTGACCACGACCAACGGACCGTTGTCTTCGGGCAGGCGACGGCTTTCTAGTTCGTAAGCCAAAAGCTCTCTGAGGTCTTCTGAATTTTTGCCCAGCCTACATTCGAGTTTAGTATCGCCGTTGCTGGCTTTCTCTATTGTCTCCATTTCTAGGATTGCCCGATCGCAGACTTCAAATCCATATTCCCCTCCAAATTGAATGGCTTTGTCGATGTTGTCTGACAGTAATTCCTGCAAGTAATTGGCAGCGATCGCTCGTAATTTTTGCTCGTTTTCTTCAGAGTCTTCCACGACCCAGGCCACAGAGTTGCGGATTTTGCGACCTCGTAAGTCGGTTCGCTCCTTTGCCTCCATCCCCGTCAGCAGCAATAGCAACTCGCGATCGTAACGAGCCAAGACTAAAGAAGGGGATTCGCTCTGAATCAGATGGGATACTTTGGCGATCGCGGCGGGAACTTCCAGATCCTGGCTATTCTCGGAGGTTACGCGCAACCAGCAGTAATCTTCATCCTGACCCCTGCCGCGACTTTGGACGTAAATTTTCATCGCTCCTAACTCCTATGTCCTATCTCCTGTCTAGTACCAAATCCGGTTAAACGCCCGTGCCAAAAATTTGTAATCCTCCGAATTTCCCGTAGGACGGGCGTCCCGCCCGTCTCCTCCAGGCTTTTGGGACAGGCGGGACGCCCGTCCTACGAGGGAGCATTTCACTTTTGTAAACAGTAGCCCAAAGGGCGCTTGTTTTGTGTAGCCGCGCCAGCCGCCTGGGAGGCGGGGCTTACGCCTATAGGCGTCAGGCGGCTAGATACGAAATTGAAATGCTCCCGTCCTACGAGAGGATGAGCCTGTCTCCTCCAGGCTTTTGGGACAGGCGGGACGCCCGTCCTACGGCAGGATTGGTTTTCTCAGGGCAATTAAACGGATTTATAAAAATGTTAAATATCCAGCCAGCGCTGTCCTTGGATAACGGCAAAGCCATTGCTGTTTTTGCAGTCTTTGGCAAACTCTCTGACTGCTTCCTTGAGGTAGCGATCGCCTGCAAAAAGCTCCCGCAGAAAATTAAAAATTGTCCAGCGTCGCTCTTCTATATGGAGCTTTAATAAAAATCGCAGCAAATATCGCAGGGGTTGCTCGCTATCCTCGGGACTATATTCCGCATCTTGGCTGGTCTTGCGAAAGCGAAAATGAGGCAGAGCTTCTTTCATTTCTATCCGAGAAAAAACTACGCTGCCCACCGTCTGCACTGGCGTCACCACCGCTACGACTTGGGATAGCAAGCTTTCCGAGCTAAGCAGGTCGATTAGTTTGGCATAGCCCTCGCGCACCCGTTGCAAAAGCTCCTTTGCCGCCTTTTCATCTTGCAGGTATTTCTCGCATTTTACCGGCGCTAAGATAACCATCCGGGGCGAGTCCAGCTCTTGGTAGGCGGTTTTAAATATGTCGGTTATTTGTTGCGGGCGATTGATATATTCGTGCCACTTGCCGTTTTGCTCCATCAGGGCAGGAGCATCAATGGCGATCGCCACTGCAGCGCATTCCGCCACCAGGGCTTTGACAAATCTTTTCCTTTCCGGTGTAGCTCGGACGGCATGGTAGCCTCCCGGATAGTCTTGAAACTGGAGCTGGAGCGAGGGCTTTTTGCCTTTTTTGCCCAATCCAAATTGGAAAGAGCGAAGAGTTCCCGGCTCTCCCTCGGTTCCTTGAACTCCTCCCGTTGCTTCAAAATCTTCCAGCAGGCTTTTTAACTCCCACAAGCGTTCTTGAAGAATCGCCGAGCTTTCCTCATCCGGCGTCAGTTGCAGATTGGTTTGGCCAATATTGGTCTCGAATTGCTCGTACATGGCCGTTAGCAAAGAAGTTTTGCCAACTCCGCTCGGTCCGAGCATAGTTATCTTCAGTTCGTGCATTGCATTCCCCTTTTCTCAAAATTCAAAACTCTCCAGCTAAGAACAAGCATACACATTATTTGTAGGGTGCGCATTGCGCACCAGACTATTTGTATTGCTCGCTCCGGCATTTCCTCAGTCCTGTCAAGTCAAAAGTCAAAAGTCAAAAGTCAAAAGTCAAAAGTCAAAAGTCAAAAGTCAAAAGTCAAAAGTCAAAAGTCAAAAGTCAAAAGTCAAAAGTCAAAAGTCAAAAGTCAAAAGTCAAAAGTCAAA
>JAAHFN010000129.1 GCA_010672965.1 Oscillatoria sp. SIO1A7
CCCCTCACCCCACACCCCACCCCCCACCCCCCACACCCCACCCCCCACACCCCACACCCCACACCACACCCCACACCCCACACCACACCCCACCCCACACCCCACACCCCACACCCTAGCTACCTCCCCCCGAGCAAACCTTGGGAAAGTTGGGGTGGTTTGGAGATAGTATAAACTTCCGTTTCCTCTTCGATCGCCTTGCGGATATGAGCTGCCTGCTGGAAGATTCCCAACATAGTCGTTCCGTCGAACATTCGCAGGCCGCCGCTAGTTTTTTCTGCCAGCAACTTATCCGTTACTTCTGGGTCTGGGCGAGGATCGATAGATAGCGCCGAACCCAACAAAAATCCCCAAGGCGTTCCAAAGGTGGGGATATAGCTATGATAAGATTGGACGTTATCGAATACAGAATTAAGAGTTCGCGCCAGCCTCGCGTGCAGGGTCAATTGTATCGGCAACAGGGCACCAGCTTGCAAAACAAAAAATCCATTGGGCATCAAAACGCGCTGGATTTTCGCAAAAAACTCTTTAGTGAAAAGTTGGAAAGACGGACCGGACTCTACCGGCTCCGAGAGGTCGGAAATAATAATGTCCCATTCTTGCGACGCCGAATCCAAAAACTTAAGAGCGTCGCCTATTATTAACTCCAGGCGCGGATCGTCAAAAGCATTTTGGTGCATTTCCGGGAGATACTGGCGGCAGGCCGTTACCACTTCGCCATCAATATCTACCATTACTATCTTTTCTACGGTTTTCCAGCGCAGCACTTCCCGAATAGTCGCTCCTTCGCCGCCGCCGAGTACGAGAACTTTGCGCGGTTCTCCGTGGCAAATAGCTGCTGGGTGAACTAGCGCTTCGTGGTAGAGAAACTCGTCAGCAGTGCTGGATTGCCAGCGTCCGTCTAGAATGAGCCCTTTGCCATAACTGCCACTTTCGACAATATACATTTCTTGATAGGCAGTTTTCTGCTGGGCAAGAACGCAATCGATCGCATGGGCGTAGATATCCCAAGGGGTGACCTTCTCTTTGAACCACATAATTGGTTCATTTTCGCTACTGGCCATGAAAATTTTCTCCTTTTATAGTAAGCAGTCAGCTTATAGCGCTCAGCGGTCAGCTTATGCGCGCAGCGGCGCTCCGGCTTCGCTCTTGTGCGCGCAGCGGCGCTCCGGCTTCCCTCTTGTGCGGTCAGCGCTCAGCTTTGAGCAGCTTATAGCGCTCAGCAGTCAGCTTATGCGCGCAGCGGCGCTCCGGCTTCGCTCTTGTGCGCTCAGCGCTCAGCTGAAAGCAGCTTATAGCGCTCAGCAGTCAGCTTATGCGCGCAGCGGCGCTCCGGCTTCGCTCTTGTGCGCTCAGCGCTCAGCTGAAAGCAGCTTATAGCGCTCAGCGGTCAGCTTATGCGCGCAGCGGCGCTCCGGCTTCGCTCTTGTGCGCTCAGCGCTCAGCTTTGAGCAGCTTATAGCGCTCAGCGGTCAGCTTATGCGCGCAGCGGCGCTCCGGCTTCGCTCTTGTGCGCTCAGCGCTCAGCTTTGAGCAGCTTATAGCGCTCAGCGGTCAGCTTATGCGCGCAGCGGCGCTCCGGCTTCGCTCTTGTGCGCTCAGCGCTCAGCTTTGAGCAGCTTATAGCGCTCAGCGGTCAGCTTATGCGCGCAGCGGCGCTCCGGCTTCGCTCTTGTGCGCTCAGCGCTCAGCTTTGAGCAGCTTATAGCGCTCAGCAGTCAGCGCTCAGCAGCTTATGCGCGCAGCGGCGCTCCGGCTTCGCTCTTGTGCGCTCAGCGCTCAGCTTTGAGCAGCTTATAGCGCTCAGCAGTCAGCGCTCAGCAGCTTATGCGCGCAGCGGCGCTCCGGCTTCGCTCTTGTGCGCTCAGCGCTCAGCTTTGAGCAGCTTATAGCGCTCAGCTTATGCGCGCAGCGGCGCTCCGGCTTCGCTCTTGTGCGCTCAGCGCTCAGCTTTGAGCAGCTTATAGCGCTCAGCTTATGCGCTCAGCTTATGCGCGCAGCGGCGCTCCGGCTTCGCTCTTGTGCGCTCAGCGCTCAGCTTTGAGAAGCTTATAGCGCTCAGCAGTCAGCTTTCAGCAGATGCCTTTGCTCTAGTGGTCTGTCAAGGCAGCTTTGAAAATGAAGCAATTTTTTCTGATGTCCAAGAGGCGCGATCGCTGCTTGAGCTGCTCTGTGCCTTTAGCTGACTGCTGACCGCTGATTGCTGACCGCTATGAATGCCCAATTCCCAATTCTGTCAAGACAGAATCTAGTTATTACTCAGAACTTTCTACGATCGCCCAATCTTCCATTTTGACGACAACAGCGCCGGTCGCTCTTCGACGCGGCAAGGTTAATAGCGCTTGTTTCTTAGCTTGAAACTGGCGGGCAAGATACTGACAAGCAGTCTCCGGTTCCGTATGCTCGCCGCAGGTAAAGACATCAATCGCTGCATAGCCATTTTCCGGCCAGGTATGGATGGAAATGTGAGATTCACCTAAAAGGACTAGGGCAGTCACGCCTTGCGGCACGAACTGGTGAGAAACTTCTGAGAGCAAAGTTGACTTTGCCTTCCGAGCCGCTTCGCGCAGAGCCTCTTTAATAAAGGAGCGATCGTTTAGCAGTTGTGCCGGACAATCATATAGCTCCAAAAGGCAATGGGTGCCAACAGCAGCTAAAGAGCGTTCTCGCTCTAATTTTTTTGGTTCTAAAGCCAAAGGCTTTTGTATTTCTAACAATGCAGACATTTTTTACCCTATGTTGACAAGAAAACAACAGGCGATAGAGGAGATATAGCAGTTCTCAAATTGTCATAAAAGATCGGTTGGGGTCGTAGGGGCGATAGCATCCCTGCAAGTATCTCCGCTCTAGAACGGGAATCTCTGTATTGGGATGCTTCGCCCCACAACCTCACACTTATTTGAGAAACGCTATATTCTCCGCCCGTGGAAACAAAGCATAGTCAAGATCCCGCAGGGGTTATCCACCGCCCCTTGCAGAAATGCGCGCTGAAGGCGAGCGAAGCTATCGCATCCCTACATCTGCAGGCAGCAAAAAAGACTAGCTATGATTAGGTCAAAAATATTTCTATTTCAATCGCCCGAGCGGCCGGGTAAGACAAAGTTACACAACCTGGAGAAATTTACAAAACCTGGAGAAACGCAGATTTTAGCAGAAAACTCCCTAGCGAGTTGCGGCGATTGTCACCCACAGGCCGCTCAGCTCGTACTGGGTGCTTCACAGCGATCGACCCACGACAGCGCTGGCAGATATTTGCGCAAGCGCTTAAGTTGCATATTGAGAGACCAACAGAGGATCCCAGGGTAGTCAGCGAATGCAAAGAGTTTCAATATCTCTATGCCCTCACCTCAGTCACGACATCTTTATATTTTAACATTCATGGGGAATTGGGAATGGGGAAGAGCGGAATTGGAGGAGGCAGGGGGCAAGGGGGCAAGGGGGCAAGGGGGCAAGGGGGCAAGGGGGCAAGGGGACATGGGGACAAGGAGACAAGGAGACAAGGAGACAAGGAGACAAGGAGACAAGGAAACAAGGAGACAAGGAGAGGGGACAAGAGGCTTTCCCCGGGTCTCCCAGTCCCCGGGTCTCCCAGTCCCCCGGTCTCCCTTGCCCCCGGTCCCCGGGTCTCCCAGTCTCCCAATGCCCAATGCCCAATGCCCAATTCCGCTCTTCCCAATTCCCATTACCGAAATAACTGCCGCCGCCAGGCTCGGAGAAAGACGAATAATGGGAATTGATAATATTCTGCAATCAGCCAAGTCACTACAATTAGATGACCGCAAAAGGTGGATACAGTCCAAAAGTCGGGAAACCAAGCTAAAGGATCGTCGGGTAAGGGGGGAAAAAGGTGGGCTCCGAGCCAGACAAAGCTGGGGGGCAGGGCGATAAAGGCAACTGCACTCAGCCAAACTTCCCAGCCGAGCTTGACTCCAGGTCGATGGGCTCCTTGCCACCGGCGACCGTTCCAGTACCATTTGAGCGGTTTTTCGCTGTCGGCGATCGCCAATAACTGTTGGCTGAGGTCGGCGCTAAAAATATGGTTACAAAAATGGCAAGAAAAGGCATCCATTAGCGGCATAGCCGATATCTCGCCGTAACGACAGACCGGGCAACGGTAAGAGTTATCGAAGCTCAGAAGTTTTGGCTCGTCGCCCGATTCGGACTGCGATCGCCGTTGGGGCAAGGGATTTCCCGTAGTATCTGACATATCTTCAATTTGCGTATGTCCTCATTTCTGAAAACATCATACATATATAGGACTTACGCTTTCCTGTATGATTAATTTTAGATATAGCGTTTGGTGCGCGGTGCGGCACCCTACAAATACAGAACGCAAAATGTCCAGATCTGATGTAGGGTGCCGCACCGCGCACTCCTAGCGCGAAAGCGTTGCTATCGCCCCTACCCGTAGCGTAGATGCGTAACTCCTAAAATAGTTTTTCTGCATAAGTGCTGATATACAAAGGGTAGTTTAAATGGATTTAGAAGCATTTTTCGCACTTCACTGCGACCTGCCCAGAGAAGGGCCAGGAACAGACGAGGCAACTAGGGAAGCAATTCGCCGCCTACCACCCCTGCCGCCATCCCCTCGCATCCTGGATTTGGGTTGCGGCCCCGGGCGGCAAACCCTAGTGCTAGCACGGGAGTTGGACGCATCTGTTACGGCGGTGGATTTGCACGAACCTTTTCTGCTCCAGCTCCAGAAAGCAGCGGCGGCTGAAGGACTCAGCGATCGCATTGTTATTCGTCAGCAGGATATGGGATCTTTACAAGATCCGCCCCTGAGCATAGACCTAATTTGGTCTGAAGGAGCTATTTACAATCTGGGATTTGCCAATGGACTGCGCACCTTGCGATCGCTTTTGCGCGATGGAGGGATTTTGGTCGCTAGCGAAGCAACTTGGCTCCTTGAAAATCCCCCGGTGGAAGTCGCGGAATTTTGGCAGCAAGAATATCCGGCAATGACGGCGATCGCCACCAATATTAAAACTGCTACCGAAGCCGGCTTTGAGGTATTCGATTATTTTATATTGCCGCGATCGGGCTGGGAAGAATATTACCAACCTCTCAGAGAGCGGATAGAAATTTTGCGTCCCCAGGCAGCGAACGATCCGGCTCTAGCTCGGGTTTTGGCGGAACACGATCGCGAAATTTCTATATGCGATCGTTTTGGCGATTCTTTTGGTTATGTCTTTTATATGATGCGCAAGGCTAAGAATTAGGGGGTAGGGTGCTTCCACTTGGCGGCAATCTGTTTATCCGTCCATTTTTCTAAGTCTAATACAGCCTGAAAAGGTTCTCCTGCCAGACCCAGTAATTTGGCTATAGCTGGCTCGGTTTTACTCCCGGATCTTTTCAATTCTTTTACCTTTTGACTAAAAACTTCGCCCAATAGATTGGCCAACCTATGCATTTGGGTCAAATGACGCCAAGCTGCTTGCTGCTCCAAAGGTGTAGGACAAGCGAAAAGCTCAATCTTTTCCCCTTCTAAGCTAAAACGGCAAATAACTGGCCAGGGTTGATTATCCCAACGGGAGATAGAGAAATTGGCATAATGAATAAACGCCTCGTTCAGACGATATGTCAAAATATCGGGTTTATTGGCATACAGAATAATATCCAGGTCGCTATCCGGCAAGTCCCAGCCCACGCAAACTGTACTCACCAAGGCTAGATCGTAAGGTAGAAGCCTGGCGATAGGGCAGGTTTCTACCAGCAAATGATAAACCCGGCGCTGCCTAATATTGCCGTTTTGCAGATAATCCAGATTGCGCCAGTTCGGTGGTTCGGTCATTTTATTGGCATACAGAATAATCATGTATTTATAGTTTTTCTATAAACTCCAGTATTGTACACCTTGGGGCAGAGTAGCAGGGTCTAGGACTGATTTAACATCCATAAATACAGCAGGAGATCGCAAACATTTCAAAAGTTCTGCTTGTGGTAAGTCAAGGTAAAACTTATGGGGCACCGCCAAGATTAATCCATCTATATTTGACAAATGCTGCCATTCAACTAGCTTAACCCCATATTCCCGTTGTGCTTGTTGAGCATTGGCTAAGGGATCGTGAATCAATGCGTTAATGCTAAACTGCTGTAATTCTTTAAGAATATCAGGAATTCGGCTATTTCTCAGGTCGGGAACGTTTTCCTTAAAAGTTAGCCCTAAAATTCCAATGCGTGCCTCCTGGATCGGTAAATTGGCTTGTACGAGCAATTTGACAAGGCGATGAGCTAAATAAGCTCCCATACTTTCATTGAGCCGACGCCCTGCTAATATGACTTGAGGATTGTAGCCAACTTCTTCTGCTTTGGTTGTAAGGTAGTATGGGTCAACGCCGATACAGTGACCACCTACAAGTCCGGGGGTAAAAGGCAGAAAGTTCCATTTAGTTTGGGCAGCTTTGAGGACTTCGTGAGTACGGATGTTCAGGCGATCGCAAATCAAAGCAATTTCATTCATCAACGCAATATTGAGGTCACGTTGGGTATTTTCAATCACCTTGGCTATTTCTGCCACCTTAATCGAGGGGGCACGATACACTCCAGCTTCGATAATTGCTTCATAGATGTTGGCTACTCGTTCCAGCGTTTCAGCGTCCTCACCGGAAACTACTTTGACAATTTTGGCCAGAGTACGAGATTTATCACCCGGGTTAAGGCGTTCGGGTGAATAGCCTAGTTTAAAATCGATTCCTTGTTTTAGGCCAGAGACTTGGGCTAAAAAAGGACCACAAATTTCTTCTGTTATGCCTGGGTAAACTGTAGATTCATAGACCACCACTGAACCTTTATGCATGACTTTAGCCACTAACTCAGATGCTTTAAGCAGCGGGTTTAGATCGGGGCGACGGTTCCGATCGATGGGAGTAGGAACAGCAACAATAAAGAAGTTAGTGGCAGATAAGTCGTTTAAATTGGCTGTCAAGTGCAAAGAGGTTTGTTGTAATTCTTCAGAGGTGACTTCTTGGGTGCGATCTTGTCCTGTTTTCAGTTCGCGAATTCGTTCGGGATTGATGTCAAATCCAACAGTATGGGGGAACTTATCCGCCAATGCCAAGGCAAGCGGAAGCCCAACGTAACCTAAACCGATCGCGGCAATCTTATTTTTTTCCAACTGCATTTGGGTTGAGATCCATAAGCAACAATATTTTTCTGTTGTTGACCTTACTTATAGCTTATCCTGGACGGAAGATACCGGGATTATTTGGGTAATAATAACCCTAAATTGTTGACAATAAACGAATAGATACAATTGTCAATCCGAAACTGACATTGATTTTATAAGGTTGCAATAGACTTCTTTATAGGTAGAAAATTTAAAATTTTCTACCAATGATTTTAATTTTACTTCAGTAGAACTCAAATTAAAATAATGTGTACTTGAGACTCTAAATGGTAGATTAATTTTGGGGTGATCTGGATCTAATTCCCAAGGGTGAATATACATATTATATTTTTCTTGTTTATCCTCAAGATACTTTATACATTTCTTAATAAAAAAATACGGATAAATGCGAAAATATGCACCTCCTCCAATCGGGAAATTAAAGCCAGTCAATTGCAGTGTTGATATAGGTATTTCTAAGATCTTTAACCCTTTTTTTAGGTTTATATATGAAGGCAATCTGTTAGCGTTTGGTATTCCGTACCTCCAGTTATAAACTGGAGG
>JAAHFN010000013.1 GCA_010672965.1 Oscillatoria sp. SIO1A7
CATTAAATATAAATGGTTGGGAATAGACGCTTATGAAAGTTTCTCTCATTTGGAAGAGGCCGTAGAAAATATTCTTATAAACTTTGGGCAAGGAGAATATACAATTAATTTTGCTTAACTACTTAGCGTTTCTCAAATAAGTGTAATAAACGATAGGGTCTTAGAAACGTAGGGGCGACAGCATGTCCCTTGACCATCTTTGCTGTATAAAAGTAATTTCCCTAGTGGGATGCTTCGCCCCAGAAACCTTACATCAATTTGAGAACCGCTATAGAGCCCGGTAAAGACTCTTTTTTATCCGAGCCTGCCTTTGTTTCAGTAGCCGGGCCTAAGGGCTTCTCTAGGCCCGGCTATTGGTCCCCCATTTCTTAGCTTTCAAGGGTATGTTTTTTATAATTTCCTAAATGAGCGCAATCGGTGGGGTGCATGGATTTCTAGGGCGAAGCATTCCAACAATAATTTTTTCTCTAATAGCACAAGCTGTCTCGGGAATGCTGTCGCCCCTACGCCCCGGGTCGCGTTCTCGATACCGGGGCTGAATGCCAAATCAAAACTCTTGGCTAAATACGCAAATGTGTAATCAATAGCCAGTTGTGAGTCTTAATACACAAACCTTGACGATAGCTTGGCAGCGAGCTTAGGATAGAAACAAAGGTAAAAAAAAAGGACAAAACGATGAAAAGCTACAAAAAATTAGGCCAGGTACTGACGGGATTAGCACTAACTGCTTTTGGAACTTTGGCTGGGGCGCTTCCCGCACGGGCCGGAAACACGAACTTCTTTTGCACGATGATGAACGAGTATCCGACAACGGCTCTGCTGATCGGCTCTAGAGAACCAATTCCCATAATTCGCTGGGTAAATGGATTGGGCAATTTTTCCCCCTTGGATCGCTGTCAAGCAGTATCCGGCAGACTGCGGCAGTTCCACCGCTTGGGTGGAGTCAACTATCTGGTAGCGTCGCGGGTGAATGGCTCCAATGTTATCTGCTTGTCCCAAAACAAATACGGTCCGTGCGATAGCAACCTACCGCACCAAGGAATTTTGTTTACCCTCCATCCAAGTGTGGACCCAGATAGAGCGCTGAGCGAAATGCTAGATATTACCCTGGCAGCTTCCGCAGGAGCTGTGGCCAACCCCACATTTCAAACGGACGAACCATACTATATAGATCTAGGCGGCGTGCTTTCCTCTGTAGAAGAGACACAGTCGGAAACTGCCAACTAGGATGCCATTTCTCTCAAGAAGGCGATATGAAAATGCGTCCCGCCATCTTTTCTGCCTGTGCTGTGGGGATATTGGTAGCGTTCCTAGCAGGAGTAAAGACACAAGAAATCAAGTCCCAAAACAGCAACCAGCTATCCCCGAACCTAGAAACCCCCGATTCCGCGTCGCTCCTGGCTCCAGAAGATGCTGCCGCTTCAGATGCTGCTTACGAGCTGGCCGAGGAAAGCAAGTCGATAACAGTCAAAGTGCTGGTGGGGGGGACTTGGGGTTCGGGAATTATTGTTATGCGCCGGGACAAGGTCTATACGGTGCTGACAAACCAGCATGTTTTGGCAGTTGGCGACGAGTATCGCATCCAGACATCTGACGATCGCATACATGAGGCAGCCCCATATACCGAGACAGACTTAGACGGCCATGACTTGGGACTACTAGAGTTTTCCTCGGAGACTCCCTACGAAGTAGCGATCGTAGGCAACTCGTCAGACTTGCAAGAAGGAGATGCCGTCTTTGCTACTGGCTTTACTTTGCCGGAGACCGACAATGAATCTGCAGAGTTCAAATTTGTAGGCGGTAAAATTGCTCTTAAGATTGCCAAACCCTTAGTGGGCGGCTATCAAGTGGCATACACCAATAATATAGAAAAAGGGATGAGCGGCGGACCCCTGATAAACGATCGCGGCGAAGTGGTAGCGGTCAATGGGATGCACGTTCCCCTTTTTGGCGCTCCTTATATATATAAAGATGGCGAGACTCCCGACCCGGCTCTGCGAGAAAAAATGCGTATGTATAGTTGGGGGATTCCTATAGCCAGTTTTTTGCAAATATTTCCCTTAAATGTTAACCGTTAATGGTTAATTAAGAATAGGAGGAAAAAAATAACTAAGTAAAATAGACTTATGAATTTTGCTTATATCCTAAAAGCGGCAGCGGTAGCGGTGCTAGCTGGGGTGGTTTTGAAACCCATGCCCTCAGCCTCCCTGCCGTCTGGGAAACCCACCTCTGTAGCCTCACTCCCAGGAGAGGGGTCGGGGGGTGGGTTTCCTGGTTCCCTGGAAAGAACGCTTAGTCCGTCCTCAAGCGCGCTCCCCATTGATACGGCTAAAAATATTACTGTCTTAATCCAAGGAGTCAAGCCCGGGTCCGGTGCGATCGTTGGCAAAAATGGCAATACTTATTATGTCTTGACCGCCAAGCATGTCGTGCGGCGGCATTCGGAGTATGACATTTTTACTCCTTCTGGGGAGAAGTACAGAATAAAAACAGAAGAGTATCCCGATCGCGTGACTCTGTTCCCTGGAGTCGATTTGGCGGTGGTCTCTTTCCAGAGCGATCGCGATTATCAAGTAGCAACCTTGGCCGATTATAACGCGGCAAGCCAAGAACAATTTGTTTTTGTCTATGGCTGGCCAATATCCACGGCCACAGTTCCCGAGCGCGAGGCAAGCTTCCAAAAAGGAACCCTAATGCAAAAGGAAATAGCCCCTTTGTTTCTAAGGCGGGACTTTTCCTCCAAAGGCTACGAGCTGGTTTACACCAACATGACTCGCAAAGGCATGAGTGGCGGGCCAGTATTAGACTCGGGCGGTCGCCTAATTGGCATTCACGGTATTGCCGAGGCATACACCCATGAGGTCGAGACTGCGGAAGTAGATGGAGTTTCCATAGTGCAACCGCAAGAAATCTTTTTGGGCTATAGTTTCGGAATGCCGATTAAAAAATTTCTCAAGCATCCGTCCGCTTCTATGGTGCCGTCCCTTAAGGTGGAACGGTCGGCAGCTTCTGAGGTTCCCGAAGAAGACATAAGAAGGGTGGCGCTGGAGATGTTGAGAAATGGAGAGTTCTTGCCGGCAGATTATTCTGGAAATGAAACTCCAGAGTCTTTGACCAATCAGGCCAATAGGATGCTGAGATTTTTAAATTTGCCGAAAGCAATAGAAGGGTTTGACAATGCTCTGGATTATGACGCTCGATTCTATAGGGCTTTGTATGGGAAAGGAATAGTGCTAACTTATTGGAAAAAATACGACGAAGCGATCGAAGCTTTTGAAGGAGCCCTGGAAATTAATTCCGAATTCGAGCAAGCCCGGGAATTGATTGACAATATTAGGCAAGCGAATAACTAACAGAGGGGGGCTCTAATTGGCTAGATTTTTCCGAGTGGTAAAAGCTTCTATATTTTTTATATTAACTTCTATTTACTTGTTAGTTCAGGTCGAGGAAATAGGAGCCAAGGAAATAGAGGTGAAAGAGACCCAGGCGGTTCCGGGACAAACTGACAATAGGCGACTTGAATTATTAATAGAGCCCCTAGACCGGGAGAAAATAGAACAGCAGAGGGAGGCGGTAGATATTGCACCGGCATCCAGCGCCAGTTCTCCCACGGCATTTGGGGCGAGCTGGGGAAATATTTTCGCGGCTTCTGGGTTTCAGGCCAGAACTAGATTTACCGACGAAGCCGATGGAGCGATCGGCATGGGCTTCGGTCTCGGAAGCTCGGAAAAACTGGGCGTTACCGTCAACGTTACGGTTTTAGACCTCAAGGACGAACCCGCAAGCCGTGGCGGCATCGGCTTCAAAGTACATCGCCGAGTTGCCGAAGATTTTTATGCAGCAGTTGGGGTAGAGAATGCTGTAGTTTGGGGATTCACCGATGCGGGAACCAGCGGTTATGGGGTAGCAACTAAAGTGTTTAGGTTGCGAGACGACCCCCAGTCTCCCTTCAGCACCTTGACTGTATCTCTGGGTGTCGGAGGCGGCCGCTTTAGATCGGAAGATGATATTAATGATGGAGTCAGTTCGGTGAATTTGTTTGGTAGCGTCGGCTTGCGCGTGGCCAAACCAGTGACGGCGATCGCAGACTGGACTGGCCAAGACTTAACCTTGGGTGCTTCTATAGTTCCTCTAAACAACACGCCTTTTTTTATTACGCCATCAGTAGCCGATATCACTGGCAACGCGGGAGATGGCGCCCGGTTCATCTTAGGCGTTGGTTATAGTTTTTAGCATTCAGCTTTCAGCATTCAGCTTTCAGCATTCAGCTTTCAGCATTCAGCTTTTAGCTCTCAGCTTTTGGCTCTCAGCTTTTGGCTCTCAGCTCTTTTGCTTATATAGCGTTTCTCAAATAAGTGTAATGAACGACAACGTGGACAACGTAGGGGCGACAGCATCCCCGAGACTATCTCTTAGCTTTGAGCGAGGATTCCGGTACTGGGATGCTTCGCCCCAGACATCACATCAATTTGAGAACCGCTATATAGCGCTACCGATTAAAGTTAGGACAATCCGATGCTCGCCAAAGCTAGAAACGGCAATATTCGTGCTGTTGGCGCAGCCTGCGCATAGCGCATAAGCTGACCGCTGAAAGCTAAAAGCTGACTCCTTCGCTCGGACAAAAAAACCATGATTGTAAAACGACCCTGGCTATTACTTCCAAATCTTATTTTAGTGTCTCTTGTGGCGACCCAGTTGGGAACCTCGAACGCCAAAGCTCAGACCGGCAATATGTCAGATGCGACCGGGCCAAATCCAACTGCGGTGACAACGAGTCCTGCCACCAATCTTATGACCCTGCCGGCCAATTTTGGTCAAACGGAAGCAGCTACAACAAATACTACTGGAACCGAACAGACGCCAACTAATACTGCGACAGAGATGCCAGCTCCAGACCCAGCAGGGATGGAAGCGCCTATGGAGCAGCCACAAACGGCACCCCAGAATAATCAGCCGGCACCCCAGAATAATCAGCCGGCGCAGGCAGCACCAGCCAATAATAATCAGCCAGCGCAGGCAGCACCAGCTAATAATCAGCCAGCACCGCCAAACGGTCAGAACGGCGGCCAGAATGGGGGGGGTCAACCACCGCCGCAAAACGGCCAGAATCAGGGGAATCGGAACAATCCGCCGCCCCAGGCTCAGCCAGCTGCGTTCGCCCTGCCACCTGGGTTCGCCCTGCCAGCTCAGCCAGCTCAGCCGGCTCCGCCAGTTCAGCCAGCTCAGCCGGCTCCGCCAGTTCAGCAGCCGCAGCCCCAGGCTCCGCCAGTTCAGCAGACTCAGACTCAACAGACTCAGCAGACTCAGCAGACTCAGCAGACTCAGCAGACTCAGCAGACTCAGCAGACTCAGCAGACTCAGCAGCAAAATATTTCTACTCAGGATCCGCCGGCACTGCTGCCGCCAACACTAGCACCAGCAGCAGGACCAAACAATTTTGCCCCTCGCCCTGGTGGGCCGGGTCCAAACCCAGGACTACCTGGTCCGCAAGCAACGCCGGCTATTTTCTCTGCCTACAGTCAGCTCGTGCGCAACCAGATCGAAAAAGGGAGCGGGAAAAAGGAAATTTTAGAGGCTCTCGGAGGCGGAACGGGTGCGGAAAATTTAGCATCTAGTCTTAAAGGAATTTTGGTTAATGCTTCCGAGGCCGGCTGGCAAGTGGATTTGGACAAACTGGAAATAGCAATTGAGAATTACAACACCTTTATTCAGGAGAGTCCGCCGGAGTTTCTGGCAGTACCGCCTATTATGCTGATTGCTATTCGGGACGAACTCATGCTCTGGAAAAAACTGGTAGAAGGGGATGGCAATATTTGATTTTTTGGAGAAGGAGCGATATAGCAATTCCTAAATCGTTTCTGAGATACGAGAAACCCGGTGACATTGACGGGCATCGGGTTTCTGGCTCTAGCTAGTATCGCGAACTATGCCTAACTATCCATTGACAATTATTCGATCTGGATTGTATACAAATATGAAAATAAACACTTTGCTACTGGATTGCCTCGCTCCTGCTTTCGCCGGATTGGCAATATTGTTGCTAGCTCCCAAACCTCTTTTGGCTCAGAGTGGAAATATATCCGATGCGACAGGACCAAATATAGCAGAGCTTTTGCCGCCTGCAACAGAATCCGATATCTGCTCCGTAGGGTCAGATTCGCCAGAGTCGCCAGACTCTTTAGGATCGGGTGGTTCTAGTAAGGGCAACTTTGCTGGAGAGACTGGTTTTTCTGTAGATAGTCAGATTGTTAGAAACCAACTCCTGGAGGGAAGCGAAAAAAAAGAAATTTTGGCAGCCCTAGGAGGTGGAACCGATGCGGAAAATTTAGCATCGAGCCTCCAAGGAATTTTGGTTTATGCTTCCGAGGCGGGCTGGCAAGTTAATGTGGACAAACTAGAAAGAGCAATTGATAATTACAATAGTTTGATCGAGGAGAGTCCGCAGGAGTTTCTGGTCGCCCCGCCCATGATGCTGATTGCTATTCGCGACGAACTCATGCTCTGGAAAAAAATGGTGGAGAATAATTAATCGGATATGAAATTATATTCCGCACTGAAGGCTGAAGGGTCCCACAACCCACCTTCCCTCGGGGTATGTTTTTTGTAATTTCTTTTTTGATGTTGTCGGTGGGTTCTCGGGCTTTCTGGGGCGAAGCATTCCAATATAATACATTTCTGTTATAACCCAGGTTATCTAGGGAATGCTGTCGCCCCTACAGGTTATTGCGAGGGTCTATAGCGATTCTCAAATAAGTGTAGTTGAGAATCGTAGGGGCGATAGCATCCCCGATATAATCTCTGCTATAAACTGAAACTTTCATACTGGGATGCTTCGCCCCAAGCAAGCTCACATCAATTTGAGAACGGCTATATCTGCCAACACAGACGTCAAATATAAAAAACATACCCTTGAAAGCCACACCCTACACTAAGGCTGAAAGCCGATCGCTTATATCAAATCCGTTTAATCGCCCTAAAAAAAGTCAAGTCCTGCGTAGGACGGGCGTCCCGCCTGTCCGTACCAGCTCAAGCTCCCAGGCGGGACGCCCGTCCTACAAGAGATTCGAATTTTTTTGTAGGTATTTAACCGGACTTGATATTACTGCTGTAATTGTCCCATTGGCAAGGTTAAGTAGAAAGAAGAGCCTACACCGAGTTCGGATTCTGCCCAGATGCGACCGCCGTGGCGTTCTACAATACTGCGGCAAATAGCGAGACCCAGGCCAGTACCGCCTTTTTTGCGTGAGTCGGAGGCATCGACTTGTTGGAAGCGGCCAAAAATAGTTTCTAGTTTGTCTGGGGGGATGCCCCGTCCCCGATCGCTTACGCAAATAGTCATCAGCGGCGAACCATTTGAGTTATTTTCTATATTTCCGCTCATGCAGACAGTTGTCCCTGGGGGAGAGAATTTAATGGCATTGCTGAGCAGATTGGTTAGGGTTTGGAGGATGCGATCGCCGCAAACATATAAGATAGCTGCAACCGGCTCGGTATGGAGAGTCACCCCGGCTTTGTCTGCCATACTCCGCATAGCATCGGTTGCTTGCATCATTAGATCTTGCGCGGGAAAATTTAATTTTTCCCAAGGAGTGTTATCTCTAAAGCGCTCTAAGTCGAGAATATCGTTAATCAAGCGAGTTAGGCGATCGGTATTTTGAATGGCGATCGCGAGCATTCGTTCTGCCTTGTCCGGGCGAGCTTGTAGCAAACCGCTAGCCAGCAACCCCAGGGCTCCGCGCATGGAAGTTAGAGGAGTGCGCAGTTCGTGGCTAACCACCGAGATAAATTCATCCTTCATTCGCTCCACTGCAAGGCGATCGGTAATGTCGCAAAAAGTAACAACCGCCCCGACAATTTCGCTATTCTCTCGGATTGGAGCAACTATATATTCCGCCGGAAAACAGCCAGATTCCAGACAAAAAGTTGCTTTGGCACTAGCAGACCTACCTTCCTTAAGAGCGAGGCTTAAGGGGGACTTGGAAGAGGCAGGGGGGAAGGGGGCAGGGGGCAAGGGGGACTGGGGGACTGGGAGACCCGGGGAGCGGGGGACTGGGAGACCCGGGGAAAGCCTCTTGTCCCCAAGTCTCCTTGTCCCCAAGTCCCCAAGTCCCCAAGTCTCCTTGTCTCCAAGTCTCCTTGTCCCCAAGTCTCCCAAGTCTCCTTTGTCTCTCTTGTCTCCCAAGTCTCCCTTGTCCCCCGGTCCCCCGGTCCCCCAGTCCCCTTGTCCCCCGTCCGGTGCCCGTTCTGAGAGAATTGAGCTAAAGGAAATTCCGAGGAGGTCGGCCATAGGGCAAGAGAGCATTTTGGCGGCGGCGGGGTTGACGAAAGTTATCTTTCCTTGGCGATCGAGTCCGCAGATTCCTTCGCCAGCGGAGTTGAGGATTAACTCGTTTTGATGGCGCAGGCTCTCTAAGGCAGCTTCGGCTAGCTTGCGATCGCTAATATCTCGGCCAATAAATACTAAACCTTTGGGAGAGCCATCGGGGTAGAACAGGGGAACTTTGGTAGTATCAAAAGTATGAAGCGAGCCATCTGGTGCCGGTAGAACTTCCTCTGCACCGATCGGGGTTCGTTTCTCAATTGCTTCTCGGTCGGTAATATGGGCGTGAAACAGGGCTTGTCGGCAGCTAGCATTAGATAGCGATAGCAGTTCTATATCTGTTTTGCCAACTACGACCTGCCCTTGTAGCTCAAACATTTCTAACATGGCGTTGTTGCAATCTAGCCAAATTCCCCGACTGTCCTTTAGGCAAACCATATCGGGCATGGCATTAATAAGAGCGCGCAAGTTGGCCGAAGTTTCCTTTAGTGAAAGTTCTGCGCTTTCGCGGCGAGAAATTTCTAGGCGCAGGGATTGGATTAATTCTGTTTTTTCTCGGGTGCGGATTTTTATTTTATCTTCTAGGCGATCGCGATATTGCTTGAGCTGAGCTTCTATAAGTTCCCGTTCCGAGCGAGCCTGAAGAGCCAAGAGCCCGTGGGCGAGATCGTCCGCTAATTCTAGGAGCAAAGGCATTTGTTGACGGGCGCTTGCCTTAGAGGTGTAGATAACCAAAGAGCCAAAACAATAGTTAGCGGGAGCATTGCTCTTGCCCAAAAGCGCCTTTGCTTGTAGTTTTCGATTGCACAGGGGCAGAGCGATCGCAGTTATTTCCTCTCGAAAGTCTGGCATCTCAGAGGGGACTGCGGAGCTGCCAGCCCCTTCACTTGCTGCTGCTCTAAATAAAGTTCCCGACGAAGAAGATAAAGATACCAGAGCGAAAGGATACTTGCCGGTTTCCACGATAATGCGACAAATATCTTGGAGCAGCTTTTCTTCATTGTCAGCGCGGGCGATCGCGCGATCGCAAGCCAAAATAGTTTTTAGAGCGCGGTTGGCATCGCAAAGTTCTTCTTCTATTTCGATTCTGGAAGTCAAGTCGGAGACAGTGCAGATAAAACCCGGAGGCGAGAGTCCTTTGGAAGCAGCGAGAGTCATCCCAGCCCAGAAGCGAGATCCCGAGCGTCGCTGCCGCCAGCCCTCATCTTGACATTGGCCTGCCGCAGCCGCTAGCAGCAGCTCTTGTTGTGGTTTTCTTTCCTCAATATCTTTTTCCAAATAAAGAATAGAAAAATTCTTGCCTATAATACTGTCTTGGCTATAGCCAAAAATACGTTGTGCGCCTCTGCTCCAAGCTACGATAGACCCCTCCCCATCTAGCAAAAATATAGCGGGCTTTTGGATTTGTTCTATAGCATCAAAACTGAGAGCTGGCTTGGATTTTTTTCTACAGAAGCGATCGTAAATTTGCTTAACTCGCCAGCGCAGTTCTTCCGGTCGGATGGGAGCATAGATAATATCTTTAATAGACAAGCTATCGTTTGAGCTATCGTTTAAATCCTCATTTTCTGCTAAGCCCCGAACTAGGAGTAAAGGGCAATATGGGATAGCACCTTGGTATTTGGCGATCGTAACTTGGTCTGCTATGCAGAGGTCGCTCTCAGCAGCATGGCTTTCAGACATAGTTTCTGCTGCCTGGGAGAAAGCGCTTGTATCATCTCGGCCAAGCCAGACTAATTCATATTCCTCCTCAGCAAGGGCGGCTGCTATTTGGGCGCGGATATTGCTGAAGACAACTAAAATAGCAATTTTCATCTAGCGCGTTTAAATCGTTAGTGTAAAAATTGTTATAGGCAATCCCTCCGCTCGCGGCCAGGGAAAGCGAAAAAAGCGCCGAATTGGTTTTACGTCCCGTCTGTCTTGCCGAGGGAACCGGATTATTGCGAGCAAATTTTCCAAGTCCCCGCAAAGGACGGCTAGAAGTCCAGGAGCTAGAATCACACATATCGCCAACGAGAGCCAGACGAGAATAATCGCTACTGGATTGCTGGAATGGAATTATTTCTGGGAGTCTGGCAGGGCACAAAACAAAACCGCACTGGAAATTGGTTGCGCTGGTGGTACGAAAATGGGCAGATGCCCGTTTCTCAGATTCTGCGACCCACCCTAGATATAGAGTAAATGGGTAAGTTCTATAATTTTAAAGCTGGTGACAGGATTTGAACCTGCGACTGACTGATTACAAATCAGTTACTCTACCAACTGAGTTACACCAGCAACTTCAGGAATTACCCATAGATGCTTATAATATGGTGCTAATTGCACAACCTACGCTATATCTAGGGTTAGATCGCAGAGTTTGCGTAAACTCCTGAACTTAATGAATACTATAGCAAATGCTCGGGTAGATTGACAACCCCCTATCGAGAATTTTTTTATTCTCAGTCAAACCCGAGCCCGGGTACCGATCGCTACCACGAGCTAGAAGCCTTGCCAACAAGAGCTGATGAATTCTAGACAAGCAGATCGGCAAGCGTGTTATAACTGAAGGCAACAACAGCCAAATTGACCGCTATTGTCCCGAGCGAAGACCCGCGCGATCGCCCAAAACCCCTACCGCCTATGAATTCCAATCTAACCTCAATTCCAATTCAGGGCAGGAGCCTGGATCTCGGCAGTCGGGAGCAACTCCTGCAAAGAATAAAGCATCTACTCGCTAGAGTCGAAGCGCTCAAAGAAATAGGGCAGGCGATTGACCGTTGCCAAGACCTTGATGAAATTTTCCAAGTTGTGGACCAGTTAGCTAAATCCTTGCTCTACTTCGAGCATATGAGCGTATATGCGTTCGAGCATATGAGCGTATATGCGGAACGCAAGGATTCTGGTCGGTTGGTGACGCTATTTGGTCCTAAGTTAGAATTAGATGAAGCGGCGATCGCCACGGGTATTATTGGTCGCGCCCTGAAATCGGGCCAGCCTTTGCTATCGGAAGAGTCTGGGGCAAAACTGGGCTTTTACCCTTGCGCCATAGTAATTCCCATAGAAAATTCTGAGGGGGCGATCGGCACTGTCAACTTTGCCACTAGCCAAGAGTCTGCTTACGCCCCAGAGGATCTCCACATCTGCTCCTTACTGGGTTGGCAATTGTCATCTGCTATCCGCCACACTGGAACATTGGCAGAGTTGAAACAACTCAATACCCAGCTAGAAAGGGAAAAACAGCAGTCAGAAGAACTTCTTCTGACTATTATGCCGGAAAAGGCAGTAGCAGAGTTCCAAAAAACAGGAGAAGTAAAGCCGGGATATTACGAATCCGCAACAGTTGTATTTACCGATTTTAAGCATTTCACAAAATCAACCAAAAATTTTACCCCCGAACAACTGGTAAGCGAACTAAATTATTGTTTCAGTTATTTCGATAGAATAGCTGAAAAATACAACTTGGAGAAAGTAAATACCATCGGCGACAGTTATATGTGCGTTGCAGGAGTCCCTGTTTTTAATCCCACCCATGCCATTGATGCGGTGCTGGCCGGAATGGAAATGCAGATATTCATGTACCTGCGCAAAGCCCACAAGCTCAAAAACAATATTCCTTACTGGGACATTCGCATCGGCATTGACTCCGGCTCGTTAATCGGCGGGGTAATTGGCAAGAAGAATTTGACTTACGATCTCTGGGGCGAAACGGTGAATAACGCTTCCCGCATTAAGTCGGCTGGACTTCCCGGCAAAATCCAGCTATCAAACTCAACCTTTAATTTAGTCAAAAGTTTTTTTGATTGCGAATACTTGCGCGATCGCCAAGATAGACAAAAGCGAAAGACTGATATATACCTGGTCAATGGTATTAAAGAAGGTCTCTCTATAGATCCCGGAGGAATCTTGCCGAATGATGATTTTATAGAATTTTATTTAAACCTCCATTCGGAAACAGACATCATTCCACCGTTTTGCAAATGGAAATCAAACTAAAAAGGCTATCTTCTATAGCGTTTCTCAAATAAGTATAATGTTATAAACGTAGGGGCGACAGCATCCCCCTTGACTATCTCTTAGCTCTGAATGGCAACCCCTGTAATGGGATGCTTCGCCTCAAAAAACTCACATCAATTTGAGAACCGCTATATCTAGGACAAACCAGTAATATTAAATCCGGTTAAATATCCAAGAAAAAAATTTTTACCTACGTTACCTACCGTAGGACAGGCGTCCCGCCTGTCCTACTAAGCGGGAGGGACAGGCGGGACGCCTGTCCTACGAAAGACCTCAGTTATATCATGTCGGGTTGAATGCCCCAAAAAAAGTCAAGTTCTGCGTAGTGGACTGTCTGCCTTAAAATTGTAGGTTGGGCCCGCCATCAACGAAACCCAACTATACCAATCTTTGCGCCCTTGTTTCGTTGATGGCGGGCCCAACCTACAGTTACACACAATTTTAGGTTTGCCAAAGCAGTAGGACGGGCGATTCCAGGCGCAGGCTGCGCGAAGCGCATAAGCTGACTGCTGACCGCTGACCGCTGACTGCTATATCATTAAGTTTTCAGGCGGATAAAAATATCGGCGCGATTGTAGCCATCTTCGAGACCGAAACTACTCAAGGTCAAAGAGCGCAGATGCTCGAAAATAGGTTGCGCTGCTAGTTCCACCAGTTGCAGGAAGGGGAACTGACGCTCTAAACTCCTGCGAACTTGCTTCCAGTCCAGATAGAGATGACCGTAATTGGGGGATTTTAAGGAAGCGATCGCCTGTTGGAATTCTTCGTTGGCAAGAACCGAGCCAGCTTCTGGAGCAGCAATCGCCTTTTCCATCGCCGCAACAGAACTGGCAAAAATCTCGTATTCTCCTACGGAGCCGCGCACTCCTTCAACTCTTGGTTTTAAAACAGTCTCTCCCGATGCGTTGCTCGGAGAAGTTATTAGCTTAGTCCAAGCATAGAGAGATAGATCGCCGAGGGCAATCTCGCCAGCGCTCAAACCCCGCTCTGTGGCGATCGCATCTAGTTTTTTGCCTACCTCATCGCTTTCCCCTGTCGAACCAGCTACAAAAATCCAATCGGAGTCGGAGAGCCAGCCCAAGGCATATTCTCCTTGCGCCCAACTAAAGATATCTTCTGGCAAATTAATTCCCCAGCGGGAATCGAGATTTGCCAGTTTTTGCCCGAGCAATCCTCCAATTACATTTTCTTCAGACAAACTATCTGAGAAATTCGCCCATAAATCTTTCAAATCTGCGCCGGCTGCAAATGCCGAAACCGACTCTGGCAGATATTGCAATGCTTTGACCGGCGACTTTAGGGAAGGAATGCCCTCGATGCCAGCGCCTTGCCAAACTGTTTGAGCCACCAGCCCTTGGGGCGCAACCGGCGCAATCCCCAGACCAATGGTTACTGGGAATAGCGAAGGGTTGCTTTTCCCGTGCGAGCCGTCTTTTCTCTTGTTCAGCCAGGAATTAAATTGGGGCAAATTGACAAAAGTCAGGCCAAGATTTGTTTTTAGTTCCGCGATCGCGCTGGCATAAGTCTCGTTATTATTCAAATTCAGATTCGGGGCTTGCACGTTATTAATAGCATCGCGCAGCACTTTGGGATGATTGGCAAACAGGACAAAGCTATCCCCCACCAAGGCAGAAGCCCAATTGTCTGCTAAAGGGCTGAGTTCTCCTGCCCCTGGCCCCGTCCGGGCATAGACGAGCTGCACCCCTGCGTAGTTCTCTAACTGTAATTGGTCTCCAGTTAAAGGTTTGTTTTCCCAGAGATGCTCTAGGAATTCTCGGCTTAGTTCCGGGGACTCAGTGGCGATCGCTACTAAATATCCCGGTTGCTCCCCATTAGAGCGATCGCGATCTATATCTAAACTCGTCACCGCAAAAGTGATTTCATCTCCGAGCCAGGCTTGGATGTCATGCTTATAATCCAGGCCGGTATCGGCCAACAAGCCTTTTTTAATTTCCTTAAATTCCCGCCGCAGCTTGCCTCGCTCGGAACCCGTCGTCTGCTCCAAAAAATCTTCCAGCTTATCTGGATTCGCCAGCAAGGAGACCATTATCGGTGCTTGTTTCGGCACAAACATGGCAGCATCCGGCCCAGGAACCTCCGCACCGGGAAATTCAATCGCTTCCCGAGCGCAACCCCCGAGACCCAGGGAAAACAGTCCTAGCAAAATGCTTACCAGGATAGAAGCAAAAATATTCTTATTCATTAATTGAAAACTCAAAACTCCGGGGCGATCGAACTCAAAACTCAAAACTCAAAACTCAAAACTCAAAACTCCGGGGCGATCGAACTCAAAACTCCGGGGCGATCGAACTATCAAGGTACTTGCCAAACCTTAATGGTATTATCTTCGCTGCCGCTGGCGAGAACTTTGCCATCGGAGCTAATGCTCAGGGAGTGAACGGTATCCGAGTGACCGTGTAAAACGCTGAGCAATTCCCCAGTATCGAGATCCCAAAGCTTAATCGTTGGATCGAGACTGCCACCGCTGCTTGCCAAAATCAATCCATCGGGACTAAAAGCGATCGATTGAACTGCAGAATAGTGACGGTGTAGGGTGCGCAAGACTTTGCCAGTAGAAAGTTGCCAAAGTTCAATCGTACCGTTGGAGCTGCCGCTAGCCAGGATTTTACCGTTTGGGCTAATAGCCACAGAGGAAACTCGCCGAGAATTACTCTGCAAAGTATGGAGCAGCTTGCCGGTTTTAGTGTTCCAGAGCTTAATCGTGCCGTCATAACTGCTGCTGGCCAATAGGGGCGATCGCGGATTAAAAACTACAGACCAGACGCGATCGCTATGCCCCGAGAGGTCGTGCTGTAACTCCCCGGTCTCTAAGTTCCACAGCTTTATCGTCCCATCTTCGCTGCTGCTAGCTAGAGTTCGCCCATCAGGACTGTAGGCAAGGGCCAAAACTGAAGAAGAATGACCGTCTAGGGCATATAACAGATTGCCGGTGGAAAGCTGCCAAAGCCTAATTTGACCGATTCCGCTGCCGCTAGCCAGATTTTGCCCGTTGGGGCTAATGGTCACAGACTCGACCCCCTGGGAATGGTCGTCTAGGTTATGCAGCAACGCTCCCGAGGGCAGCTCCCAAACTTTGACGGTTTTATCGAAACTGCCGCTAACCAAAAACTGACCGTCCGGGCTAATCGCCACAGAAGTTACCCCCCATGTATGACCGGATATGGTTTGGTTAAGAGCAATTTTTTTAAAAGACGAATATTCAGCAGGCAGTAGCAATCGCTCGGAGCTTTTTTGCTCGGGTTCCGCCTCTGCTGCTTTGCTGGAGTTTGAGGAAATAAGCTGCGAAAAACCCAAGTCTGGTTTTCCGTAGATTAAAGCTGCACTAACCGGAATGAGTAAAATAAAAGCTGAGGCGAGCAAGTTGCGAATTATGATTATTTTTTTTGATTTCGAGCGCGCAGTCAACCTGCCCGAGCGCCGACTTTTGTAGCCTCTGTGCAACCTCGGAGCCAGTTGTGAAGGCGACCCTGCTGTTGGGGGCAAAGGTGCTAGGGGCGCTCCTGTTGGTGGTAAAGGTGTTGGCGAAAAAGGTGTTGGGGGCGAAGGTGTTGGCGGCGCTCCTGTTGGCGGCAAAGGTATTGGATAGTTTGTCGAATTCGCCATACTGCCCCCTGCCAGAAGCAAGGGTATTTGGGCTCTCGGGTATAGTACGGCGGATTCTATTTCTTTGAGGCGGTGGTATATGGCCTGGGTATTGTGGGGTCTGTTGCCGGGAAAGGGCGACATCATATAATCGATTAAGTCTGCCAGTTCATTGGAGAGAGGCAACCCTGGCGATCGCCACTTTAGCTGTCCCGTCCGACTATCTTCGGGAAAATTACTTGGATGCTTTCCGGTCAACAAATAAACAAAAGTACGACCCAAAGCAAAGAAATCCGATTGGGGTACGGCCTTGCCATTGATTTGCTCTGGCGGGGTATAACCTGGAGAAATAATCCCCGTTACCCGATGACCCCCACCTACTTTAGCTAAGTAAGTCTGGGATACCTCTCTGACAGTGCCAAAGTCAATCAAGGCCAGTTGACCCCGAGGACGGCGCATGATGTTCGACGGTTTAATATCCCGGTGAAAATAGTTGTGCTGGTGGACTTGATGTAAAATCTCTGAGAGCTGTTTTAACCAGTCAATTGCCTGCGCTTCGGTAATAGGCCAATTTTCCCGATGACTCATCCAGTCTTCGAGATTCCAGCCCTCTATATTTTCCATAATCAGGCAGTGCAATGGCGATCGAGAGTTTCTCGGATAAAACAAAAAATATCCATCTGTCTCTACCCGAGGAATTCCAGGATGATGCAACTGGGCAAGCACCTGGGCTTCTCGCTTGAACAGAGCCACTGCTTTGGGATTGGAGTCGATGAGAACTTTGAGGACTTTTGACTTCCCCCGGTCATCGACAACTTCAAAAGTTTTCCCAAAACCCCCCTCCCCGAGAAGGCTTCGGGCGCGATAGCGGCCATCGATAACTAAGGGCGAACCGCAATGCCGACATACGCGATGGAGATCGTGCAAGGGGTCGCCCGGGTTAAGGCATTTGGGATTTAGGCAATAACTCACGGCGAGGCATGCTCCGCTCTAAGGGGAACAGTATGATTATATATATTGGGAATTGGGAATTGGGAATTCATAGCGGTCAGCGGTCAGCAGTCAGCGGTCAGGCACAGAGCAGCAGAGCAGCAGAGCAGCGATCGCTTTCTTGGGCATTGGGAATGGGGCATTGGAGAGTTCTTAGCTTGAGAGTTCTTAGCTTGAGAGTTTTGAGTTGAGAATTAGAAACTGGTAATTGTCTGCCTTGTCTCCCCTTTTATTTGGGTCCCCATGATGGGGAGAGATTGGGAGACATTGGGACCAGCTTAAATTGAATGGTTAGATAATTAATTAGTTTTGTTAACTTTTGACTTATTACCTTGAGACTTTTGCCGCCTAATGCCCCATGTCCCATGCTGCTTTTTACCAGATCTACCGGGTTTATCCTGGAAAATGCTGAGGGTACATTTCATTTTTGTTAAGCCAATCGGGGTGAATCGGTTAATTGGTTTGACTTAACTCAAGGACGCTCTCGCGCAAAAACTATGTCCCTCAACTATGGTTCTACCCCTATCCTGGCAACTGCCTCAACTGAATTGGGAATGCTGGCCAGCCAGACTGAAGCCGAACTTTATGACACTCCAGTTTATCGCAAGGTTTTGGCTCAATTGCAACACCAGATGGGAGCTGCAGCGGAAAGCGCCCAAGTTTTAATCGAAAGCGTAGCAAGAACGGCTATCCAACTGGCTCTGAAAAAGGTGACTGTCTGCCCGGGTTCCCAGGAGACGGAAGCGGAGTCGGAGCTTCCCGGCCAGCAGTCGTCCTCGACAAAAGCGATCGCCAATATTAATTTCCCAGCCCCTAAAGCCAGCCAATCGGGAAATAATAGCTTGCGGGGCTTTGGTTCCAAACGCCAGGGTGGCAAAAAACTCTCTTTAGCCGAGGCTAAGGCTCGCGAAGAAGCCCGAAGGAAGAAAACATGGGCTCGGGTCCTGCGCGAAATAGGTCGAGAAATCCAAGAGGTACGCCAAGAGCGTTCCCTGTCTCTTTATCAGCTCCACCTGCAAACTCTAGTTCCTTGCTATCACTTAGAGGCTTTGGAGAATGGCTGGCTCGATCGATTACCGGAAGATATATATATTCGAGGATTTATTCGCCGCATTGGCGATGTCTTGGGGTTGGATGGTGCCAGGATGGCTGCTTCTTTGCCCGTCCTGGAGCCCATTAAGTCAGTTCTGCCTCCCTGGGCTCGTGAAGAATCGCGATCGCCAATATCAAACTTGGGGATATCTATCCCGCCAATTTATTTATATCTGGGCTATGCAACCTTAGTGGCTGGTGCCGTGGGAACCGTAGGTTGGCTGTCGGAGCGATCGCAACCGGAAGCGCTCGTTCAACCAGAGCCAGCGATTTCCACTCCGACCCCAGACTCCCAGCTAAGCAATACAGGCGATCGCAAACCGGGCTCCACTATCAAGCGAGATATTGCTCCTCCAGAGGTTTTGCCCTAAATAGGGGTGTGGGGTTTGGGGCCGCCAAGCCCCGAAGGGGCGGCTACGCCAGGGGGTGTGGGGAGGCTTCGCCGGGTGTAGGGGGTGTAGGGTTTAGGGTGTAGGGGGATTTGCGGGAACTTGCGGGACAAAGGAGGTGAGGTGATTCTTCTCCCCTATCTTCCCCATCCTCCCCATCTTCCCGACACCCGACACCCTACACCCTAATTCCTTCTGCCCACACCCGACACCCGACACCCGACACCCTAAAATTTACTCTTCGCCCCCTTGAATTTTCAGCAACAGGAAGCCCAAAGCCAAACCCAGCAGGATCGGGGCAGAGGACAAAAAGGCCGCACTATACATTTCACTCATTTCTTTTAAATCTCCTAATTCACTAAAATTGCCAGAGCCAGCTAATTCGGTGGGACTCCACCAGCCTCAAGTATTTTAAACCGTAAAGGGGCATTGGGCATTGGGCATTGGGCGTTGGGCATTGGGACCCTACGCCCCGGAGGGCGGGCTACGCCTACGTCAGGCTCAGGATAAAATTGGGCATTGGTAATTGGGACCGCAACGACCGGGCTCAGGATAAGCCCAACGACCGGCTCAGGATAAACCCAACGACCGGCTCAGCGCGTAACGCACCCTACGCGCTATTCACTATTCACTATTCACTCTGCTCCCATTCCGCTCTTCCCAATTCCGCTCTTCCCAATTCCCGTATCCTAGTGCCAGAAGAGCGAGGAATCAATAATGCCGATATCGATTCAAACCCCAGACTGGGTAAAGCACGCAGTCTTTTACCAAATCTTTCCAGACCGCTTCGCCAAAGGCCAGAGGCTCCCTCAGCCACCGTTGCAGAAAGGAGAGATTAAGGGCGAGTGGCAGCCCGGGAAGCTGGAAGCTTGGGACGCGCCGCCAACTCTGCAAGGATATAAGGGAGGTAATTTGTGGGGCGTTATCGAAAAATTAGATTACTTGCAAGATTTGGGGATTAACGCGATTTACTTTACTCCCATCTTTCAATCTGCCTGCAACCACCGCTATCACACCCAGGATTACTATAAAGTCGATCCGCTTCTCGGGGGAAACGAAGCATTGCTGGCACTTTTGGATGCGGCAAGGCAGCGGGATATTAAAATTGTCTTGGATGGAGTGTTTAACCATGCCAGTCGGGGCTTTTACTTTTTCAACGACATCCTAGAAAATGGTCCTCATTCCCCCTGGCTGGATTGGTTTAAGATTGAAGGCTGGCCTCTATCTGCCTACGATGGCAGCAAACCGGCTAATTATGTAGGCTGGGCTGATAACCGATCGCTCCCTGAGTTTAATCACGATAACCCAGAAGTACGAGAATACCTGATGCAGGTTGCCGAATACTGGCTTAAAGTCGGTATCGATGGCTGGCGTCTAGACGTTCCTTTAGAGATTAAAGCTCCTGGATTTTGGCAGGAGTTTCGAGAGCGAGTCAAAGCCATTAATCCAGAAGCCTATATTGTTGGCGAAGTTTGGGAGGATGCCCGAGAATGTTTGGATGGCACCCAATTTGACGCGGTGATGAATTATTTGTTTGCGGTACCGACGATCGCTTTTACTACAGGCGATCGCGTCCGAAGGGAACTGGTAGTACACGAAACATACCAACCCTATCCTGCCCTTGATGCTGCGGGATATGCCGATAAAATGGAAAATCTTCTCAATCTGTACCCTTGGGAAATTCAGCTTACCCAGTTCAACCTGCTCGACAGTCACGATACCGCTCGTTTATATACCATCGCTAGCGACGATCGTGCCAGCGTTCGTTTGGCCACTCTACTCCTAATGACTGGCGTCGGCGCTCCCAACATTTTTTATGGAGATGAAGTCGGGTTGCCCGGTAGCGACGACCCAGACTGTCGCCGCTCTTTCCCCCCAGAAGAGGAGTGGGATCGAGAGGTTTTGTCTTATCACAAACAGTTAATTGCCCTGCGTCGCCAGTATCGGTCTCTGCGCATTGGCGATTACCAAGTCCTGGGCACGGAAGGAATGGTTTATGTTTTCGCCCGCACTTTGCCAGGGAAAAAAACGGGAGAAAAACCGGAAGAACGGGAAGAAATCATTGTTGCCCTCAATGTTGGCGAGGAATCTGCGGTTACGACTGTAAATGTTTCTTCGCTAAAGTCGCAACCTAGCAAAACATTGTACGGAGAGGGCGAGGTGTCTTGGGCAGAAAATAATCTGACTTTGCGCCTTCCGCCTCGCCGGGGAATTATTTTGGGGTAATTAGAAAATTCGGGAGATCCGGTTAATTATCAAAATAATCGTAGGACGGGCGTCTCGCCTGTCCATATCCCCGGGGGAGGGACAGGCGGGACGCCCGTCCTACGGAGAGGCTATTGGGACGTGCCAACTCGGTGGAAAAACTTTTACCCGCGAACGGCACCGATTAATTTTGCTGCCGAGTGAGCGATCGCAGCGTAATTATGGGTTATTACTAAATCCGGTTCTAAGGACTATGCTATATTAAGGGCATTAGTAGAAAAATGACCAGACACAGGGAGGCTAAAAGTGTCAATAAAAATCTCTATACGCCTTACAAAAGAGGCCATCAAAACAGTGGATATAGCTAGAAATAAGAGGGGCTGGACGAAGAGAGAGCCAGCCTGGTACCAACAAGCAGACACTTCAGAATCGACCCTGAAGCGCTTTGTCAGCGGCAAGCCTATTTCCCCCGAAAACTTCAAAAACCTATGCGAAGCCGTAGGCATAAAGGAATGGGCGTCTCTGGTCGATTGGGAAGCCAGCAACAGTATGGTAGTTGCCCAACTTTCGACAGACTACCTCAACCAGTACACCTACGAAAGAAAACCTTTATCTCAAAGCGCATTGACCGTGACCGGCACTTTCAACTCCCATCAGAAGTTGGAAGTTAAAATGGCATCGGAGTGTTTGGCGGAGCTTTTGAGCAACGGCAAGGTGACTATTGAGGAGACGAATGACCCAGCTTTTACCAGCGGAGTCTGCATTCGGGGCCTCTTTAATCCAGAGTTACAGTTACAAATTGACGCGGCGGTAGAGCATTTGGAAAAGCTTTTGCTTAGTTGCACGGTTACTATGACTCCTGGCAGCTATATATCTCTTACGAAGCGAGAAGAAGTATTGGCACTCGCAGCCAAGCATCAAGAAAAATTAAAAGCGATGGGAGTTAAATCCTTAGCGCTATTTGGTTCTTTTGCCCGAGACGAGGCTAGCCCCGATAGCGATGTCGATTTTTTGGTCGAGTTTGACGATCGCCCTATTGGACTATTCGATTTGAGCCGAGTGCAATTCTATTTAGAAGATCTTTTAGGCCGCAAAGTCGATGTGGGAACTCCAGGTTCTCTTCGGGAATACTTGCGCGATCGCGTTTTAAGGGAGAAAATCTGTGTCTTCTAGAGGGTGGCTCGAACGCATCGATGACATTTTAGCAGCGATAGCCTGTATTCAACGGCGTACTATAGGCATGACTTTTGAAGCATTTGAAGCCGACGACACCATTACAAAAGCTTGCTTATACGACTTTATTATCATTGGCGAAGCCGCCAATAGCGTTCCTGACGAAATTAAGTCTTACTATCCTCACGTCCCTTGGCAATTAATGGTAAATATGCGCAATGTTATAGCCCATGAATATTTTCAAGTAAAACTCGATATTGTTTGGAATACCATCCAAAATTATTTACCAACCCTTGTTGCGCAATTGCAAGATCTACTGGCTCTAGAAACTCAGTAAGGCACCAAAAAATAGGGCTCCAGAAATAGGTGCCCACCAGTAGCGGTGCGACTTTAGAAAACATCAGTTAGAGAAAGATCTAACCAAATCAACAAAAGGCCAGTCGCCCCGTCCCAACTCGCTGGAAAAACTTTTACCCGCGAACGGCACCGATTAATTTTGCTGCCGAGTGAGCGATCGCACGTTGCCCGAGACGAGGCCACCCCCGATAGCGATGTGGATTTTTTGGTCGAGTTTGACGATCGCCCCATTGGACTATTCGATTTGAGCCGAGTAGCTACATAGCCTCAAAACTCTCAAGCTAAGAACTCTCAAGCTAAGAACTCCTATAATGCGCCGAATACTAGGAATTGCGATCGCTCTCTGTACTTGCTTGCTAATTGCGACTAGCTCCCCAGCCGCCAGCCCGGATAATGCCGAATCGCTCGTTGCCAAAGCCCATCCCCTCCCCCCTGCCCTGGCTCGCTGGCAAGACCCGAACAATAGCGGCGATTATTTCGATCGCGTCCAAGAATTAGACATCGGCTATCTGATCTGGTCTGAATTCCCAGTAAAAATTTATTTAGAAAACTTAGAAGAATCCGATGCTCCTCCAGACAGTTTCCAGGCAAAAGCGCTACAGGCTTGGCAAAAACAAGTCTTAGCAGCGGTGCAATCTTGGAACGCCTATTTCCCTCTGGTACGAGTTGACAATCCAGAAAAAGCCGACATTACTATTTGGCGTCGCCGGCCTCCCTTGCGCTTATCTCCTACGAGAGAAATCTTGCCAGCGCGTTCCGCTGAAGCTCGCTATGAATTATACGCCAGGGAACGGGTAGATGCACCAGCTATTTTGTCTCATCGCTTTACTATATTTCTGAGTCCGACTCAGGTGGGAGAGTATATCCAGTCTGCAGCTAGCCACGAAATAGGTCATGCTTTAGGCATCTGGGGGCACAGTCCTTTGGAAACAGATACGATGTATTTTTCCCAAGTCCGCCGTCCAGGGCCAATTTCTGCCAGAGATATTAATACCCTGAAGCGGGTTTACCAGCAGCCGACGCACTTGGGTTGGCCGTTAGTCGATTAAGTGAGCGGTCAGCGGTCAGCAGTCAGCTCTCAGCGGTCAGGGCATTACAGCGTTTCTCAAATTGTAATAAAAGAAACGTAGGGGCTACAGCATCGCGAGCGACGATCTCGGCTGTGAAACGGTAACTCCCGTATTGGGATATTGCATCCCCCAGACACCTCACATCAAGAGCGAGAAACGCTATATAATACGACTTGGAGCTAGAGCTAGAAGCCCGGTTTCGCGGAACAATACCCTCGCCAATCTGAAAAACCCCTTGGTTTGTAGGTTGGGTTGAACTGTTGACGTTGGTGTTGGCGTTGGCGCAAAGGATGTAGGGGCGACAGCATCCCAGAGACATCCCCGTTGCTATAAGGTAAAGTTATTATCTTGGGATGCTTCGCCCCAGACGGCTATGCAACGCAGGGCGAAGCATTCCAATACAATAAATTTTTCCGAAGAGAGCAAAGATTGTCTCGGGAATGCTGTCGCCCCTACAATTAACGCCCGGGAAATAGGCGTTGGTATTGGCGGAAGAAACCGGGTTTCGTAAGGTAAATTATTTAAGAAACCTATGAAAATTAGCAAATCGCGCTTTTGGTTAATTTCGCTATTGTTGTTGTTGCCTTTGGGCTGCGCGCAAGGGCAGTCTGCGGTGACTTGTCGCTACCAGCCCCCTGAAGGGCAGCCAAACTATTTGGGCAAAGAGGCGGAATTTACTCTTAGAGAAGAAGGAGGAAATACTATTTTTAGCTACCGGGCTTCTGCGCCAGCAGCGGTAGCGGACAATATAAGCCTTGCTTCCAAGCAAGAGCTAATATTTGCCAATACCGATCTGGACACGGCGCGGGTTATTTTGTTGCAAAATTCCAGTTACTACGATCGCCTCATCGGCGCGAAGGATAAAGGAGATTTTGCCAAAATCAATGAAGGCTTAATTTGTCAATGAATGGGGCATTAGGCGTCGGGCATTGGGCCGAAGGGCAGAAAAGCTCTCAGCTTTTAGCTTTCAGCCTTCAGCCTTCAGCCTTCAGCTTGGCTTATTATATTAGCTGAGAGCTGAGAGCTGAGAGCTGAGAGCTGAGAGCTGAGAGCTCTTTTTCAACGCAATCCACATTGGCGCAACCAAGTATTCGCCCAAGCGGCATCGGCTTCGGAGAGAGGCGGCAGCGGCTCCTGGCTGTAGTCGATCGCCAGGTCGTAGCCGGATAAGTCATAAACTTCATTTAGCAAAACTTGCAAATCTATTACTGGCTCGGTATCTCCCGATTGTAAAGGTAGAGAAAAAAAGAGAATGGGACTTGGCAGGTCGAAGGCATAGAGGTCGGCATTAGGACGGCGATCGCGAAGCGTCTCCGAAGGAGAATCGCTTCTACTTACTAGCATTCGATAATTGCTTTCAATTTTATTGTTCAAAGTCGGCATCTGTTTACCCGCCCGCAATAAATCGATTTCCACCAAATGCGTCGCGCTTCCCAAAAATCGCTGTCGTTTTTTTTGATAAGCATCGCGTCCTTTTCCAGAACCCTTCTGCAGCTTAATAAAGAATTAATATAACAACTCAAAACTCAAAACTCAAAACTCAAAACTCAATTGCTGGCAGTCGGGCGGTAGGGGTCTAAGAAGTTAAGTAAGGGAAAGATAGAGCGGGACTGAACCCAGAGGCGTCCGGTGCCTTGGAAGCGACAGACCAAGCCTTCGCCGCCAAAGACGCTGGTTTGCAATCCTTGAAAAGATAAGCCGCCGAGAACTTCCACTTCATAATCTAGGGTATCTTCAAAAGCGACCAGATATCCCGTATCTACTACATAATCGCCGGAAATAGCAAGTTCGATAATGGCTCCGTAGGAACTAAACCAGATGTCTCCTTGACCCATTGCCCGAACCAAGAATAAGGATTCGCCGCTGAAGAAGCCTTTAAATCCTTGAAATTTGGCATCGATTTCTACAGTGGGGCTGGAGGCGACAAAACCCGCCGATTGAATGAACAAGCTCTTATCCCCGCTGAGATAGTAATGCTGAATATCTCCGGGGACGCCGGGGGAGACGTATAATTCTCCGGGTTGGCTTTGGGCGGTAAATTGGCTCATAAATAGAGATTCTCCACTGAGCATCCGGCCGATTCCTTTTCCCAAGCCGCCGCGAATCTGGGATTTCATTTTAATACGAGCATCCATCGCCGCCATCGCCGAAGACTCTACTAAAACCGATTGACCGGGCTGTAGGAAAAGTCGCAAGGAAGCATAGGAGGGAGAATGTTCGATTTCGTAGGCAATATCGTTCATAATTGGGAATAAGTTTTGAGTTTTGAGTTTTGAGTTTTGAGTTTTGAGTGACAAATCTTTAACTTAAAACTCAAAACTCAAAACTCAAAACTTTTATTTAGACTTCGCTGGCATCTGGGAGCCGATGAGCCGTCCGAAGGCGGAGGCGTTGTGGGTTTGACAAAAGAGACGACCCCGACCTTTGAAGCGGCAAACTAAACCTTCTCCTCCGAGCCAAGCGCTGACCCAGTTGCTGCCGGGGGGTTTGGTTATTTCAAATATGAGGCTTTTTTCAAAGGCGACTATATGCCCGGTATCTACTATATATTCGCCATCTACGGGAATTTCATAAATGGCACCGAAGGAGCTTAGGAGGACTTGGCCTTGGCCGCTGAGGTCGAGCCAAAAAATAGATTCTCCAGAAAATAAGGATTTGAAGCCTTGAAAGCCTAGATCGATATCGACATTGGCGCTACTGGCTAGGTACGAGCTGGCTTGGACGACTAGGCCGGCTCTCGTCATTTCGTAGGCAATCAAGTCTCCGAGGAATTTGGGAGCTAAGAATATTTCTGCTTCGTGATGGGGGGATTGGAATTTGCTTAAAAAGAAGGATTCCCCAGCCAACATTCGTTTGAAACCGCCAGCAAGGCCGCCAGCTTTGCCCTGCCGCAGGGTGGTGGTGGCTTGGACGAAACCGTTCATGGCAATCATGGCACCGGCTTCGGCGATCGCTTCTTCGCCGGGACTCAGAGTAACGCGAGCGATCGCGCTATCCGGTTGTTGCAAAATTTCTATATCCATAGTAAGCTTTCAGCGCTCAGCGCTCAGCGCTCAGCAATTAGCCTTATAGCACTGCGTAATATCAAGTCCGGTTAAACACCCATATAAAAAATTTGGAATCTCCCGTAGGACGGGCGTCCCGCCTGTCCGCCTGGGCTCTTTGGGACTTTTCGCTGGTCCCGTCCTACGCATAAGCTTTTTTTGGGGCATTCAAACCGACATTATATAAGTCCTATTTTAGCTTATTGCTGACCGCCGATCGAGCGAGCTTCCTACAGGGTAAGCTTTAAGCCTGACCGCCGATCGCTCAGAGCTGATAGCTATAGCGCTTCTCGCTCTTGATGTGAGGTTATCTGGGGCGAAGCATCCCAAGACAGGGTTTGTCGTTATACGGCCGAGATTGTCGCTCGGGATGCTGTCGCCCCTACGCCCCTACGCTTCGTTCATTACACTTATTTGAGAAATGCTCTAATTGCTTTTAAGCCTGAAAGCTGAGAGCTGACCGCTGAGAGCTGACCGCTGAGAGCTGACCGCTTAAAGCTACTTAAACTTAGGTTTCAAAAAGCTAACCAAACCATCAAGACTGCGAGACTGCAAATAAATATCGCCGCTACCCTTGAGTTTATTAACCAATCCTTCTCCAGAGGTTAGGGAACCAAACAAGCCTCCGGCGAGACTGAGGGACATTTTTATTTTGGGCTCGTAAGCGACTAGATGACCATTATCTACGATAAATTCGCCGTTAATATGTTTTTTGGTTATCCCTCCATAAGCTCCAAAAAAGACGCGACCCCTACCGCTAATCTTTAGCTTGAATAGGCCCTCGCCACCGAACCAACTGGAAAAACCAGCCCAGCGAACGCCGATTTTGACCCCTGGGGTGTGGGCGATATAGGCTCCGGGCTGAAAGCAGATTCCGCTCGGGCCAAGTTCTAGGGAAACAATATCGCCGATTGTGGCTTGGCTGAGGACGACTTGGAGGGGTTCGCTGGTTTCGTTGCTAAACACGTTCAGAAATAAAGACTCCCCGCCAAAAAATTTTTTCAGCAATCCCGAGAAAAGGCCGCCGGAAAATTTAGTTTTCATAGTGAGCTTAGCGTCCATGCTAGTCATAGCACCGGCTTCGGCGATGATGCTTTCTCCAGGATTAAGAGTGGCGAAAATAACGGCAAACGATGGCTGATAGCGGATTTCATATTCCACGAATGAGGTCTCCTGGGTGTAGGGTGTAGGCGAGAACTAGGGTGTGGGGTGTAGGGTGTAGGCGAGAACTAGGGTGTAGGGTGTAGGGTATAGGGTGTGGGGTGTCGGGTGTCGGGTGTCGGAAGAGTAAAAGTTAAGAGTAAAGAGTAAGACCAATTCTTTATGAAGATGCAACAAATTCGCCGTTCGGGCGCTCGCTTGTCGTTGGCGTTGCCTGCCCGAACGGCGGCCGAACGGTGGATAAAGTCTTTATTTGTTGCAGCTTCATACAGAAATGGTATAAATCGGAGACTTATTTTCACCTTTGCTTCATCCCTTCCCTACACCCTACACCCCACACCCCACACCCCACACCCCACACCCCACACCCTACACCCTACACCCCACACCCCACACCCCACCATCTGTTGCTAATGTCCAAAATTAACTTGGCTCGGATCTCCCCGCTGGCCGTATTCCTCAATGGTTTGCTGGGAGTACCGATCGCCCAATCCTCTGTGCCCCTGCCATCTGCCTGGATTTTTTTCCTCGCTATCACCGCAGGCTGTACCCTCCTATATGCTTTCACCCTTTGGCTGCCGGGATATCTGGCTCCTAGCTGGTTGCTATTCGCCAGCTTATTGCCCGTAGCCGCCAGCGCCGCTTTTTATTTCCCGATCGCTCTGGGCGAAGCAATAGCATTTGGCAAAATTGCCTTCTATCTCTGCTTGATTCTATTTTTTTTAGGAACGCTCTTGCCAACTCTGCTGCTTGTAGCAAGTCGCTGGCGCTTGTGGAGAATGCCGCCTAAGAGAGGCAAACAAGCTTTGCTGGCTCTGGTCCGCGCCGAAATTTCCGCTCGAAAACAACAATCTCTTCTGGCTGTAGCGCCTTCTTCGAGGGAACCTTCTTCGGGGGAACCAAAGCGGCTTTGGGATGTGGAGGTGAAAATCGGCAAGCAACCGAGCCAGAAGCTCGGGCAAGTAGAAAAAATTTTAGAATATTGTGCGGAGTATTCTGCGATAGATTCTGCAATAGATTCTGCGGGTAATTTTGCAGGATATTCTGCGGGGCAAGAGCTTTCGGGTACGGTCTTGGTGCTGGGAGGGCGAGGAGGCGGGAAAACAACTACTCTGCTGGATTTGGCGGAGGATTTGTGCGATCGCGCCGAACTAAACCCGAGCAATCGAGTGCCGGTTTTATTAGACTTGGCGAGCTGGAAACCAAACCAGCCTTTAGAACGTTGGTTGCTGCGATCGGTTCGCTCTAAATACGACGCAGATATAGAAATAGGAGAGATTTTCCCCGTTCTCGATGGGATAGACGAACTGAGCTTAAAGCGGCAAGAGCAATGCCACAAGGCCATTAATCGATTTAGTCGCGACTTTGAGTCACAGCTTATGATAGTCTGTAGTAGCTTTGACCGCTACAAGCATTGCAAGACAAGACTGCGATTGCGATTGGCGATTGGATTGCAATCTATAAAAGAAGATCGAATAAAAGATTATCTTTTGGCGGCCAAGAGTCGAGAGTTATGGGAAACTATAGAAGATAATTCAGATTTGCTACCCGTCGCGAAAGTGCCGCTATTTTTAAATGCAATAGCTTTGGCAGACGAGGAAATTTTAATACAGGCTTGGAAACGTCTCAAAGATCGCAAGAGCCGCGAGCGATATGTCTTAAATGCTTGGGTTCGCCGCCAGTTGGCAAGGAGAAGCAGCCGCCGTTGGTATCCGCCCGGTCGAGAGCCAAGCTCGAAAAAAACCAGATATTGGCTGAGCTGGCTGGCTAAAACTATGCATAGACGATCGCTTCGAGAAATATCCCTTGAAAGTCTGCCTCCAGTTACTTGGCAACTTACTCCCAAACAGTCGAGCTATACTTTGGCAATAGTTTTATTGTTAGCCTTAGCCTATAGTCTCTGTTTTGGTTTGCTTTACGGCTTCAATACCGGAGTTATCTATGGAATAGTCTTTGTCGGGGTGAGTTTGGTTTCGGGGACGGCGATCGCTTTGGGGCGCCGCACTCTAGACAGTCGCTCTCTGGGCAACCAAACTATCTGGCTCTCTGGGGTAAGCACAATAGCTTTTTGCCTAATGGGGCTGCTGAGTTTTGCGCTTGTTGGCGGGATAGGAAGCAACACCAGGGCCGACTTGCTCCTAGAACTGCCGAAGTTGGCGAAATTCATACTGCCAATTTTGGGCTTACTGGCGGGCCAAGTCGCAGCGATTCCTGGCATCCAACATTTAATCTTGCACTTTATTCTTTGGCGTCAGGGTCATATTCCCTGGAATTATGCCCGCTTTCTCCAGTACGCCGCCGATAAAACCTTTTTGCAAAAAGTGGGAAAGCGCTGTCGATTCCCAAACTACTTAGTCCAGGAGCATTTTGCCCATATCTTTCCCGAGTAATCTCCAGAGAGATATAGGACAACAGGACTTACGTTTTCTTCTCAGATCGAACTCTACATTTAGCTTAGGTGATTTCTGGTAATAAAAGTACCAGAATATCGTAACGCTTTGGCCCCCTTCCCCTCCTGCGGGCGGTGTGGGTGGGTTGAGGGGGTTGGGGGTGGGTACTGCGACCGGGTAAGAACCCACCCCAAAGTCCCCTCCTGCGGGCGGTGTGGGTGGGTGGAGGGGAAGCGGTACTTTCTTTCCCAGAAGTCTCCTAAGGGACAAAAGCCGCAGCGCACCTTACATATAGTAAGTCCTGGACAAGCAATATCTGCGCCAAATCACGCAGGTCCTAAGCAAAATAATTACGCCATTTGGCCGATGTTATGCTGCTACAAAGGAGCTTATTATGAGATTAATCCATACATCGACAATAGACTCCCTGCCCGGTTGGTTTACAGCCGGGGTTTTTTTTGGCTAGATCCGGCACTCAGCCGAAGGATCGAATCCAAACAAGGGTCAATTACCCTGACTGCTTTGACCCCTCAATGGTTTAACCATCCAAGACAATGTTTCGGCAAAAATTGGCAAAAATATCAATAGTTTATTTGGCATATGACAAAGCGATCGGAATTAAGATGGTATAAAATAAGGAAATAAATTCATGGTAGGCCCCGCCCGGTCCAAGCGACCGGGTTTTTTATTACAATCTAGTCACCGATTGTCACCAAATTAGCGAAGAGAGGGGAATGTGGGGAATGTGGGGAATGTGGGGAATGTGGGGAATGTGGAGAGAGTCCCACACCTTTCAAGGGTATGTTTTTTAGATTTGGCATTTTTGAGGGGTACCCTTGAGGGTGTAGGGGCGATAGCATTCCCGAGACAGTTTTTTAATTAAAGAAAATTATTGTATTGGAATGCGCGGGCCCCAGAAACGTATGCCGCGTACCGATTTCTTCAAAAAAGAGGATTATAAAAAACCCTTGAAAGGAGTCCCACACCTCGTAGGCGGCCTCCCACCCTTCCCACAGTCCCCACGCTCCCCAGTCCTGCTTCGGGAAAGTCAAATCTAAAAAACATATCCGGGAGCATCTCTCCCTTTCTGCGATCGCCTTTGATAGCGCGCCTGAAAAGGTTAAAAATTTAAAAAGTTAAGGGCGATTCCCCAGAAATTTATTGCAGTTACTTTCCCTTTGCTTCCCAACAAGCGCCTAGTGCAGCGTGGCAGAAATAATCCACCAGACCGATCGAGCCGGGAGTCACGGTACAAAGGCATTATTACCTTGAGACTTATTACTTTGAGACATGGAGCGCAGCGGCATAGTTCGTTATCTATTCCCAAATCTGCTGTTCCTTATTCCAGATTCCCTATTCCCTAATAGATAGATATTAAAAGTCCGAGCTTTACAGCCAGGGAAAGCTCCTACTTTTAAGGCTGGGAGTCCTGCCAGGAAAACTCTTAGCCTAATTGCGGAAAATACTGAGATACACTGAGAAAAAATCCGTATAGGCGAAAATCCTGAGTGAGAACGAGGGATTGGGCAAGGAGAATTAAGATAAACAATTCTGCCGATCGCTTATTAATAAAAACGAAAATATTATTTTTTTGCGATCGATAGTTAATTATTGTAGTGAAAACTGTTATAATGGAGAGAGGCAATAATAAAAATGTAAGCCTTAATTAAAGTGATAAATAGCAATACCAGGGTGCATTAATTGATTTGAGATCTACCGATCTGGTTTTAGGTGCTGGTATATGCAATGAAAAAGACTAATTTAACCCTCGGAGTATTTTTACCGTTCGGGCGCGAGATGGGCTCCTGGGAGATAGGCTCTTGGGAGATAGGCGATCGCGCAAAGCTTGCGCCTGTTGCTTCTGTGCCTGTAGATTCTGCGCCTGGGAAGCGCGATCGAAACTGCGATCGAAAGCACAATAAAAAATGCGGTACAAAACGCCAATGGAACTGCTCTGCTCTGGTGGCAGCATTGGTACTGGCATCCTTAGCATCAGATATAGCTGGCGGTGCATTCAGGCCCGTTAGCGCAGAAATTACACCAGCAGCGGACGGTACGGGGACAATAGTGACCCCACAAGGGAATCTCTACAACATAACCGGGGGACAAATATCTCAAAATGGCGGTTCCCAAAATCAATTAAACTTGTTTCACAGCTTTACCTACTTTAATCTACAAGCAGGAGAAATTGCCTCTTTCCAATCTACTCCAGAAATTAGAAACATTTTGGCAAGGGTGGTTGGAGGAGATGCTTCTTATATTAATGGCTTAATTCAGGTAGTAGGCGGCAATTCTAATCTATTTTTAACGAACCCGGCGGGCATCATTTTCGGCTCGGAGGCTCGCTTAAACGTACCGGCAGATTTTTTAGCAACAACTGCTACGGGGATTGGCTTAGGAGAGGGGAATTGGTTTAATGCTATAGGCGATAATAACTGGCAAAGATTAGTGGGAGATCCGAGAGAATTTGCTTTCACTTTGCCGGAGGCAGGAGCGATCGCCAATAATGGTAACTTGACGGTTGGGCAGGGGCATCGCTTGGCTCTATTAGGCGGCTCGGTTATTAATACTGGCGAGCTAAATAGCCCGGGAGGACAAATCGCGATCGCTGCGGTTCCCGGCCAGAACCTCTTGCGGATCGGAAAAGCTGGCCATCTGCTCAGCTTGGATATCGAAACAAATAACTCATCTTCTTTATATACAGCCAATCTGCCGGAACTTCTGACCGGCGGCAATATCGGTCATGCCAGCCAAACTATCCGCCAAGCAGATGGCACTATTAAATTAATTGGCAATTCTTCCCCGCCATCGATTCCCAGTCTTGTCAATCAAGGCACAATATCGGTAGGTATTATTTCTAGGCAAGATTCTGGGCAGGATTCTTTACAGGATTATAGTGTAGCCAGCCAAACAAGTAGTGCGTTAGATAGCGCGTTAGATAGCAAATTAAATGGAGGCGAGATTAATATCGCCGGTGGGGTGGTGGAAAATCGCGGCCAAATTATCGGGGATGGTTCGCAGGGCGGCCGCATTCGCATTGAGGCGAGGAATTTCCTGGATGCTGGGGAAATCAGAGCGATCGGAACAAGCGGGGCTGGAGGAGAAATTCAAGTTAGCTATTCCGGTCGGGCGATTCAGACCGCGCGATCGCGAACCAGCGCCAATGGCAAAACCGAGGGAGGAGCGATCGCATTTAACGGCGGCGACGGTACTATTCTCACTACCTCCGGCAGCTTAGAAGCCACAGGAAACGCAGGCGGTTCCGTACATTTATTTGGGGGAGACTTGCGACTGCTCGCCACTGATATAGATGTTTCAGGCCGGGATAGTGGCGGCGAAATATTAGTTGGCGGCGACCCCTGGAGTAGGGGGGCAAGGGGGCAGGGTGCAGGGGTGCAGGGCGCAGGGGAGAAATCACCAACCCAGCATTCTCCCTTCCCCTCTGCCCCCTTCCCCCTTGCCCCCCTGCCTCTTCCCAATTCCCAAAAAGTTTTTATCAATGGTGCCGCTACTCTTAACGCAGATGCTCTGACTGCCGGGAATGGAGGTCGAGCGATCGTTTGGTCGGACGGGCAGACAGACTTTTATGGCAGCATTTCCGCTCGGGGGGGAGAAGCGGGCGGAAACGGCGGTTTTATCGAAGTCTCTAGCAAAAACGAACTCTTTTTCGGCGGCAGCGTAACGGCGAATGCTCCCAGGGGAGAACCGGGATTGCTGCTGCTCGACCCCAAAAATATTACTATCGGCGCGGGAGACGACCTTTCGGCTACTTCTTTTCAACTCCTCGACCCCAATCCCGCTGCCGGCAACCAATTTGGCGATAAAAGCGCCGTTTTGAGCAATGGCAATATTGTCGTTTCTTCCCCTTTGGACGATTTCGTTGCAAGCAATGCCGGAGCGGTGTATCTGTTCGAGCCGGATACGGGGGCTCTGCTGGGTCAAATCAATGGGGCAGAGATTGACGATCGCTTTGGAGCAAATCCTATCGCCGAACTCGCTAACGGCAACTATGCTTTCGGCAACCCTTCGGCAGATATCGGCGGTATTGTCGATGCGGGGACGGTTATTTTAGCGAGCGGGACGACTGGCGCAGAAATTAGTCGCATTTCTGGCGCTAACCTCAGCGATATGTTCGGGTCTAATCCCACCATTGCCGTTTTAAATAACGGCAACTATGTTTTCGGCAATCCCAACGCCGATATCGGCGGTAACGCCAATGCGGGAACGGTTATTTTAGCGAACGGGACGACTGGCGCAGAAATTAGTCGCATCTCTGGAAGCATTGCTAACGATCGCTTTGGTTCGGGAGCTATCTTGGCTCTGAGCAACAATTACTATGTCTTCGGCAACCCCAACGCCGATATTGGAGGTATTGCCAATGTTGGAACGGTTATCCTGGCCAATGGCAGCACCGGCACGGAGATTAACCGCATTTCCGGCGCCAACTCTGTGGACTTGTTTGGCAATGGAGAGATTGTAGAGCTAGCCAATGGTAACTATGTCTTTGGCAACTCCAGCGCGCAAATCGGCGGCCATCCTTCTGTAGGAACGGTTATCCTGGCCAATGGCAGTAGCGGCGCGGAAATTAGCCGCATTTCTGGCGTTAATGCTAGCGATCGCTTCGGTTCGGCAAAGATTATCGCTTTAGGCAATGGCAACTACGTTTTCGGCAATCCCAACGCCGATATCGGCGCTATTGCCGATGCGGGAACGGTTATTTTAGGGCACGGGACTGGCGGAGAAATTAGTCGCATTTCTGGAAGCAATACTAGCGATCGCTTCGGTTCTGGCCAGATTGCCGCCCTCAGCAACAATAACTACGCTTTTGGCAACCCTAACGCAGATATTGGCGGCATAACCAATAGCGGCACGGTTATTTTAGCTGACGGCAGCAGCGGCGCGGAAATTGGTCGCATTTCTGGCGTTAATGCTAGCGATCGCTTCGGTTCTGGCCAGATTGCCGCCCTCAGCAATAATAACTACGCTTTTGGCAACCCTAACGCAGATATCGGTGGTATTGCCGATGCGGGAACGGTTATTTTAGCGAATGGCAGTACGGGCGCAGAAATTAATCGCATTTCTGGCAGCAATGCTAGCGATCGCTTTGGTTCCGGAGCTATTGTCGAACTTAATAACAACCGCTATATATTTGGGAATCCAGAAGCTACGGCTAACGGACTAGCCAATGCCGGACAAGCGATCTTAGCCGACAGCGCCACGGGAGAACAGCTCTCTCGCATCCTCGGGGAGGTAGCGGGGGACGGCCTTGCCGGAGGAGATATTGCCCCTCTGGCTAATGGCAACTTTTTCTTTACCAGCGCTAGTGCCGGAGCCAATGCCGGACGGGCAGATATCGGCGTCGCCAACTTTTCTACCCTTACTTATAATTATTTTCCCGACCGAGACATTACCATTAACCCGCGCTTAATTACTAATATCGCCGACACCGGAACGGCGGTGACTTTACAAGCTAGCAACGATATTGCGGTTAACGACTCCATTATCGCCAACAACCCTACGGGGGATGGGGGAGATATTACCTTGAGCGCCGGACGCAGCATCCAAATCAACGCCAATATTTCCACAGATAATGGCAACCTGACTCTAATTGGTAACGAAACAGTAGCGAGCGGGGTACAAAATTCCCAGCGGGAAGCGGGCAACGCCGAGATAGTTCTCAACTCCGGCTCTACTCTCTCCTCGGGAACTGGAGATATTACCTTGCGCTTGAGTTCGGGTGCCGGTCTGACTAATAACAATAATGGCGATATTGTCCTGGACGGCACGATTAATACTAACAATCTTGTAGTTGAAAATAACGGTCCGGTTTTGGGAGGAGTTCGCGTTGGCAGCGGCGCGACTCTAAACTATACGGGAACTTTGCAAGTGCAGGCGACTGGGGGGGCGATCGCTTTTAACAATCCCGTTGCCCTGACGGGAAATGCCACTTTGACCAGCGCTGGAGGCGAGATTCTTTTTAACAATACGATAGACGGCACTAACTCCGGCATGGAAAATCTGGAGCTAAATGCCGGTTCTGGAAATATTACTTTTAGCTTCGCTGCAGGCAGTAGCGAGCCCTTGGGAGATATAACTGCCAATAGTTCCGGGACGACGCGCTTCCAGGAAAGCTTAACTAGCCAAACCCTGCTGACCGATGCTGGCGGAAGCACGGAAATAGCGGGAGATATTAGCACTAGCGACAGCCAAACTTATAACGATGCTACTTCTATATCTGGCAGTCGGGTTTTAAACAGTACGGGGAATGGCGATATTATTTTTAACGATACGATAGACGGGGAAACTCCTGGCAGCGTTAGTCTCTCTGTCGCAACCAACAACGGCAACATTATTTTTAATGGCGAGTTGGGCAGCAGTGCTTCCCTCGGGAACCTAAGCGCCAACAGCAGCGGTACGGTGCAATTAGCTAATGCCAGCGCTGGAACCTTTACCGTCACGTCCAGCGGGGCTGCGGAAATTAATGGCAATATTACGGCTGTCGGCAATATAGATTTTACTGGGGCAACTGGCGGTACTTTATTGGGAACAGATGTAACTGTCAGCACCGCCGGGGATATTCTTTTTTCTGGCAGTTCTATTACTGGCTCGGGTCGCGCTTTGACTCTCGATGCCGGAACGGGAAATATTTCTCTAGATGCGATCGCAAGTAGCGGCGATCGCCTGGGCAGCCTCGCTATTAATAATGCTTCTACGGTCAATCTCCTTGGCGATATCTTTACCTCTGGGTCGCTCGACTTTACTGGCGCGACATCCGTCGATCTTCCCAATGCCGCAGTCAGCTTAGAAGGCACTAACGTCAATTTTAGCGGCGCTCCCATCAACGGTCCGGGAGCGTTGACGATTAATGCAGGCAGCTCCTCGGTGGATTTATTCGCTACAGGGCAGCTAACTCCTCTGGCTCGGTTAGAAGTCAACACTACGGGTCAGATCGATTTGGGTGGCAATATTACCACCGATGGGACGGATGGCGTTATCCTTAATGGCGCAATTTTTCTCAATGCCAACGCAACTATCGAAGCTAAAAATGGGAATATTTATATTCTCGGTACGACAAATAGTACGGCAAGCGCTTCCCAAGAATTAACTCTAAACGCTCCTACGGGTCGGGTCAGTTTGCAGCAAGCCGCTGGCAATATTAACGTTTTAGAAAAGTTGGAGCTTAACGCCCTAGATGTCGAAACGGATTCTACTCTGACAGTAGGCTCCGGCGGCTTGCAAATTACTGCGGGCAATACGGTTGGCTTAAGGGATGCGGTAACGGCTGAGGCTACAAGCGGTCTTCCCGGAAGCGCGACTATTGCCGCTACGAACGATATCGCCGCGAGCAATATCGCTGCTGAAGGGGGAATTGAGATAGAAAGCAGCAACGGCAATATCGATACGGGCAATTTGGATGCTGCTTCTGCTACGGGAGTTGGCGGCGATATTATCCTCAAAAGCCCTACAGGAGCGATCGCTACTGGCAACTTAGTCTCCTCTGGCGCGGCAGCGGGCGGAGAAATTTCCGTGGCAGCGCAGATAGAAATAAACGCCGGAGAAATAGACTCCTCTAGCTCCTCGGGAGCGGGGGGCAATGTCACCCTCGACTCCCTCGGCGATATTGCCACAAGCTGGATTAATGCTGAAGGAGCGACTAGCGGCGGTAACGTAGCGATCGCCACCCAACAATATTTCCGCGCTGCGGATTCTTTCCTCGCTGCCGACCCAACTAGCGCCAGTATTTCCACTATCGGCGGCACCCAAAGCGGTTCTATCTCAATCCAACATGGCGGTAATGGGAATACTCCTTTTGAAGTGGGCAACGCATCTCTAAATGGAACGGCGGCTCGCATCGTTAGCGGCAACGAAGTAATAGAAAGTGGAGCATTTTTCTTTACTCATATCCAGGGAGATATTGCGATCGTCTCCGTCCCGGCACCTCCCGCTCCAGAGACCGGGGGAAGTGTGGGAAGTGTGGGAGGTGTGGGAGGTGTGGGAGGTGTGGGAGGTGTGGGGGGACAAGGAGACATGGGGACTGGGGGACAAGGAGACCCGGAGACTGGGGGACAAGGATACATGGAGACTGGGGGACAAGGATACATGGGGACCCAGGGACAAGGATACATGGAGACTGGGGGACAAGGATACATGGGGACCCAGGGACAAGGATACATGGGGACCCAGGGACAAGGGCAGCCCAATTCCGCTCCTGTAGAGCTGTCAACTTCTGAGAGTCTGCGATCGCTGGCACTGCCAGAAAAGACAGACGACTCCAACCTTGCTGGGGACGCGGGGGCAGAGGCAGGGGGAAGTGGAGACCAGGGGACCAGGGGAATAGGAAACATGGGGAGCGGGAGACAAGGAGACATGGGGACCGGAGGACAAGGAGAGGTTAGCGATTCCTCATCCCCGGTTCCCATATCTCTATTCCCGGCGTTGCCCTTAACGGTCAGCGGTCGGGAAATACCAACAAATCAGCCTTCTGGAGTCTTTCCGTTCTCTGGGGAGGCAGAGGGGAGCGGGGGACAAGAGACAATGGGGACCAATTCTCAGTTCACTCCTGAGCCGGACGCCCGGCCCAATTCCCAATTCCCAATTCCCAATTCCCAGTTCCCAATTCCCAATTCCCAATTCCCAATTCCCAATTCCCAATTCCCAGTTTCTGGCAGGGGAGCGATCGCTCCCCTGCCAGAAATAGCAGCTCCAGAAATAGCAGCTCCAGAAATAGCAGCTCCAGAAATAGCAGCTCTAGAAACGCAACTGCCAGCAACAGAAACAGGACTGCTGCCGATAACTAATTCTTTAAATATTGGGGCAATCTTTGGAGCAGAGCCAATTCCACCCTTAGAAAATCCAGGTTTTGCTCCTCGGGATCCGATTTTAGAGTTTGCAAGCTCGGGGGGCGAGGCGATCGCATTAGGGAATTCTTCTGAAAGGGAGGATAATTTATTAGCAACGGCAATAGCCGCTAATAACCCAGAGCAAGGTAATGGAGAACAAGGACTTCTGAGACACTCTACCCTCGGTCAAAACCTGTTCGCCATCTCGCAAAGAACTGACTTTGAAGCAACGGCAATTGACCCTCTAGAAAATCCTGGTTTCTCTCCCCGCTATCGGATTTTGTCCGTCCAAGGCAATAGCGGCGAACAAAAAATAGATCGCAATGCTAATCAATCCTACCAACGGGATGCAGCGCTCGATCGCATCTTTGATAGCAACGATACGGGAGTCTTCGTCGAGCAAATCGAGCAACTGAGGACTCGCGAATTTGAAGAATACCTAGGAGTTCGTGCCCCCGGTAGCGATCGAGGTCTCTCCATTCCCACCATCCAAAAAACACTCAAAGATATCTCTGCCCAAACCCACCAGCAATATGGCGTTATATATATTGCCGCCCGGAGGGAGCAATTAGAATTGATTTTAATCGGTCCGAAAGGCAAGCCCATTCATTATAGCGTTCCCAATACCCCCAGAGAAGTTATTCTCTCAGTTGCCCAATCATTTCGCAGCCAAATTACCAATCCTCGCCGAAGACATAGCAGCACTTACTTAGCCCTTGGGCAACAACTATATCAATGGATGGTTGCCCCTCTAGATCGAGACATAGAAGAGATGGGAATTGAAACCCTGCTATTTTCTCTGGGTCCGGGCTTGCGCTCCTTACCCGTGGCTGCCTTGCACGACGGCCAACAGTTCTTGGTTGAAAAATATAGCTTTAGTCTCATTCCCAGCTTTAGCTTGCTCGCTCCCGGCTACGAACCTATTACAAATGCCCAAGTTTTGGCATTTGGCGCGAGTCAGTTTACCGACCAAAATCCTTTACCCGCCGTGCCCTTAGAGTTGAAAACTATTACCCAAGATTTATGGCCGGGTCAGTCTTTTCTCAACCAAGCTTTTACTTGGGAAAATTTCGAGACACAGCGCTCTGAGGATAATTTTGAAATTATCCATATCGCCACCCACGCTGAATTCCGCCCGGGAGCGCCGGAAAATTCCTATATTCAGTTGTGGAATGACAAGCTAAGTATGGAAGAACTCTCCAAACTCGATTGGTACGACTCGCCGGTGGAGTTGTTGGTTCTTTCTGCATGCCGCACGGCATTGGGAGACGAACAGGCAGAGCTGGGTTTTGCTGGCTTAGCAGTGCGAGGCGGCGCTAGAAGTGCGATCGCTTCTCTCTGGTATGTCAGCGATGAAGCTACCTTGGGGCTGATGGCAGAGTTCTACCATAACCTTAAACAAGCGCCAATTAAAGCACAAGCCCTGCGCGATACTCAGCTAGCGATGATACGCGGTTCCATTCGCCTGGATTCCGGTCAGCTCCTTACCTCCTCCGGTTCAGTTTCTCTACCCGGCCTTGGAGCTTCCATACAAGACCAAGACCTCCAACATCCTTATTATTGGTCTGGTTTTACTATGGTTGGCAGCCCTTGGTAAAAGTTATCATTCGACGGGCATTGGGGATTGGGCATTGGGCATTGGGCATTGGGCTAAAAATTAGGGTGTAGGGTGTAGGGTGTAGGGTTTAGGGTTTAGGGAAGAGTTGGGAGAAGGGAAAAACTTGAGACTAGGGGTTGACTTGGGAGAAATTATTAATTGCCTACACCTTACACCCTACACCCTTCCTTGGGCATTCGGCATTGGTATTTAGGTTAGGACAGCTCTTGTTCGTAGGGGCTTTCTGGCATTCGCCCTTCTTGCGAGGGCAGGCGGAGTGGGAGCATTTCACTTTTGCATTCATAGCCCGTAAGGGCTTTGTTTGTGTAGCCGCGCCTTTAGGCGTCAGGCGGTTCCGTTGCAAAATTGAAATGCTCCCGGCGGAGTCTTTCATGTCGCCCGCGCGAAACGCCGCTACGAACAAGAGTGTCTTAGTAGTGCAATAATAATATTAAATCCGCGTAGCTGTTTCATAAATCCCATAGGGGCAATCAAAATAGCGATCGCCCCAAACCAATCTGGGCAGCTTAGGACAGCTCTAGGGGCGGTCAGGGCGAATGGCAGAAAGCCCCTACGAACAAGAGTGTTTTAGTGGCGCAATAATAATATTAAATCCGCGTAGCTGTTCAAAATAGCGATCGCCCCATACCAATCTGAGCAGCCATCGCCAGTAAATGCCTATGTAAGCGAGCCCCGCATGGAGATTGAAGCAGAAGACGAGGATGAGGATTTTTAAATTTAAATAATTAATCTAGGTAGATAACCGCTAGATATGCTATATCTCGACTTACTGCCTTAGTCCCCTTCTGTCAAAGAGATTCCAGAGCCAATCAGGAGGTTTCGTGCTTGACACAGTAAGAACCAATTCCCGGGAAGCAAAAATCATAGAGGTGGTCCTCAGCAACGGTTGGGAGTACATGAGAGGATTGCTTAGTGGCAAGAGAACTGACGAGCCAGATTTGCCGCCTCCTGCGGTCTTGCGCAATATCCTTACCGACTTAGGTCCGGTGTATGTCAAACTCGGGCAACTGCTCAGTACCCGTCCGGATCTGCTGCCTTCTAGCTATATTGAAGCCCTCAGCGAACTCCAATCAAAGGTATCTCCAGTCCAGGCATCGGTAATGCAAGGGTTCATCCGCGAAAACCTGCCATATTTGCCAGAACAAGCTTTTACGAGTATTAACTATCAGGCGATCGCAGCCGGTTCTATTGCCCAAACCCACAAAGCAGTTCTCCAAGATGGGCGCGAAGTAGCCATAAAAGTTCAGCGTCCCGGAATTGAGAAAATTGTCGAGCAAGATACGGCTCTGCTAAAAAACATCGCCAAGCTAGTATCCAACACCGAGTTCGGCCAGCGCTACAATATAGTTTCCTTAGCAGAAGAGTTTGCTAGCGCGCTCTATGCCGAACTGGACTTCACCCAGGAGGCGACTTATACCGATAGACTGCGGCAAAATCTGTCCAAAAGTCCTTGGTTCGATGCTAAAAGCTTGATGGTGCCAGAGGTTTTGTGGGATTTGACAACACCCAAAATAATGGTTCTAGAATGGCTAGAAGGAATGCCCCTGCTCTCCGCCAATGTCAGCAACGAGCAACGCCATAAAATCGCCACCTTGGTTTTTCGCGCCTTCTTTCAGCAATATTTGATTGACGGCTTCTTTCATGCCGACCCCCATCCCGGAAATTTGTTTTATCTCAATGACGGTCGAGTTGCTATTCTCGACTGCGGGATGATGGGAACGATGGATACGAGGATGCGAAGCTCTTTGACAGAAATGCTACTGGCAATAGTCAGTTTCGATGCCCAGCGATGCACGCAGCTAACCCTCCAAATTGCGGAACCGACGCAACCAGTAGATTTGTTGCGCTTGGAAGCGGACTATAACCGATTGCTGCGCCGCTATTTTAATAAGAGTCTTTCTCAACTTAATACTAGCGAAGCATTAGGGGAGTTACTACAAGCTGCTACTCGCAATCATCTGCGCTGGCCGGCCAATATCGGCTTATTTGCCAAATCTCTAGCGAACCTGGAGGGAGCAGCGCGCCAGTTTAATCCGAGAGTAAACGTCTTGGATGAGGTCAGACCTCTGATGACCGATTTGTTTCGACAACAAATCTTGGGCAGCAACCCCCTACAAGATCTATTAAGAACTGCTCTTGAGTTCAAAAACCTTTCCCTGGAATCTCCACGGCAGTTTGGTTTTTTGCTAAATCGAATCAGCAGCGAGACTTTTCAGTTAAATTTAACCCTCGCCGGTCTGACTTCTGTGCGCCGCAGTATCGAGGATGCCGCCAACCGACGTACCTTTGGCACGGTACTCAGCGCTCTAATTATAGGAGCCGCAATTATTTCTACAGGAGAGCAAACTGCTCAAGTTCGGCTTTTCAGCGATATTCTATTTGCTGCTGCTAGCTTAATCGGATTGTGGCTGATTATCAGTATTTTACGTTCTGGTCGTTTGAGGTAAAGGGAGGCAGAGGGAAGTGTGGGAGGTGTGGGAAGTGTGGGAGGTGTGGGAGGTTTGGGGAGACAAGGAGACCGGGGGACAAGGAGACCGGGAGACAAGGAGACCGGGGGACAAGGAGACCGGGGGACAAGGAGACCGGGGGACCGAGAGGCCGCTTTCAAGGGTATGTTTTTTATAATCCTCTTTTTTGAGGCGTTCGCTCTTGCGTGCCCTCCGGGCAATCGGTGGGTTACATGGGTTTTTGGGGCGAAGCATTCCAATACAATAATTTTTGCTCTATTTGCAAAAGCTGTCTCGGGAATGCTGTCGCCCCTACGCCCTCGATAGCCTCAAAAATGCCAAATCTAAAAAACATACTCTTGAAAGCAAGGAGACCGGGGGACAGGGAGACAAGGAAATCGGAGACAATTTTATTTAATTCTTCCACTCCCACACTCCCACACTTCCCACACTTCCCACACTTCCCACACTTCCCACACCCGACAGCCGACAGCCGACAGCCGACACCCTAATTAAGGAGGACAAAAGGTATGATCGATTGGTATCAACTAAGCGCAACGGAGGCATTAGAAAAACTGGAGACTGATATTAGTATTGGTCTCTCGGAGGCGGAAGTAAGTCGCCGCCGCGAAAAATATGGTGTGAATGAGTTAATCGAAGGGGGACAAAAAAGTCCTTGGCAAATTTTGTGGGAGCAATTCAGCGCGCCGCTGGTGGTAATGCTGATTGTAGCGGCAGCAATTTCGACTTTTTTAGAGGATTATAAAAATGCGATCGCTATTATGGCGATTGTCATTCTCAATGCTTTCATCGGATTTCGCCAAGAATATAATGCCGAACAAGCAATGGCAGCCCTAAAAAGATTGGCGACGCCGACGGTCAAGGTGCGCCGGGACGGTCAGGTGCAGGAGGTTAGTTCTCGGGATTTGGTGCCCGGGGATATTGTTTTGTTGGAAGCGGGCAACCTCGTCCCCGCAGACGGACGCTTGCTGGAAAGCTTTAATCTGCGCGTCCAGGAAGCAGCGCTAACAGGGGAGTCGGAGCCGGTAGAAAAAGAAGCGGAAGCTGCTTTCGAGACAGAGCAGGGTTTGGGAGACCGGCTCAATATGGTTTATATGGGCACTACTGTTACTTACGGAAGGAGTACGATCGCGATCGCCTCTACTGGTATGGAGACAGAGCTGGGTCATATTGCCAACTTAATCCAAACTGTCGATAGCGAGCCGACTCTGTTGCAGAAGCGTTTGGAACAGGTGGGGAAAACTCTCGGAGCGATCGCCGTTGCCATTGCCGGGGTAATTTTTATTCTCGGTATTTTACGCGGCGAAGACTTCAAAGAAATGTTTCTCACTGCAGTCAGTCTCGTCGTCGCTGCAGTTCCCGAAGGCTTGCCCGCAGTCGTGACTATTGCTCTAGCTCTTGGTGCCAACCGGATGCTAAAACGCAACGCTCTCATCCGCAAGCTTCCCGCCGTGGAAACTCTGGGCTCCGTAACTACTATTTGTTCTGATAAAACCGGCACCCTCACCAAAAACCAAATGACCGTCACTATCCTCGATCTTGTCGGTCAGCGCCTTAACTTCGACTCTCTTGGAAAAAGCAAGGAAACTGCCCCAGAGCTAACTGCCCCAGAGCTAACCGATCGGCCACAGGTGGGGTTGTTACTTGTGAGCGGAGCCCTCTGCAATGATTCTGTTTTGGAGTCTAATAGCAATTCTAATAATAAGGAAGGCACGGGGAACGCGATTGGCGATCCGACGGAAACTGCTTTAGCAGTTGCAGGGGCGCGGGTCGGTCTGTGGAAAGGCGACCTAGAGCGATTATTTCCCCGCATTGCCGAAGTTCCCTTTGACTCCGATCGCAAGCGCATGACCACTCTGCACCAATGCCCCACCGATGGAGCGGCAATTCCCAATGCCTTGGCTTCCGCTTGGTCTTGGCTGCAAGATAATGGAGCTGCTCCTTCAGTGGTTTTTAGCAAAGGTGCAATTCATAGCTTGTTAGATATTTCCGATCGCATTTGGGTAGGCGATCGCCCGGAGCCGCTGGAAAAAACTTGGCGCGATCGCATTTCCGCTATCCACGACGAATTGGCTCAGGATGGCTTGCGGGTTTTGGCGATCGGCTTTTCTCCCATTGATAGCAATATACTGCCTATAGGCGAACAAGTAAGGGAACAAATCTTAGAAAGCAATCTGATTTTTCTAGGCTTAGTGGGGATGATTGACCCAGCCAGACCGGAGGTAAAAACTGCGATCGCAACCTGCCAAAGCGCTGGCATTCGTCCGGTTATGATTACCGGAGATCACCAGCTTACTGCCCGACATATTGCCACGGAGCTGGGCATTACCAAATCCGGCGGCGTGATGGCAGGTCAAGCATTGAATAGCATATCTACTGAAGAACTGGAAAAAAATGTCGAAGGCATTGGCGTATTCGCCCGAGTCTCTCCAGAACACAAACTCAATATCGTCCAAGCCTTGCAAAGCCGAGGACATATTGTTGCGATGACTGGGGATGGCGTCAACGATGCACCCGCTCTGAAAAAAGCAGATATCGGCGTGGCGATGGGGATTACTGGCACGGACGTAGCCAAAGAAGCTTCGGATATGGTTCTGGAAAATGACAACTTCGCCACGATTGTGGCTGCTGTCGAAGAAGGGCGAACTATATACGACAATATCCGCAAATTCATTAAGTATGTTTTAACTGGCAATGGCGGCGAACTTTGGGTAATTCTCCTGGCTCCTTTTTGGGGAATGCCCTTGCCCTTGGAACCTTTGCAGATTCTTTGGGTTAACTTAATTGCCGATGGTCTGCTGGCTCTGGCTCTGAGCGTCGAACCCGGGGAGAGCAATGTCATGCGGCGATCGCCCTATAAGCCAAATGAAAGTATTTTTGGTCGCGGCATGGGAATCGATATTGTTTGGATTGCTCTGGTTCTGGGCATTATTTTGTTGGGAGTTGCGATCGCCTATTACGACCCGGAAGCTCCAGAACAAATACTCATGCGAACTATGGTATTTAGCACCCTATCCTTTTCTCGGATTGGACTGGCTCTGGCTATCCGCTCCGATCGCGATTCCTTATTACAAATAGGATTGCTCTCGAACAAGCCGATGCTAGCTGTAGTTATCGTTACCTTTATCTTGCAACTAGCTCTTCTATATGCTCCCTGGCTACCGGGCATCTTTGGAACCGTCGCCTTATCCGCAACAAACTTAGCGATAGTTTTGGGCTTGAGCCTCGCAATGTTTTTGGCAGTAGAAGCGAAAAAGTTTTTCCTGCGACTCCAAAATCGGGATTAAGGTAATTGGGCATTGGGCCGAAGGGCATTGGGCCGAAGGGCATTGGACATTGGGTATAACTAGGGTGTAGGGTGTAGGGTGTAGGGTGTAGGATTTGTAGGGGCGTAGGCGGAGCCTGCCCGACGGAGGGCATATGGCATTCGCCTGGAGAAAAACTAGAAAAAATCCGAATCAACATGAAAGAATATTTGCAAGCAAGCGAGGCGATCGATTGGCAACATAATGCGATTTTGGAGCTAGCTCGGGAGATAAGAGCAGAAGTCAAAAGAAAAAATGAAACAGAACATCAAACAGAAGCTCAAACAGAACTAGCGATCGCCAAAGCTACATTCGAGTGGGTTCGCGATCGGATTTATCACAGCTCTGACTATCAAATGAACCCGATTACCTGGCGGGCTTCCGACGTACTCCAGCACAAAACGGGTTTTTGCTATGCTAAAAGTCACTTATTGGCAGCCTTGCTGCGAGCCAATGGCATTCCCACAGGTTTTTGCTATCAGCGCTTGAGCGTAGACGATCGAGGCGCTCCCTACTCCTTACATGGTTTCAACGCAGCCTATTTACCCGCAATTGGCTGGTATCGTTTCGATGCCAGAGGCAATCGGCCAGATGTTAACGCACAGTTCGTACCTCCCAAAGAGCAACTGGCCTATCAGCCCAAGCTGCCGGAAGAAGCGGATTTTGATAATATTTTACCCGAGCCTTTGCCCTTGGTGCTGCAAGCTTTGCAAACTCATCGCACTTTAGAGGAGCTATACCCTCAGCTTCCAGATGTGTCTCTCGATCGCCTAGAAAAGTACGGTCTAATTCTCAAGTGAGAATCATAGATACAGGACTTACACAAACGGTCAGTTTTATCGATACAGATAGTCTCTGGTGCGCAATGATCGCGCTACATAGAGAGTAGCTGCGTAAGTCCTGAAATCGTAATTTTTGGCAAAATATTTCTTATAGGAAAGCGATATATTGTCTCCCTCAAAACGCCCAGTATTTTTAACAGAAAAATTTACCATGCACGATAATCAATGGGTTTGCATCACTTGCGGCTATAATATGATTGGCGAAATGCCGGATAATTGTCCCTTCTGCGGGGTCGGCCAAGACAAATTCGTGACTTGGGAACAAGCAGAGCAGACTTACCGAGTTACGCCACAGCGAGTTAGCGATCGCGTTACCCAGTTGCGCTCCCTGCCCCGTCTGGGCATAGAACATGCAGCCTATCGCATAGAAACCGATAACGGTGCGGTCTGGATTGATTGTCCGTCAGCTTTTAATCGAGACCTGGAACCAGTGCAATCTATCTATTTTACTCATAAAGATTTTCTCGGCGCATCCAATCAGTATCGCGAGCTTTGGGGTGCGAAAGTTAACTTGCACGCTCTCGACGCAGAGCATCCCCTAGTCAAACTATTTCCTATCGATCTCCCCTTTACCGGCGACTTTGTAGAAAATGGTATTGAAGCTTTTCATATTGGCGGGCATAGCCCAGGCTTTACTATCTATATTTACGATAAGGTGCTGTTTGTCTGCGACTATGCATTTCCTCCGGGCTCAAAAATGCGCCTCAACCCATTTGGTCCGAAAGAGGAGACGCGCAACGGCGGCCAAAAGATTCTAGAAATTATTGCCGAACGAGCGATCGATACAGTGTGCGGCTATAACTATTTTGTCGAATTCGACCCTTGGCTAAAAGATTTTGAACGCCTATTCAATGGAACTAAGACTGGCTAGCGATCTTTCTTATAACTTATACACGGACTACGCGGTGCTAACCTACTGGAGCGTCCGTTCAGTAAAAAGACTTTACAGCAAGGGCGAAGCATTCCAATACATTTTTGCTCCCAAGATTCAAAAATGTATTGGAATGCTTCGCCCCTACGACCAAATTAGTTTCCCAAAGCTGAGATTTTCTCCTTTCTACGCCATTAGCTCGCCCGAGCAGTTAAACGTAAATCTACTGTTATGGGAATTTCAAATATATTACTGGCTTGGAAGCGCTGAGAGAAAAATAGCACCTCCAAATTCTCAATCTCATTGGTAACTGGATTAAATCGGGCGATTACTCCATCTTCGATTTGCTCCGATTCCTGTTCTTTGTAAGGGGGTAGCTTGTTAATATAAAGGATATCCCCTTCCCGGTCATATTTTAAAGTCAGCTTTTCTTCCATTCTACCTTTCCTTTTGGCAGCTTTCGATCTATTTGCCTGCCACTGTAGAAATAATAACTGTCACCGTTGCGGCAGCAATTAGGCTAAAGGCTACTGCACTACCCATTGGGTTGCTTTTTGATAGTTCTCAAATTTCTGGTTAAACTGCTCCACCTTCTGGTTGATCTGCTCCACCTTCTGGTTGGTCTGCTCCACCTCTAGCTTGAGTTCCCGCAGCTCGGCTAGCACCTGGTTATCGAAATCCTGTCTTGGGTCTGTGGCTTGGGTCATTGGAAATTACACTTCGCTTTCCTACACTTATAATTGTATCAAAAATAATGGAGAAAATTACACTTCGCATATTTTATTTAAAATTGTAGGGAGCGGTTCAGGAACGATTGATATGGTTGGGTTGAGTTTCGTTCCTCAACCGCTCCCTACAGTCATGCACAATTTTAGATTTGCCAATCCACTAGGATATAGATTGGTAAAATATCTTATATTAGATTAGGGAAGCGAATATGAGTAAGTCATCTGGAGCGATCGCAACGAATACGGCAGGGGGATTTCGTCTGGAAGCGCCGTTTGAACCGACGGGGGACCAGCCCCAGGCGATCGCCCAAACAATCGCGAATATCGAGGCAGGGCATCCTTTCCAGACTTTACTGGGGGCGACGGGCACTGGCAAAACTTTTACCATTGCCGCTGCGATCGCCCAGATAGGTCGGCCTACCCTGGTACTGGCTCACAACAAAACTCTCGCGGCTCAACTATGCAACGAATTGCGAGAATTTTTCCCCAAAAACGCCGTAGAATACTTCGTTTCTTACTACGACTACTACCAACCCGAAGCCTACATTCCCGTCAGCGACACTTATATAGAAAAAACCGCCTCTATTAACGACGAGATTGATATGCTGCGGCATTCGGCTACTCGCTCCCTATTTGAAAGACGGGATGTTATCGTCGTTGCTTCTATTAGTTGCATCTACGGTTTGGGAATTCCCGCCGAATACCTTAGAGCTGCTATCCCCTTACGGGTCGGAGAAGAAATAGACCAACGCCAACTCCTGCGAGACTTGGCCGCCGTACAATATAGCCGCAACGACCTGGACTTGGGGCGAAGTCGCTTTCGGGTCAAAGGGGACGTTTTGGAAATTGGGCCAGCCTATGAAGACCGCATTATCCGCGTGGAATTTTTTGGGGATGAAATTGAAGCAATTCGCTACATAGACCCGGTAACCGGCGAGATTATCGAGAGCGTGGATAGTTTGAATATCTATCCGGCTCGTCACTTTGTTACTCCAGAAAATGGACTAGAGGCGGCTTGCGAAGCAATTGAAACAGAGCTAGAAGCGCGGGTTGCGGAATTAGAAAAAAACGGCAAGCTAGTAGAAGCGCAACGCCTAGAGGGGCGCGCTCGCTATGACCTGGAAATGTTGCGAGAGGTGGGATATTGCAATGGAATAGAAAACTATTCCCGTCATTTGGCCGGTCGCCAAGCGGGAGAGCCCCCAGAATGTTTGGTGGATTATTTTCCCGAAGATTGGCTGCTGGTTGTGGATGAATCCCATGTGAGCGTTCCTCAAATACGAGGAATGTACAATGGCGACCAATCTCGGAAAAGAGTGCTGATAGAACATGGTTTTCGCCTTGAGAGTGCTGCTGACAATCGACCGCTAAAAGCAGAAGAGTTTTGGGGTAAAGCGAATCAATGTATATTTGTGTCGGCAACTCCCGGTAATTGGGAAATAGAAAAGTCTCAAGACCGGGTTGTAGAGCAAATAATTCGTCCGACGGGAGTGATAGACCCAGAAATTTTTGTCCGGCCTACGGAGGGGCAAGTCGATGACCTTTTGGCGGAGATTAAAGAGCGTGCCGATCGCAAGGAACGAGTGCTGGTCACGACCCTGACCAAGCGCATGGCCGAAGACCTGACCGAGCATTTCCAAGATAAAAATATTGGCGTGCGCTATCTACATTCGGATATCGGACCTATAGAGCGGATCGAAATTTTGCAAGCCCTGCGCGAAGGCCAGTTTGACGTATTGATTGGCGTTAACTTGTTGCGCGAAGGACTGGATTTGCCCGAGGTATCTCTGGTTGCTATTTTAGATGCGGACAAGGAAGGGTTTTTGCGAGCAGAGCGATCGCTAATCCAAACTATCGGTCGCGCCGCCCGTCACGTCCGGGGTCAAGCTATTCTCTATGCAGACAATCTGACCGATAGCATGATTAAGGCTATAGACGAGACCGACCGGCGTCGGGGAATTCAACTCGCCTATAACCGGATGCACGGAATTACCCCTCAGCCGATTGTCAAAAAATCCAGCAATGCAATTCTCTCTTTTCTCGATATTTCTCGGCGCTTGAATGCTGAGGGAGGAAAACTAAACGATTTGCCTTTACCCGAGGATTTGCCCTTAGAGGATATTCCCGAGCTAATTGGTAAATTGGAAGCGGAGATGAAAGAAGAGGCCAAAAAACTGGAGTTTGAGAAAGCCGCCGGGTTGCGCGATCGCATTAAGCAATTGCGCGATAAATTAATAGGACGTTGATGCGTAGGACGTTGATGCGCTACCCGTGCGAAAAAATAGCCAAAGATGGAGGAGAAAAACATATGCTAACAAATGCGATCGCGATATTCTCGTTTTGGGAAAAAAGACCTAGTGCCGCTCTTAGGAATTCAAAATTCAAAATTCAAAATTCAAAATGCCTTTGGATCCCGGCTGCCGGCCACAAGAGAGCTGGTGGATTATTTCTGCCGCGCTGCACTAGGACTAAAATCTCGGCGATCGGACTCGCTTTAGTCCTTGCTTTAGTAACTCTGGGGCTGCCGGTACGGGCGCAAGAAGAAAGCGAAACGAACCAGGAAGCTAATAACGCCAGCCAGTTTGCTCGGGACTGGTGTCAAAAGCGGGCAAATCTTGAGGAGGAAGCCCAAACAACAATCGAGCTTCTTTTGCGAAAAGTAGGAGCGACGGAATGCGAGGAGGCATCCAAGAGGCTGGCTAGCTTAAGCAAACTAGACCTGAAAGGCAATCAAGTTATAGATATCGCCCCACTCTCAGCACTGACCAATCTAACCGATCTGAATCTCAGCAGCAATAAAATTCAAGACATTAGCCCCTTATCCAAGCTCGTCAATTTAACCAAATTAAATCTAAACGGTAATCATATTGCAGATACAAGCCCTTTATCGGGATTGAACAAACTGACCGAACTGGCTCTCAGTATTAATCAGATCGCAGATATTAGCCCGCTGTCAGGGCTGAGCAATCTAAGAATATTAGAGCTGAGTACCAATCAAATTGCAGACCTTAGTCCCCTCCAATCCGATACGGCTCTAGCCCAACTAGATTTAAAAAATAATCAAATAGAGGATATTAGCCCTTTAGGGAGACTGACGAATCTCGTCCAGCTAGACCTAGAAACAAATAAAATCGCCGACATTAAAATTATTTCGGCACTCACAAAACTCAAGCAACTATCCCTTAATCGCAATGAAATTGCCGATATTAGCAGTCTTTCGGCACTAACGAAACTCAACCAACTGTCCCTGAATCGCAATCAAGTTGCTGACATCGGCGCGCTATCGACATTAACAAAGCTTAACCAACTGTCTCTCAATTACAATCAAATCGAGGATATTAGTGTTCTCTCCGGGCTGACAAATCTGACAAAACTAGATTTGTTCGAGAATAAAATAAAGGATATCGGTTCTATAGCGAACTTGACGAATCTAGCCAAACTCGGCCTGAGCGGTAACGAAATTTCCGACCTGAGCCCTCTCTCGGGATTGACGAATCTGACAGGGCTCGGTCTGAGTAACAATCAAATTACCGACCTTAGTCCTCTCTCGGGATTGACGAATATGATGGGATTGGGGCTGAAGTACAATCAAATTTCCGACCTGAGTCCTCTCTCCGGACTGACCGGCCTAACCGGACTCTGGCTTTATGGCAATAAAATATCGGAAGTCAGTCCCCTTTCAGAACTGAAAAACCTAGTTGGACTCGGCCTAGATGATAACCAAATTACAGATATCGCTTCTCTATCGGAGCTAAGTAATCTGACCTTTCTGAGCGTTAGTAATAATCCTATCGCCAATAAAATATGTCCGGTCACTCCTCGGTCAGTTTGTCGATTATAGCATAAGGTAATTTCTGGTAATAAAAGTACCTTATGGATCGGAGCTTCTGCCCCCTCTCGGGAGGGGCTTGGGGGTGGGTACTGCGACCGGGTAAGAACCCACCCCTTATTCCCCTCCTGCGGGCGGTGTGGGTGGGTGGAGGGGAAGCGGTACTTTCTTTCCCAGAAGTCTCCTAAGAGTTTTGAGATCGAATCCATTTAAACAGTTACAGTATTTGTGGGGGCAGCCGAGTGGCGGTGGCTGCCCCAAGCCCCCCAACCCTAACCAACCCTAACGGAGAAAGCCCAAGAGCGGACAAAACTTAAAACTCAACACTTACAATTTAAAACTCTCAAGCGAAGATTCTCAATAGAAATAGACAAGAAATCAAGACAAATTGCCAATAACTCACTAGCTATAAAAAATGAAGTAATCGCTAGGGAAAGCATTGTTAACTGCTATACCTATTGCTGCGATCGCCAGAAAAGAGACAGAACCATCGTTAAAAAATAAGAAATGTAACAAAACCGCCAGCAAAACCCATGTTATATTGTTTAGGAATCTCAGGATATGGCTGCGCCTAGGACTGGGGAACAGGACTGGGGAACAGGACTGGGAAGCCGAAAGGCCCAGCTAGCAGTCAGTCTTTAGTCTCCCTAAAATTAGACTAAAGTCTGCTATCCGTTGCAACAAATTAAAAGGTAGCCTGCTACTTCTGTATATTGTGCCTACGCAGAACTCAATTATGCTTAACCTTCCCGGATACCAGATTCTGGCGCTAATCTACGAAAGTGAGAACTCGCTGGTCTATCGCGGTCGTCGAGAGCGGGATAATCTACCCGTTATCTTGAAAAGGCTCAAAAAAGACCGTCCCAGCACAGAAGAAATCGCCAGATACGAGCGAGAATATAAAATAACCCGCTCGCTCAATAATCGGGAAGGAACTATTAAGGCATACGGATTGGAAAAAAATGCCAATGGCTTGGTTATGGTTCTAGAGGACTTTGGGGGCGAATCCTTGAGAACATTAATGGATTCCCAAAGGTTTACGCTTTTAGGATTTTTAACGATAGCTATAAAAATAGCCGAGAGCTTGGGAGAGATTCACGCTTCGGGGGCAATTCACAAAGATATAAACCCATCTAATATCGCAATCAATCCAGCTACGGGACAACTAAAAATTATAGACTTTAGCATTGCCAGTTTATTATTAAATCGCGAAAATGCGTCGAGCAACAATACAGACTTAGAAGGAACTTTTGCTTATATATCGCCGGAGCAAACGGGAAGAATGAACCGAACGGTGGATTACCGAACGGATTTTTATTCTTTAGGAATAACATTTTACGAGCTGCTGGCAAATAGATTGCCTTTTGAGGTAACCGATGCAATGGAGTTAATCCATTGCCATATTGCCAGAGAGCCAGTACCTCTTAAGGAACTAAACTCCGAGATTCCCAAACCCGTTTCCGAAATAACGATGAAGTTGTTAGCAAAAACGACGGAGGAACGATACCAAAGCGCCTGGGGTTTGAAGGCGGATTTGGAAGAATGTCTGAGCCAACTTCAGCACCAAGGCAATATTTCAGAATTTACCCTTGGCAGTCAAGATATTTCCGAAGCATTTGAGATTACCCAAAAACTATATGGTAGGGAACGGGAAATAAAAACTTTGCTGGCAGCATTCGATCGCGTTAGCCAGGGAGCCAAAGAGATGATGCTGGTGGCGGGATATTCCGGGATTGGCAAATCAGCGTTGATTGGGGAAGTTTATAAGCCGGTGGCCGAGAAAGGGGGGTATTTTGTCTCGGGAAAATTCGATCAATTTCAGCGGAGCATTCCTTACTCGGCAGTAGTGAGCGCTTTTTCTGAGTTAGTGCGGCTGTTGCTAAGCGAAAGTGAAGAACAGCTAAATGTATGGCGCGAAAAACTTTTGGCAGCATTCGGACCTAACGGGCAAATCATTATTGATGTGATTCCGGAGGTGGAATTAATTGTAGGGCCACAACCGCCAGTGCAAGAACTCAAGCCGGCTGAATCTCAAAACCGCTTTAATCTGGTTTTTCAGAATTTTATCCGGGTATTTTGCGCTCCAGAACATCCCCTGGTAATTTTTCTAGACGACTTGCAATGGGCGGACTCGGCGTCGTTGAAATCGATCGCCCTAATGATGACAGACGATCGCACGCAACATCTATTTCTGATTGGGGCTTATAGAGATAATGAAGTAAGCCCGACTCATCCTTTAATAATGACTGTGGAAGCCCTGCGCCAGGAAGAGGCGATCGTCAACCAGTACGCGCTGGCGCCCTTAAACCTGGAGCAAATTGCCGAACTGATTTCAGATACTTTGCATAGCAATCCTCGCTCGGTCAGACCGCTGGCGGAACTGGTAGTGCGGAAAACACAGGGCAATCCCTTCTTTGTCAATGAGTTTCTCAAAACCCTTTATCAGGAAAATCTGCTTACTTTTAATCCCCCGAACGCTGGCAGCAGTAAATGGGGATGGCAATGGGACATTGCTGAAATTGAAGCAGTAGGCATTACCGAAAATGTGGTCGATCTGATGATTGGCAAGTTAAAAAAACTGCCAGAGTCAACTCAGCAGGTTTTGCGTCTGGGAGCCTGCTTGGGCAACAAATTCGACTTAAACACCATATCGCTGATTCACGAACAAGAGGCAGGAGAAACCTTCAAACATCTTTTGCCTGCGATTAAGGAAGGATTAATCCTGCCAATTTCCGACGAGGAGATAGAGCTAGAGACGCTTATTAATTTACCGCTATTGGTGCTGAATTATAAATTTTTGCACGATCGCGTACAACAAGCGGCTTATACCCTGATAGACGATTCTCAGAAACAAGCGGTTCATCTTAGAATTGGGCGGATGTTGCTGGCGAGTACCCCAGAAGAATATAGGGTAGAAAGAGCTTTCGAGCTGGTAGATCATCTCAATGTCGGGCGAGATCTGATAGAGGAGGATATAGAGAAAATAGAATTGTCAGCCTTGAATTTAGAGGCAGGGAAAAAAGCGAAAGACGCCACCGCTTATGTGGCAGCTAAGGACTATTTGACTACTGGCATAGAGGGTTTGACAGATAATTTCTGGGAAGAGTATTACGATTTGGCATTTGCCTTGCATAAGGAACGGGCAGATGTGGAGTATTTAAACGGTAACTTCGAGGAATCAGAAAAATTTATCGATTTGACCTTAAAAAATGCCAAGAAAATTCTAGAAAAAGCAGAGATATATAATCTGCTGCTGGTGCAGTATGCCCTGCGCGCTAAATATGACGAGGCGGTAAAAGCGGCGAGAGAGGCGCTGGCTTTATTAGGAGTAGAGTTGCCAGAAGAAGGAGAGCTAGAAACGGCGATCGCTTCAGAATTTGCTGCCGCTAAAGAAAAGTGGGGCGATCGAGATATCGGCTCTTTGATAAACGAGCCAGAGATGACAATACCGGAGAAGAAAGTAGCCGTAAAGTTGCTTAGCAACTTAGCGACATCGGCATACCTGACCAGCCCTCAGCTCTGGACGGTAGTTTTTGTCAAAGCAGTCAATATTTCTCTAGAATATGGAAGCACCCCAGAATCTTGTCTGTGCTACACGAACTACGGAATTTTGCTAACCTCCGTGTTTGGAGATTATAAATCTGCTTACCAGTTTGGCTTGCTAGCCATGAAACTGATTGATAAGTGGAATGCTCGGGACTTAAAATGCAAAGCTTCCATAGGGTTGGCCAATGGAATAAATTCCTGGTTCGAGCATATCAAAGAGTCAAACCCAATGAACAACGAGGGTTATCAGTCAGCTTTAGAATCGGGGGATTTAGAATTTGCAGGCTATGCCCTGCATAATTTGGCAATTAACGGTTTTATTCAAGGCAAAAATCTGGAGCAAATTTTAGACGAAGTGCCCAGATATTTGCAATTTACCCAAAAGACAAAAAATCAGCTATCAACCGATATGCTGATCGGGCTGCGGCTGGCGCTGTGCAACTTAACCGGTGTAAGCAGCGAAAAATTTTCGTTCGATACAGACCAGATAAGCGAAGCAGAGTATGTGGAAAGCTGTCAGTCCCGGCAAAACCTCTACGGACTGTGCATTTATCAGATTCGCAAGCTACAAATACTCTATATGTATGGGGATTTAGAAGCATCTCTTGCTTGTGCTGAATCTACGGAAAAGCTACTGCCTTTTATTACAGGGACTATACCCGTAGCCGACTATACATTTTACTCCTGCCTGGTTTTTGCGGCTCTGTACCCAGAAGCTATAGAATCGGAGCAAAAAGAATATTGGCAAAAACTAGAAGCAGGCTGGGAAAAAATGAAGGTGTGGACCTCCTACTGCGAGGATAATTTTCTGCATAAGTGTTTGCTGATGGAAGCAGAAATGGCGCGAATTTCAGGTAGAGACTTGGAGGCAATAGATTTGTACGATCGCGCCATCCAATCCGCCACCGAATATGATTTTATCCAAAAGGAAGCTTTGGCCAACGAACTGGCAGCTAAATTCTGGTCGGCTAGAGGCAAGGATAAGATCGCGAACCTATACGCAACGGAAGCGTACTATGGCTATCAACGCTGGGGCGCGAAACGCAAGGTACTGGATTTACAAGAAATTTACCCGCAGTTGCAGGGTAAAAAACAGACGGAAACGCATATGCCCGGAAAAATTCCTACTGCAACTTACACTTCTAGCGGGGGGTCGGGAGTTCTAGATTTGGCGGCGGTGATGAAGGCAACTAATGCGATTTCCAGCGAAATTGTCCTGGATAAGTTGCTGGGAACTTTGATGAAAATTTCGATTGAGAATGCCGGAGCCAGAAAAGGGGTTCTCATTTTACCGGAAGATGGAAAACTGGCGATCGCAGCCAAGGCATCTGTGGATCGAGATGAAGTGGTCTTGCAGGCATCTAGTTCGTTTGCTATACCCGAACAGTCGGCTAATGAATCGGAGTCAAAAACTAACGGCTCTTTAGCTTCTGCCCCCGGACGGGATTTGCCGCTGACAGTGATTAATTATGTAGAGCGATCGCGCCAGGATGTGGTCTTGGGCAATGCCGCCAAGGAAGGACGATTTACCACAGATCCCTATATTGCCAAACGGCAACTAAAATCGGTCTTATGTACCCCTATTCTCAATCAAGGCAAGCTGATTGGCATTCTCTACTTGGAAAATAACTTAACCGCCCAAGCCTTTACGCCCGATCGCCTAGAAGTGTTGCGGCTTATCTCTTCCCAGGGGGCTATTTCTTTGGAAAATGCGCTGCTGTATGCTTCCTTGGAACAAAAGGTGGCCGAGAGAACTCAGGAAATCGAAGAGAAAAACCTGAGTCTGGAACAAACTCTGCACGAGCTGCAGCGCACCCAAGCCCACTTAATTCAAACTGAAAAAATGTCGGGTCTGGGGAATCTGGTCGCCGGAGTTGCTCACGAAATCAATAACCCGGTTAGCTTTATCTACGGAAATATAGCCCCCGCGAGGGATTACGTCGAAGAGCTGCTGAAATTGATAGAACTATACCAAGAGCATTATCCAGAACCCGTAGCCGAGATTGAAGAAGAAATCGAGGATATGGATCTGGAATTTATGGTGGAAGACCTGCAAAAGCTCTTGGGTTCTATGGGTGCGGGAGCAGAGCGCATCCGGGATATTGTCTTGTCTTTGCGCAACTTCTCGCGCTTGGACGAATCGGGTATGAAGCCGGTGAATCTGCATGAAGGCATTGATAGTACCATCGTACTTTTGGAGCCCCGCCTGCGAGAAGAAGGGGGACGGATAGAGATTCAGACGATTAAAAAGTATGGGCAACTGCCAAAGGTAACCTGCAATGCTGCCCAGTTGAATCAGGTATTTATGAATATTCTCAGCAATGCGATCGATATTTTAGAAGATAGAAGAAGCCAGCCAAAAGGAGCCGAGAAGCCGACTATAACCATTAGTACCGCTACCACAGATCGCAATTCTGTAACGATTGAAATTGCAGATAATGGCCCCGGAATGACTGAGGAGGTGCGTCAAAAGATTTTTAACCCCTTCTTTACTACCAAGCCGGTGGGTTCCGGTACGGGTTTGGGGCTGTCTATTAGCTACCAAGTTGTGGCGGACTCTCATAATGGAGAGCTTTCCTGCGTTTCCTCCCCAGGAAAGGGCGCTTCCTTTACTATGGAACTACCGATTAAACCTAAAAACTAAGGGTGTGGCCTGTGGGGTGTGGCTTGTGGGGTGTGGGGTGTGGGAAAAAACGCTCGCTATCCCTAAATCTGTTGGAAGCCGCAAACCTCGTCAAAACGACCAAAAAGCCGAGCGAGTCAACACCCTAGTCGCAGAACCAGGTATGCACCAAAACATCGACAACATAGCAGTTAGCAATAAGCTTTCAGCAGTCAGCTTATGCGCGTCGCAGGCTGCACCACCATACGAGTAAGGCTGCTCTTAGCCAAGGCAAACCTTGAATTATCTAAGACCAAAAATGCGTAATGCTATATAATTTTTCAAAAATATGCAGTCCCTACAGAGCTTGCCTGGAAGTCAAACTAATTCTGCGCCAGTTGCCCAGCAGAGCTAGCAGTAGAGATTGAGTTATCTTGTAATCGCAGGTTTACCTGATGCGATGATGGCTCGGCTACGCTCAGCAATAACTGGAGCGATAAGGTGATGCCAACAGCTAGTAGTAGTTTTTCTATCATTTCCAACCTCCCACTCACAACTTGATAGTGCCGTTATTAGTATATTCGCGTATTTATAGCCAGTATGGGGCGATCGATATACCGTAGGGATCGTGATAAATTTTCTGTAGTTTGGCGATCGCGATCGCTTTTATTTTTTCTAATTGGCAATTTAGTTAAAACTAACTGGTAATATTAAGATATTGGTCCCCATCTTTACCATCCCTTCCGAATCCCTCCCTATCCAAGGGTCCTCATAAAAACTGCCAGAAAAAGCTAAAAAGCACGGTATTTTATATTTGTGAAATTATTTGTAGTCTTGAGATGAACGAACCTAAAACCCAAACTCAAACCGCTCTTTCCTTAAGCGATACCTTGGTGAAACTCCCCAGCCATAAGTTTTATCGACAGACATTCATGTTCGATGAATTGCTGGCTATCCTGCTGTGGGCGGTAACGCGGATTTCTTATGATGTCAAATGCTTGGTGGATGGAACCAGATGCAGAGCTATTCAGCCGAGTTGGGGGTGGGATATAGGGACAGTTCGTTTGTTGGCGATCGCTACCATCAAGATTCGTGGCGAGGAAACTCCTTTAGAAATTGACTGCAAAACCGGAGCAACTCCCACTTGGTTATTGCCAGATAGCGCTGTAATTCAGTCGGATACAAATCTGGTTTGCCGAGAACCCCGACAAGTGGGCAACATCTTGCGCGAACTCAAAGAGGAATTGCAAGCGGCTTGCGAGGAAACCACAGATTTCTTAGTGCCAACGCGATTGGGTTATCCCGCAATTGAGTTTTTGCACCCGGGACAAGAATGGCGACAAGCGGAAATGCGTTTGGATTTGGAAATTAGCTTTCTTTCAGATAACCCCAGAGATGGCAACGGACAAACTCGAACTAATGCAGCCCTAAATAAACCCGTTCTGCCCCTGGGCGAGCATTAGAATTTAGGGTGTGGGGTGTGGGGTGTGGGGTGTGGGGTGTGGGGTGTGGGGTGTAGGGAGTGGGGGGTAGGGTGTGGGGGGTGTGGGGTGGGGGGGGGGGGGTGTTGGGGGAGGGGGGTGGGTACAATTATTTCCTTATCGAATGGAATTTAGTTGGCAGTTGGCCCCAAAAAGACGCTTCTTAAAAGCGGCCATGTGTAGGATACCAAGTTTTGCGAATTTTGTGTAATTAATTTTGATCAACTACTTATATTTGGCAATTTGCGTAAGTCCTAGATAAAAAGAAGCGCTTACCTCTTGTACTTATTTAGCGACTATCTAGAAGCAAATTGCTGCTATCGTATATAAGAAAAACTTATAACTCATATAAAAAAGATAAGTAAATTGTATAAATAAAGCCTTGCAAAGGATTATTTTTATGGGTATATATAGATTGAGGTAAAGCCAGAGAAACTACGGGCTAAAGGAGCTGAAGGCTATAAAGGTCCAATTTAGCCGAAAAGCAAATTAGATTTGAGCAGGGCCTGCAATCTACCCCCTTTAAAACCATGCTATTTAACCTGGGCGATCGCCACGGAATCTATAGCTCCATCAACTACTTAGGAGCCAACAACAGCTCGAACTATTACAGCTTCGTCCCCACAGTTGGGGGAGCGAGCCAAATAGCCGTGGAAAATATCGGCATCGGCAACCTATCAATAGAAGTCATCTCGGGAAACGAGACACTATATATAAGTGAAGCGACTGCCGGGGAAATAGCATGGACTGACCTGAACTTAACTCAGGGACGAGAATACTTTCTGAAAATATCGTCTCTTGACGAAAGCGGAGGATACTTTGCCAGTATCGGGGTGGGGAACGATACGATAATTGACCCCATAACTGGCATGAGAGTTTGGGGCTCGGACATAGAATCGGGACTATTCACCGTCGGCAGTTCTGGAGAAATAGAATCCAACTGGAAATACGACGGCGGTGCTTATCAAGGGGAATTAGCTGCTTTCAGCATAACGGGAATGGAAGCGCTGCCCCTAGGGAGCGAAGCCTTCATAAAAGAAGCTGCCCGTAGAAGCAAAAGTGGCAGACTGCTGGGCAATATCCTCTTTTCAGACCCTCAGGAAGGAGCAGAGCTAAGCGGGCCTCTATCGGAGCCAAAGGATTGGAATTTCGGAACCTACCTCGGGCCGAAAACATTCCAGATGACCCCCGGCGATACCTTCGCCCTGATGCTGGTGCCCAACGGCACCGTAGAAGAAGTATTTAACGACCCTGCAATAGGCGGCGACAAGCGACCTTTATTCTCAATAGCCACCGCCAACCCCAGCGATGCTTTTCACCTCGGGCAAGTCGCAGATGTAAACGGTACTGGCAGCGCCTTCGTAATGGAGGACTTGCGAGTCGATACGGGCTCGGACAAAGATTACGATGACGTTATTTTTGAGTTCAAAGGGGCGAAAGGATTTGCAGTAGATGTAGCTTCGGTCATCAGTCCAACCCTAGACTGGCGAGACGGAGCATTGGGTCAGCAGCTAATAGATTCTGTTACTCCGTCGCCGGTGACAGTGACTGTTGCCTTGGCCAACGATACGGGAAGCAGTAATAGCGATCGCCTCACCTCAGACTTGACCTTAACGGGTACTGTCACCAGCGACAGCGAAATAGCCCAACTCGTTGCCAGATTCCAAGGACAAGAAATTCCCGTTGACGTAACCGATGCCCTATCCTCGGATGGCAGCTTTCTCCTAAGTCGCGACCGATTAGAAACTGTATTTGGCGCGCCTCTAGAAGATGCAAGCCAGAGTCATACCATTATCTTGCAAGCAGTTTCAGCCGAAGGAATCGCCTCAGCCCCAGTTGAAATACGCGCAATTTTAGACGCTACGCCGCCAGCAGTAATATTCGGCTTAGCTCCATCAGACGACACGCCGCCAGTCGGAGACTCGGCAACCGAAATATCGCCGGTAACTTTAGCGGGGGAAACGGAACCGAGTAGCAAAGTTGTTTTGCTCGAAACAGGCGAAGAGCAAATAGCGGACGAAACCGGTAAATTTCAATTCTCCGGCGTGGCACTGGTTCTCGGAGAAAATCCCTTTAACTTAGAAGTCACCGATGCGGCGGGCAACAAAACCCAAACAACCTCTACCATTACCCACGGAGCCTCAAAACCAGTTATTGTCGCAGCCCTAGCGAACGATACGGGAATTTCCGACAGCGACAAAATTACCAAAGATGCCACCATAGCGGGCTCTGTTGCCGACGAAAGCCCAATATCCAAGTTAGTGGCTCGTTTCGAGGGTCGCCCCCTACATGAAATAACCGACCTAATCTCTGACGGCAACTTCTCCTTAAATTTAGAAAAATTAGAAGAAATTTATGGAGAAACCCTGCCCGACGGCACCCATACCTTATCCCTGCAAGCGACAGACTCAAACGGCAATCTATCGGACAAATACGAGCTAACCTTTACTCTAGACTCTACTGCGCCGACAGTCATATTTGGCTTAGCTCCCGATTTCGACACGCCGCCGGATGGAGATGGAATAACGACAATTTCGCCGGTGACATTATCGGGACAGACCGAGGCCGGCGCGGCAGTGGTTCTGGCCGAAACAGGAACGACCGTTACTGCCAACGATGGAGGAGAATTTGACTTCAGCCAAGTCGAGCTGGAATTGGGATCTAACTCTTTCTCAGTCCAAGCCACGGATCTAGCCGGGAATGTAGGCTCTGGCCAGCAAGCTATTATTCGCAACGAGCCGGATGCGACGCCGCCGATTATTAGCATCGGGCTGGCCAACGATACCGGAATTTCCGACAGCGACAAGATTACTTCCTCTGCTGAAATAACTGGGACTATAACAGAAGAAAGCGCTATTTCCCAAGTGGTGGCTGCCTTTAACGACAGCACCGACTGGTTAGATATAACTTCTTACTTAAAACCGGATAATAGCTTCGACTATACCGAAGCGATTCTGGCAGAAATATTCGGCAGCTCGCCCTTGCCCGACGGCAGCCATACCCTCAAGCTGCGAGCAACAGACGATCGCGGCAACCTCTCAGAAGTAGCGGAATTCGAGTTTGTCCTGGATACGGTAATTGAAGGCAGCTTCGGTTTAGACCCAGCTTTCGATACAGAACCTGCCGGCGACGGGCAAACGGAACTGGAAACAGTGACTCTGACCGGGGAAACCGAGGCGGGAGCGAGGATAGTTCTCCAGGATTCTTCAACCAATGCTTCCGACAGCGGATCTTTCCAATTCTCCGGCATCGGCTTGCAACTGGGAGCAAACGAATTTGAAATAGTTATCTCCGATGCAGCGGGTAACGAGCTGACTCTCAATAAAGTATTTACCCGAGTAGAAATATTCTCGGATACGGAGCCGCCGGTAATTAGTCTGGGCTTGCAAGAAGATACCGGAATTTCCGACAGCGACTCGATAACCAACAATCCCACCATAGTCGGCAAAGCAGTAGATGCCAGTTATGTAGCGCGCCTAGAAGCCAATTTAAACAACCAAGTCCTTAGCGCCGACATTATTACTGACCTAGAGCCAGATGGTAGTTTTGTTTTGGATGGCGATCGCCTAGCTACCATATTGGGCAGTTCTCTACTTGACGGAAACTACGAGCTGTCAGTGCTGGGATACGACGAACATGGCAATCGCTCCGAGCCCGTAGAGTTCTCCTTCGTTCTCGATACTCAATTGCCAGAGATAGACTTCGGCTTAGCGCCCGATTTCGATACCGCGCCCGCCGGAGACGGGGAAACTTTGTTGCAGACCGTAGCTTTAGCGGGGCAAACGGAAGCGGGAAATACCGTTACTCTGGTCTCCGCCGGCGGCGTTACCCTGCAGGCCGACGAGTTTGGGGCGTTTGTCTTCCCGGGAATCGATCTGGAATTGGGGCAAAACGACTTTAAAGTAGAAGTCAGCGACATTGCCGGAAATAAGAGTTCTCTAGAAAAAGCAGTTACCCGCATAGAAGCTCCGCTATCTGACGACATCATACTGCGGGAAGAAAATAACTTCAGCACCACCTACTCTCAGGCTATAGAAATTTCGGCGCTTCCCTCGACTCTGAGTTTTACAATTGCCGATTTGTCTTTTGACGAGACAGACCCAGCAGCGATTAACGATGCTTTTGAAGTCGCCCTGCTAGATGCCGATGGCAATTCCCTAGTCCATACTATTGCTCCGAGCCGCAATGCCTTCTTCAACCTGACCGAAGGGGAAACTCCTTTACTGGGAGCGGGGGCAACTTACGACGAGGCTACTGGAAGGGCGAGCCTGAACCTGCAAGGAATCTCCGCCGGAACCAATGCCACTTTGCTCTTCCGCTTGGTCAACGACGATAGCGACACCACCACTACCGCTACCATTCGGGATATTTATCTGACCGGCGCGGCGGTGGGCGAACCGCCCTTAATTCCCGGTTCCGGCGATTCGGAAATAAATCCAATATCTGCAACTCAATTCTCGCAACTGTCAGATATTTCGGCAAGCTCCAGCCCGGAATACGGCACCAGCAGCTTCAACAGCTCCACCTCAGAACTGCACGCCGAGCTAGCCCTACGCAATCAAGGGAACTATGCAGTAAATGGACCGTTATTGGTAGCGGTGACAAATATTAGCGACCCCAGGGTTCTCGTTCGCGATGCCGATGGCTTGACCCCAGAAGGATTGCCATACTATAACTTCAGCAATTTGCTTGCAGGAGAACGCTTAGAGCAGAACGAACTGACCGACAGCGGCAGTCTGGTATTTTACAATCCCAACGAAGTTCAATTTACCTACGACCTGAAAATACTGGGCGAATTGAATGCCGGACCGAATATCGAGACGGAGCCCGTCGTAGAAATAATTGGCGGTCTGAACTACAGCTACGATGTAGATGCCTCGCACCCGCAAGACCAAACTTTAACTTACGAACTGCTAGCGGCTCCTGCTGCCATGACGATTGATTCCGACAGCGGGTTAATCGCCTGGGAGACCAAAGCACAAGAAGATATTGCCAACCACGCTATCTCCATCCAAGTTACCGACGAGCTTGGGCAAACGGATATCCAAACCTTCACCCTCGCCGTTATCGAAACGCCCCCCAATCGTCCGCCTATCTTCACTTCTACTCCAGTGGTGGATGCTTGGATTAACCAGCTCTATACCTACGATTCGGAAGCCCGCGACCCCGACCAAGACCCCCTAACCTACGACCTAATTGTAGGGCCGGAAGGGTTGACCGTTAACTCCTCCACCGGCGCAGTAGAATGGACGCCGCCCCCCGTCTTGGTATTAGGAGATACGGTTCTCGGTCGCACCAGCGTGCCCGGAGAAAAAGACGAATTTACCTTTAGCGGCATTCAGGGTCAGCGCATCTATTTCGATTCATTGCAATATAGCGGCAATGCCTGGGATTGGAACTTCGATGTCTATGGTCCGAGCGGCCAGAACGTACTCGACACAAACCTTAATTTTTATAACTATCGCTATGAATTCAACCAGAATATTATTACTTTGCCGGAAAACGGCAATTATCGCATCGTCGTTAATAGTACCGGAGATAAAACGGGCAGCTACGGGTTCAGCACCATAGACTTGGGTCAGGTTCCCGAGGCTCCCTTCGATACGGTTATCAACGGCATCCTCAGCCCCGGTTCTGAAGACGACATCTTCCGCTTCACGGGCAATGCCGGTCAAAAACTATTTATAGACAGCCTGAATAAGAGCGGCGGCACTCTAGATTGGAAGCTCTTCGGTCCCGATAACAAACAAGTATCGTCTAACGGTTTTACCGATGTAGAGCTGCATCTCCCCGCTGACGGCGAGTATCTGCTGGCATTAAGGGGGAACTCTGACTTTACCGATACGACGCGCTATTCTTTCGAGATTATTACGCCGGACGAGACAACCACAGAAATTGCAGTCGGCGACAACCAGAATCCCAATACCGTTTATGGCTCAATTGACGAAAAAGGCGAGGAAGATTACTATACCTTTACCGGGAGCCCCGGACAGCGCATCTACTTCGATCGCCTCTCCCTAGAAAATAACTATCAGACCGCCAATATTTACAGTCCCAGCGGGCAACTCGTCTTAACTAACGGATTTGAAAACACTACCGACAAAGCTCCATTCGCTTTAAAAGAGAGCGGCACCTATCGGGTAGAGATAGATGCTAGCCTAGAAAACACCGGCAGCTACAGCTTCAGCATCCTCGACATGGATTTATCGACGGAAATCCAGAAGGATGCCCCCATCTCTGGCACCCTAGACCCGGGTTGGGAAACTCACCTCTACCATTTTGACGGAAGCGAAGGAGAGCGCCTGTATCTGGATAGCCCTGGAGGCACAGGGGGCGCTAACTGGACGCTCTACGATTCTGGCAATGAGGAAATTGGCCATGACGGCCTAGACCGCGATATTGAGTTGGTATTGCCAACAACAGATACCTATACTCTGGCAATCCGAGGCCATAACGCCAATTCCGTTACTTACTCCTTCGAGGTCATCACTCCCGACCTAGAGGAGAAAGCTCTAAACTTTGGCGATGAAATATCCAGCACTATTGGCGAAAAAGGCGAGCGGGATCTCTATACATTTACCGGCAGCAAAGGACAGCGCTTGTTCCTGGACGCCCTGCTAGAGACGTATAACATTCAGGCTACTTTAGTCAGTCCCAGCGGCACCACGGTTTGGGGTGGCATAGGACTGTCTGGGGATGCAAGTCGCCATCCAGTAATTCTCCCAGAAGACGGAACCTACGAACTAACTATCGATGGCTCCCTGGAAACAACCGGCAACTATAGCTTCCGACTGCTAGACATAACCGATTCGGACTTATCTCCTCTGCTGTCAATGGAGACTCCCAAGGAGGGTTCTCTCAATCCCGGTACTTCCATCCAGTTCTACCGATTTGTTGGCACCGAAGGAAGTCGCATCTACTTCGACAGCCAAGGCAACTCCCCGAGTACCAGTTGGCGTCTCTACGGACCGGCGAACAACGAACTATACAAAGAATCTCTTAACTTCGACTTCGAGCAGGTGCTGCCGGGAGATGGCACTTACTACCTAATGCTGCGGGGAGAAAATAGCACCCCCGTCAACTACAAGATTCAGCTCGTCGAAACCACTCCAGCGCCTACATCCCTTTCTTTTACAAATCCGACAAATCCGACGATAGGCGATATCGGCAAGCTCGGAGAGCAAGACATCTATACCTTTACTGGCTCTGTAGGCGAAACCCTTTACTTCGACCCGCGCCAGGGGAACAGTAATATCAAAGTTACGATAAAAGCCCCGGGGGGGAAAAAGGTTTTTGACGACCATACCGGAACCGATGGCGCTCCCATCCACCTGATGGAATCGGGTACTTACGAGCTGACAGTTGACGGCAATACCGACAATACCGGGGCTTACAGTTTCCTCCTCTCCAAATATCCTGCGGTTCCGCAGCAGATCGCCTCGTTAACTGACGGTCTCTCATTAGCTGGCAGCCTCAATGCCAAGGAAACCGCCCTCTATCAATTTAGCGGCACTGCAGGACAGCAGTTCGAGCTGGCTAGCGGAGCCCCAACCCAGGGCGCAGACTGGGTACTGTATGCTCCCACAACTCTCAAAAACAATAAGTATGAAGTCCTGTCCGCAGCTCTGAACGGACAAAATACTACCGGGATGCTGCCCGTTGACGGGACTTATACCCTAGCCCTGCGCAGCGATTCCGATAATGCCCTTACCTATAACCTCCAAGTCAATGACATATCGCCCGAACCAGTAACTAACAATATAGAAACCATCCGCGAAGGTAGTATTGCAGCTCCTGGCGAAATAGATTCCTATTCCTTTACTGCCAACGCGGGCACTTTGGTGCTATTTGACAGCCTGGATAACAATAGCCGTAACATTACGACCAAGATATCTGACCCCGACGGCAAAAACAGCGTCTTTTCTCATAACTTTGATACTTACCGAGACAACGATAATGTCTATCAGTTAACCAAGACGGGAACTTACACCATAGAAACTTATGGGCACTGGAACGCCACCGGAGACTATCGCTTTAAGCTAGTTGACTTTACGAAAGCAGAAGAGCTGATTTTAAATCGGGATTATCTGGATGTATCGCTCTCGCCCCTAGAGACCAAAGCCTATAAATTTACCGCCAGCGCCGGTCAAAAAATCTGGCTCGATGGCTTAAATACCAGCAATCCCAGCGTAACGGCGTTTTTGTTCAATTCCAGCGGTCGCCAAATTGGTTCCCACAATAACTTAACCACCGATATAAACCTAAAAGCTCTCGAAGCTCCGGGAGAGTATTATTTGGTGCTGCGCTCCAATAATACCTCGGCGACTACGGCCAGCTTCCGCCTGCTTGACGATACAAGCGCTACCCCAATCCTTCAAAACGCCAACAATATAACGGGCAATTTCGGAGCCAGCGATCGCGAAAGCTTCTTATACAAGATTGATGGCCGCAAAGGCGAGCGACTTTATTTCGACCGAATTGACGGCGATGCCAACAATAACTACTATCTCTACGCTCCTGACGGAAGCCAAGTTTTATCAAAAGGGTTTGCCTACGATGAAGAAGTGGAACTTCCAAGCGACGGCCAATATACTTTGGTCGCTGCGGGGTCGGGAGGCAGCAATAAGAACTACACTCTCCAAGTCTTAAGCCCCAACAATCGGGAGTCTTCCTTTAAGATTGGCGAGGATATCGTTACCTGGGCTATTAGCTCTTTTGGCCAGCAAGATACCTATACCTTTGAAGGAACGGAAGGTCAGCGGCTCTGGTTCGACAGTCTGGCAGGGGTAGCTAACATCAACGCGGACTTATACAGCCCGACGGGTGAAAATATATGGGGTTGGAGAGGTCAAGCACTTAACGCCGATCGCCTTCCCACAACACTGAAAGAAACCGGCACTTACCGCCTGGTTGTAGATGCTACCAACGACAACATCGGCAATTACAGCTTCCGTTTCCTCGACCTTGCCTCTGGCACCGAAACCGGCACAGATCAAGACATTGAAGGCAGCTTTGACCTCGACCTTGGGGGGCGAGATGCTCGTATCTACCGCTTCAAAAATACTGAAAAAGATCTATCTCTCTATTTCGATAGTTTAAAAGGAGACAGCAACAACAAATACTATCTCTACGATCCCGACGGAAAACAAGTTTTCTCTTACAACTTCGGCTCCGACTACGAACTAGAGAAACCAATCGTAAAAGCCGAGGGAGAATACGTTCTGGTTTTAGAGGGGACGGGTCAGGCCAATACGGAATACGGGCTGCGGATGGTAACCCCCGAGACAATTACCGTACCTTATACGATTGGGGACGTTATCGACAGCTCCATCGACGAAAAAGGCGAACGAGATATCTACAGTTTCCAGGGAACTCCCGGCCAACAGCTCTGGTTCGACAGCCTGACAAGTACGAGCAGTATTAATGCACGCTTATACAGCCCGACGGGCAAAGATATATGGGGTTGGAGAGGTCAAGGGGTTAATGGCGATCGCCTTCCCACGATTCTAGATGAGGCCGGGACTTACCGCTTGGTGGTAGATGGTTCCAATGCTACTACGGGAGCTTACAGCTTCCGCCTCTTGGACTTGGCTGCTGCTACGGAGACTTTTACAGGCCAACCAATTGCTGGGGATTTTGGCAGTACCGGACGCGAGACCCATATCTATTACTTCGACGCTTCCGAGGGTCAATATCTATATTTCGATCGCACCAAAGGAGGTAATGGTAACTACTATCTCTACGATCGCAATGGCAAGAGCCTTTTCTCCCGGGCAAAGAACTTGGCTTACGACTACGAAGGAGAAGAGACGACCGTTCCCTTGGATGGGGAATACGTTCTGGTTGTATCCGGGGCGGGACAGGCTAACAACGAGTACGAGCTGACAGTCGTTGCGCCTCCCAATGCGATCGTCACCCCTTATACGATTGGGGAAACCATTTCCGGCACCATTGACGAGGTAGGGGAAAAGGATACTTACAGTTTTGAGGCAAAAGGAGGCCAACAGTTTTTCTTTGATGGCTTGCCCTCTTCGACTAGCTCTTTGACCGTCAGGCTCCTAGACGAAAGCGGCAAAGAAGTTTGGAGCGGCTGGCAGTATGCCCATAGCGATCGCCAGCCATTTACTCTCATAGAAGAGGGAACTTATAGCTTGGTGGTGGATGGGAGTAACGACATTACCGGCCTAAACTACAGTTTCCGGTTGCTCGACGTAGCGAAGGCAACGCCCCTAGAACTAAGCCAGCAGGGAACTGTTATTTCCGGCAACTTCCTCGGCGCTACGGGACTCGAAGCCAGCTTGTATCGGTTCTCTGGCGACGAAGGGGACGAGCTATACTTTGACCGAATTCAGGGGAATAAGAATGACAACTATACTCTCTACGATGCTACAGGCAAATTGCTATTCCCCTACCCCTACGCCCGTAGTTTTGATTCGGATATCGAATTCACCCTGCCTTATACCGGCGATTACATTCTCGCCATCCGAGGCGGAAGCAATGCCGATAGCGTTTACGAGCTAGAAATCATCAAGCCATCAAGGGAGACTTTGCCTTTAAATTTGGGCTCGCTGACCAGCGGCGCTATTGATAAGGCCGGAGAAAAAGATATTTACACCTTTGATGGAACCGTAGGACAGAAGCTATTCTTTGACGCTCTTACTGGGAATAGTCAGTTGCGCGGAAAGTTATTTGCTCCATCGGGGGCGAAGATTGCCGAGAATTCCCTCGATCGCGATTGGACGCCGCTAACGGTGACAGAGGAGGGGACTTATAGCCTGGAAATTTATGGCAGCGGCGACTATACCGGGGCTTATAGTTTTGTGGCGAGCGATCGCTCCCAAGTCACTCCTCTAGAATTGGGCAGCCCCATAACAGATAACCTAGACCCGGGCAATGAAGCCGACTTGTATCGATTTGACGGTAAGCAAGGCCAGGTATTGAACTTCGACCTGGATGCGACAAGTTGGCAAGGAGCGAACTGGACGCTATATGGGCCAGATAGTAAAGCGCTGGGCTCGCCAACTGACAGAAATCGAGACTTTAGCCTAGCGCTACCGGCGACGGGACTATATACCTTGGCCGTAGCTGGCAGCAGTACCGAGGCAGTCCCTTACAGTTTCACCGTCACCGACGAAACCCCAACCCCAGAAACAAACGCCGGACTGGGTACCCCCCACAGCGGAACTCTCGCAGCAAATAGCGTTGCAAAACACACCTTTGTAGCTTCTGCGGGCACGCAAATTTTCTTCGACAGCCTCTACAACAGCAACGGGAACATTCGCGCTCGGCTCTTTAACCCCGACGGCAGCCAAGCATTCTACAACCATTACTTGTTAGGCGACAGGTCCCCGGAAGTATTGCAGCAAACTGGCTCTTATACCCTGGAAGTCTATGGCCTTGGCGGTGCAAGCGACTATTATGAATTCCGATTGCTAGAATTGCCCTGGGAAACCCCAGACCCAAAGAATAATGAGAATTCCCTGCAAATGGGGGTAACAGTCGAGGGTCAGATTGCCAACGGACGGGCAACAGAAGTATTTAGCTTTACAGGCACCGCAGGGCAGCAAATTTTCTTCGATGGGATGACTGGAAGTGGGGGCACGAACATAGTAACGCCAAGATTAATAAGTCCCAGCGGCCAGCAGATATTTAATCTCGGCGACCCCAGCTATTCTTCTACAGACTCGGGTTTCTACGCGCTTACTGAGTCGGGAACCTATAATCTCTTAATGATTGGGGGACAAAATAACCCCGCTTCCTATCGCTTCCAAATCCTCGACTTAGCTGAGGCCGAGCCCATAGAAATGAATCAGCGGATTGAGGGCGCTATACAACCGGGCTCTGCTGCTAATTTCTACAAATTTAGCGGAACGGCGGAACAACACCTATTCTTTGACTCCCTGGCTGGAAGCTCGGCCAGGTGGAAACTCTACCGCTCGGGTTTCCAGCAGCCACTGAAGGATTACAGCATAAACACCGACTTTGAAGTCGAACTGCCTGAAGACGGAGAGTATGTTTTGGCAGCGTTTGGTAGCTCTGCAACGGCTACCAGTTACGCCTTCCAGGTGATGGTACCTGAATCTCCCTTGATGACAATTACTCCCGCAGATGGAGAAAGCGGCAGTAGCGACGAGGCTTTGGCTATTTATCCCGTTCAAATTGCGGTCAGCGACGGCCGAGGTGGTGAAGATAAGCAAGAATTCCGCATCCGAGTCGGTCCGGATCCAGAAAATACAGCGCCGATTATTGTTTCAGATCCGATTACCACCGACTACGATACTAGGCGCTATAAGTATCAAGTTGTTGCTACAGATACCGACAACGACGACCTTACTTATATCCTGACTAATGGACCGAGCGACATGATAATCGATGCCGATACGGGCTCGATAGCTTGGGGAAATCCCGTGGCTGGCATCCACGACGTAGAAGTGCGGGTTGAAGACAGTCGCGGTGGCGTCGATAGCCAAACCTTCCAGCTAGAAATTAGCGACAGTATCCCGGCATTGATTAAAGGAAGCGTATATCTGGATGTAGATGGCAATGGCTCTCGGCGAGTCACCAACCCAGGCAACATGACACCTCTGTCTCTGGGCATTACAGATCGTTTCCAAGACGATTACACCGCCTACACTTTGGAGAAACCCAGGGGTATATCCGGAATTGCCTCAGCAATAACGTTTTTGGACGCTAACACAATGCTGGTAGCTGGCGGTGCTGCCAGCGGAGGCGGCGGATTCTTTAAAGTAAAAGTTCTGCGCGGAGAAGGCGGGCACGTCATTGGCTTCGACAATGATGCAGACCCAGAAAGCCCCTACTTTGCTGAATTTTTTGCCGAAGCTCCCTACAATGACGCCAGCGTTGTTTCGACTCCCGAAGGCGCAATACTCGCCAATATGTGGCCTCCTTCTGGCGTGCATATTCTTAAAGAAGGAGGGGCACCTAACGCAACTTTGCCAGAAGCATTAGGAGGGATGACCTTTGTCCCGGCGGGTTTGCCCGGAGAGGGGCAGCTCAAAGCAGTAGCCAAATGGCCGAACAGCACGTTCTACACGGTTAATTATTCCCAGGATGGAACTTTCCCCGACGGCAGTCCTAGCATCAAAATTGATTCTCTTGACGTTGAAACGGCTGTAGGAATCGGTCCGGGCTCCTTTATCTACCCACTTCTAGGCGCGCCAGAATTCGCCACCCCCGGCCTGCTGATGGCAGAATGGGATGCTAACGGCATCTATGCCTATGAAGTTGACAGCGATGGCAACCCCATTGCCGCTAGCCGAGAATTGTTTATGCCCTACCACGGAGTCTGGGGAGCTACCGTAGATCCGATTACGGGCGACTTCCTATTTACTCCCTGGAGTGGTGGTGGCGGAATTACCATTGTCCGAGGTCTGGGACAACCGGCCGATAACGAGCCAGGAATGCCGAATTGGCTCGTTTATATAGATAGTAATGAGAATGGAGTCCGGGATGCCGACGAGATTTTTACCCGTACTGATGAATGGGGAAATTATTCTTTTACCCTGGAACCGGGAAGCTACCGCATCGCTCAGGAGCTGCAAATAGGTTGGACTCAAACTTCCCCGGCAAGCTCCTACTACGACGTTGCCGTTGCTAGCGACGAAACGGCCTTTGGAATCGACTTTGGCAATGTCAAAGATAACAGCAATAACGATCCGAACCTGCCGCCAGAGTTCGCCAGCACGCCGCCAACACAGCCAGTGACATCTGAAGAGAAGTTCCTATACCAAGCAACTGCCACGGACTTGAATGGCGATGAGTTGAGTTTCGAGCTGGTCTCTCGGCCAAAAGGAATGGCTATTTCTCCCAACGGCCTGATTTCCTGGCGTCCCAATAGTGACTCGGTAGGCACCCATAACGTAATTGTCAAGGTGGAGGACGGTCGCGGCGGTACGGACGTACAAAGCTTTGAGATAGAGGTAAAACAGGGGAACATCGCTCCCGTCTTTACTTCGATTGCACCAGAAGTTCGTCCTCAAGTTGGCAGGGAATTACAATACCAGGCCAAAGCTCTCGATGCCGACGGAGATTCTCTGACTTACGAAATAGTCCCGAATTCTGTTATACCTTCTACATCGAAAAAGCCGGTCATTGATGCAAATACTGGCTTAGTGACTTGGACTCCTGCTAATGCCGACTTAGGCGCTAGCGGAAGTTTTACCGTCAAAGTAACTGATGGTAAAGGTGGAGAAGCGCGGCAGGCGATCGACTTCACAATTAACCCCACTCCAGTAGCTCCGCCCTTAACTATCGACACCATTCCGGCCACCGCAGCCCAACTGGGAATTCCCTACAGCTATCAATTGCCCGCAACTTCAAATAGCGGCAGTGCCCTACGCTTCAATCTGACAGAAGCACCAGCGGGAATGACTGTAGATAGCAGCGGACTGCTAACTTGGAATCCGAGCGAAGCAGGGGAATATTCTGTAGTCGTCGAAATCAGCGATGCTGCTGACAATAAGCTGATTCAATCCTGGACTTTGGCGGCGAGCGAGCAAGCAATTTCCCAACCGACAGCAGTAGTAACAGTAGATCCGTCTCAGCCGAATCAGCCGGCAGATATTAGCAGCAAGCCTCGCACCGAAGCGCGGATTGGTTCCACTTATTTCTATCAGCTAGAAGCAACCGACCCCGACGGCGACCCGCTGAACTTTAATTTGGCAGAAGCTCCTACGGGAATGACTGTAGATGCTTCTGGCCTGATTTCCTGGACGCCAACGGTTGCAGACTTCGGCCATAACGATGTAGTGGTAGAAATCGGCGACGGTCAATGGAATTCGGTTCAATCTTGGAGCTTGTTCGTCACCAACCAAACCACCAATCGAGCCCCGTCGATTACTTCGGTTCCCAATACCGTCACCAACTTAGAGCGACCCTATCAATACCAGTTAGAAGGGTTCGACCCGGATGGGGATTTCTTGCTCTGGACTTTGGCAGAAAACCCGTTAGGCATGGTACTCGACCCGCAGTCGGGAGCTTTGAGCTGGCAGCCAACTGCAACTCAAATTGGCTCGCATACAGTCAGGGTGTCGGCAGCAGACCCGCAGGGAAAATTGGTCGGTCAGGAATTCACTCTGACTGTCACGGGAATTAACGCCCCACCAGAAATAGTTTCTAGTCCTATTACTACTGCCGGATTGGGTCAGGATTATCGCTATCGGGTAGCTGCCACAGACCCGGAAAACGATACTTTGCAGTTTGGTTTGGGCTTGCGACCGGATGGGATGGCGATCGATGCCAACTCTGGTTTAATTTCCTGGACGCCGACTGCGGAACAAACTGGGGAATCCGTTGTAGAAGTCTTGGTTTACGACTCCCAGGGCGCTAGCAATACTCAGACCTATACGGTAGTTGTTGCCTCTTCAGCAGTCAATCGGGCTCCCGAGATTATCTCCACTGCGGTTTATCTGGCAGATTCGGGCAGTCCTTATAACTATCAAGTTGTTGGCAGCGACCCGGATGGGGATGGGATTAACTATCAGTTGATTGCCGGTCCGACGGGGATGGCAATTGATTCCTCTACTGGCCTGGTGACTTGGAGCAATCCGACTATCGGAACCCATCAAGTTGTTGTTGGGGCGGATGACGGAAGTTTGGGTGCGGCTCAGGGTTTTGCTCTGACTGTTCAAGATAATGCGGCTCCGGTTTTCGATAGTTCTTCTACTGCACCAACTGCGGCAGTTCCTAACGAGTTGTTTAGCTACGACGTGCGGGCGATCGACCCCAATGGCGGTTTGCTGACTTATCGTTTGGACGATGATTCGGTTGCCCGAGGGATGACTATTGACGAGTTGGGTCGCTTGCGCTGGACTCCTACGTTCTCGGATGTTGGCAGCTATCAAGTTACCGTGGAGGCAGTCGATGCTTTGGGTACTGCTGCTAGCCAGTCGTTTAATTTGACGGTTTCTGCGGATACTACCGCTCCGGTTGTTGAGGTGTTGCCAAGCGGCGTGTTTGTTGCTGACGGTAAGTTTGAAGTTCCTCTGGGCAGTCAGGTTACCTTCTTTACTAACGCTACGGACGATGTTGGCGTGGAAGGTTTGCAACTTTTTGTTGATGGCTCGCCGGTGACTCTAGACCGCAATGGAGTTGGGGTTGCTTCTGCTTCTACTTTGGGGACTTTGAATGCTCGGGCTGTGGCAGTTGATGCGGCAGGGAATCAGGGCGAGGATACTCTTGAGATTCGCGTTTACGACCCGTCGGATACTTCTGCTCCCTTCGTTGAATTATCTGATGCGATTTCCGAGGATTTGGTTACGGAGCCGAAGGAGATTGTCGGGACTGTTAGCGACCCGAATTTGGATTACTACGTTCTGGAGGTTGCTCCTGCTGCTGGCGGGGAGTTTGTGGAGTTGTTCCGAGGTACCTCCTCGATAACGAATGGGTCTTTAGGTACTTTCGACCCGTCGGTGCTACAGAACGATACTTATATTCTGCGGTTGAGTGCTTTTGATTCCTCGGGTCAGGCTTCTACGGTGGAGCAAGAGGTGGATGTTGCCGGGGAGCTGAAGCTGGGTAATTTCCGCTTGTCGTTTACGGATTTACAGGTTCCGGTTTCGGGCATTCCGATTAGCGTTACTCGCACTTACGATACTTTGACTGCGGGACATCAGGATGACTTCGGCTATGGCTGGCGCTTGGAGTTCCGGGATACGGATTTGCGGACTTCCGTGGGTCGCGACGAACTGTACGAGCAGACTGGTATCGGTTCGGTGGCGTTTAAGGAGGGGACGCGGGTTTACGTTACTCTCCCGGGTGGCAAGCGGACTGGCTTTACTTTTAAGCCGGTTATGGATCCGGAGATTCGCAAGGCTTTGCGGATGGGCGCGCCTCTGCCTCAAAGTTTGATTTTCTATAATCCGGCTTTTGAGACGGATGATGGGGAGCAGGTAACTCTGAGTACGAATAAGACTCGGATGCTTCTGAATCGGGATACTGGGGAGTATTACGATTTGAGCGGTACTCCTTATAATCCGGTGAATTCTTTCTTTGGCGGTAGTTATAAGCTGACTACTAAGGAGGGGATTGAGTATGTTATTGATGCCCGGAATGGGGATTTGCGAACTGCTACGGATCCTAATGGGAATGTTCTGACTTTTTCGGATGCGGGGATAAAGAGCGATTCTGGGGTTGAGGTTACTTTTGAACGGGATGCCGAGGGTCGGATTGTTAGCGTTATCGACCCCGAGGAGAATAAGATTGGCTATGAGTATGATGAGAATGGCGATTTGGTTGCGGTTACTGACCGAGAGGATAATACTACTGAGCTTAAGTATGAGGTTCCAGAACGCGCCCATTATTTGAATGAGATTGTCGATCCGTTAGGGCGAAGCGGGGTACGGAGCGAGTACGACGATAAAGGTCGCCTTTCCCGGATGCTGGATGTTAATGGGGAAGCGGTGCAGTTGAGTTACGACCCGGATAATTCGACTCAGACTGTTTTAGACCAGTTTGGCAATCCTACTACTTATGTTTATGACGATCGCGGTAATGTCGTTTCTGAGGTTGACCCGGTTGGCAAGATTGTCGAGCGTACTTATGACGACCAAAACAATGTCCTGAGCGAGACTATTGTTACGACTGAGACAGACGAGCAAGGCAACCCCATCGAGAAGCGAGCGACGACGAGCTATACTTATGACGCTCAAGGCAACCGGACTTCTCAGACGGATCCTCTAGGAAACACAGATCGCTACACCTATAACTCCCTCGGCAAGCTCTTAACCAGCACCGACCCTCTCGGCAACGTTACCAGTTATACCTTTGATTCGAGGGGTAACGTTCTGTCGATGACCGATGCAGAAGGAAACACGACAACTTATACTTACGACTCGGTTGGCAATCCTCTCTCAATTAACCAAGGTCTGGGCGATGAAACTCGATTTGAATACGACCGCTTTGGTAATCGGACTCGCAAGATAGATGCTTTGGGTAACGAGACGGCCTATACTCACGATGCTAGCGGTAACGTTCTGACCGAAACCACAAAGCTAACTACGCCCGATGGAGTTCGCACCCTAACAACGACCAAGACTTATGACTCCGAAGGGAATGTGACATCGGAACTCGACCCTGAAGGCAGTCTAACCCAGTACGAATATGATGCCAATGGCAACCAGACTGCAGTCATTGATGCTCTGGGTCGCCGCACCGAGATGCGCTACGACGAAAAAGACAATTTGATAGAGACCATCTTGCCCGATGCAACGCCCGACAATCGAGCGGATAATCTCCGAATTAAATCAGACTACGATTCTGCCGGGAACCGGACTGCCATTACCGACCCGGAAGGGAAGACAACGCTCTATGAATACGATGCCCTAAATCGACCCACGGGAATGATTCTTCCCGACGAGACGCCGGATAACCCGGACGATAACCCCAGGATTGGCGTGGAGTACAACAAAGCGGGCGAAATGATTGCCATGACTGACGCTCGCGGCAATCGTACCGAATACGAGTACGATGCTACGAGTCTGATAACGCTAGTCCGCAATGCTTTGAATGAGGAAACCAAGATTGGCTACGATGCGGCAGGTCGAGAAGTCGGCCGGACGGATGCCAAAGGGCAAACCACTTTACTTAAGTACGATAAGCTCGGCCAGTTGGTGGAGACGGTCTTCCCGGATGGCAGCAGCACGTTGACCTCATACGATGCTTTTGGCAATGTTGTTGCCGAAACGGACCAAGAAGGACGAACCACCCGATTTGAATACGATGCCTTAGACCGGCTAAAGGCCGTTATTGATGCGAGCCAACAGCGTACCGAGTATCAATATGACGAAGCAGGCAATCTTGTTTATCAGAAGGATGCCCTCGGCCATGTTACTCAATTCGAGTACGACGGCTTGGGACGGCAAACTGCAGTCGTTCGCCCAGAGCTACAGCGTATGGAAACTTTCTACGACTTGGTTGGAAATGTCCAGCGCGCAATTGACTTTAATGGGGAAACGATTGAGTACGATTACGACGAGTTAAACCGACTGGAGACCAAGCGTTTCCTCGATGAAGGGCGAGAAGTCAGCTACGATTATGCTCCGGAGGGTCAAATAAAGGCAGTGACGGACGCGCGCGGTTTGACCGCCTTTGACTATAACGAACGGGGTCTGCTTTCATCACGAACCGAACCGGACGGCACCACCATTTCCTATACCTACAACAAACAGAATTCGGTAGAAACCGTAACCTCGCCGTCGGGAACTATCGAGTATCGATACGATGAGTTAAATCGCCTCGATACTGTTGTCGGTTTCGATCCAAGCGAGGTAACCACTTACCAATACGACTCGACGGGCAACCTCGAAACTACTTTGTTGCCCAATGGCACTAAGGAGACGCGAGGTTACGACAGTCTAAACCGGCTCGTCTCCGTTGTTAACCAGGATGCTGGCGGAAATGTACTTTCGAGCTACACCTACAGTTTGGATAAGGCAGGCAATAAAAAGACGGTTTCTGAGCTAAATGGTCGCAAGGTCGAATATACCTACGACGAACTATATCGCTTGACCGCTGAAGAAATTACCGATACGGTGCATGGGAACCGCACTATTCAATACGCTTACGATGCGGTGGGCAACCGCTTGAGTCGTAACGATTCGGCGGCGGGTAATACCACCTACGCCTACGATAGCAATGACCGCCTGCTGAACCAGATTTCTGGTGGAATAACGACTGCTTACAGTTACGACAATAACGGCAATATGACCCGAGCCAATGTTGTTGGTTCGAGCGAGGAGACTATTTATGACTGGGATGGAGAGAACCGCCTTGTAGGTGCTGAGATAACCGACGACGTGGGGGGAACGCGCCAACTCCAGTACCGATACGATGACAGCGGCATTCGGGTTGCTTCAATTGTCGATGGCATAGAAACCAGGTATTTGGTGGATAATACTCGTCCTTATACTGAGGTGGTGGAAGAATATGCACCTGACGGCCAGACTCTAGCTTCCTATGTCCACGGGTTGAATTTGATTTCCCAGAATCGCTCTGGAGCGGAGTTGTTCTACCTAAACGACGGACATAGTGGGGTGCGGCAACTGAGCGATGGAGCGGGCGGCGTTAGCGATTCTTATAATTACGATGCCTACGGTCGTGTATTGCAATCTACTGGGCCAAGCGAGAATAACTACCTCTATCGGGGCGAGCAGTCCGATCCTAATTTGGGGTTACAATACTTGCGAGCCCGATACTACGACCCCGATTTGGGCCGCTTCCCCAGCGTCGATCCCTTTGAGGGATGGCAACAAGAGCCTATGTCCAGGCATCGCTATCTGTATGGATATGCCAATCCCGTTACTTATGTGGATCCTAGTGGGGCATTTACGTTAATAGATCTTCAACAAGCCATAGGACTTGCAACTGCTTTGGCTACAACTTCAGTGCTACAATACACGGCTGGAAAAACTATTGAAAGCATTGTAGGTGGCGAGCCTGTCAAATGGTTTGGCTTTCAGGTAGGGGGAACCGTTGCAGGACTAGCACCTTTCACCGCTGGATTGGGCAACTTAGTCTATGCTGAGTCGAACTGTGTACCTAACAATGGAACTTATCAGTCATACGAAGGAGCCTGGCTGATTGTGGGAGAATTCTTCGGACTTCCTGCTGTTTTACCAAGGCTACCCGCCACTGGGTCTGTCGGGCTTTTCAGAGCGACTTCGCCAGGATTTATGGGTCCAAATCCCCTGGCTCTAACGGGAGGTTACCTCTCAGTAGGCTATACCCTCACTACCCTGGGTGGGTTGACCGGCTCAGCTTTTATTATGGGTTCCGGAAAAGGCAATTCGTTTTGGTCTCCAGGTCTGGCTTTTGGAGTCAGATATGGAGTAGGAATTGCCTCAGGACTATCTGTACCTCTTCCGGGAGGAAAACATACTAACTGCGCACCTGATGAATAACATCAATGAAAATACTATTGCAAACACCAACACGGTTAACAATCAGGCATTACCCATTAGGTGGCTGGATTTCTACTGCTATATTGGCTGCAATGGGGATGGGGTCTCTTGCTACGCCAGTTACTACGCCGGAGGAAGGTATGGTTTTACATGCGATTGTTGGCCTGTTCGTGGGGTTTATTGTAATTTCTGCCTGGGTATCCGACGAGGCCAAAGTAGTTACCTGGATTTTTGATAAGTCTGTTGGAACCTTGACTGTTAAGAAGCGAGGTTTATTGGTAACAAAGGTTTCAGAATACCCGCTTCAAGACATTCGTAAAGTCAGACGGGAAACACGAATAGACGTGGGACTATACGGTATTGAAATCCTCTTGTCCGAAACCCGGCGATTGCACCTATGCTTAGACTATTCTCTCTTTGTGGATGCAGCGGAAAAGGGAGTAAACTGTATTTCTCAATTTCTCAATTTATGAATTGGAATTGGAGCAAGTTATTTATAGTTAACTTAGGAATTTTTCTAGACTGTTATTTTGCCGACATGCTGAACCGATGTAATATAAGCTGGCCTTTAGATCTGCCGCCTAAGTTAAAAGCAATTACTTCGGAGGACTATCAAGTAACAAATAAGCAGATTGTTAAGTTTATTGAGTCTGTCGAAAGAGGCGAACAAGCAGAGCTAATTCTGAACGCGAGAGAAATCAATTGTTTGCAACAGCCTTCTTACGATAATTACTCTAAGTTGTCTGTATCTTCCAAAAAATTAACCCAGATTAAGAGTTATGACATTCAAAATGACGTTGTTATTGAAGAAGATATCGCTCGCACAGGATTTTAAGTATGTTATGGAGGGCAGACTTTCAAAGATAAAAGCAATGCCCGGACATTGATTTACCGTTTTAGTAAGGCGTATTTGATATATATAGCAATCTTAAATGAATTACGAGCCGATTGCGGGTCATTAATCAGTTTCCTTGAAAAAACCTGGTTTCTCATCACTAATAATTTAGCATCGCTATAGGATCTTATTTGGCCTATCGTGCCGCCGATGGCACTACAAAACTACAATAATGCAAAGATGTCCTTATTGACTGATACCCTAAATCGACTATTGGAAATCAGACAGCGCTCGGATCCATCGGCTGCTCTATCCCTCGAACCCGGTCTTTCGCTCCGGGAGATTCGCGAAATGGTAAAAGACCTGCCAATTCGACTGCCTGCAGAGGTCTATGAGCTGTATCAGTGGAGAAACGGTTCGCCGACTGGTTGGTACTTGTCTTTACAAGACGCTATAGCCGCGTATTTACACGACCTAGAGCATTACGACTCGTCCTGGATGCCCGACGAGTTTGGTCCCTATTGGTTTCAAATCTTTGACTATACTGAAGCGGAGGAGGCAGGCTATATAGTTGCTTGCGAAGACCAAAACAGGTACCCCGTAGTTTTTAGATCCACGAAAGATATTGACTATACCACTAGGAGATATGCTAGCCTCACTGCTATGATGCTAACGATCGCAGAATGTAATGAAACGGGTGCTTATAAAGCGGATGAAAGAGGCTATCTAGTTCATGGTTATGAGAAAATAAACGCAATTTGGCGAAAACATAATTACGAGCTAATAGAAGAATTACTATCCAAGCTAAAAACTCGGGATTTTTCTTCAAATTATTTTCTCGATATATCAATAGATTTATCAAAATTTAAGCATCCGGCAATAATAAAGGAATTGATTGAGATTTTGGAAGAAAAAGCACTGACAAATGAAGAATTAGATTTTCAAGGAATGGCGGCAAGATTTTTAGGGGAAATAGGCGATAGTAGAGCTGTTGTATCTCTCATTAATGCCTTGCAATGTGAGGATTGGTTGACCCGACATTGGGCAACAATATCCCTGGGCAAGCTAAGGGATGAAAGAGCTGTAGAGCCTCTCATCAGAGGTTTGCAGGACGTCCAAGAAGAAGTCCGAGGAAAGTCTGGGTGGGCTCTGGCACAACTAAAGGCCGTAGCCCCTTTGATTCAAGCCTTAAGATCCAACGACCCGCTCGTTCGCAAGGAAGCAGCATGGGCTTTGGGAGAAATCAAGGATCCTAGGGCAGCAGAACCTTTAATAGAAGCTTTGGAGGACAAGGAACCTGAAGTCAAAGGAATGGCAAAGACCGCGCTTATCGGGCTGATTTCAAAGTTTCCAGATATTGCCCATACAATTCCTTTTTAATTACGGTTAACTATAGACTCGACAACAGGACTGCTATCTTGGAGGCCAACGGTAGCTGGGAATTCAGAATCCTTTCGCCGACGGGACGCGAGTCTATGTAACCCTCCCGGGCGGCAAGCGCACTGGCTTTACCTTCAGGCCGCGAGGGGACAGGTTAAATTCTTTCCTGGGCAGCTTTGCTGGCGGAGCCGCTAGCTGGTTTCATCCGGCTTTCGTAGCCGACGATGGCTCGGATGTAACCCTGAGCGTCCCCGACGTGCGCTTAATTAAAGGAGCCAATACCGACGAATATTACGATTTGAGCGGCACTCCCTACAATCCCGAAAATCCTCGCTTTGGTTCTCGATATACCCTGACGACCAAAGAAGGAATTGTTTACGAGATTGATGCGGTTTCGGGAGATTTGGTAGCGGCAACAGACCGAAATGGCAATAAACTTACTTTCTCCGATGCCGGGATACTCAGCGATACGGGCAAGCAAGTTACTTTCGAGCGAGATGCAGCAGGTCGGATTGCGGCAATTCTCGACCCCGAAGGCAATAAGATTCGCTACTCCTATGACTCGAAGGGCGATTTGGTAGCGGTGACAGACCGGGAGGATAATACTACTGAGCTTAAGTATGAGATTCCAGAGCGCGCCCATTATTTGAATGAGATTATCGATCCGTTAGGGCGAACTGGGGTACGGAGCGAGTACGACGAATCCGGTCGCCTTTCCCGGATGCTGGATGTAAACGGGGAAGCGGTGCAGCTGAGTTACGACCCCGAGAATTCCATTCAGCGGACGTTCGATGTTTTTGGCAATCCTACTACTTATATTTATGATGACCGGGGTAATGTCGTTTCCGAGCTAGACCCGGTTGGGTTGGTAACAAATCGGACTTATGACGACAATAATAATGTCTTGACCGAGACGATTGTCACGGATGAAAGCGGGCCTGATGGTTGGACTACGACTTATACTTATGATGCGAATGGGAATCAGCTAAGCCAGACTGACCCGCTGGGGAATGTCAGTCGCTCGACTTATAACAGGTTCGGTCAAGTCTTAACCGAAACCGACCCTCTGGGGAATACGACTAACTACACTTATTCACCTTCCGGTAACTTGCTTTCCGATCGAGATGCTGAAGGGAACGTTACCAAATATAGTTACGACCTCCGAGGCAATCTGCTGTCTGCTACCGACGCCAATAACCAGACGACTCAGTTTAGCTACGACCAATCTGGTAACGTACTAGCGGTAGTAGATCCTCTGGGTAACGAAACCACTTATACCTATAATTCCAGGGGCGACCAACTCACCGAAACCCGAAAAGTAACCACTCCCAATGGCCTTGAAGAAATAACGACTAAATCGGAATACGACAGCAAAGGGCGCTTAAAGTCTGTTACTGACGCGCAAAACCAAACTACAGAGTACCTCTACGACGCTAACGATAACCAGATTGCAGTTATTGATGCCCTGGGTCGCCGCACAGAGACGCGCTACGACGAAAAAGGGCAACTTGTCGAAACTGTTTATCCCGACAGCACGCCGAACAATCCCAACGATAATCTCCGGACTATTAGCGTTTACGACAAGGGAGGCCGCCAGCGGGCTACTGTCGATGAAGCGGGGCGAGTTACTCACTATACATACGATGCTGCCGGTCGCCAGACCGAGATAATTTATCCAGATGGGACTGACACTTTCGAGCAGTTCCTCCAAGCAGTAGGGGCGTTTCGCGAAACGCCCCTACCCGAGACGGTTGACTGGACAGAAGTAGTTTATCCAGAGGAGGCGCCAGCTTTCCTAGCCGACAATCCCCGAACTATAACGGAATATTCTAAGAACGGGGAAACCAAGGCAGATATAGACGAGCGAGGCAACCGCACCGAATATCGCTATAACGCTCTGGGTCAGTTGTTGGAGACAATCTACCCGGATGACACCCCCGCTAACATTGCCGATAATCCTCGCACGACTTCCCAGTACGATGCCTCTGGGCGGCAAATTATCTCTATCGATGCTCTAAATCGTACTACTGAGTTTGTTTACGATGAGTTGGGTCGAGTAGCGGAAACTCTCTTCCCCGACGGAACGACAACCAAAACAATCTACGACGCGGTAGGTCGCCAAGTTGCTTCTATAGACCAAGCAGGCAATAAGACCGAATACGAATACGATGCGTTAGGTCGCCTGACCGATGTGATGCAATTCCTAGATCCTTCTGGAGAGAATAAGGAGATTCGCACTGAATACGGCTATGACGAGTTGGGTCGCTTAATTTGGCAGGAAGATGCCAATGACCACCGCACTAACTACGAATACGATAAGAGCGATCGCCGCACTGCTGTAATTCTGCCGGAGGGACAGCGCTCCGAAACTACCTACAATGCGGTGGGTAATGTCAATACCGAGAAGGATTTTAATGGAGAAATAACAGTTTATCGCTATGACGAGCAAAACCGTCTCACCTCGATCGACTTGCCGGACGACCCGGATATTACCTTTACTTATACCCCCACGGGTCAGCGCGAGACAGTTACGGATGGGCGAGGAACGACCAGTTATGTTTATGACGAGCGCGAGAGGCTTACTTCACGCACCGATCCCACCGGACCGTACATTTCCTCTGGCGCTACTATTGAATACGAGTACGATGCGGCAGGAAATCGCACTTTTATGCGGACTCCAGGAGGCTTTACTTCATATGAATTTGACGAACGGAATCGCTTGGAGAAGGTTAACGATTCCAGCCAGGGAGTTACCACATATAAATACGATGCAGTCAGCAACTTAGTTGAGACCGTCCTGCCAAATGGAGTTGTCGAAACCCGCGAGTATGACGAACAGGGCCGCTTGGAGTATTTGGAAAACGAGCTAGGAGGCACGGTAATTTCCAGCTATGATTACGAGAAAGATCCCGTTGGCAACCGCCTATCGGTTACGGAGCATGACGGACGAAAGGTAGAGTACGAATACGATTCTCTCTATCGCCTGGTTTCCGAGAATATTGCCGATCCCAATGACCCTGCTAACAATGGCCGCACCATTACCTACAGCTACGATAATGTCGGCAACCGCTTGAGCCGCAATGACTCGGTGGAGGGTCAGACAACTTATCAATATAACGGTAATGACTGGCTCTTAGAGGAGCGCTACGGTAACGGGGATGTCGTTGTTTATGAATACGACAACAATGGCAACACGATTAAACGAGTTAAGAACGGAACCGAAGAAACCGTTTATGTTTGGGACGATCGCGATCGTCTAGCTGAAGTCAGGACCCCTGATGGCGATGTCATTACCTATACTTATGATGTCGATAACATCCGCGTCTCTGAAACCGTCAACGGGGTAACGACTCAATACATTGTCGATAAGAATCGCAATTATGCCCAGGTTCTTGAGGAGTATATTGACGGGCAACTACAGGTTCGCTACGTTTACGGGCTAGACCTGATTTCCCAGGAGCGAGATGGGCAGGTTTCGGTTTATCTGGCAGATGGATTGGGCAGTACCAGGGTGCTGACCGATGCTGGCGGACAGGTTCAAAATACCTATACTTACGATGCGTTTGGCAATTTAATCTCTAGTAGCGGTAGTGTAGAGAATAAGTACCAGTTTGCAGGAGAGCAGTTAGACGAAAATCTAGGCCAGTATTATCTGCGCCAGCGTTATTACGATGCGGGAATCGGGCGGTTTACCCGGCGCGATACTTATGGGGGGCGGTCAGGTGAGCCGATTACGCTGCACAAGTATCTCTATGCGAACGCCAATCCTGTAAATGGGATCGATCCCACCGGGCTTTTTAAAGAAGACACTTCAGCGGCTTTAGTAATGCAGAGGATATTGTCAAGTACAAGCCAGGTTATAACAACAACTGCCAGAGTTGCCTTTGCGGGTTTTGTGGGTCTTCCTCTTGCGGTTGTGAGAATACTTGCTCGGCTACATGCTATATGGCAAATGTTTCCTCCAAATGTTGACAGGTGGGGAGTTCCAATCGTTGTCTGGGGAGGAAATGATATGCCGGAAACAACAGATCACGTCTTTAAGGCTTTAACCCTATCGGGCTATACAAGAAACAATCCTCAAGGTAATTTACTCGGTTCTCGGTTTATTACGCCTTTATTGAGTAGAGCGCCTGCACACCGGCGCGGCTGGTACAATCGCGAGGTGCAGTGTCAGGGGAGAACAGGCGCGGCAGGAGGAAATCCAAGAAGAGTATGCGACGAGTATCCTTACGCCACAGCTGCTCAAGGAGGACGGCAGAATTACAATGAGGGTCTTGTCTCTATACATCCCGTACTTGAAACGGAGCAAACCATAACGCTGGACGGGACCCAGGGAACAAGACTAGCAGAACTCTACCGAAGAGCTAATATAACTAATGGTAATGTAGGCGATATTAACAGTTGGTTCGTAACTTTTGCTTACCCTTGGAACAGGACATTCTGGGTTGACAGACAGGGCGTGAGGCAGGACTTCAATCGGTGATTGATTGTGAGGTTAGCGTACTAGATATTCTGCAAATAGCTTGTGATTTACTTTACTAGGAGGCTGTCATTGTCTAATTTAAACGATGGTTTGCAAAGAATTATGAACTGGCTCCAGAAGAACCAACCCAAATACGCTGCCTCTTTCCTTCCCGGGTTGAAACATGATGAAATTAAGGTGCATGAAGAGGAACTAGGATTTAAGCTTCCTGAAGAAATTTACGAACTTTACCTTTGGAGAAACGGAACCTTAGAGGATGCTAACGCACTGTTTTTTACGCCTATGCAATACTTGCCTCTAGCAGAGGCAGTCAGTTATAGCCGAGGATGGAATAAATTTAGATCAGAAGGGGAAGATATTTTTGAGCAAAAAGACGTATGGTATATAAAAAGTCCGCAGTTTATATTTGTTCGTTCCAACTGTGACTACTGCGCCATTCCTATAGGTATCGAAAAGCAAGCAAGATTGCCAGTTATGTCTATTGCTTCTGAGGGTGAGCAATGTGTTTTTTACACGAATCTATTGGCAATGATACTTACATTAGCGGATTGCTACGAAACTGGAGCTTACTATTTAGATACTAATGAATACTTGTGTGAAGACGAATGCAAAGCAGCTCAATTACTGAGAATTTATAATTACGATATATCAGAAAATGCTCTATCAAGTTTACACTTATTATTTGAAACTTCTCAAAAAGACACCAACAGCAAATTCCTCGAAAAAGTCGCTCAACATACTACTACTGTCGCTAGATTTAAGGATAGAAGAGGTGTTGATTTACTACTAAAAGCCTTACTGAGCTGGAGACTAAAAAAAAGTTCTATTAGAGACGGAACTTGTATCTCGATAGCACGAGCATTGGGAAGAATGTGTGATAAAAGGGCAGTACAACTACTGACTCATACTTGGCAAGAAGATCGTTCGCAGCTAGTCAGGAAGGAGGCAGGTCAGGCATTATCAGAGCTGATGGAACTTCTGCGGATAGAATAAAGCAATAAATTGAGTTGTGCTTAACTTGGTGTGTGAAATTGTCGCTCTCTGTGTACCAAACTGATCCTACGACTGCTTTTTAGCTCAAGGAAAGCTATATTATTTATAACATCATTACAACTATGATGCTGGCGGTCAATTGACCGAAACTATTTATCCCGACGACGCGCCAGACCAAGTAGAGAAGCTAATACAAGCTATAGCCCCCGGCCAGACCGTAGAAACTATTGACTGGACGCAGGTTGTTTATCCAGACCAAGCGCCAAACTACCTCGACGGCAACCCCCGCAGCAGCACGGAATACTACAAAAACGGGGAGGTAAAAGCCGAAACTGATGAATTAGGAGAACGGGTAGAATACGACTACGACCCAGCAGGTCGCCTCTCCGTTAGCCGTTTTGACGAAAACAACTACAATACCTACAGTTACGACGCCGCAGGCAATCGTCTTTCAGAGACTTATTTTGCCGAAGGAACCGAATTCACGACCAACTACGATACTTTGGCTCGGGTTGTTGGCACCACCGACGCCGAAGGAAAAACCGTCAATTTTGAATACAATCCTGTGGGGCAGCTCGCTTCTGTAATAGATGCTCTGGGCGGGCGGACTGAATACAGTTACGATGCGTTGGGTAACTTGACCTCGGTCGAGGATGCTTTAGGGCAAACTACGAGTTATCAATACGATGCCCAGGGTCGCCGCACCGCTACAGTTCGTGCGGATAACAATAGCTCCACTATTGCCTACGACTCTGCGGAGAACACTACTACCGTAACTGACTTCAACGGCGAAACCGTTCTCTATAAATACGACGACCTGGGTGCCCTGGAGTCTAAGACTTTTAACGGTACTTCCGTCGCTATTAGTTACGCTACTGACAATGCCGACGGCTCGACAGAAGAGCGGATTGCCGACAGTCGGGGAACCACCGTCTATAGTTACGATTCCCTTGGACGGCTGCTTTCTCGTACCGACCCGATTGGCCCTTATCTAGCTTCTGGGGCGACAATCGAATATGAATATGCCGACGGATTGCTAAGCGCGGTTAAAACCCCCGGCAATACCAAAACTTATACATACGAGGAAGGTCTATTAAAGAGCATTAGCGATTCTGAAGTCGGCACTACCACCTATTTTTACGACAGCGACAATGTATTCAGGACTCAGTTCCCCAACAACGTCCTGGAAACTCGCACTTACAACGAACTGGGTCGCTTGGAATTTGTCGAGACCGCTAAAGTCGATCGCTCTTCTGGGGCTAAGACCGAGATAATTTCTACCTACGATTACGAACTAGACGATGTAGGGAATCGTTTGGAGGTTCTGGAGAATTCCGGTCGCCAAGTCCAATATCAGTACGATGACTTGCACCGGCTAGTCCGAGAAGAAATATCAAACGACCCAACGGGCAACAACCGCGTCATTACTTATAGTTATGACGCCGCAGGCAATCGTCTCCAAAAGAGCGACTCGGTAGCGGGGAATACGACTTATATATATAACGAGCTAAACCAACTCGAAAGCGAGACGACTAACGGAGTAACTTCTACTTACAGCTATGACAGTAATGGCAGCTTAATATCTCGGGTGACGGGGGACAGTTCCGTTACCTACGAGTGGGTCAACGATGGCGAGAATCGCTTGGCGGGAGTCACCATTACCGATAGTTCCGGCACTAGCAATATCGAGTATCAATACAATGCCCGAGGAATTCGAGTCGGCGAAATAGTTGACGGTGTAGAAACGCGATTTTTAATCGACGATTCGCGACGCTATCCCCAAGTTCTGGCGGAATATGATGCGACGGGGAACCGGCAAGCTTCCTATACCTACGGCTACGACCTGGTTAGCCAGCAGCAAGGAGGCCGGCAGCTTTTCTATCACGGCGATGGTTTGGGAAGTACCCGGGCCCTGACCGATGCGGCGGGAGGTGTTAGCGATACCTATACTTACGACGCTTACGGCAATCTTCTCGGGAGCGCGGGCAGTTCTGAGAATGCCTATCTGTTTGCCGGGGAGCAACGGGATCTGGAGACGGGCCTAGATTACCTCCGGGCTCGCTATTACGACCCCAGCACGGGCCGGTTTATTTCCCCGGATGCTTACGAGGGCACTTTATCCGATCCCTTCAGCCAGCACGATTATCAGTACGCCCACGGAAATCCGGTCGTGAACACGGACCCGAGCGGTTATGTGTCGGTTATGGACCACCTGGCTGCGTTTGCCCTTCATGGGGCTCTAGCCAGTATTGGCTATACTGCCGGGTACGGGATTGGGGCTGGTTTTGTAAGTGGCGATGCTGGCGTCACTCTCGATATATACGATCGCTTTTTAGCTGGCTTCGCGGATGCGGCAACCTTCGGGGTCAGTACGAAGTTGCGCGCTAATTGGTACGGAGCTACTGCTACGAGCAATCATCGCGGAGCGTTCTTTAACTTGGGCCGGATTGGCGCGGGGATGGCTTCTTTTGCCCTAGGCAACGCAGCTCCAACCGCCCTGGCCAACGCCAGTTGGTCCCAGAGAGTGGCTCAGCTTCACGAGTTGTTGGACGGCGGAGTAGCAGCATATCAAAGCACGCGCAACATCCTAGAAGGCCGCTTTACGCCCTGGGATGTCTTCCCCTTCCTGCCCTTGATGAACTTTGGTCGGATTGGGCGTGCAGCCAGCAACTCGACTTTAGGGGCTCTAGGCAATGCTCCTTCTGGCCCCAATGTTCCGCTTTCCTTCCCGCCATCACGCCCATCAAGCCAGGCGGCAACGCAAAATCTTATTGATGCATTGGGAACGCCTCCAAGTAAAGGAAAAGCAATCGCCGTTATGAGCCACAAGGAAAGTCCAATCATAACCGTCGCACTTGCAGGAAATATTGACGAGTCGAATCATTTTTATCGTAAGCTCCAAAATTTATTTGAGACTCCCGGGTTTAAAAACTATTATCTAGTCCCTCCAGAACCACCCCAAATCAATCTACAGCGAGTACCTCAAAACACATACGCTGGCCAGGGCGACGCTGTCTTTGAGGCGAGAAACAGCTGCTGCGAGGCAAAATTGGCTGCGGGTGTAGGACCAAACACTCCCCCTCCAGAGGGATTGAATGTTATCTGGTGGGGAAGTAGTAATAACAAATGGGCCATTGAAGGAAGAACTTTTCCTGCAACCAACTCTGAAAACCCACGTGCTCTCAACGTCAGTGAGATAGCACCGTGTTTTAGCTGCCGTTTAAATGAAGAGGAGATTATGCGGGTTCTTAATAATCTGGGAAATAGGGGCCTTTTTTGACGTGTCGTTGCTAAATTGCTACCTTTTACACGGTAAGCTAGATATGGTTCGTGTTTACCTCGATCCCAAGAACATCTTAACGACAAGAGTAAGGAGATACGGCATCGTCCCCTAAAATAATAAAAAGTAAGATGTTTTAGTGTTGCACAAAAAAATATGGAAGATTTTTTGACTTATATACTGGGCTTCGAGCCAACGTTTTTAGAACAGGTAGAAGGCGCTAGCCCGGAAGAAATCGAAACCTTACAAAGCATTGTTGGCTTTTATTTACCCAAAAAGTACAGGGACTTCTTGTCTATTATGGGTCGTAATAAGGGTAATCTTTATTTTGTTTATGATGAAGGAAGCACTGATATAAGAGATATTATTCAGTTTTACCACGACACATTATTAGAAGGTGAAGAATATCCTGAAAACTGTGTTTTAATAGCTGCAGATGGATATGTAACAATTGGTTTGATTGTAAATCAAGAAGAAACTCCAGTATTTATGATAGATGGAGCAAAGGCTTATGAATTGATAGCAGATTCTTTTGAAAAAATGCTTTTTGCTAGAGCTTTTTGCAAGTATCAACTAACCTCTTTCGAGTATATTAAAGGGTATAGCAGTTCCAATCCAGAAAACAGATTGTCTTTATCTAAAGATATAGTCAAAGATTTTGGTTTTGAAATTATGTGGTTTTCCGACAGCGGCGCAATATATGCTCAAAAAAATGGTGCAGCAATTGCAATCTCTCAAGGTCAAATTGGAGGAATGAGCCTTAGCGTTGGTGCTACCTCAGAATTAGAGGCTAAAAAGATTGGAGACGTATTTGTCGAGAAAACAGGAGTACGGTTTGTTCCTCGACAGTATTAGTTTATTGATTTCAAGTAGCTAGCACAAATATGCATAAGTAAATAAATACAGCGCTCCTAAATAGGATAAGATCCGAAACAAAGAAAATTAAAATCAAAAATAAACAACCTAATGACCCCGACGATAGCAATTCAAGAACTCTCCCTAGTCCTTGCCGTCCAAGACTACAAACCCATCCTCTTAAATCCAGACCTTCTCAAGTACGGAGGTATTGTCCCTTCGGATTGGGAACTAGCACAAGAGCCCATCCTCAGCCACCAGATGTCACAAGTTTCTTTTACCAATGCCATCAATTTTATTGCCGAGCCGGGACGTGTTATTTTGTCCCAGTCTTTAGGAACTACAACTCCAAAGGAAGTCACGATACCGGCTCTGGCCCACAAATATCTTAAGACCTTACCCCACGCTCAGTATCAGGGCTTAGCGATTAATCCCGGCAGCTTTGTCACCTTTGAAGGCGAAGGCGAAGATGCCGTCCGCAACTATATAAAAAATACCCTTCTGACTCCAGGCGATTGGCAAGATTTAGGTCAAAAATCCCTAGCGGCCGCAGTAAGCTTAACCTATACTCTGGATGGGCGTCAATTCAGACTCAATATCAGCGAGGCTAGGTTGCCTATTGGCGATAAAACCGACCGACCCGCTGTTTTGTTTGAAGGCCACTTTCCTTACGTTCTGGTTGGCAATAATCTCTCAGAACGCCGCCAGCATTTAGAACAACTTATTGACAATTGGCAGGCTGATTTGAAGACCTACAAGGATGTCGTCAACGGGCGTTTTCTGAACCTGGAGGCTCCCGGAGAGGCTTAGCAGAAAGGGACGTCGCTTACAATACAAATCAATTGAGAGAACCAGTATTTTTCGCTCCCTGCCCGATCGCACTTAAAATAAAAAATAAACAGCTAAGCCAATGACCCCGACGATAGATATGCAAGAACTCTCCCTAGTCCTTGCAATTGAAGACTACAAACCCATTCTCCTAAACCCAGACTTTCTCAAGTACGGGGGGATTGTCCCTAGAGATTCGGAATTAGTGCAAGAGCCGATCTTAACCGAGCAAATGTCACAAATTTCCTTTACTAATTCTCTCAATTTTCTGGCCGAACCGGGACGTATTATTTTCTCCCAGTATTTAGAAGGCACGGACTCAAAGGACATTAAAGTCCCGGATGTTGTCCATAAATACCTTAAAGCCCTACCTTACGCTCGGTATCTGGGTTTTGCGATTAATCCCGGCAGCTATGTCACTTTTGAAGGTGAAGGCGAAGACGCCGCGAGCAACTATATAAAAAATACCCTTCTCGCTCCCGGCGCTTGGCGAGAGTTGGGGCAAAAATCCCTAGCCGCTACAATGAGCTTAACCTACGATCTGGATGGCCGTCAATTTAGACTCAACGTCAGCCAGGTCAAGTTGCAAAGGAGCGATAGGCCCGACCGACGCGCTATTGCATTTGAAGGCCATTTTCCTTACGTTATCGCTGGCAATAAAATCTCAGAACGCCACCAAAATTTAAAACAACTTATTGACAATTGGCAGGCGGACTTGAAAACGTACAGGGATATTGTTAACAGGCGTTTTCTGAACTTGGAGGCTCCGGGAGACTTGTAGCAAAAGTACGCCCTTTTGCGATTATAAAAATAGCAAAGGAAAGCGAGGATTTGCAGCGGCTCAAGGAAATCGAAACTCTAGACCCCGATTTTGTAGAATGGCTGCGCTTCTCGTTTAACAATGATGGCAAAAGCGTTCTCGATCTTTCCTAAGCTGGAGTTAGTCTCTTTGCTTTGTCGGCGAGGCGATTTTCCTGCCCAGATGAGGGAGGTGCGATCGAGCGAGCTAAGATAGACCGCGTTACTCATTACAAGATGCTGGCGGGCGAATGGAGTATTGGGGCGATCGGGGTGTTGACTTTCCGCCCAAAATGGGATTAGACCCGGGGCAGCTATACTTGCGATGCCTTTGAATATAGAATTGGGCCTCGGTCAGCTACGGGGATGTTTCACAAACATTTAGGACAATATTTTCGCAAGGATGTTACAATCCTGGGGACAGGCGAGCGACTAGGAGATAGCGATCGCTTGCCGATAAGAGCATTCGGGAAAGGGCAAGGACAAGAATAAGACCAGAGAAAATGAGCGACTTATACGATTTATTGAAAAAGAACGGCCATGTATATAGGTGGAGCCTCGATCTTTCAACTAGAATCATTTATTAACGGATACGTCATGGCTCGCAGCGAGCTAAATATGCCATCGACCGACAGAGAAAACGATTTTTTTGAAAATTTTCATAATTGGCTGCAAGAAAGACTAGATGCACGGACTACAAAATCCTGGTCTAGCATTATCCTATTTCGTTCTTTTAATGAAAGAGATGCTTTAAAACGATTTTTCCCACTGTGGGAGGAGTTTAGAAATAGAGGCGATCGCTCTTTAGCTGAAGAAATAGAGGCGATCGCAGCAGACAGAGGTATCCGAGAAGAAAGGACAAAAAATTTAGTTTAGTAATTTAACTCAAATTATAGACGATCCGCTTGCTATGAGAATATTTTACGGCAAATGTCGCCAATTTTATTTTCGATCGGTGGGAGGCAAATGACCCAGTTAAAGAATGGTGCCAAGTATATACCGGGAGCCTCCCCCCATCGAGAAGCTTGTCAAGAAGGAGTCCGCTCCGATAGCCAGCCAGACAAGTCCTCCAAACTGTCAAAATCTAAGAAGTCCTCTGCTAAAGATTCTAACTCCTCGATTGATAACTCTTCAATTTGGGCGATCGTAGCCTCGGGTATTTCTCCAAAGCGCTTTTTCAGTTGACGCATGACTAGAGCGATCGCCGCTTTAATGCGTCCCTTTTCTTCTCCTCGTCGTTCCCCTTCTTCTACAGCATAAGTTATCCGGCCTTTCTCATCTTGTAAGGCTATACTCCGGCGATCTGCTATCTCCAATTCTTCCTCGGTCATGCTGGCTTGGTTGGCTATTGTTAAAGCGTCTTCTATTTCTTCTACTTCCCCCAAAATTGCCGGTATTTCATCTAATGTTGCCGCCTCTTTCAGGAAATAAATCCATTTATCGCTCAAGCTCTCTAAATCCGCCAAGGCTTTTTTGAATTTAGGTAACTGTACAAAAAATAGCTGCAATTCTGCATCGGGGTACTCAAGCTTTTCTTCTTTTTCCTTAAAAATAAATTGGCTGATGACTTTTTTAGAGTCTTCAAACATAACGAAATCGACAATGGTTACGGCTATCGCCGGCTTTAACCTCAGATAATTTTCTGCTACGCTTAACTGGTTTGCATAAGCTTTGCTCAAATTATAGACGATCCGCTTGCTAAACCCGCTCATGCGGCCTATCTGCATTTCTATTACTACGATAGAGCCGTCAGCTAAGGTAGCCTTTACGTCCAGATAGGTTTCTTTAAAGCTCTCAATTTTGCCTGGATTGTAGGGATTGATAATCTTCAAAGATTGAATGACCTTTTCTCCGCCATAGACTATGGCATTGAGAAAGCTAATTAAGATTCGTTCGCTTTGCTGGGAGCCGAAAATCTTCTTAAAGGTGAAATCGACCTTGGGACTGACAAATCTCATGGCGTGTTGCTCCTAATGCCGGATGTTATAGAAAAGATTTTAGCTTACAATAGCTCTCTGTACGCAGGCAGGCGCCAAAACCAATTAACCGATCTATGAACCCGACCCTAGAAATCGAAGAACTGGCTATCTCCATTGTCGCACCCAAACTCAATCCCACCTTATTAACTGCGGACTTTCTGCAATACAGCGGTATCGTGCCCTCGGATTGGCAGCTCGCCAGAGAGCCGGTACTCAATGCCCAAATGGCCCACGTCGCTTATACCAATGGCGTCAACATTTCGGTTCAATTGAATGCCGTTACTTTCTCGGAAAATATCAAGGCTAAGGCTCTAGAATCTGTCGCTGTTCCGAGCTTGGTTTGCAAATACGTCCGAGCCTTACCCAACGCTTCCTACCAAGGCATCGGTATTAATATAAGTGCCTTTTTTACTTTCGAGGGTGAGGGGGAGGATGCTCCCCGCAACTATATCGCCAAAACTCTGCTGGCTCCGGGGGCATGGCAAGAAGTGGGGCAAGAACTCAAGACTGCTACTGTTAATTTAGCTTATAGTTTGGAACGAGGTCAGTTTAACTTAAAAATCGATGACGTGCAATTGCGGCTAGCGGACAATTCTCCCCAAGCCGCCGTGTTGTTTTCCGGCTATTTTCCCTACGAACTTGTCGGCGATAGTCCCTCTTCAAAGCTGGAAAATCTATATGCAATCGCGGACAACTGGCGCGGCGATCTGGAAGAATACAGGCAAATTATTGCTATTTTTTTAGGGCGCAGGGGAGAGGGAAAAGTGAAAAGTGAATAGTGAATAGTTTTCTCCATTATTGACTATCTACTATTTATTAATCTACTTTTTATATCAAGTCCGGTTAATTAACCTAAAAAACAATTCTCCCGTAGGACAGGCGGGACGCCCGTCCTACGGTGCTACGGGGGGTTGCAAATTTTTTGTGCGGGTGTTTAACCGGATTTGATATTACTATCTATCTACCTTTCGCTATTCACTATTCACCTTTCACTTTTCGCTTTTCGCTTTTCGACGCTATTGTTGGGTTTCGTTGATGGCGGACCCAACAATAGCGCGAGCGAAGAGCGGGAGGGACTTTTCGGAAGCCCGTCCTACGGGAGATTCCAAATTTTTTCTGTGGGCATTCAAACCGACATGATATTACTATCTACTTTTCGCTATCCACTTTTCGCTTTTCACTTTTCGCTTTTCGCTTTTCACTTTTCACTTTTCACTTTTCGCTTTTCAATTTTCAATTTTCACTTTTCGCTTACCAAGGGCTGCCAATCATAGTGAAGCTAGACCAATAATAAGGATGAGATAGATCTTGGTTGCCGAGGCGAGCGAGGCTAGGAGGCAGAGGGACGCCATCGAGAGATTTAGACAAGCGCAATTGACCTCCCGAGAGTCGTACTTGGCCGCGAATCATAGCGATCTGGGCTTGTCGCAAAGCCTCGGCTTTAATACTGGGGCGAGCATTCTCCAATGTTGCGGCGAGCTGGCTGTAAAACTCGGTCATCAGCCCTAAAGTTCCTTGGTCGTTAACGTACCAGAGACTGGCCAAAGCAGTCTTGACTCCTGCTTGCACGGCCAAACCGGCAAAACCCAATTCTGCTTGCTCGTCTCCCAGGGCGGTGCGACAGGCAGAGAGTACCAATAACTCTACGGGTGGATTGTGCCAGCCCAATTCTCGCAAGGAATCCAATTGCAGTTGTTCCCGTCCCCACAACTGGATATAAGAACTATCTTCTACTCCTTGGGTGAAGAAGCTATGAGTGGCTAGGTGAACTATTTGATAAGGATAGCTTTCTCGTTGCTGGATGAGATTTTCTCGGGTAAACTCCTCGTTAATCAGTATTTTACCCGGCCACAAGTCGGTGGCGATCGCTTTTAACTCCACCGGTACTGCTGGCAAGGGATCTTGTTCTTCAAAGATACTGACGCCCATTGCCAAAACGCGAGCGTCCTCCAGGGAGCGATAGCGGGTATCCACCAAGCTAATACTGGGAATCAAGCTCAGACTATACTTCTCCACCAAAAACTCCTTGCCGTCATGCAGGGCAGCTACCGGCAGCCCTCGCAATCCCGCATCCATACTAAACAGTAGGGTATCGATTCCCGCTACCTCTAAGTCCTCCTCAATAGGGGCAATAACCCATTTATATAGCTGCTCGGACAATGACAAATAGCTATTAGAGTTGCGGCGGCGGGGATTAGTCAACTCGCCGCGTAGCTGTTGTACTACTTCCAGCAGTTCCTCCCGCCCTGAAGCAGAGGTTCTGCGAATCGGTTGCTCCGCTCCGGTAAAGACAATTAGCTCTAATCGATCGGGCAATGCCGTGACATAAATAACCGCAGACTTATTGCCAGTTTGCTGGGTAATATCTACCAGAGCTTCTCGGACGCTTTGGGTTCTACGAAGGCCGGATAAATCGGCTCCAAAATAATCTGCAAATTCCCGTTCCCGGTTCTGCTCTAAAATTGCAATCCCCGAGGGAGCTAGAGAGGAAGGATTGTTGGCGCTGCTATTTCCGGCTTCTTGGCGATCGCCCAGACCCAGGCTCGATTCTGCACTGGCGATCGCCCCATCGCTGCCGTTCGATTCTTGAAGTTCCGAGCTATCAACCCCTCGGACTTCACCCCCGCTTTCTGCTGCATTCGCCCTCGGCAATTCTCCAGAAGAGCCCTGGCTTCCTTCCCCAGATATGTTGCTAGAAAAAATCTCCCCGCCACTCGTGTTTATTCCATTGCTATTGGTCGCGGAGCTATTTTCCAAGAGAGACACTTCAGCACCAACGCCAGATGCGATCGCTGCGTTTTCATCTACAGCATTCGGCAAGCTTACCGCCGCCGAGCTGCCAATATCCAGAACGCTCTGACTTGCCCCGCCATTAATACCAGTCTCTAATAGCACATTCGAGTCAAAACTTGAAGCTAGCTCGCTATTGATATTCCCAGCTTCATCCTCAGAAACAAAGCTATTGTTTCTTTCTACAATTTCAGTGCTAGCATCTTCTGGCAGTACGAACCCACTCGTCCCCCTGCCCCCTGCCTCTTCTTGGGTCTCGCTCGCGTCGAAACCTGCAATTGCAACAGAACTGCTAGCATTTCCCGAAACCCCTGAAGCCGATCCAGTCGCTGACAGGTCGCCCTCTACAACCAGCACCTGAGTCATGTCGGTTTCCAAAGCTTGTTCTAAATCCTCAGAGTTGTCCTCATTATTGGTACTTCTTTGAACCTCATTGCCAGGATTGTCTGCTACCAAGCTCTCGTTACCAGGGGTTTCGCTGCCATTATCCGCAGAGCCATTATCCGCAGAGCCATTATCCGCAGAGCCATTATCCGCAGAGCCATTATCCGCAGAGCCATTATCCGCAGAGCCATTATCCGCAGAGCCATTATCCGCAGAGCTTTGGTTGGCTCCGCTCGTTATTCCAGTCTCGCTCTGACTTGCCGATACCGTATCAATTGTTTGCGAATCCTCCAGACTATTTTCGCTACTCGCTTCCGTCTCGCTCGTATTCTGCACTTGCGAGTTTGCATTTTCGCTCCCTCCGCTCGAACTGCTAGCATCCTCGGGGTTATTGGCAGAGCCTCCTGTTTCTCCCGAGCTATCGGTGCTAGTTGGCTCCACAGCCTCTGCACCCGTATTGCTCTCTTCAACTTCTTCTTGTTGCTGCGTCGGCTCTTCTTCTATATTTGTGGAATTTTCATCTTCCGAGGAACTGCCGCTAGGTTCGGTCTCGGTCGTCTCTCCAGTATTGCCATTCGCAAGGATCTCCACCCCTTCAGCGTTCGTTACCCGACTTTGCTGCTGGCCATTTTCATTGGTCGTGACTTCCGCACTCTGGATATTGCCTTCGGTGCGGAATTGATTGAGCGCTATCTCCCCGCTTCTCCCGGAGGCCGATGTAGTTTCAATTTTGCCGGTAGAGATTGAACCGCTATCGCTGGCGATTTCAACATCTCCGCTTTCGCTCTCTCCAACGGAGCTGATATTGCCGGTAGAAATCCGACCGTTCGATCTCAAAGAGATCGCTCCTCCAACACCTGAGAGGGAATTGGATTGCAAATTACCTTGTACGTCTATACTATTTTCACTGGCGCTAAAGATAGTAATCCTACCGCCCCCAGAAGCTCCATCAGTCCTGACGCTTGCCGTTGCCACATGCCCCTGAGCCTCTATAGTTACGTCCCCGCCAATGCCCCTAGTCGAAGAAGAATATATATCCCCTCGGGTAGCATCTACCTCTCCACCAGCGGTAATCCTCACTTGCCCGCCTGTTTCGGATCCGCTAGAGTTAATTGCACGACCATCAATACCGCTGCCTAAAGTAACGTCTCCTCCAATGTTGAGAGTTACGTTGCCTCCCGTTCCGGAGCTAGCAGAGGAATCTATCGTACCGGAGCCTATCTGAAAATTGCTCCCGGTTATAACCTCGATATTTCCGCCCACCGAGTTACCATTGGCAGCGATCGCCTCCGCATCAATATTTCCTCCCACTGCTTCCAGGCTGACATTACCTCCATTCCCCTGCCCAGAAGCAGAGAAAATAATCCCGCCATTGATACTTCCGGAATTGCTGCTAATAGTAATATTGCCGCCTTCCTCTCCTCCGTAACTACCTATCGTTCCGCTATTAACGTCATTCGCAGCAGTGAAGATTACTTGTCCTCCCTTGCCTGCCACTGCATCGGCGTCTATATTAATCAACTCCCCAACTAGAGTCCCGCCGACTTCTAAGTTCTCTGAACTTGGAGAACTTCCCGCTGTAGTATCTATCGCCCCGCTGCCGCTCGACAGGAAAACATCCCCGCCTTGTTTAGAGGTGCCTAAAGTAAAGGCTTGGATTAAACCCGTATTAATATCTCCTGCTGCAAGGATTGCTAAATTTCCAGCATCTCCAGCGACAGAATTGGTCGCCAAAATACCATCCGTAGCAGTTACGTCAACCGAACCCGCTTGGCTGGTAATGCTAATATCGCCGCCCCCGAAGTGGCCGATCGCATTAATATTGCCCGTCCTAGTATCGTCAAAAGCACTTAGCAGGACAGTGCCAGCTACGCCTCCATGAGAGAAAGACTCCACAGAACCAACATTCAGGCTTCCCGTGGCAGTAGCATCTTCGCTATTGCTCTTGAGCAAAGAAGCATTAATCCTAATATCCCCGCCGCCGCCAAAGCCGTGAGAATCTATATCCTCAGCACTTATGCCCGCAGCGGCATTTAGGGTAATGTTTCCGCCGGTGCCTAGGTCTATATAAGATTCTAGGGAACCCGTGGCGATCGCTCCAAGCGAACTCTCTACCCGAATCTCTCCTCCAGACACTGTCCTATCGCCCAAAGAAAACACTTGGATGGAACCCGTTGCAATATCGCCTTCCGCCTCCAATCCAACATTGCCACCATTCCCCGCATCAGAATCAGCCGCCAGAGTTCCTCCTGCAGCATCAATTCCGCCAGTTTCGCTAACTATGCTAATAGTGCCGCCGCCGAGATAACCTCTAACGCTTCCTCCTTCAAAATCTATTTGACCATTTGCATTCAGACTTACCCTGCCAGCAACTCCCCCTACAGAATCAGATGCTATTGTTTTTGCTGCTATGGTTCCGGTTTCGCTTGTCAGATCTATCTCTCCACCACCCAACAGCCCTGTCGAGTTAATATTATCTGTCGCAATATCTCCTACAGCCTCAAGGATAATTTCACCGCCGACAGCCTCTGAAGAAGATGAGGTAATCTCTCCTGCCGTGACATCGATAGAACCGCCAGTAGCGGTAATGGTAATTGCTCCGCCCCCTTCTTCCCCTGCAGCATTAATTTCTCCAGCAGAAACGATATCGCCTACTTGCGAGCGAACCGAAATCATGCCGCCATTTCCGGACTCGGAATCAGTTGATAGACCGCCGCCCAAATCTATCTTGCCTTGTTCGCTAGCAAGGCGAATTGCTACCCCACCAGACAACGATCGCGAGTTGATATCCCCGACCTCAATGTTTCCGGGGGTTTCCACCGTAACGAAGCCAGCATATCCAGCATCGGAACCGGATTTTAGGAAACCGACTGCGATCGGCTCCGCCGCGCTCCTCAAGTTAATATCGCCCCCCTCCATATAGCCCCAAGCATTCACGTTCGCGATAGAAATGCTTGACTCGGAATATACCGTTACATTGCCTGCAGCACCGTCGGTCATAGAGAATGAGGAAACTTCCTGGGATGCGATCGGCCCGGAGCGGGCAAGGAGCAGAACATCCCCGCCCCCGGTGTTTCCGGATGCATCGATATTTCCCGTCTGAATGTTCTCGGCTTGCAAGCTAATATCTCCGCCCCCGTCCCGAGGAGAATTAGAACTTATCTTTTCGGTTTGGATAGAGCCATTGCGGCTCAATATTGCCACTTCGGCGCCCCCCGACTCTCCCGAAGCGTTTATCTCCTCTTCCACGGTAATATTGAAATCCGTATCTAGGGAGATATTTCCAGCTTTGCCCCAATTAGAGCTAGAGCTTACCTCCCTAACCTCAATATCGCCCCTTTGGCTAACCAACTCTATCTGCCCGCCACCGGCAAATCCTTCGGTCTTAATTTCTCCTACCTCAATCCCGTTAAAAGCATTGAGAGTAGCGTCGCCACCCCGCCCCTCCCTAGAAACCGAATCTAATAAACTCGCATCGATCGGACCAAATTCGCTAGCTATATTAATATTACCGCTGCTCAAAAAACCATTTAATATAATGCCGCCAACGTTAATATCGTAACTTGCATCTAAAATAATATTACCTACGGTGCCTTGGCCAGAATAAGCATTAATAAACTCTGCTCTTATACCGCCATTGGGACTTGAGATAGCAATCTCGCCCGTCCCTTGTGACCCGTCCGTGCTAATAATCCCAACGCTAGTATCCGCATCCGCCTCAAAGCTAACATTTCCAGCCTTTCCCAGTTGGGAAACAGACTCTATTATTCCTATTGTTAGCTCTCCATTATCGGTGCTTATGGTAATATTGCCGCTGTCTGCCTCTCCAAGTAATATAATCCCCGCTAGAGAAACCCCTGTCGGTGCATCCAGATAGATATTCCCAGTGCCGCCCAGCTCGGAATCCGATCGCACAAAACCAGCAATGTCAATACTGCCGTTTTCGCTCGACACGTTAATATCGCCGCTGGAGGATACGCTCCCTGAGCGGACAGACCTAATCTTAATATCTCCTCCCGCCTCAAAGGCGATATTCCCTCGGATGTCGGGTATTTCTTCTGGTTCGGCGGCAATATCCTCTCCCGCATCGGCCGCTTTTTCGCTAGCTACGGATTCGCTGGTCTCGGACATATCTACAGAAGAACTTTCCCCCTCTTCAGCGGGGTTATTATCGACTGTAGAAATAGAAGTAACGCTCCCCTCTATATCAATCCTACCTTCGACGCTCGATACGCGAATCTCTCCACCTCGCGTTCCTTGGGACTCGATCGAGGCAACCTCGATATCCTCAAAGGCATTTAAGGTTATATTCCCAGCGGCTCCCTCTGAGGAAGAGGACTCCAGAGTACCGGCAGCGATCGCTCCCTCCCTGCTGCGAACCCCAATCATTCCCCCTCCAGCAGGTCCGCTAGCACCGACATCCCCGAGCTTAATGTCTTCTCGGGCATTTAAGCTTACATTGCCGCTACTTCCCGTTTGTGCCGCAGCACTTAGCTCGGCCAAGCCAGCTTCTATACCGCCGCCGCTCCCGAGCAGAATATTCCCCGCATCTCCCAGGTCGGCATTGGTTTTTATTGCTCCTATTATGGCTATATCGCCTTCTGCAACCGTCACCAACAAGGGTGCTTCGCCGTTTGTATTCGGGTTTCCCTGGCTTGATGTAGATTCTGCAACCCGATCGGGATCCATGCCGGACCCCTTCAGAAATATCTCGCCACTTTCATTGACAAACACCTTGTTAGCATGACCTAACTCCCTTCCCCCTGCGAGCAAGCTAGGCAAAGAGGGAATTGACAAGGGAGCCGAAACCAGTCCTGGGCTGTTTGCGCTTGTCAAGGTTTCGATTTCTAAACTCAGCAGGTGCCCTTCTTGGCCAATACGAACCAGATTTTCCCCGGGAACTGCTGCGATCGTAATATTTCCTCCCGGCGCTGACAGTACCCCGGTATTGATAACCGTACCTCCCAATAAGGTCAGATTATGCCCTGTAGCTCCAATTAAATTGCCTTCATTGACAATTGCTCCTGCTTGGGTCGCCGTCCAGGCAAAATTTCTGGGAGTTCCTACCAGGGAAGCGTAATCATTGTTGCCAATAACATTTAACCAGTTGTTGTCAAAGCCCACACCCGTAGCGGTCGTCGCCGTAAAGTCTCCAGTCACGTTCAGGGCAGCACTCGTGCCAAATAATATCCCAGACGGATTGATTAGAAACAGATTGGACTGGGCTCCGGTTACCTGGACTAAGCCATTAATATATGAAGCGTTGCCACCTACTACCCGACCCAGGATGTTGCGGATTCCCGGGCTTGAGACAAAGTTTGCAATCTGGCCTTCTCCCAGCCCAAACTCCTGAAAACTGTGAAACAAGTTTTCCCTGTTTCCCGAGAGCGTGCCATTCTCTATGTTAAATTGATTGTTATCAACCTTATTAACAACTGTGTTCGTGCCGTCCTCTGCTGGAGTTATTGGTTGGGATTGAGCTATAAGGGGTGCCCCAAGGCCGAGTGGGAGGAACCCCAAGGCTCCTGCAAGAGCCCAAAAAAATAGCATCCAAGGACTCCTATACCCCACAACTGGTTTCATCAGCCTTGGCTCCTGATTTATAATAATACAACCCTATTTTTTATCTTGCGATTATTCTATCTTTTTCTTTGATTTATGGCAATATTTTCGATAGAAAATCCATGTTTTCACCGATACTACGGAACCCAGCCACCTCTTGTATCCAAAAATATACTAACTCGGCCAGGGTCATAGGGGAGTTATGCTCCACAGTTCTATCTTATACCAAAAATCCCTAATTCTTTTGTGAGGTGCGATCCCCATCATTGGTCACGCCCTACAATATTAGTATTTAGCACTACACAAATAAGCGCTTGACATTTATAAATGCTCGTTCCTTAGTCAGAGAGGACTTTTGACTTTTGAATGCATGACTTTTGACTTGCGCGTAGCGCTATATTGCACTACCAAGACGGCGAACGGACGTTCTTGTTCGTAGGGGCGTTTCGCGCTATGCCCGTTCCTCGGTCCTGCTACGCTCCCCGCGATATGAAAGGATCGAGGATTGCCCTCGCAAGAAGAGCATATGGCATTCGCCCTTAAAAACTGGAATATCGCTTGTAATATCGAGGTTAACTGGGATTCTATAGCGGTTCTCAAATTGATGTTAAGTTTCTGGGGCGAAGCAACGAGAGTACTGAAATTACCGTTCGGAGCTAAGAGATGGTCTCGGGGATGCTGTCGCCCTACGGAATGTAAATTACACTTATTTGAGAAATGCTATAGCAGTTCCAGAGGGGAGCATTTCAATTTTGTAATAGTGTCTTGTCGGTCCTGTAGGTTGGGTTGAGGCACGAAACCCAACCATGACCCTCTAGTTGGGTTTCGTTCCTCAACCCAACCTACAACTTATTTGAGAAATGCTATAGCAGTTCCAGAGTTGCTTGTCCGTGGCGAGTTCGGTTATTGCACTGCCCCTCGCTAGCAATAACCGAACTCATTAGCTCTTGATTTTAGATAGACTTATGTTTAATATTTTTATAGTGAGTTGCTAATTAACAACATAATTAGCCATATATATGTGCCATATTAGGAGATTTCTGGTAATAAAAGTACCTTATGGATCGGAGCGCTTCGGCCCCCTCTCGGGAGGTTGGGGGTGGGTACTGTGACTGGTAGGGTGTTGATTCTGAGGGGTTGTCACAAAAAACGGTGACAACCGGTATCGTTCCCAATTGAAACCCGAATCCAGAGTTCCCGTAGGACTTTCCACCTCCCGAAAGCGGTCGGGAAATAGTATGAAGTTTCCCTACACCCCACACCGTAGGCGGCCCCACACCCCACACCCGCTTGTTAGGGGTGGGTGGAGGGGAAGCGGTATTTTCTTTTCCAGAAGTCTCCTTATATAGATGCCGTCCGTAAGAGCCCCCTTGAGTTTCCCCTGGGGAGCTAGGATTGGGCAAAGTTAGGGAAAAAACTAGAAAGACTTGGGTGCGATCGCGCGCAGGAACCAATAGGGAGCAACAATAATTGATAGCGCTACTAAATTTATAGGTCAAAAACTAGAAAAACCTAGAAAAATCTTGAAGCCAGAGGAGGCTGGTTAATGGCTGCGACAGACTTCAAAGACTATTACTCTATTTTAGGATTACAAAAAAGTGCCACTGCTGACGAAATCAAAAAGGCTTACCGTAAACTAGCTAGGAAATATCACCCAGATATGAACCCTGGCAATAGGCAAGCAGAGACTCGTTTTAAGGAAATTGGCGAAGCTTACGAAGTTTTAGGGGATTCGGATAAACGTCGCAAGTACGACCAGTTTGGCCAATACTGGAAGCAAGCTGGTGTAGGGGCTCCGGGAAGAAACCCGGGCGCTAATGTCGATTTTGGGGGCTTTGACTTCAGCCAGTTTAGCAGTTTTGAGGAATTTATTAACGAGTTGCTCGGTCGCGTTGGCAACAGTGGCAGTCGCAGCACCGGAAACTGGAATTACCGCACTAACACCGGGGGGGCAACTGGATTTAGCGGCTTTGAAGATTTTGCTGGCTACAGGGATTCTGCTTCTGCAAGTTCGGCGGATACAGAGGGACAGATCTCTCTCACTTTGTCCGAGGCTTTTAGCGGCAGCATAAAGCGCTTGACTTTGGGCAGCGAAAGTATTGAAGTGCGAATTCCTCCTGGCGCTAAGCCGGGAAGTCGCATTCGCGTTCGCGGCAAAGGTCAGGTCAATCCCTACAACCGCCAGCGAGGAGATTTATACCTTAAAGTCGAAATCCAATCCCACCAGTTTTTTCAGTTTGAAGGAGATAATCTAATCTGCGAAGTGGCGATCGCTCCCGATGAAGCAGTTCTAGGGGCTCAAATAGACGTACCCACTCCCGATGGCACGGTAACAATTAATGTACCCCCTGGAATTCGTTCCGGCCAATCCCTGCGACTGCGAGGCAAGGGCTGGCCGCAACCCAAAGGCGGACGTACCGACCAGTTGGTAAAAATTCAGATTGTGGCTCCGAAGGATATTAGCCAAGTGGAGCGAGAATGCTATGAGAAAATCCGAGCTTCTCGCAGCTATGACCCTCGCCGCAATTTGCAGTACGTTCGACTATAAAATAGTGGGCATTGGGCATGGGGCATGTTCGCATTGTGCCGGCCTTGCCCTTACCGCAAGGTAAGTAAAATCATGGGCATTGGGCATTGGGCATGTTCGCATTGGGAAAGGATTATTATGTGCCAGCGCTGTCCTTCCCGCAGAAGCTATGAAGGGAAGGACGGAATCATTAATTTTTCATCCTTCATTCTTCATCCAATGCGAACATGCCCAATGCGAACATGCCCCTATCCCAATTCTGCTAGCAATCTCTCCACGCTGGCATTATGGTCTAAGAACGAAAATAAATGGACGAACTGAAGTTTCCCGCTTTTGTCGAGGATAAACTGAGCGGGTAAGGGAGCGCCGAGGGATTGACCAGTGCCATAACGGCGAAATACCTGACAGCTAGGGTCGCTCAGAAGGGGCATTTTTAGTCCCAAATCCCTTACAACAATTTTGCTCTGCGCCTCATCGGTACTGGTAACCATTAATACCTCAGCCCCTTTTTCCACAAATTTCTCGTAGTTTTCATTCAGAGCCAAAATGTGGGGGAAGCAAAAAGGGCAGTATTGCTTTTCAGTAAAGATGCGAGTCAAGGCCAGAATTACTGGTTGCTTCCCTCTATAATCCGATAATTGACAAGAGCGATCGTTTGTTATATCCGGCAGTTCAAAGTTAGGGGTTCCTACTCCCAGATACAGTTTATTATAAGCGGGTATTGGTAAAAAGTTGTCCGCAAACCGCTTATTAAATAAACCTCTAAAGTCAGTGGAGGTTAGCATTATATTTTTTAGGGTGTGGGGTTTGGGGGAGACATGGGGACATTGGGACATGGGGGAGAGTTTCGAGTTTTGAGTTCTAAATTTTTAGTTCCCAATCCTTAACCTAAAACTCAAAACTCAAAACTCAAAACTATCCTCAATGCCCAATGCCCTTCGGTCCTAATTATTTAGACGGCAGCAAAGAATTCCTTGGACTTGACTGGATCGGGATTCATGGTCTTATCTCCAGGAGTCCAGCCAGCAGGACATACTTCGTCGGGGTGGCTCTGGACGTACTGAATAGCTTGCAAGGTTCGCAGAGCCTCGTCAACGTTGCGACCAAAGGCCAGATTATTGACAGTTGCGTGCTGGATAATCCCTTCCTTATCAATAATAAACAAACCGCGCAAGGCTATTCCTGCTTCTGGGTCTAGGACATTGTAAGCAGCGCTAATTTCTTTTTTGATATCCGAGACTAGGGGATAATTTAGATCGCCCACGCCGCCGGATTTGCGATCGGTTTGGATCCAGGCCAAGTGAGAAAACTCACTATCAACGGAAACGCCGAGAATTTCAGTGCCGAGTTTGCTGAATTCTTCGTAGCGATCGCTAAAGGCTGTAATTTCCGTAGGACAAACGAAGGTAAAGTCCAGAGGATAAAAGAATAAGACCACATATTTGCCTTGATACTCGGACAGTTTAATGGTCTGGAATTCTTGATCCACCACAGCAGTTGCTGTAAAATCTGGGGCCTGTTGCCCAACCCGGATACATCCTTCTTGAGTCATCGCTATTTTCTCCTTTAGTGAGGGTCGATTTATTCGCGATCGCGGGTCATGTCTCCAGAGACATAAGCGCGCCGGCCGCGACTGGTTCGTTAAGAACTATTACAAGAATATCATAATCATAACGATTGCGAGATTGTGAGTAAACTTGTTGGGGGAATGGGGGAATTGGACAAAAAAGCTATCGGCCTATGCGCTCAAAGCGCAGGCTGCACTCTTCTGCTTTTAGCTGGCTGCTGAGCGCTGAGAGCTGACCGCTGAGAGCTCTTCTGGGAATTGGGCATCGGGCACCTGCATTGAGTACCTCGATCTTATTTTTTAACTTGAAATAGGACTTACGCAAATTGCCAAATATAACTCTATATATAGAGTAGGGTGCGCAAGAAGCACCTTACAAATAGAGTCTGTGCGTAAGTCCTATTGAAACTTAAAACATTAGTCTTAAAACTTGAAACTTTTCCGATGCCGCCTTCCCCAGCCGGAACAGCTTATGTTGTAAAGCGTCTTCCCCAATATAGGACCCTCGCTTCTAGCAAAACTCGCAAATCCAAAATTTAACAGATATTTGGTAACGAAAATATGAAAACAAGTCTGCGAGCGATCGTTTTATCCCTAGCTTTGACATTGGGCTTAGGAGTCACTGAAGTTGCGCTCGGCAACTCGCTTATCGAGCTAACCCCGAATCTGCCAGAAGATCCTTTGGCGATCGCGGGTACGGCAGTTGGGGACAGCAATAAAAACTGTGGAGATACCCCCAGCGAGCCGCAGCACGAGATCCAGATGACTCAACAATTCCCCTACTTGCGTTTTATTTTGCAAAGCGAGGGAGAGCCCGTCTTATTAATTGATGGGCCAGGAGGTAGATTCTGCGTGCTGGCGGATAATTATTCGGGAAAAAGTCCCGAAATATCTGGGCTGTGGGATGCGGGCAATTACTATATCTATGTTGGTAATCGTAACCCTGGAAATAATTCCTATACTCTAAAGATTACTGAAAAACCAGATTAATTGCCTCCTTTAATCTGGGAAACAGATACCTCAACAGCATCCACATCGATAGTGCCTGGAGGGGTCAGACGTTGAAACGAGCCATTTTCTACTTTGAGGGATTCGCCACAACTGGGACAGGGGAACTCGGTATTTTTGAAACCCGGGAACTCATAGCCACAAGAGGGGCATTGGCCTGAAATAAGGTTGCGGCCGATCCACCAACGCAAGACAAGGAAACCGATCGCCGGAGCAATAACGATAAACCCAATCAAAATCAAAATAGAATTGACAAGCCATCCCAGACCAAAAGTGGCTAGCAATCCAATAATTAACACCGGGGCCAGCCAGCGGCTAAGCTCGGAGAGATATAAGGAAAAAACATTGGGGTTCCCTTGCTTCATCACTTAACTCCGTTTGCGATCGATCGTTGCCAACTCTTATATCCTAGCCATAAAAGTCCACCAATTGTCCCAAACATTTGGTAAAGGCATCCGTACCGAATGCAGCTAAGGTCATTTCTCGCAACCATTTTCCGTCGCATCGCCGGTCGTTGCCCTTGAGGATTTCGATACAAGCCGCCGCCACCGCCTCTGGGTCTCTATGAGGTACGCGCCAACCCAGTTTCCCATCTTGCAAGGGATCTGCCGAACCATCCGCGTCTCCAGCAAGTACGGGTATTCCACAAGCCATTGCCTCTAGATAAACGATGCCAAATCCTTCCTGAGAGGGCATGATATAGGCATCGGCGACTCTATAAAGATTTCGCAGCTCGACACTCGGAACGAAACCGGCAAATACAACTCGATCCCCGACGCCTAGATCTAGAGCTAGTTGAGCTAATCGGGGTTTGTCGTCTCCTCGCCCGACTACTAAATATTTGACATTTGGGCAAAATTCTGCGATCGCCGGCATTGCTCGAATTGTCACGTCAACACCTTTATATATATCTCCCGACCAGAGTCGCGCTACGGTCATCAACACCTTGGCTCCAGCTAGCTGATAGGATTCTATGAAGCGAGTCGGTATAGGACCAGGGGCAAATAGCTGGCCCGATACGCTGCAGGGTAAGAGTTGAAACTTTTGGGGGTCAAGACCGTTACTCTGACAGGCGCGATCGCCGCTGTAACGGCTAATCGTCCAGATGCGTCGAGCGCCATCGAGAGCTTTTCGATATTTAGGCGGCAGAGGTTCCCATACTTCTTTGCCATAAGTCAGAACTGTATAGGGAATTTTTAGGGGTTCGCACAGAAGTTGCACAAGAGGAGCCAAGTTGATATGGCCGCAAAATACTTGGCGGGGTCGCTTTCGCAGGAGATGTCCTAGCAGAGCGACCCCGATGCGCAGGCGACCGAGCCAGGCAGGCATGGTCTTGAAGTAGTGAAATGTCAGGGCATTCTCTGCCTCAAAGGGATTTTCACATTGGCGATCGTCTCGCAGCAGAAATACATCAGCATTTTTAGCAGCGCTTTTCAGTTCGCCACCATAAGAGCTACTTTCAGCGCTATTTCCAGTGTAATTTGTAGTGCCGCTTCCTTCTGTGGCCAGAGAGACATAAGCTTTCAGAATATCTTTCACATAGGATTGAATTCCACCTTCCACAGAAAAGATTTCCAAAAAGACAAAAAGATCTTTATTCTCCATGCCACGCTTTTTTATAAAGGACTTACACATTATAGCGCTTCTCAAATTGATGTGAAGTTTCTGGGGCGAAGCATTCCAGTACGGAAGTTCTCGTTCGGAGCGTCGAGATAGTCGCAGGAATGCTGTCGCCCCTACGTTTTCGTTCATTACAATTTGAGAAACGCTATATCTATATATTTGCTGCTAGACCGGGGCAGGCACTGGGGCACTGCTCCTACAGATTATTGTTTCAGTGCGGAAGTACTATTATAGTTGTTGGTATTGCTTGGCTAGGTTGTAGGGTTTTGTAGGGTGTAGGGTGTGGGGTGTAGGGGTGTAGGGGATAGAGATGGGGAGGGTGGGGAGAAAATTTTGCTTATATTGCACTACAAAGACGTCTTATATTAGCAATACCTTCGCCAACTTGGCCAGAAACCCGGTTTTTCCAAAAAACCTTCGCCATTTTATCGTAGGGAACGATCCCCCCAACCCCCCTTAAAAAGGGGGGCTATAGCCTTGAGCCCCCCTTTTTAAGCGATAAATTGGGGGGTTGGGGGGAGAGCTTCGCGCTCCCTGCGGTGCGGGCGTTGGCCAACGAACAGGTAGTTGTTGGGTTTCGTTCCCGAGTTAAACTTACAAATAAGGTGTTTTTGCGTTTTGGCGAAGGTATTGATTAGTTCTCCCCACACACCCCACACTCCCCACAGTTTTTTCTCTCTCTTTGCCCACACCCCACACCCCACACCCCACACCCTACACCCTACACCCCACACCCCACACCCCACACCCCACACCCCACACCCCACACCCTACACCCCACACCCTACACCCCAATTCCCAAATAAATTGACGCCTGCGAGTTTTTAAGAAGTACGGGTTGCACTTCGTAAAAACTCGCAGGCGTCGCTTTTAAAGAAGAATCTAAGGAAGAAATCTGAGTTTTAGAACAAACCTAGAGTTAGAGATTCTTCGATGGGGAAGGTAGCACCAATGCCCAGCCAAAGAGCAAAGGCAGTGCCGAACAAGAAGACAGCAGTAGCGACGGGACGGCGGAAGGGGTTTTGGAACTTGTTGATGCTTTCGATGAAGGGAATCAACATCAGACCCAGAGGAATCGAACCCATCATGGCAATCCCCAATAGTTTGTTGGGGACGACGCGCAGAATTTGGAAAACCGGCCACAGATACCATTCAGGCAGAATTTCCAAGGGAGTAGCAAAGGGATTTGCAGGTTCTCCTATCATTGCTGGGTCGAGAACGGCCAAACCCACGCACATAGCGAGGGTTCCCAGCATTACCGTTGGAAAAACATAGATTAAGTCGTTTGGCCAAGCGGGTTCGCCGTAGTAGTTATGACCCATGCCTTTGGCCAGCTTAGCGCGAAGGGCTGGATCGCTAAGATCGGGTTTTTTTAAGATTGACATTTTTGTCAGTCCTCTCTTGCTTTCAAAATCGACAGGCTCAAAGCTGCTATGACTTATAAGTATATAGCGAGCTTTTTTTAGTTAGGTTTGTTTATTTGGGTTTGTTTGGGTTTGCTTGGGAAAACCACCCGAACAAAGCTTACAATGGACCTGAGATACCTTGCTTGCGAATCATTATGAAGTGGAGCAGCATGAAGACTGCAATCAGCCAGGGCAAGACGAAGGTATGCAGGCTGTAGTAGCGAGTGAGGGTGCCTTGACCAACACTGGTCCCGCCACGCATTAGCTCGACAATTGTGGAGCCAACAACAGGAATGGCTTCGGGGACGCCAGATACGATCTTAACAGCCCAGTAACCCAATTGGTCCCAGGGCAGAGAATAGCCGGTGACTCCAAAGGATACGGTGATGACTGCGAGAATAACGCCAGTAACCCAAGTGAGTTCCCGGGGCTTTTTGAATCCGCCGGTGAGGTACACCCGGAAGACGTGCAGGATCATCATCAGTACCATCATGCTAGCGGACCAACGGTGGATAGAACGGATCAGCCAGCCGAAATTGACATCAGTCATAATGTACTGAACTGAGTTAAAGGCTTCGGCGACCGTTGGCCGGTAGTAGAATGTCATGGCGAATCCAGTAGCAAACTGGATTAGGAAGCAAGTAAGAGTAATCCCGCCCAGGCAGTAGAAGATATTGACGTGGGGAGGGACGTACTTGCTGGATATATCGTCAGAGATCGCCTGAATCTCCAGGCGTTCGTCAAACCATTGATATGCTTTTGAGTCGGTTACTTGCTTAGTGAACATTCAGAGGCTGTTTTGGAAGATATATTGCCGTTATTCCAAAATGTAACATAATTTAAACGCGATTTTCATCAAAGCCGGCGGCGATCGCCAAAGAAACAGGACTTACGCACCAGACGCTATCTATAGCTTTATGCACTCAGCAAAAGCTCTATATCTAGTTTTAAATCCTGTAGGAAAGCATAAGTCCTATTAAAAAGTCTCTTTGGGAAGATCTGCTTTGTGGCCTTCCCTAATTCCAGGAGCAATCTGGGCTAAATAGCATATTTTGTCAATTTTGGCTGTTTTCGATGGCCTTTTGAAATACAAAAGGTATTTATGCTCATATCTGTAGCGGCGGGCAGAAAGCAACGGGGGTCCTTACTGGAACTAAGAATGATTCTATATATAGTGGAAATTTGAGTTAATACTGTATATGTGGGGTATAACTGGTAGTTGTGTTGGGGTAGGAGCGTTTCGCTGTCGCGACATGAAAGGCGTAGCCTGCCCGACGGAGGGCATATGGCATTCGCCCTTTTGTTGAACTTTAGAAAATGATGTTATGGGCAAACGAGCGTTCTGGGTCGGGCTGTTATTCATCTTCCAATTAGCTTTGGCGTTTTCCTGGTGGGCGCCACCAGCCTTTGCCTTAACGGAAGAGCAGAAATTTTTTAACCAAGCGTGGCGCATCCTTAATCGTTCTTATTTGGACGAGACGTTTAACCACCAAAACTGGTGGTTCGTGCGACAAAAGGCTCTTAAGAAAAGGCTGAAAAATAGAGAAGATACTTATGGGGCCATTGAAAAAATGTTGGCCAGTTTGGACGACCCTTTCACAAGGTTATTAAGGCCCAAGCAGTATCGTAGCTTGCAGGTCAATACTTCTGGGGAGCTGACGGGTATCGGACTGCAAATTGCTGTCGATCGCAAGTCGGGATATATTGAGGTATTGGCCCCTATAGAAGGTTCTCCAGGGTTTGAGGCGGGATTGCAAACCAAGGACCTCATTATCGAAATTGACGGGATATCTACTTTGAATCTAACTCTGGACGAGGCGGCAGCCCGAATGCGCGGTCCAGAGGGGAGTTTAGTGACTCTCTCGGTGCAAAGAAATGGGGGTAAGGTAGTTGAAGAAATCGAGTTTACCCGATCGCGCATTGCCCTCAACCCGGTAGTTGCCGATTTGCGCTTAGAGGATGGCGTGCGGCCCGTGGGCTATATTCGCTTGAGCCAATTCAATGCTAATGCTACGGCTGAGGTGGCAAAGGCGATCGCTCGCTTAGAAGAACAAGGAGCCGATGCCTATATTCTGGATTTGCGCAACAATCCCGGAGGACTGCTGCAAGCGGGAATTGAAATCGCTCGTCTCTGGTTAGACGAGGGAACTATTGTTTATACCGTGAATCGCCAGCGCACCCTGGGCAGTTTTGAAGCAACTGGAAATGCTCTCACTGACGACCCTCTAGTAGTTTTGATTAATCGGGGAACTGCTAGCGCTAGCGAAATTCTCGCTGGAGCCCTCCAGGATAATAACCGTGCCTTGTTGGTGGGAGAAAAAAGTTTTGGCAAAGGCTTGATTCAGTCGCTGTTTGATTTGTCCGATGGCTCTGGCTTGGCAGTGACAGTGGCCAAGTATGAAACCCCCAATCGTCGAGATATCCATAAATTAGGAATTATGCCCGATAAGGCAGTTTCCCTAAAAGTAACTAATCTCAGTCAACTTGCAACTGACGCGGACGAACAATATCAAGCGGCGATCGAGGTTTTAGAGCAAGAGGCAATTGTCGCCGATGCAATCTAGGGAATGGCGCATGGGGCACTGGGCATTGGGCATTGGGCATCGGGGAGAGTTTAAGTTTTGAGTTCTTAGCTTGAGAGTTTTGAGTTTAAGTTAAAAAAACTCTTTTTGTAGGGTGTGCAACGCGCACCAGAAGGGGAGTTCTATATAGCGATCGCGCTACAAGCACCCTGGGCGATCGCTCCGACAATTTGCGTAATTCTTATTGAACTCATAACCAATGCCCAATGCCCTTATTTAGGGTGTAGGGTGTGGCGGTAGGGTGTAGGGAAAGGCCGAAAATGTAACGCTTGCCTCCCTCTTACCCCACACCCCACACCCTACACCCCACACCCTAGTTTTATGCCCAATTTCCCATGCCCCAGTTATAATAATAACTACTGTATAGCGGTCAAATACAAGGCCGGGAGGATATCCATGACTCAAAGCGTGGAAAATAAAATTGTCTTGCCTCCTCCTTTTCCAGACCATACTCAATTGCCCTAGGAGGATGGCACGTTTGTGAAAAATTTTCAGAAGCATCCCCAAAGCGTTATTCTCTCGGATTCTATCGAGCCGGTTTTAGCAGAACGACATCCCGACGGACAATATGCAATAGGTCAGGACTGCGGCATCTTCTGGCGCGAAACCGAGCCGCCAGAAAAAGGGGCGGAGGCACCAGATTGGTTTTATATTCCCAACGTTCCGCCAAATCTAGATGGAGAGATTCGTCGTTTTTATGTGCTGTGGCGGGAATTATTGGCTCCTTTAATTGCCTTGGAGTTTGCTAGCGGCGACGGATCGGAAGAGCGAGACAAAACTCCTTTATCGCGAGCAAATCTAGAACAGGGGAAAAGGCCGGGTAAATTTTGGGTTTACGAGCAAATAATACGCATTCCTTACTACGGAGTTTATACGTTCCAAACTGGCAAGCTCGAAGTCTATAACCTGGTAAACGGGCAGGGTAAACGCATCTAAATTAATTTTAATTTCCTTACGAACCCTTGCATAGATGTTAATCGAAAAATAATAGAGATAGTCGAGGGAAGCCAGCTAAAACAATATTTAATTTTTGCTTTAATTGTAACCCCACACCCCACCCCCCACACACCACACACCACACCCCCCACCCCCCACCCCCCACCCCCCACCCCCCACACCCCACACCCTACACCCCACACCCCACACCCCACACCCCACACCCCACACCCTACACCCTACACCCCACACCCCACACCCTACACCCCACACCCCACACCCCACACCCCACACCCCTACAGGGAAAGCCAATCTAACAGTTAGAAGGGAGTAAAGAGCCGGTGAACGACAAAGTTCCGTTCGTCAGAAAGAGCGGTATTGCCGTTAGTATCGGTTGCTCGCCCTTGTACTTTGAGAATTACCGTTCCCGTGAGAACGTCGGGAGCGATAACGTTGTACTCTAACGAATCCGAGTCGCTGGTTGCTACCACTTGCCCATCGACTAATAGTTCCAGATTGCCGATGCCAACATTATCAGAAGCATCAAGGCGAATTGGTACTGATGCTAGTGGAGCGACTTGCAGGCCAGCATTGAATGGGTCGCTATCAACCGCGCGATCGCTAATGGATATTGTGGGTGGTTCTAGGTCGGTTGTCAGCTTCGCGATCCAGATATCACTCTTGCCAGCATTCGTGCCTTCTAGAGACCCGTAGGTGAATCCGGTCAAATAGAGATTTTGACCCGTGCTGTCCGTCGTAATGCTAGAGGCGCTATCCGTGCCGCCAGTGCCGAATTGCTCCGTCCATTTCAGGTTGCCATCGGAGTCGTATTTGCGAACGAAGATATCGCTACTTCCGGCGTTAGTGCCTTCCAAAGCGCCCCGAGTCCCACCCGTGAGATAAACATTATCGCTGCTGTCAATAGCAATGCTCTGACTCACATCCGACTGGGTTGTACCGAATTGCTCCGTCCAGATTACGGTGCCGTCGCTATCCAGCTTGCTAATGAAGGCATCATAGGTTCCAGCATTGCTTCCCGCTAGGGTGCCTCCTGTGTGGCCGGTAATGTAAATCTTGCCGGTGCTATCTGTCGTTATATCCCAAGAGCGATCTTCTTCGGTGGTTCCTAGCTGTTTCGTCCAGGCCAAGTTACCGCTGCTCTCGTATTTGGCAACAAAGATGTCGTGACTTCCGGCATTGGTTCCACCTAGGTCGCCTTCGGTGGATCCTGTGATGTAAATGTTGCCGTTGCTGTCGGTTGTAACGTCATAGGGCTGGTCATTATTGGAACTGCCGACTTGTTGACTCCATTGTTGGTTACCGCTGCTGTCGTATTTGGCAAGAAAGATATCGTCGTTTCCGGCATTGTTTCCGCCTAGTTCGCCATTGGTCTGTCCCGTTACATAGAAGTTGCCGTTGTTGTCTGTAGTAATGCCATAGCCGCGATCGGAGGCATTGGTTCCAAATTGTTCGAGCCAGATTAAGTTGCCATCGGAGTCGTATTTGCTTATAAAGGCATCGTAAAGCCCAGCATTAGTCCCACCTAGACTGCCCTTAGTATATCCGGTAACATAGAGGCTACCGCTGCTGTCCGTGGTAATTGACTCAAAAGAATCAATTCCAGAAGTGCCTAGTTGTTTGCTCCATTCCAGGTTGCCAGCATTGTCATATTTGCTGACAATGCCGTCCCACAATCCAGCGTTCGCTCCGGCTAAGTCGCCTGTGGTGTACCCAGTGATATAGACATTGCCGCTACCGTCAATAGTAAGGTGCTGAGATGAATCGTTTTCAGACGTTCCGAATTGCCGGATCCAATCGGTTTCGTGAATCTTTTCTATTTCCAACGCCCCAGAAAATTCCGAAGTATTGTTATTCGGATCTGTCGCCGTCGCCGTGATGTAAGAACCAACTGCAGCCGAAATCCCTAAGTTAGCCGTAAAGCTCGCATTGCCATTAGCGTCCGTAGTTACGTTTTGGAAGCCGAGGAAAGTTTTGCCCTGGCGCGAGTTGTCGGGATTGGAGAAGAACTCCAGGCGGAAAGTCGCCTCAGCGCTGCTGTTGAAAGTTCCCTGAATACTGGTGCCGGTGCTGGAGCTGGTAGCCGAGCTTAAGACTGGGAAGTTTTGCAGGTTGTTTGCTCCAGTGTCGGCGTCTCCCGGGTCGTTGGGGGTTGCCAAAAGATTATTTAGGTCGATTCCCAAATCCTTATTGGCGAAAATCGAGTTACCCAGGATTGCGTTACCGGAACCGGCATCGTTGCGGAAAATTACTCCTGAACTGGGCAAGAAGCCGTTGTTATGGAAAGCTATTGTATTTCCCGCGCCGCTGGCGGTTCCGCCAATAGTATTGTTGCTAGAGCCGCCGAGAATGAAAATGCCATCCAAAGAATTGCCCAGATTCTGAGTACCAGTGGCATCGGTGCCAATCTTGTTGCCTAGGATTTGATTGTTATGAGCATTGCTAGCGATAATGGCATAGGAGCCGTTGCCCGAGATGAGGTTGCCGGATTCGGGAGTAGTTCCGCCTATGGTGTTATTAGAACTCTCTAACCAGAAGCCAAAAGCATTAGCCAAGCTTTGCGAGCCAGTGGCATCGGTGCCGATCTTGTTGCCCAGTATTTGATTGTTTTGGGATTCGCTGCCGATAATCCTCACCCCATAAAAGGTGTTCCCCGAAATCAGGTTGCCCGCGCCCGCTGCAGCTCCGCCAATAATATTGTTGGCAGATCCCGAGACAAACAGACCCGTGTTGGAGTTACCCAAATCTTGAGTTCCGGTAACATCAGTACCGATATAGTTTCCTTCCAAAAGATTGCCGCCGCTGCCCGAAAGCAAAATTCCGTGTTGGCCAAAGCTATTAATTGCCAAACCCCGCACCGTGCTATTGCCTGCCGAAATAGTCAAGCCATTGGCAGTGGCTCCGGCATTGGTTCCGCTCAGTTCTATAAGCGGCGAACTAGCAAAACCAGTTTGGCTGCTGCCGTCAATTACTATTGAATCGGTAATAGTCGGTAGTTCCGATTGAGGCCGAATCGTAAAAGCTTCGGTGCTGGAATTGTAGCCCGAGTCAGTGGTGGGAATATTAAACGAAATTGTGTCCTTACCGGGGCTGCTATTGGCCCATTCTAGCGCCGCCCGCAGGCTCCCCGGGCCGCTGTCGTTAGTATTGGCAACAGTCAGGGGATTTTCGGCAACATCTATATTTACCGGAACTGCAGGGGAACTTGCGCTGCCGTCCGTGGCGCTAATGCTAAAGGCCGAAACTGCATCCCCGGCGCTATCCGGCTGCCAAACTAAGGATTCGCCCGCCGCCAGGGTTGTGGTTCCGGGAATAACTGCAGCGCCATCCTTAGTTAGAGTCCCCGAAGCCAGATCGCTAATTTGGAAAGAAATAGCATCGCCCTCTGGGTCGGAGGCATCCGAGAGCGCCAGCAAGTTTTCGTAAGTAATCGTATAGGGTTTGTTTTCTACCGCTCCCGCCAAGAAAGTTTCAAACTTGACGCTATTCCAATTTGACTCGGCAACTCCGTTGCTCGTACCGCTGCCCCAGAAAACTGAGGGGCTGCTCGAAAAAGAGGCACCGTCATAATCACTAAATTGTTCGATGCCGTCAACCAACAAGCTGACAGAATCCGAAACTGGATCGAAGACTAGCTCGTATTGGTGATAGTCGTTCAAGCCGCCATTCAAATCTACGAGAGTCGAGCTGCTATTAGCGCCAAGCCCATCAATTAGAGCTGCCTGGAGATTGCCATCGCTGTCGGAGCCTAAATGTAGCTGATAGCTGGTCGTGCCATCGCGATATATCAGGGCAGTTGCTGCCTGTCCGAGATTAGTTGTCGGTTCGACGAGCCGGACATTAGCGCTCAGCTTCCAACCGAGATTGTTCGCTTCTTGGACTTGGCTGGCAGTAGGAGTTCCCCAATAAGAGATTGACCGCGAACCGCCAGAGCCCGTAACATTGTCATCGGTAAACCAAGCATCAATTCCCAAGCCCAGGTCGTTTGTCACCGGACCAGCAAAGTTGCCAGCATAAGTTGTTTCCTGCCAGCCTGCGGAACTTGGGTTAGTGCTGCCTTCGTGCTGGAAAAGAACATTGTTAGCAGCTTCAGTCAAGTTGGGAGCATCGTTAACTGCTATTCCCTGTAGGTTAATCGTTCCGGTTAGAGGCGACCCGCCGCCACTAGCTGCATCGCTCACTTCCAGAGCAATAGTTAAATCGCTGTTGTAATTGGCTGCCGGCACAAACTGCAGCTTGGCGAGCAAATCGTTAACTTCCGTCACCGTTCCGCTTGCTTCCCAAACTCCCGTCGCCGATGACTGGACTGTTCCGGCTTGCAAACTCCCCGCCGCCGGATCCGAGAGCTTCAAGCTAACTTTCGTTTCCCCATCCGGATCGCTGACAACTATATCTACTAAGTCTTGAGTCTGGTCTTCGGTGTAGGGCTGAATAAAGGTATCGTTCGCTGGAGTCGCCGAGGCAACCAAATCCGGTTTCAACTCTCCGATGATGAAATCGTCTAAGCCAAAGGGATCTTTTGTAGGATTAACAATAGTCACTCCCGTAAAGGGCTCGTTTGCATCGGTTACTCCGAAATAAGATATCGAGCCGGTACGAGAACCATTAAGAGCATGAGGACCGAAGATATCCTCGGTGCTGCCATCCTCTCGGTGCAGTTTGACTATGATTTTGCCCTCAGCATCTCCTACATCTACAGCCGAGAAGCCAAAGGCAGATTGGGGACTGTCGAACTCTATTTTGAATTCGCTTTGGTGATGGTATCTTAAGAACTTATCTCCGGAAATCGGATGATAGCCGTCTATAGTTCCGCTAGGCAATTCGAGAACCTCAAAAGTGCCCGGGACATTAGCAGTCGTGCTGCCAAAAGTCAGAGTGCTTGGTGTCTCGTTGTTCGCGAAGCTTTCAAAATCTTCCACTTCAAAGCTGCTCAGTTTAGACAAGAAAGCATTGCGGGCATTATCGGTTTCGGGAGTATTGAGCAGACGCACGGAGTTGCCGCCGGTATGGATATCTTCCCCGAAGCTGGTCCAAGTCCAGTTATAGCTCGGTTCGTCATCGGTAGTAGTCACCGTCCCGCTAGCATCGGAACCCAGGACATAGCCGCTGCCGGTCCCGAGAGTAACAGTTACGTTTTCGCTCCCTTCCGCTCCAGTATCGTTAATGGGCTTAATGGCAATAACTGCCTGGGTTTCCCCAGCGGGAATCACAATGCTACTGCCCGGGTTTTCGTAATCGGTGCCAACTGTCGCGCTGCCGCCCAGAGTATAGTTGACCGTTATTTCCTGGGAAGTATCTCCGCTACGAGTCACTACCATATAGCCGCCGTCCCCGGTTTCCGACGCTTCTGGGTCCGTGACTTCGATATTCACCGTCGGAGTTGCCAGCCCATATTGGAGATGGTCGATTTCCCAGCCGCCAGAAACGTCGCGATACAGTTTAATCGCCGATATTCCCTTGTCGTAAGTTGCCCCAAAGAAGCGATCTTCTGTGGTCTCTCCTACAGAAGAATTACTGATGACTTCGGTCGAGCTACTGATTCCCAGGGAATTGCCTTCTGCATCAAAGGCTTCTAGAGCTACGGTTCCGCTCGGGCCATCCGTCCAGACAACTCCTGCATTAGTTGGCAATTTGCCGAGAGCGTTTTCATCGAAAGTAAAGGTTACGGATTCTTCGCTGCTATCCGGCCACCAGCTCCGACCGTTAGTGCCGCTCCCGTCAATTGCTCCATCATCGGCATCTACAGAATCCATGTGGTTGGGAGAATTCCAGGCGATTCCGCTGGAAACGCTAACTCCCAGAGTATTCAGCGCGCCATCTTCAAAATCTTCTAGATAGAAATAGTCGAAGTCTTGGCCATTAAAAGGACTATCGCTAGAACTCAGATAAGGCGTACCGGGATTTAGGAATGTTGCCGCCGCCGCCGGCTCTGCAGGAATTTCGACGATGCCGCGAGGAGGCCGCCAGTTGGGGTCGTTTATGCCCGCTAAATGACTATCGTTCCATTTGCTGCCCTTGCCGCCGCCGCTAATCCAGGTAAAGTCCTCGCCCTCTGGGCCGCCACCAAGGTTATTGTTCGGGAATCCCGGAAACCAGTTGGTGTAGGTTACTTCTTCCCCGGCGACCCATCGGTAGTCTCCTTCGCCTTGACCATATATAGGACTGTCGGTCAGACCAATATGTAGAGTATCCAGGGAAGCGACGCCGGTGTAGAAGTTGCCGAAGAACTCGTTTTCGTTAGCGCCGACTATTTCGCGAATTTCTACTCGGTCGAAGGTTTCGCCGGAGCTAAAGCCGACAAAAGAAGCGATATCGTTCGGCGGCTCGAACTCAAAAGAATCCACAGTAGTGCCGCCGCTCAGAAGAGTCACTTCAAACTTGGAATCGACAAAAGTCGCGTTAACCCCCGGATCGAATTCTGGCTCCGTAAAGTCGAAGCCAAAGAAGTTGACCGGGTTGGGCAGATCTATATTAAGCTGTTCGGTTCCGTTAGATGTTAAATCCAGGCCAGGAAGACGCGGCGTCCGATCCTTGATGGACAAGGAGTCAGAGCCAACTGCGCTAAATGTCAGGCCATCGAGAGTCAGTGAAGAAAAGTCTTCGCGATTTTGGAATGGAGAAATTGCCGTTGCGCCGGTCTGGCCGAGGAAATTCGCTTTATCGTCATATACCTTTAAGCCGTCGGGAGCATTGTCGAAAGTAGTTTCGAGCCATTTTTGCTCGCCGATATCATTAATTGTGACCAGATTGCCGCCGGCTGCCTTTGCCTGCTCTTGGGCTCCGAGCCAAGTATCGGGAGTAGTGAGGAAATATTGATTGCCGGTTTCGGGATGAGTATAGATAGTCGGCGCGGGGCTAGCGACACCATCGCTCAAAACCACATGACCGCTACCACCAGTTCCGATCTGATAATTGCCAGACTCTAAAGTAACGACTAAAGTCTCGTCGCCTTCTGCCAAGCTATCGGACAAAGCAATAATCGGAATAGTCAGCAAAGACTCGCCGGCGGGAATTGTCGCGGTTCCAGTTAACTCCGCATAATCCGCGCCATTAGTCGCATCTCCGGCCAGGGAATAATTAACCGTTAAATCCGCATCCATCGCACCGACGCGCTGAATCAGCAACTGTCCGGCATTGCCATCTTCTCCCGCCGAGGGGTCGGTGACTTCGATATTAACTATTGGTTGCTCTAGGCTCGCCGGGTCGATTTCGATAATTCCGGCAAACTTAGAGACGAGACCAGAATCGCGAGCGTCCAAGTCGTTCCATAGGTCATCATTCCCAGTCGCGGCAAAATCCTCCGCGTTATTGAGGTTGTTCGGCTCACCCGGTCTCCAATTAGTATAAGTCGATTCCTCGCCGCTAACCCATTCAAAACTTCCTTCGGTCTTGTCGTAAATCTCGCTATCGGTAAAACCAATCCAGAGGTTTTGCCTGCCGAAAGTTTCCTGAAGCCAATCTTGCTCCGCTTGGTTACTGACAGTCACCAAGTTCCCGCCAAGGACTTCCGCCTGAGCCTGAGCCCCATGCCAAGTATCCGGCTGGCTCAATATATATAGATGTCCGTTGTCGGGATTTTCGTAAACGAACGGCCCATAACTAGAAAGAATGGTATCGTTGGCCAGGTTCACCGAGGCGGAATCCAGGCTTTCATCTACCGCATAGCCCCGGCCGTCCAGGAGATTGACAATAACCGTTTCCTCTGCTTCCGACTCATAATCGCGATTAGCAACAATGGGAATAGTGGCGCGGAGTTCTCCGGCGGGAATCGTCACTGTTCCTTGTAAGGGCGAAGCATTTCCTCCAGAGTTGGGGGTTGTCGCAGAGCCCCCTGCTGAATGCTTCGCCCCTACAACATAGTCAACGCCATTAGTTGCAGACCCGGCCAGGGCATAGCTGACTTCCAGGGCTTGGTCTATATTCTCCTCCGTGCGAGTCACCACCAATTGACCGGCTCCGCCCCCTTCCGTGGCGCTATTGTCAACCGCTTCTATGGATACCCCCGTGGGATTTTTGGTGCCAAAGAAGTTGATACTCCAGCCCTCCCAGTGCCCGATCTCTTCGCCGCGCTCGTCGGATACGCGCAGAGTCCATTCCCCTTGAGAAGACTCGCCCCAATGCCGCGCCGAAGTAAAGTTCCAATTGTAGATGTCGGAATCGTTGCCCGGGTCGGCGTGGCGCTCTGCCAATACCGATTCGGTGTCGTCGGGAGAAACGAGAACTATTTTTAAATCCCCTCGGTACTCGTGGGTGGCATTGAAGTTTACCTCGACCCATTCGATATTAATATCGTCGGTAATATTAATCTTGGATTCCAGATAGTCTGGGTTCGGCTCTGCCAAAGCCTGCTCTAGTTTAGAAAACTGCTCTGGGCTCAATAAGTCTTTGGGATGCTTGCTGGTATCCGATGGTTCTTGGTTGAGGAACTGGCGAATAGCGGGCAGTTCGTCTTCTGTAAAAAACTTCTTGAGAGCGGCTTCGGAATTGTAGTCGGGAATTAACTGACCAATTTTGTCATCGTTGGGATCGTCGGGAAGCGCCTGCCAGTGGGGACCAACTGGTACTTCTTCGCCGACGGATTGCCAATTTCGGGCTTTTCGGACTGCAGCGCCGGCATCGACTGCTCCAAAACCATAGTTGTGGTTAACCCAGTAGCCAGCTCCATTTTTCGTCCATCCTGCATCCTCGCGATCGTCATTTTTCCTGGAAGTTTCGACAAGTATATGCTGAACGTCGCGCCAAGTCAGATTGGGATTGGCCTCCAGCATCAGGGCTACTACCCCAGAAACCATCGGCGCTGCAGCAGAAGTTCCGCCAAAACTGTCGGTATAGTTGCCCTCGTCATAGCCTTGTCCTCCCTGCAAGTCCGTGGTTACAATCCCAATGCCAGAGGTAGAGGGAGGGGGGGATGGGGGAGAGGGGGAGGGAGGGGGAGAGAGGGGGGAGGATGGGGAGGGAGAGGGAGGGGGAGAGAGGGGGGAGGATTCGGGAGAGGGAGAGAGGGGGGAGGATTCGGGAGAGGGAGGGGGAGAGAGGAGGGAGGATTCGGGAGGGGGAGAGAGGAGG
>JAAHFN010000130.1 GCA_010672965.1 Oscillatoria sp. SIO1A7
AGCGGTTCTCTTTCTTGATGTGAGGTGCCACCGGCGTTGCATCCCAATATGAGAATCCCCGTTATACAGCAGAGATGGTCAAAGGGGATGCTATCGCCCCTACGTTTCATTGGCCCGATCGTTTATTACACTTATTTGAGAAACGCTATAAAGAGGATCGAGAAGTTGTTTCGACAGAGCCAAGACTTACGCACCAGACCTTATTCGTAGCGTGCTATAATAGCACAAGACGCTATATATAGCACGTTACGACTATTGGCGTAAGTCCTGAGAGCTAAGGAGCTGTACCTTTAAGGGTTGCCTTTTAGCTATTGGCCGGTCTCGACGGGTTCCCTCTCGCCGTCCTCATTAGTTCCTTCATATTGCTCGTCCGTTTCCTCTAATTCTGTCCAGGTTTCCTTGCTAAATCGGATGCTGGATTGTCGCCATTCAGAGGCACGGACCCCCGGAGCTTCCAAAAAAGCTAGGCCGGTGGCGGCCAAAATCCCTAAAACTAAGATGCTGTTTTTCATTAGATGAACCCTGATTTGCTAAAAACGTCACTTTTTGGCACTTTCTGCCTGCGAAAGTGGGTTATTGCAATAGACCTCTTGACCAAGACAAATTTGCCTGTCATAATCGATGCATACAGACCCACAGCGATGGCTGAAAAATGCCATTAGCGACGTGTCAGTAGTTGCCACATTCTTGCACCAACCCTATTTGTTTGGGGAGATGATCCTAAGCCATCAGGGATGCAAGTTATCAGGGATGTAATCCATTAGGGATGCAATCCATCAGGGATGCAATCCATCAGGGACAATAGCCATCAGGGTGCATTATCATCCCACATCGGCAATATCACCATCCAACAGCTGTAGCTCAAACCTAACTAATATCGCTTGCGGTTGATAGCTTGTCCGCAGAACTAAGGAAAGAGATGTTTGACTTTCCTATAGTCTGAGTAAGGAGCAAAAAATCAACTGCAATTTTTTTTGCTTTTTTTAAAAAGAGTTTATTTTTTGTTCGAGGCGATCGCTTTTGGACGATCTGCACGCACTATCGGATAGGTTTACATCTTTTCCTTAATATTATTCAAAAGTAAGTTAGGGGTCAGACTACTGACGGGTATGACTCATACTTGGTATAAAACCTCATAATAGCCTTATTTTCTCTAGTATGAATTATATCAAAATAATAGAAATATTACAAGCGAAAAATCGAATCCCTTTGTTGCGGGGTATGGCATGAACTCAGGCATTGGCGGGCATCCAGGAAGCGCAAATTTTGGCCAGTACGATTGACTATCCTCAAACAGCAACCGAGGACCAACTAGAGCGTTGGGTGCAAGATATAGCAGTAAGCTATCAGCTCTGCTACAGTCAGCAGTCAGCTAAAGTCCTGCCATACGCACGCATGAGCGTTTTGTAACTGTCAAACACCTTAATCGGTAGTGCTATATCGACTATTGGTATATCTGCGACCAATAATGCTGCAATAATCTCTTTGCCCGTACCGAATTCCCTGGAAAATAGAAAACGAGGAGCGGAAGAACATTTTAACTGTTTCCCATTCCTCGTTTTCTTATGCGATCGCCCTTATACTCGAAAGCGCAGTTATAATGCGCAGTTATAAAACGCGGTTCTAGCTGCGTCCCCTGCGCCTCAAAGATATGGTCTGGTGCCAGTCTCTAACTCCAACTCTTATTGCTGCCGGAGAGGGAAGGACAACCCAGAGAAAAAGCATCTCCAACAAAAGTTGAACGATAGCTGGCGCTGCCGAGAAGCCCCAAACTAATAAGATGAATCCGGTGAAGATTACAGCAATGCGATAAACCTCTTCGGTAATCTTGTTGACTCCAAGCCAAATACTGCCAAGACCAATGACTAACAACACCCAGTGAGTTAAAAACATATTCGTTACCTACTTATGGGACTGATGGAAGAGCTTCTCTACTTCAAAATAGCGAACGAAATCGATGACTCTAGCTAAAAATGAAAAGCGCCAGTTACATTTCGGTGGCTACTCGACGAGCCAAATCCGAGAAAGCGCTTTCATTGCGCCGGTAGTAAGTGCATTGTCCCTTGCGAGTGGATACGACAAAGCCCGCCGATTCCAACATAGATAAATAGTGGGAAACAGTGGATTGTGCCAGTTTGGTTTTTCTCTGGATCGACCCGACGCAGATCCCTAGAGAATCAAGCAGGTTTTCTTCTGGAGGAAAGTGCCTTTCCGGCTCCTTAAGCCATTGTAGGATCTGGAGTCGGGTCGTGTTTGCGAGGACCTTGAATATGTCTGTGTCTTTCATAATGTTCCTATTATGTATCGAAACATTTCGATTTGTCAAGGGGGGTACGACCTATCCGTAGGGTGTTCGGTCCCATCTCTACTACAGTTCTCACCCTTCCCCACCTAAACTTGAAAAACAAGACACAGCAGGATTGAGGCTGATGTCGTTCTTTTTACTATGGGGTTTTCTGCTTTGGCTCAAATAGGACTTACGCAACAACGCTATGGCTCGGGGCAACCACGGGGGGATTGCCCCTACAAACAACTAAATCTGGACATTTTGCGTAAATCCTGTCAAAGCAACAATCTTCGCTTTGGAGGGCAGTTAATTTTCAATTTAGATAATTTAATTGTGGCGGTGGTTTTATTTGTAGTAACGGTGCTGGCGATCGCGGCAATTATCCAATATATCGCTGGAGTCAAGCAGAGATCGCCATAGATCGCTCTCATTTGGCAGCATTGTCTGTGGAATTTTTTTATTTTATATTGGCTCGGATGCAACAGGCATAAAAGCTGCTCGAACTCGCTTGGTGGGGCTCGTCATGGATATTACCCCGGACTCGCTGCCGATTGCTTGAAATGTCCTTGACACAAAATAAAATCTGTAGTATCTTAGAAAGATACTCAGTGGAAGATCGCGCCCCAAAATTAAAATAGGTTAGCCTTGTTTATAATAGAGGCAAACATTAATACAGAAGTTATAGAACGAATAATGATCGAATTAGCTGGGTATCAAGAAAAAAAACAACTATATGCTGGAAGCCGCACAATAGTATATAGAGCTATCGGAGCCAAAGATAGAGAGCCGGTCATTATCAAAGTGCTGCGAAATCCTCATCCGAGCTTCAATGAATTAGTCCAGTTCCGCAACCAATACATAATAACCCGCAATCTAGACAATCCAAGAATTGTTCGGCCAATTGCCCTGGAACGCTACGGCAACGGTTATGCTTTGGTGATGCCGGATGATGGGGCGATCGCTCTTAGCGATTATTGGCAGCAGTCCGAGCGAAGCCTTAATGAATTTATCGACATTTCCATACAACTCTCAGAAGCTCTACATTATCTGAGCGGGCAGCGCATCATCCATAAAGATATCAAACCTGCCAATATCCTGATTAACCCGGAAAGCGGCAAAATCCAACTAATCGACTTCAGCATATCCAGCTTGCTGGCCAGAGAACAGCAACAACTCGTCAACCCCAACGTGCTAGAAGGAACCCTGGCTTATATTTCCCCGGAACAAACGGGACGGATGAACCGAGGCATAGACTATCGCACGGATTTTTATTCCTTGGGCGCGACGTTTTTTGAATTGCTGGCGGGAAAATTACCCTTTGAAAGCAGCGATCCGATGGAGTTGGTGCATAGCCATATTGCCAAAATGCCTCCGGCATTAGGGAATGGGGAATGGGGAATTGGGCCGGGCGTCCGGCTCAGGAGGGAATTGGGCAAACCCACCCCCCTAACCCCCCTGCAGGGAGGGGGGAAATTGGGGAGCGGGGGAGCAATTCCGGAAGTTATCGAAAATATTGTTATAAGATTGATGGCGAAGAATGCCGAGGAGCGCTACCAGAGTGCCTTGGGATTGAAATACGATCTAGAGCGATGTCGGCAAGAATGGGAAGCTACCGGAAAAATTACTACCTTTGAGCTGGGGACTAGGGACTTGTGCGATCGCTTCCTAATTCCTGAAAAACTCTACGGACGAGAAATGGAAGTCGAGAAACTGCTAGCGGCATTCGAGCGGGTAGCCAATCCCGATGGCGGACTTCCCTTTAGCAAGAGGGGGCAAGGTCGGGTTGAAATGATGCTGGTAGCCGGATTCTCGGGTATCGGTAAAACTGCCGTCATCAACGAAGTCCACAAGCCAATCGTGCGGCGGCGGGGGTATTTCATCAAAGGGAAATTCGACCAATTCAACCGCAATATTCCTTTTAGCGCTTTCGTACAAGCTTTCCGAGAATTGATGGGGCAATTGCTAGGCTCCTCTGATGCCGAACTGCAAGGATGGAAAGAAAAAATCCTGACAGCGGTGAGGGAAAGCGGTCAGGTGCTTATCGAGGTAATTCCAGAACTGGAACGAATAATTGGCAAACAGCCTCCAGCACCGGAACTATCTGGCAGTGCTGCCCAAAACCGATTTAACTTGCTGTTGCAAAGATTCATTGCTGTATTTACTACTCCAAAACATCCCCTGGTAATGTTTTTGGATGACTTGCAGTGGGCAGATTCGGCCTCGCTCGACCTGATAAAGGTCTTGATGGGTAGCGAAGAAACAGGGTATTTACTGATGTTGGGAGCCTATCGAGACAACGAAGTGTATCCCGCGCACCCGCTGATGCTGACCTTAAAGGAACTGGAAAAAGAGCGAGCCGTTATTTCCACAATCGTCCTGGAGCCATTAGCGAGCGATCGCATTAATCACTTGGTGGCGGCAACTCTCAGTTGCGATCTAGAATTAGCCGATCCTCTGACAGAATTGGTCTATCAAAAAACTAAAGGTAACCCCTTCTTTACAACTCAGTTCTTGAAAGGTTTACATCAAGACGGTTTAATCGCATTTAATCTTAAATTGGGCTATTGGGAATGCGATTTATCAAAGGTGCGCGATGCGGCTCTAACGGAAGATGTGGTGGAATTCATGGCAGGACGCTTGGCATTGTTGCCAGAGGCAACGCAGAAGGCTTTGAAGTTAGCCGCTTGCATTGGCAATCAATTCGAGCTAGAGACATTGGCCACAATCTGCGAGGAATCTTCCGAAGAAGTCGCAGCAGATATTTGGAGCGCTCTGCAAGAAGGGCTAATTTTACCCACTAGCGAAGCCTATAAGTTTTTCCAAGGGGGCTTAGAAGGGGTAGCGGCTCAGACCGTAGCCATCATGGCCTATCGTTTCTTACACGATCGCGTGCAGCAAGCTGCTTACTCTCTAATTCCTGAAGACAAAAGGCAAATTACCCATCTGAGCATAGGAAAAATCTTGCTATTAAATCAAGCAAAATATAATCACAAACATAGTATATTTGATATAGTAAATAATTTCAATATAGCCAAAGAAATAATTCAGGAATACGAGGAAAAATTGAAGTTAGCACGGTTGAACTTAACTGCTGGAAAAAAAGCCCGAGAAGCAACAGCTTATCAAGCAGCCTTTGACTATTTTTCCATAGGATTAAGATTAGTGGGACAGCAGGGATGGGAGGAAGATTATGATTTAACTATGTTATTTCATCAGGAGGGGGCAATAGCAGCCAGCTTGATTGGGCAATTTAATATAATGAACGAATGGATAAACATTGGCAATGCCAAAACCAAAAAAATCCTGGATATGGTTCCATTTTATGAAACTCAGATACAAGCACTTGTTGCTCAAAAAAAGTTATCCCAAGCCATTAAAATGGGAATAGAAATATTAAAGCATTTGGGTGAATCGTTCTCCGAAAATCCTAAACCAGAATATTTTCCCCTTGGAATCAAGGCCATTTCCGATAGTTTAGCGGAGCGAAAGATTGAAGATTTAATCAATTTACCACCAATGGCAGATCCCCAAGAACTTGCCATTTTGCGGGTTTTGTGGCGATTATCGTCAGTGCTGGTGATGGCAGCTCCCCAGTTGATGCCATTCTGCACATTTAAGGCAGTGCAACTATCCCTAGCTTCTGGCAATTCAATTTTATCTGCCCCAGCTTATGTTACTTATGGCATGATTCTTTGTGGAGCAGTGGGAGATATTTCTACTGGCTATCGCTTTGGTAAACTTGCCCTACTTGTGGAAAAATATCAAGGAAAAGAAGTAGAAGCTAAAACTATAATTCGTTTTAATGCCGGGGTGCGTCACTGGCAAGAGCCGTTACAAAATACTCTCGACACTGTAGCCAAGAGCTATCAACTGGCTTTGGAAGTCGGAGATTTAAAATCGGCAGCAATTTCTGCTGAAGTATATGGCTATCATGGCTATTTTTCCGGGAAAACTCTTGAGGACTTGTCAAGAGAAATGGAAGTTTATAGTCAAGGAATTCAATCAATTAACCAGCAAACTATTTTTTATTGGAATGAGACTTATCGACAACATGTATTGAACCTAATTGGTCAATCTGATAATCCTTGCTATCTAGTTGGAACAGCCTATGACGAAAACATTCATCTGCCAATGCAAAGGCAATATAACGATGGGTTTGGTTTGGCAATGGCCTATTTATTTAAGGCTATTGGTTGCTATTTATTTGAGCGGTATGAGGAGGCGATTGAAAACCTCAATATAACTGCTGGTTATCTCCAGAGCTTTGCTCCCTTTGCTTCTGCTCCAGCCTTTTATTTTTATAGAAGTCTCGCATATTTATCGTATTTATATGCTTGTGATGGAGAGTCCGAACTGCCGGAACCGGTCGAGATAGGTGAAGAAAAAATTAAACATTGGGCCAATCACAGTCCAATGAACCATCAGCACAAACTTGAATTAATTCAAGCAGAAAAATATAGAATTTTGGGCAAAAAATATGAGGCCGGAGATTACTACGATCGCGCCATAGCGGGAGCCAAGGCGAACGAATACATCCAAGAAGAAGCTCTCGCCAACGAACTGGCCGCTAAGTTTTATCTGGATTGGAGCTTAGATTACCCTGGGGCGAACCCAAAGGAAAAAATTGCAGCCACTTATATGCAGGAAGCTTACTACTGCTACGCCCGGTGGGGAGCTAAAGCCAAAACTGATGACTTAGAAAAGCGCTACCCCAATTTACTACAGCCAATTTTACAGCAAACCGTACAAACTCCAAACTCACTCGATACTCTAACCCGACTTACTCCCAAAATTGCGGTTGTTTCCTCAATGGGAACTGCTGAATCTCCTAACGCTAATCTCAATAAAAGCCTAGATCTTGCTGCTGTCATCAAAGCATATCAAGTTATTGCAAGCACTATTCATATAGAAGATTTAATTCACCAAATAAC
>JAAHFN010000131.1 GCA_010672965.1 Oscillatoria sp. SIO1A7
AAAACAAGCAATGGAGAAGATTCGCAATTGTGACGTTGACGATTGGGCTAATAAAGTTCTTGGTCCATCCATGCTTTCTAAAAGGAGAGCTATAACTAACTAAAAGTTAAGGGTGACAGAAAAACTGTATGAAAATAAGAAGGCAAAAATTCCACAGAGTCAACACCCTACCCTACACCCCACACCCTTCCCTAATGCCCGTTCTCCTAGATCTATTTACCCGATTGCGAGAGGCGGGTTTGCCCCTCGGAATTGACCAATATCTCTTACTTTTGCGAGCTTTGCAGGGGGGCTTTGGCCTCGATCGCCCGGCTTTAAAGCGTCTCTGTAAAATGCTTTGGGTTAAGTCTCCCGAAGACGATCGCATCTTTGAAGATTGCTTTGCAAGATTGGCACCGGCTCCAGAGCAGCCAGAAGAAGTTGAGGATAAATCGGATAAATTTCCAGAAAGCGAACTTTCTACTAATACCGCTCCGCCTGTTGTGGAATCTACCTCAAAGCCAGCCCTGCCTTTGTCTTCAGAATTAGCTCTGGAAATCGAAGATGAAGTGGAAGTGGCTAAGTCGGCTTTGCGGATAAAGCAAGAAAAAAATTTTTTCGATAGTCGCTTTATTCTGACTGGCGAATATTTTCCAGTGACTCAGCGGCAGATGAGGCAAAGCTGGCGCTATTTGCGGCGACCCGTCCGCTCTGGCCCGCCAGTAGAGTTGGATATGGAAGCTACTGTTGCTCGGGTGGGACGGGAGGGAATATTCCTGGCTCCGGTGCTGATTCCTCGGCGAGTCAATCGTAGCGAATTGCTTTTGCTAATCGATCGGGATGGTTCGATGGTTCCTTTTCACGGGCTATCGCAGCGGTTGGCAGAAACGGCTGTGCGAGGAAGTCGCTTGGGTCGGGCAGAAGTTTACTATTTTCATAATTGTATTTTGGATTATCTCTATAGCGACCCATATCATCATAATGCAGAATTGCTTAGCAATCTTTTCCCCCGTTTCGGGCGCAGCTTCTCTACTTTAATTGTTAGCGATGCTGGTGCGGCCAGGGGTGGCTATAGCCCGGGTCGCGTGGAATTAACTCGGGGTTTTCTCAAACAGTTGCAAGAGCGATCGCGTTATATTGCTTGGGTCAATCCGATGCCCTTTTCGCGCTGGGATGGCACAACTGCTGGGGAGGTTGCCAAGCTGATTCCCATGTTTGAACTCAGCCGCCGAGGCTTGCAAGATGCTATTAATATATTGAGAGGTCGTTAATTGTCGGTGGATCTTATGAGAAAAGAAATTGCTCGCAGGCGAATTGATTCATTTGCTCGTAGCTTTAGCGAAGCGCATCTGTATCTGGCCTATCACGCTGCTTTTCCCTTAGCCCTAACTCCAGATTTGCTCTACCGGCTTTGGGCGAATTTCCAGCGGGATATCAGCGGGCAATTTCTCAATATACCTTGGGTCGCCGTAGTAGATATATTGCTTTCGCCTCTCTGCGAGGAAGTAGGCCAAGAACTCTATGAGATGCAAGGAGCAACCCGAAATATGCTGCTAGCTCGATTGGAAGAAGATGCCAGATTCGGTCGAGAGCGGATTAAAGAATTATCTGAATTTTTAATAGCTTATGTGGGGCAGCAGCTCCATAGTAGCGACCCGGACGATCGCGATTTTGCCGAGGCTCAGTATTGGACGGCATTGGCCTATGTGCGACCTAGCGATGCCGCCCGGGAATTGGCACTAGCCCTGAAGAAGGCATATACCCAAGATCGTATGGAGTTGCTGCGAATCGCGTCAGTAGTAGAAACTTTTGCTGAGCCTTTGGCGGAATTCGAGCCTTTATTGGTTTACGCTCGCGGAATGGAGAAATTTGCCCGGGGCGATTTGGAAGGTGCCGGTAGTCAGCTTGAAGAAATACTCGAACCGGGCAGTAGCTTACAATTTGCTGGAGTAAGTTTGGATATCGATGAGTCGGTTTTAGAGGTAATATTTGCTAAAGAAACGCCAAAGGCTCCTTTTGTACCGGGTATAACTGCCTTGCTTTTAGAAGCCAATCCAAATTTGACTGCTAAACAGTTACAAAAAATCTTTGATAATAATGTAAATAACTCAGTATTTCAAAATAGCGATCGCGCTTTTTTAGAATACATAGGAATAAACACGCTTCAGACCTACGGAGAAGGCATCAAACAAGCCAGAAGAGCTTTAAACCAGAAGTCCTTAACCCATGATAATTTGGCAGAAAAGTTCCAAATAGATCGCGAACAAGTCAAGGATTTTTTTATTGGAACACCAGTAGATATTAATGTTTTTTTGTTTATATGTCAAATAATAAATTTATCCTGGCATAATATAGTTTCTAAGCCTCAGATTTTGAAGCATATTTATGATAGTGTCGATTTCATGCGAGACACAGTTGCTCAGCAAGAGAGTATTACCAATCGGGTAGATGAATTGTCAGAGCAAGGACGACAGAGACAAAATACTGAGACTACTCCAGGAACTGCAGACTGGCATATAGAAAAGCCAAGTCTAAACCAGCGCATTAGCCAAGAGCGGAATGTATCTCTTCAAGAGCTAGTTTTGCAGGCTAAGCAGCACCCAATACTGAGTGCGAGGCGGCAGCAAGCCTTAACACAACTTGTCGGTTCCATCCTAGACTCTGGCCGACTCGAACTCCCACATCAGTCCCTATTTTCAGCTCGGGTTTACCCTGATGTTTATGAGGAAGCACTTCAAGAAGTTTGGTTAGAAATGTTAACCAGAATTGATACATACGAACCTGAAAACAGTGATGTAATAAGATGGGTTAATTTACTTCTGAATATGCAGCTTTTTCATCAAGCGGAAAAATATTCCCAAGATCCACATCTCTCTCTAGATAGACTGATTGACAACATAGAAAATGGTAATTTGTCAAAAAATGAGGTTTTATACTTAAATACAATAGCGCAAATAGAGGATATAGAAAATCCAAGTTTAATTTCTGATGCGGTTCAGCGGTTGATTGAAGAAGACTCAGAAGGACTTTTCCAAGAGAGGCGTATGCGCCACAGACCCGATGCTAATTTTCGTGCCATATACTTGCGAAGAATTAAAGGCGAATCTTGGGCAGATATTTCAGCTTCTCTAAATGTGCCGATTCCTACGCTGTCAGTTTTTTACCAGCGATCAATAAGAAGCTTTGCATCGAGAATAAAGACATATTTACAGGGATAAGCTGTCGCGCATTTAGATTGGGTGCTAAGGGGGCCACGAAATGGCGGCTAAGCCCGTCCGGGGGTTTTGTGTCGCTAACCGATCGTCGATTTAAATGCGTAACAGCTTAACAGTCTATGCAGATAATAATAACTTGCTGGTGCGCGATGCACACCCTACAAAAAAGAGCGATCCCATGACAGCTCCTCACAAAATGGGCGATCGCAGCAGCGAATGGCCCACACACAAATAATTCAAGAGGACCGTTAATTTAAACCTCAAAACTCTCAAGCTAAGAACTTTCCCAATGCCCAATGCCCAATGCAGGGTGCCCAATGCCCCATTCCCAATGCCCCATTCCCAATGCAGGGTGCCCAATGCGAACATACCCAATGCCCAAAATTGTCAAGCATTTCACCTAGAATGGAAAACCAAGTGGAGATAGCTAGGAGTAAATTGACCAGATGGCCGAGAAACTCAAACTCATGGTAGTGGACGACGAGCGGGATAACCTGGACTTGCTATACAGGACCTTCCGGCGCGAATTTAAGGTTTTTCGAGCAGACGGAGCCTTTAGTGCCTTGGAGATTCTGGAGGCGGAGGGGGAGATGGCAATTATTATTTCCGACCAGAGTATGCCGGAAATGAGCGGCCTACAGCTTTTGGGCAAGACTTCAGAAACTTTTCCCGATACTGTTCGCATTCTGCTAACCGGTTACAGCGAGGATGCTTTAGATGGGGCAGCAGATAATATTTTCAAATGTATTTCCAAACCTTGGCACCCCGAGGAATTAAAGGCTGTAATGCTTGAGGCGGCAGAAAGGTATAAGAGTGCCAAAGGTGCCTAAGATTTAAGCGGCCCCAAATTGCTTTTTTATAGCGGTAAGCAGTCAGCGGTCAGCGGTCAGGTTATGCGCCCTCGCGGAGCGTAGCTCTTCTGCACGATTATTGCTGTTAATAGCTTTGGAAATTAAAAATTGCTCCAAACTCTTCGGCGTATTGCTTTATTAAAAAAATCGATGATGGAGGGTATTGCCCTAATAGCTGGGGCGATCGCTGTTGAAGATTGCGATCGCTGCCAATTAAATTAAAACTCTCGGCTTGCAGTCAACTCTAGCATTCCCTTATGCCTCTAATTGGGCAAAATACCCTCAAAAAGCAAAAATTTCAATTCCCACAGGTACGCTTCGATGCCCGACCTCCCCTGGGATTGTTTAATTTTGCACCCACTAACTCGAAGGCAATAGTAGGGAACGAGTAGGGAAAGGGAAGCAGGGAAAAAGAAGCAGGGAACTTAAAGCGATCGCGACTGCCTCAGTCCAGGAGCATTTGCATCCTAACTTGTCTGGCCATTAGCACAATATTCAATTTTGGAGAGTTTTTAATCTTCGCCTAATCCGACATAATAAACTTGTTTTTATGGTCGCTAACAATAGCGCTGAATAATTAGGGTAGCATAGATGGGGAATTGCTGGGGCTGCTTTCCCCATCTGAATTGCGCGATCCTAAACCCCTAGCCCCAGGTAGGGGAATTATTAAGTAATGAATCTTTTTCAGCCCAAGCGATAGCCAAACCCTCGTACCGTAATAATGTAATCTGGCTGGCTCGGGTCTCGCTCCAATTTTTCTCGCAACCAACGAATGTGAACGTCAATAGTTTTACTATCCCCTACAAAATCATGGCCCCAAATCTGTTCCAACAACTGCTCCCGCGACCAAACCCTACGCGGATAGCTCATAAATAGCTCTAGCAGGCGGAATTCCTTCGGAGAAAGATTGACTTCCTCGGACCGTACCATCACGCGACATTCTTGGGGATAGAGGATAATGTCCCCAAACTGTAGTACCTGGGGTTCCGGAGAACCATTGAGACGCTGACGGCGCAACAAAGCTCGACAGCGAGCGACCAACTCTCGCATACTAAAAGGTTTGGTCAGGTAGTCATCAGCACCTACCTCTAAACCCAAAACCCGGTCGGTCTCGCTGCCTTTAGCGCTGAGAATCAAAATAGGGACCGTATTTCCTTGGTGCCTGAGCAGGCGACATATGTCCAGGCCATTTACCTGGGGTAGCATCAAGTCCAGGACAATAAGGTCAAATTGGCATCGCTCTGGATTGGAGTCGGGGGTATATAAGTATCCCCACGCAGTCTGTCCGTCCACAGCAGCAGTTACTTCGTACCCTTCTTCTTCTAAAGCCAGTACGAGCATTTCCCGGATTAGGTCTTCATCCTCGATTACCAGTACGCGATTGCCGTTACCTAACTCAAACCTAGGAAGATTTTTGGGCAATTCCAAAGTTGACACGATCGCGCTCTCCTATGTTTAGTACCACCCCTAAAATAGCAGTAGGCTGCGCTACAATACACCTCGCCATTCCCATAGTTGTCATAAATTTTTATATTTTTAGATTTGCTTTAGGTGTTTCGGGCTCTGTTAGGGATTTCCAAATAAATATCTCTTCCTCGCTTCCCCGTAGGACGGGCGTCCCGCCTGTCCCAGACAGCGGACAGGCGGGACGCCCGTCCTACGAATTGGGTAATTTATTTTTTGGAATTCCCTTATAGCTGCAAAAGACCTTTAAAGAGGCCCTACTGCATTGATGTAAAGTTGTTTTTGAGAATATTTTGCTTTAATCTCTTTTTTGGTTATAAAGGCGTATTTTTATAGGAGCGATCGCCGTTCTGCCAATTCTCGGGCTATAAAAACATATTGCTTAATTGCTACCCTAAAACCGATAAAAGCTTCTAGAATAATCTGTAAGATCGAATCCGTTTAATCGCCCTAGAAATAAATTGGGCTTCCCGTAGGACGGGCGTCCCGACTGTCCCTCCCGGGAGATAGAGGCAAGCGGGGACAGGCGGGACGCCCGTCCTACGGATAAGTTATCTGGTTTCTCACAGGGCGTGCTAATGATTTAGGATTAGTATATAGATAATAATGGGAAGCGATAGAGCGGATGCTTTTACATTTATGTACTTGGCCAGAAGTAGAAGATTACTTGGTAAAATCCACGGGCATAATCATACCTATTGGTTCTACGGAGCAACACGGACCGACTGGATTGATAGGCACTGATGCGATTTGTGCGGAGGCGATCGCCCGTGGCACTGGCGAAGCAACTAACGCCCTAGTTGCCCCTACCATTAACGTCGGGATGGCCCTACACCACGCAGAGTTTCCCGGCACTATTAGCCTTAAACCCAGCACGATGATTTTGGTGGTGCGCGACTATCTTACCACCTTAGCCAAAGCTGGGTTTACTAAATTTTTCTTTATAAATGGCCACGGCGGCAATATTGCCACTCTCAAAGCTGCTTTCTCGGAAACTTACGCTTATCTAGCGGAGCTAAACATTGCGAATTCAGACCGGGTGCAATGTAAAATTGGTAATTGGTTTATGTGCAGTTCGACGTATAAATTAGCCAAAAAATTATACGGCGATGGAGAAGGCTCCCACGCCACCCCTAGCGAAGTTGCCGTCACCCAATATGTTTATCCAGAAGCCATCAAGCAGGCTTATCTTTCTCCAGAAGTAGCTTCGGGACAACCTATCTATGGTGCTGTTGATTTTCGTCGCCGCTATGCCGACGGCCGAATGGGCTCCAATCCTGCTTTAGCCACTCCCGAACATGGCAAGCAGTTTTATGAATTGGCAGTAGAGGAACTGAGCGAAAACTATTTAAAGTTTTTGAAACAGGATTAAGACCAATTCTTTATGAAGCTGCAGGCAATAATGACTTTTATCTGCCGTTCGGGCGCTCGCTTGTCGAAGCCCAGTCCGTTGGGCTTCGACAAGCGAGCGCCCGAACGGCAGA
>JAAHFN010000132.1 GCA_010672965.1 Oscillatoria sp. SIO1A7
CGGGGCTCTTAGCTGACTGCTTGGGGCTGACCGCTGATTGCTTCGCTACCGTTGGGGCGCTCATAGCTGCGATCGGCATCCGTTGTTCGCCCCCGGTTTGCGCCGCCGGTTTCTTTGCTGCGGGCTTGGGCGATACCGCTTTTATTGAAACGCGCACTGCGTGATTCGCTTTCACGCGATCCGTGTTTTGCGCGTTTTTCTGCGCGTTTATTTGCGTGGGTGCCGCTGCCAGTGCCGCTTTCGCATGGGGTAGGTCGGTTTCGCTGCCGACCAATATTGCCTGGTGCCGTTCCTCTGGGGCACAGCTAATTATGGCTGGCTGCTTTGCTTTGTTTAGGTCCGACTTTTGCCATAGCTCGGCCTCATCGACTACCAGGAATCGGTAGCTTTTGTTGGATATCGGGTCGTGTGTGGTGCCCCCAGTTAGCCGCTCGTTCCAAATAGCGCTTATCTGTAAGCTCGGTTCGCTGGCTGTAACTGGTTCGCTATTGGTAGCCGCCTCAGAGCGGGCATTGCCCAATTCTTGCTCTTGCTTTTGCAGCTTTAAAATTAGCTGGTGTTGCCGCAACTTAGAGTACCCGTGCAAGCCGCGTTTTTTGCACAGTTCTTTAAGTTGCCCAACTTTCAACTTATATAAGTAGTTCGGCTCGTCGGTCGGTTCAGTAGTGGGGCGATCGCTTTTTGTAAGTGGCTCCAGCCGTTTGTTCAGTGCTACCGGCTGTTTGCGATCGTGCTTCGTTAAGGGGCGATCGGTTTTTGCTGGAGCGGTGGGTTGTGCCGGTGCTGATTGGGGCTCGGATTGTGGCGCTTGGATTTCCCACACCGTCGGCCGGTAGTCCGCGTCTGCGTTGGTTGGGACTACCTTTATTAGTATCTGGGTTGGGGAGATTTGCTCGCGGCCGACAACCTTAACTATCGGTTGGCAGTCTAGCCGCAACACATCGCCAACCTGAATGGCAATGCTGAGCCATTCCCACACTCGTCGTGTGCGGGGCTGAGTTTGTGTCAACATATATTTAGACCTCTTTTCGGGGTTGAAACTCGCATCAACGTGGGCCTGGTAAACTCAGCGTTGGTGCGAGTTGTCATTTTTAACTTCAAATCCTTGATGGTCAAGGCTTTGAGTGTATGACTACATACACTATAACGTCTTTTTCAAAAAACGTCAACTCTTTTGTCGATTAATATGAAGATGTGTATGTTGACAGACAGATATGCCTAAAATGAAAAAAAGGCTCTTGGCTGAAAGGATGGCTTGGAACGAGCGCAAGGAAAGGTTGGGAATCAATATCACGCCTACAGCTATCAAGGCTCTAGATATTAGGGCCCAGCAACTTGACTTGTCTCGTAGCGAGTTAATCGAACAACTCGCCAGAGGGCTGGTAACGATGGAACAATTGGACGCTTGAGATGGCCCGCGATAGAGACTGCTCGCCTACAGAAGTAGGCAAAGAAATCAGCCCTTTATAAATTGATGGCTTCAAGCCTGAGAAAACAGCAGGCAATTAAAAATAGTGAAACTCAGGGAATCCAACATGTTTAAATTTGAAAGCCCCAAAATATTCGATCGTATTGTCGAACGAGTAACCAGAGAAGCTGAAGTAGCTATTGCTATTTCTGAAACAGCAACAAAAGCAATTGAGATTTTATCTGACGTACCTGGCATGAAACAGGCGGGAAGCCGCGATTTCGCTTGTGCCAGACCTATTTTTGCTTTAAATGACGGAACCGTTGTAAGAACTTGGCAAAATGCTTTGAAAGTCGAGCATATATTTTTGGCAGACGCCGAAGGTCGCATGATTTTTGGCGGCTATGTGGGATGGAAACATTCAGAAGATCTTAAAGGAGCTATTAAGCAGATTAAAAAAGAGCTTGTTTAAAAGCCACTCTGCCCAGACTTTCTAAATATTTTAAATCTTACAGCTATGTTTAAGATGTTTAAAGGCGCAAAAAATGCCGCCAAATTAATTAATAATGCGACTAATGAGACTGAGATTGCTACTACTATCTCTCCAACGGCAGCAAGGGCAATCCAAATTTTGTCTGACGTACCGGGAATAACCTCAGCAGACAAACGTGACTTTGGCAGCGCCAGCCCTCTTTTCGCATTAAAAGACGGGACAATCGTCAGAACCTGGCAAAACCTGGCAAGAGTTGGCCATGTATTTTTAGCCGACCCCAAAGGCCGTATGGTTTTTGGCGGCTATGTGCTATGGCAGAATTCTGAAGGTCTCAAGCAAGCTATCGAACAAATCCAACAAGAACTTGCTCTTAATAATAAGCAGAAAACAAGAAACTCTAAAGCTGCCACTGTTTCTATTGAAAGTGATTGCGGCATTGATTACAATCACTTGCTAAGTCTTCTGTCTGATGAGGAATGGAAAAAAGCTGACAAGGAAACGGCGAGGCTAATGCTGGCGGTTATGCGAAAGCAAAAATGGTGGCAGGTTAGCTTTGCTGATGTAGCGAAGTTTCCTTGCAAGGATCTAAGCACCATAGATCGCCTTTGGTCGTTTTATTCTGAAGGGCACTTTGGTTTGTTGGTTCAGAAAACAATTTACGAAAGCTCGGGCGGAACGAACTATGACAGAAAAGCATGGGAAGCTTTTGGAGATTGCGTCGGATGGCGCGACAGGGGCGATTGGCTGTATTACGAGGATCTTACTTTTTCCATAAAAGCCCCCAGGGGGCATTTGCCATCTACCGTTCTTTATGGCTCTATTGTTGAAGGAGTCCCAAAAGTGTTTTCTGGTCTTGTCGAGACTGTCGCCGTGCGCGGACTAACCAACGTTGGCTGGCCTATGGCAGGGCTGTTTGCTCGCATCAAAGATTGCAAGCGTTAGGCAGGTCAATTTGCCAATGGTAGCAGCGGGGTCTTTGACCTGACCCTCCCGCCCTCGTTTTCCTCCCTTCGTAACTAAAACATGGGGGTCTATCTTTTAATAAGGCGCTCGACTATGAAAGCAAACTTTAATAGCGCAGTCGGTTGAAGGTTTAATCCAAAAAATGCGCGAACGCTAGAGCCATACAAATTTGAAGCTGACAATCTTTCGGCTCGATGAGAAAGGAAGTTGTGGAAAAATATGACAGGCAGGGCAGCGACAATGGTAATTATTTTTTTAAACTTTGTCGCTGCTAATTTGTGACATTTAACGTATCGCCCGATGTGAAATTTCTCGAATCCATTCACAGGCTTCCTCTGCTGTCATTGTTTTATAGCTATCTAGTTCGCTAGCCAGGACAATGGCGTTCGTTAGGCGATCGATTGCGCTAGCATAAGCCACAAACGCATCTCGCTCTCCTTGCATAGTCATCCAAGCCCCATAGCAACAGCTTAAAAAAGCCTGCAACTTAGATCTCATATCTGACGGAGGATCGATCGCCTCATAAGCAAAGTCAGCCAGCAATTGTCGCTGCTCCTCGGAAAGATATGCCCAATTTTCTTCAACTGTAGTTGCCAAACCATTGGCTCGTTCCGCCAGCTCCCAGGGGCGGGAAGCCTTCAATGAGCGCGGTTGGAAAATTTGCCTAATCTCCGACGGACTAAATGCGTCCGGCTCGCTCAGTGCTATCGCACAACTCACTTGCCTTTCCTCCTAGGATCGCTTAAGTAGTTTTGGCGTTATCAATTTGATAAATATACCCCGCAGGTGCTAAATAATGATTGGCAAGCGCCTTTAAAATTCGATCTCGATACCCTTCAATCAAATAAAAATATTGTGTTTCTAAAGTTCCTTGCGTTTTAAAAAAGTTTATGTCAATTTCATTTAATACGTCGTTATTAGATATTACTAAAATAAGCGATTTAAAATTTTCAAAAGAGTTGTCAAAAATAGTTGAATCTAATTTAGGCAAAAACAATATTCCATCGCTTTTGAGACTGATAACAGAGTCTAGCTTATCGGCTTGCTGCCATTTATCGGCAAAAAAGCTAAAAACAAAATCAGAAAAAGGCGTTTTTGATGGTTTATATGCCAATTCAATTTCGCAAAAAGTACAAAATATTTTCCTTTTTTCTTTGAGGCGTTGATTCCAGCATTGCTCGGCAATTTTTTGTATCGACTGATTGAAATTCATTTTTGCTATTTTAATTTTACATATTGATGCGTTCAACATATTACAAAATTAAAGAGCGATCGACTGGATGAGCTACTTCAATACCACTTTTTATTTTGTTAATTGGAACGTGCCAAGCCCATGCCAAACTAAATTTTCTTTCTTCAAGCTCTTTACGAAAATAATCGGGGCATTTACAAGAACTTATTTTAAAAGGACAGCTCATAATTGTTATATACCTAGCTCAACCTTAATTCGCTCGGCAGCATTAAGATGACCGCCATCAAACAAGCGCCAAGCAAGACGGCGACAAACAACCATCAATCTAAATTTCCAATTTGTTGGCGTTGGCTGCACCAAGTCGCTCCAGCGAATCAGCCAGTAAGAAAAACCATGAATATCATTAGGGTGACTGTCTTCAAAAAAGTTTTTCTCCCAATGCTGTTGGTAGCCATCCCTAGCTTTGTCTAAAAGCAAATTAGCTTCACGGCTAATGCACCCGAGCTGTACAGATTCGACTTGTCGAAACCTCGAACCAGAATAATCGCTATCAGCTTTAAGATCTTGCAGTAAACCGCTCCAAAGAATTAGCCAACAAGCAAAGCCATAAATCTCATTTGAAGGGGGAGGACAATATTTGAGTAAATGAGGTGGCAATTCTTTTTGAAGATCTTTATAATGCTCGCCATAAGCAACAATTACTGTTCTCAGTAAATTTTCAGCTTTGTAACAACCCAGCAAATTTTTAAGCATTGATTTGTTTTTTATAACATCGTACAAAGATTGCTTACCAAAATCAATAAGTTAAGCAATTACACCATAACTGCTCGGATTATATCAAGCTTCATTCTCTTCATTTTTTAGCCTCCATAAACGGCACCCTGCTGATTGGACATTGGCCGATCTGCTTGGGTGTAGCATCTGTGTCGATGAATTATTGGTATCGGTCTAGCTTTGCCCTCTTCATGGCTCTCCTTGCCGCCAATCTATAATGCGGCACCGCAAATTTTCTGAAGAAAAAACTATTTTACCTTTGTCCCAAGAGCGTTCCGAGTTAGCGAACGATAGCTCTGACGAAATCTTGCTCGGACCTTCTCCTAGGAATTCGCACGCCTCCGAAATGGCTACCATAAATTCTTCATACTCAGGAGGGGGCTTTGAAGTATCTCCGTCTAGGAACTCCTGAATTTCTGGCGTGATATTGTTCAACAGTTCGCCGTAAATTGAGGCTTTGACGCCACATTTTTTTAAATCGAACTCGTCTCGCGGATCGAGAAAAACTGGATAGCGTCTGACGGGATCGAACTTATTGGCTATCCACCTGCAAGGCGGAAACATATGCTTTCGTTCTAAGAGTTGTAGTTGGAGATAAAATTCTTGCCAAGCCTCGGCATTTTTTTGCGGATTCGGATAATCTAGAAAATTCTCGAAAAGTAACTGATATTCAGCCCATCCAGGAACATTTTGCACGCTTTTGCCCCCTATTTTGTGCCTTTCCAAGTCTTTTTTAAAAATATAATCTTGAATGGCTTTTTTGCGCTTTTCTCTAATCTCGATAGCAATTTTAGAGTCAATCGCGTCAAGACTTGCTGCAAGTATCTGGTTGAAATTCTGCATGATGAATAGTTAAAAGTCTATTAAAAACGGAGAAGTCTAGCCAGCTAATGGTCGCGCTTACAAGCCTCGTTCTCTCCATTTTTCAGCCTCCATAAACGGCATCCCTAACGACTGGGCGGCCTGTTTGTCTTCCAAACGATCGCCGACCATCAGACAATTTTCGAGAGGAGCAAGATTGTACCTTCCTCCTCTCTCTGTCGCCAAAGAAGAATATGCATACTCAATCATCCCGGGAGAAGGCTTGCGAAAATTCAATCTCTCTTCCCCTGGATTGGCGAATATTGCAGCACAATCGAATCCCGCTGTCGATTCTTCCCTTGCAAAAGAGCGAACCTGTTTCTCCCTATGGTAGTATCCGTTGATTTCCCAGCAGAATCTACCCTCAAAATCGGGACAAAAATAGATGCTTTCCATCTCTGGGATTATTTCTAGCGTTCGGCGCTGCTCTTTGATGCAGTCTTCCAAGGATTTGTATCCAGCCTCTACTCCTCCTTGGTTTGTAATCCCAACAATCAAACCTTGGTGAGTTGCGATCGCTTCTTTAGCCCCGGGAATCAATTCTTGATCCAAAGGGTCTTTGATAAAAAGACCGCCAGACTTGGGACTACGCACTGTACCGTTTAAATCTAGAAAAAGGACTTTCGTTAACGCGGCATTTTTCGCATTTGTCATTGTTTCAAACTTCGCTCGCTATTTTTTCAGTCTATCTCGATGCCTCAACTAGCAATCTTTTCCTTAAAAGGTTTTCCGGGAGAAAAAGCAGGCATCTTAGTAGCTGGGATATTTATTTTTTCTCCAGTCTTTGGATTGCGACCTTCGCGAGCTTTGCGATCGCGAGACTCAAACGATCCAAAACCCACCAAAGTTACCTTGTCTCCATTAGCAACAGCTTCCATAATAACATTTAATGCATTTGTCAACGCGACATCGACTTGTTTTTTCGTCATGTTGCTCGCTTTGACTCTCTCTGCAACTGCGTCAACCATTCTGCTTTGTTCATTTACTTTAGCCTTAAAATTAAAGTGGCCTTGCCCAATTTGCTTCCATAAAAGGCATGCTGATTAAGCGGTTAAATTGAATTAATCCCTTGCTCGCATTATTTGCTAGCCAAAACCTCAACGCAGCGACAAAATATTTCCAGTCCGTCCTCAAAATTAACATCAAAAAAACCGGCTCTCTTCGCCCATTGTAACACCAACTGAGCATTCCCAACCGTGCAGCCCTCAGAGAGCTGTTCGAGATTCAGCAAGCCTATGTGACTGCCGATTCTAAACAATCTGTCCAAAAGAGATTTTA
>JAAHFN010000133.1 GCA_010672965.1 Oscillatoria sp. SIO1A7
TATCGCCTTTCACCCCACACCCCACACCCCACACCCCACACCCCACACCACCCACCCCACACCCCACACCCCACTCCCCACACCCCACTCCCCACACCCCACACCCCACACCCCATTCCCCACACCCAATTAACTATGATAATCCAAGTCGTTCTTCTTATTGCCGCCTTAGCCGTAGCTTGGCTCGTCTTTACTTGGCTCGTTAAGGTAGTCAAAACCACCGTAAAAACGGCGATTATTGTCGCTGCCATTGTCTTGGCCTTGCAAATAATCTTTGGCATTGCCCCAAAAGAATTGATAGACCAAATTATTACCCTCCCTCAGACTGTCTGGCAGTTCGTCCAAGAACAGCTAAACAGCGGCAGTTAAGGGCGTGTAACCTTGTCTTTTACCGTAGTATCTACCATGACTCTGCATTACCTTTTCTTAAGTTTATAGCAATTTGCATCATTTTCCTATTTCAGAAACTCGGTAATAACCGGGTTTCTGGCTTCGGTTCTTATCTTATCTGCAAAGAGGCGATCGCGCTTGCGGTCGGGAACCATACCCTGCGCCATTTTACCCGGGCATTCATAAGGTGTAGGGGCGACAGCATTTCCGAGACAATCTTTGCTAATAGAAAAAAGCTATTGGATTGGAATGCGCGGGCCCTGGGTTGCATAGGGGAAGCATGGGCGAAGCATCCCAGTGCCGGGGTTACCGTTTAAGGCAGAGATAGTTTAGGGGATGCTATCGCCCCTACGTCTCCCTACCTCCCCTACATTCTTCTACATCTCCCCTACATCCCTACGTCCCTTACTTATCTGCTGCCCTTGTAGGGGCGATCGCGCTCTCGCCCCTACAAGCTGACTGCTCAGAGCTGACCTGCCAGGGAGTTTTTCAGGTCGGGCTATCGAGGTGCGATCGCTACTTACTTATCTGCTGCCCTTGTAGGGGCGATTCGCTTGCTCGCCCCTACAAGCTGACTGCTGACCGCTGAGAGCTGACCTGCCAGGGAGTTTTTTGCCGTCGGGCTATCGAGGTGCGATCGCTACTTACTTATCTGCTGCCCTTGTAGGGGCGATCGCGCGGCCCCTACAAGCTGACTGCTGACCGCTGAGAGCTGACTGCTATTGCAAATGGATTGGTGCTGGCCTCTAGCTCCTCCCACCGGGATTGATAATCCACCAGCTTGGCGATGGGAAATTCCATCGTTTTTTTGTATTTTCCCTTAGCATATTTATATTTACGCGATCGCCAAGACTTGCCCCTGTCTGCCAAGATACCCAAGCTTATTACCGGACGTTTGTACTGCCCCACTGCCCGACAGTTGTAGTAGTGAATCGACTCAATAAAGTCGATGTCCTCCTTGCTGTCGATTTCTATACTAATCAAAATAAAAATTGATTCACCTTCTTTCGATCGTGCTTGAAAGAGTTGGTTAGCAATGCCCTTGGGCTCTTGTGAGTTTACCGTCAATTCGAGGTCAGTTTTGAGCTTAATATAATGGTGCTTCCAGTCGATTATATCGTGTATTTCGGGGAATAAAAAAAGCAGTAAGGCTCGGAAATATAGCTTTAATGCTTGTTTCCAGGTATTGTCAAAATCTGCGATCGCACTCTTATCTAGTTCTTCTCTCATCGATCTCACCCGCTATTCTCTTTTATCTCCGTAAGATAGGCGTCCCGGCCGTAGGACAAGCAAGATGCCTATCCTACGGGGACACCCGAGACTATTCTCAGTCAAAAAAAAGAGTCAAAAAAGTCTCGTTTACATTCAAATAAAGCCCTGGGGACAAGCGAGATGCCTATCCCAACAAAGCCTAGGGCGATATGAGCATATTGATTTCAATTAATCCTTCCACCGCTCTCTGGCATTGCTCCAGAGTCAGGCGGCAATCCTGCATCATCTTATGGTAGGTTCGTCCTTCGGTGTTTTTGTACGTACAGCCCAAGACGAAAGCCTCATGACGGTTACAAGACTGTCTGCTATAGCGCGGATCTCTGTAAGTATTAATCTTCAGGTCATCTAAGGACCCTAGGTATTTGCTCATCTACTCAGTCCCAAATTTTGGTTAGATAGGGAGACGTATCTTGCCTTGTTTTTTCTAGCATATTTTTACTATAGCACCTTTTTTTAGATTGTCAACCCCTTTTCAAAACTTTTTTTTGATTTTTTTGGCTATGCCCCATAATTCAAGAGGCCCAATTGCCCGCTAAAAACTGTGGTGATAGTGCGGAGAGGGCTGAGAGAGCGGAGAGTACGACTGTGGGGATAGGGGATTTCCCGAGCGACAAGAAATACAAATTAGTCTAGATTTTTTTTCGATTAGCCCTTGACAAAGTTAGCCGCTTAGGTTAGGATGTTAATGTGGGGAAATGTAGTGCCCATATATATTGCAGAAAAATAGGAAAATAGACTATTTTGAAATAGCCAGCAGCCAGGGTCAGAACCCCGGTTTAGGGTTTTAGTAGTGTTTGATGTTTGGTAGGGGCGACAGCATTCCCGAGACAGCCTTTGCCTTTAAACAAAACCTTGGAATTGGAATGCTTCGCCCCAGAAACTCAGGCATCCCTCCCACAGTCCCCTCTCTTACCCTTGAAATAGCCAGCAGCCAGGTTTTAGTAGTGTTTGATGTTTGGTAGGGGCGACAGCATTCCCGAGACAGCCTTTGCCTTTAAACAAAACCTTGGTATTGGAATGCTTCGCCCCAGAAACTCAGGCATCCCTCCCACAGTCCCCTCTCTTACCCTTGAAATAGCCAGCAGCCAGGGTCAGAACCCCGGTTTAGGGTTTTAGTAGTGTTTGATGTTTGGTAGGGGCGACAGCATTCCCGAGACAGCCTTTGCCTTTAAACAAAACCTTGGTATTGGAATGCTTCGCCCCAGAAACTCAGGCATCCCTCCCACAGTCCCCTCTCTTACCCTTGAAATAGCCAGCAGCCAGGGTCAGAACCCCGGTTTAGGGTTTTAGTAGTGTTTGATGTTTGGTAGGGGCGACAGCATTCCCGAGACAGCCTTTGCCTTTAAACAAAACCTTGGTATTGGAATGCTTCGCCCCAGAAGCTCAGGCATCCCTCCCACAGTCCCCTCTCTTACCCTTGAAATAGCCAGCAGCCAGGTTTTAGTAGTGTTTGATGTTTGGTAGGGGCGACAGCATTCCCGAGACAGCCTTTGCCTTTAAACAAAACCTTGGAATTGGAATGCTTCGCCCCAGAAACTCATGCATCCCTCCCACAGTCCCCTCTCTTACCCTTGAAAGGGCCAGCAGCCAGGGCGATCGCGCGATCGGTGGGCGGCATAGGTTTCTGGGGCGAAGCATTCCAAGGCAAAACTTTACCTTGTAGCCAAAAAAGTCTCGGGAATGCTGTCGCCCCTACGTCCCGGACCGATACTCTTAAATGCCAAATCTAGAAAACATACCCTTGAAAGGCTTCCCACCCCTTTTGTGAAGATTCGGTAAAGATAGCTGAAAGCTGAAACTCAACGCAGCCAGAAATGATTACTATAAAAATCAGTCTTTTTTATGCGGAAAGACTTAGGCGACGTCCAAACCGGAGCTGAGGCCCCGGAGGCGCGCAGTCAGGCGCATCTAGCACCAAAGGCGGGGTATCTGGCAAATCGCGATCGCTCGTTCTGCGCAATTATCGCGATCGCTCTTCTAAAGGCAGCCAACAGGGCGGCCGACAAAAAGGGCCAACAACAGGGTTTTGGCAAGGCAACAAAACCCCAGGTGCAAGGGAATGCGTTTCTGGCAGGCGTGTCTTGTGGCGAGCCAGCAAACTATAACCATACCCAAAAACAAATGTCAGGTTTAACCGATAACTCCCAGAGCGACATACTAGGGCTTTCTTCTGAGGAAAATACCCTGCCCCTACTCCAGCCAGAAGAGTCAACCCCCGGCATTGGCAGCGATCGCACTGGCTATGGAACTGACGACAATACCGGCGAAACCTTTGTAGAGACAAATACAAATGGGGATGGGGAACAGCCAGAAGTATTGCTGGGCAATGTAAATACAGAGCCGCCGCCGCAAGGCCCAGACCTCAACCAGCCCGTCTCCAATACGAATACCGACACATTGATTGGCGGCGAAGCTAGGGTCGGAGAGACAGATAGCCTGACCGGCGGCGAAACTGGCGGCGATCCTACAGAGACGGGGCCAGAGCAGAATTATGAAGATGAGGCGATCGCCAATAACTCCCCCGTTCGCCCTGAGCCTGTCGGTAACCCCGTTCGCCCTGAGCCGGTCGAAGGGCCGAACGGTCCCCAAGACACCCCAAGTAACCCCGCCGTTCGCCCTGAGCCTGTCGAAGGGCTCCCCAGTCTCCAAGTCTCCGATTCCCCCAGTCCCCATGAAACCCCGTTCGACCCTTCGACAGGCTCAGGGCGAACGGTCTTCTCGTCTCCCCAGTCTCCCAGTCTCCAAGACACCCCAAGTAACCCCGCCGTTCGCCCTGAGCCTGTCGGTAACCCCGTTCGCCCTGAGCCTGTCGAAGGGCCGAACGGTATCCAAGACTCCCCAAGTAACCCCGCCGTTCGCCCTGAGCCTGTCGAAGGGCTCCCCAGTCTCCAAGTCTCCGATTCCACCAGTCCCCATGAAACCCCGTTCGCCCTGAGCGGAGTCGTAGGCGAAGCCCGCCCGGAGGGCGTAGGGTCCCCGCAAGAAATAGAAGAAGTAGAAGAAGAAATATACGGCTCTGGGGTCTTTGAAGTATCGAGCGAAGACGGCGAAGTAGGCTTTGACTTCCTCTACGACGGCGGCTGGTACCAAGGAGAAGTTATTGTCTTTGGCATCAGAGGTCTCGGCAAATATCGCACCAACTCCATCGCCTTTATCAAAGAAGTATTGCGCCGCTCCTTGGGACTATCCGACGAACCCGGGGAAATAGCCCTTTCCGACATCAGGGAAGGCTCGCGATTTAAAGGAGACCTCGGCGAGCAAGACCAGAATCGCGGCGAATATCAAGGAATCCGCAGAATTCAGCTCGAACGCGGCGACAAATTTGGTTTGGCGCTGATACCACACGGCAGCGCCCAAGAATTGCTCGACCTTATTTTGGCAGCAGAAGCAGCCGGAGAAGCAGACCCCCTCAAAACAATTCGCGGCAACTTGCATCCCTTGTTCTCCATGAATATCGCCAACCCCGAGGGCGTCTCCCATATCGGCCGAGTAGCAGAAAATCTAGCTGCAGACGATTTGCTCGCCGAGGGGCAGATAGCTGACGTAACTGGCGACGGTCATACCTTCGTGCTAGAAGACTTGCGAGCCGATCGCTATTCCGACAGAGACTACAACGACCTCATCTTCCAAGTGCGGGGCGCAAAAGCAAAAACTCCCCATATGAGCGACTTGCTGCCGGAAACTGAAGAAGACTGGCGCGATACCGACTTGGGCGAAGCTTTGATTGACTACGCTGAAGTTGCCGTCCAGACCACAGAAGATGCACAAGGAGATGCAGGCGGAAGCAATGGAGACTCAGCGGCAGATGCAGATATTCTGGATGTCTCCTCTGCAGTAGAAACGGCGATCGAAAACGCCGCAAACTTGGACAACTACGACCCAGAAGAACTGGCCGACATCACCAAATGGGTTGTCGTCATAGATCCGGAGCTAAACCCCGATAGCATTGCCTTGCTCCTCGGAGCCGAAAACGAAGGATCGACCGGCCACATCGACAACACTTATATATTCTCTTTCCCCGAAGACACTCCCGCCGAAGAAGTCAAAAAGCTCCTAGCAGAACTGGAAGGGGCGGGCTCCAGCTATCCCTTAGTTCCCCTGCCCCTAGTTTACGGTCCCATTGCTCCCCAAGATCCCCTCTTTGACAGGCAATGGCATCTCGACAACAGCGGCGAGAACGGCACCGGCGGTGGAGGGGACTTGAATATCGCGGACGCTTGGTATCAAGCATCCGACGACCCCGAAAAACCAGGAACCACCTTAACTGGACAAGGCACCGTTATCGGCATTGTCGATAGCGGCGTCCAAGGCTTCCACCCGGACTTAGCCGAAAACTTCTTTGAAGAAATCAGCAAGAACTTTGCCGAAACCGATCCTTCTGACCTGGAAGAAAAGATTTCCTTGCAAGAAGAATGGTGGGGCTGGGGCTGGCCTTGGTGGCGACCCGTCTATAGCTACTGGTGGGGTTGGCGTTGGGCCAGCGAAATCGGAGGTCTCGGCCAAGGCCAAGAGCAAACTCAGGAAGCGCCAGATCCCCTCCAGCACGGAACTTCAGTAGCGGGAATCGCCGCCGGAGCTAGCAACGATGAAGGAGTTTCCGGCGTAGCTCCCGGAGCCAAGTTTGCCAGCTTGGGGCTGACGGCGGAGGAAGTCACCGACCAGCAAATCGCCGATGCCTTGAGCCACGAACGAGATGTTATCGATATTTTCAACAACAGTTGGAAACCCGGGAAAGCCCAATTGGCCGCGCCGGGAAGTTTGACGCAATTGGAAAATGGGGTCAAGTTCGGGCGGCCCGACGATAAAGGCAATCCTCTCGGCAATATATATGTGTTCGCCGCCGGCAACGACGCCTGGGCTGGGGAAAATGTCAACTACAATCCTTTTGCCAACTCTCGCTTTACTATTGCTGTCGGGGCGATCGACCACAACGGCGAACAGACTTTTTACAGCGAACCAGGGGCCTCTTTGTTGGTTTCCGCCTATTCCAGTTCCGCTTATATAGATGAAGAAGAATCGGGCATTGGGCATGGGGCATTGGGCATTGGGAACGGCGATTCTGAATCCTCCCCCGAATCCTCCCTCCTCTCTCCCCCTCCCGAATCCTCCCTCCTCTCTCCCCCTCCCTCTCCCGAATCCTCCCCCCTCTCTCCCCCTCCCTCTCCCGAATCCTCCCCCTCCCGAATCCTCCCTCCTCTCTCCCCCTCCCTCTCCCGAATCCTCCCCCCTCTCTCCCTCTCCCGAATCCTCCCCCCTCTCTCCCCCTCCCTCTCCCTCCCCATCCTCCCCCCTCTCTC
>JAAHFN010000134.1 GCA_010672965.1 Oscillatoria sp. SIO1A7
GAACTCTTGAAATATCTCGACTCTTTAAAAAAGAGCGTACTTTTCCAATATTCTGGTCCTGGCATTTTTTCAGGCAAGCCCGGATCGCAAAGCGACTGGCTGAATTTCCACCAAAAGTTTGCGGATCCCCCAGCAACGCTTGCAAACTTAGCAAAAGATTTGCGGGAACAGTTTGGCGTTCGAGTGGAAGTTTTCGAGCAGACCCCAGTCGAATCTTCAAATTTTTCTGGGTTGGGGCAAAACTTTTTGCGGCTCGGGAATAGTTATTGTAACAAAGACAAAATTAAGCAGATAGAGTTCAATGCAAGCTCCCCCGAAATACAAAACGGCGTTCGTATCTACTGGGACGATGACCGGACAGAGCTGTGGGGAAAGGAGGAGGCTGCAGAATTACGCAAGACAATAGAGGAAGGTAAGTAAAGGACGAAATAATTTATTTGTCGGACGCCAAAGTCAGTCAGCAACATCAAATACCGACTGACTTTTAAGCATGGGCAAAGTTTTTAGTTTGAATTGAGTTAAACGATCGCTCCCTAGATTGCTAATCAAAAATGTCCGGCGCTAAATAAATAGTTCGTACCGCGTCGATCTTCAGACGGAAAAGAGCGCGATACGAACTAAAAAAGAGCAAGTTGATACCATTCTAATTATAACATATGTTTTGCTAATTTTTGACAAATTCATATTAGCCAAAATACAAACTATGAAAAATAGCAACCAATTCGAGCGACAGCAAAAGCATTTGTCAGACCAGCAGCAAGTGCGCTTGAGCTGCAAAATTCAAGAAGGCTTTGCGGCAGTTTGTTTATACCGGACTCTCGCCTGCCAATTGTCTGGGTCTCTCCCGGGAATTAAGCTACTTTTATCGGAATCGCTCGACGGCTTAATGGCGATCGCTCTTTTGGGCAAAAAAGCAGAATCGCGGCTAATATCGACCAGTATAGGACTCGTTGCATCCCTTGCACGGAAGTTTTGGAAATCTCGCACGTTTCGCATCCTCGAATTAGAGGATTTTATGCAAGAGGGATGCTTGGGTCTTTTAGAGGCCGCGCTCCGTTACAACCCAAACAAAAATGCTAAGTTTTCTACTTATGCTGCGTTTTGGATAAATAAATGCGTTTATCGCGCTGCTTTTTGGGATAATGTAGTGTGGTTGCCCGAGCATATATTAAGAAATCGACACAAGTACGAAGTTTATATCAAGCAGTTCGGCTTCGTTTCCCCTTTGGAAGAATCTTATTACAATGGCGAGCCTCATTTGATTTCGGCAACCGAACCCGAAAGCACCAAGCCATCCAAGCTACACCTACAACTGATAGAAGCGGCTCGGGCCAACCTAAACGATAAAGAAAAAGAAGTGCTGGGTAGGAGGTTCGGCACGTTCGGCTACCAACCAGAAAAAAACAAAACAAGGGTCGCCTCGGCAATGGGCATTGGGCGCGCAACCGTCCCCAGAATGAAAGAAAGCGCCATCCGCAAGCTAACAGAAGCTTTGCAAACTGAAAAACCCGCACCGGCAACGAGCGGTACGGGTGGCGAGTAAATCAGGCGAGTGCTTGCTTGCTATTTATAATACGGTACGAGCGATCGCGTTTCTAAAAAGTTGCCAGCCTTTGAATGGAAACAATAATTAGACCTAGTAAGCATTGGCCAGCTTATTTAAGCCGCGATCGCTTTCCCAATTCCCCGAGTAACATTTGGCGATTGCCGCTCTCGGGGTATAGCAGCCAGAAATGAATTGACAACTAAATTTTATGATTAAAAACTTCAACCATTTTGTCGATCGCATCAATAAAATAATGATGCGCCACGACGGATGCATTAGCGCCCAAGTAATTGACAGGGGAATTTGCTTGGTAAAAATAAGCTCTGTTGGACTTTATGATAAATGGGAGCTTCTACCAAGTAATGGTTCGATAGTCGATCCTGCACTTATGACCTGCGTCAGTAATCTAGGCAATCCTTATAGCGGCATCCATCAAATCTATGAAGTCCGCACGCAATGGCAATGGCAAGTCTCAAAAGAAGCCATAAGCATTTATGAGTCGGGCGGTAGAATTCTTGCAGAAACCGGCTGGCTGTTAACATAATCGTATGTTAAAATAGTTGTCGTACATACTAATATAACCAGTTTAAAAATTAAAATTGCTTTATGTTAAAAACATTATAAATTTTAATCAAAACAAATCTAAGTTAGTTATTAAAAGCGATACGCTATTGCAATAGCCTTAACTGCTATTAGTTTTTTTCAAGCCCTAACAAATATGTCAGATGAATACAAGGCGGGATACAAAGCAGGATACAAGATAGCGCTTGCGTATCCAAAATTTCAACAATATTTAAGCTCTGAAGAACTTGCTAAGACTGGCCTCGAACCTTATCTCAAAGTAAGTAATTGGCCTGATTTAAGGCGTCTTTTAGCCGCCTTGGCTTGTTGTTATGGCGATTTTCCTAAAAAGCTAAAAGACGTTTCTTGCTCGATAGGGGGACTTGACTGGCCTAATGTTAACTGGGATTGTGAAATATCTGAAAGTTTTGCATTGGGCCTAGGCGAGCTTTGTTTGGATTTTATTTATTGCGGGCTTCTAGATTCACTTGAAGAACTTTCCGAGATAACTGAACCCGAAGAGGGTGCAGATTATTGGGATCGTAAAATAGCGGAAACAATCGATCGCATACAAAAGCAGGTAATACAAAATTGTTTTGAAAGCGAACGACAGCTTATTTGTTCGATTAGTAAAGACTTCGATGATATTTGGAGGGCTTTAGAGGCACCTGATAGCACCTGGCGCACGGCCATTTCTCCAGTATCTAGAATTCCTATCAAAGGAGATTTTGTCGGATGGTCTATTGACCTTGACAATGACAACGATCGAGGTTTTGTAGGATTCGGAATTTTATACGACGATAATTTTAAGGAAGGAGTGAAGGTTTTTTGGTTCGTTCGGTCTTATCCAATTCCTCACGCTGATTCATATGATATTAATAATTTAAAGGTAATTAACTGGTTTAATGACGCAAGCAAAAAGAATTGGGAGCCGGTCAAGTAGGTTGCAAGCATCAAGCACTCCCAGCGCCGGAGGGATTCCTGGCCTCAAGCTGTCGAAATCACTGCGCGGTTGGCATTTTATCAATAAAATTTGAATTGTAGCGAGGTGCAATTATGGCGATTGATTTAAATCCAAAAGAAGCTGAAAAGCTACTTGGCATTTTGAAAAATTTAGACGAGCTAAGAAGCGAAAATAGTCGATGGGGAATTTTAAAAGCTGCGGGTTTAGGAGAAATAGCATCTAACATAGATCTTTCTAACAGCTCTTATATTGCATCGTTAAGTATTGTTAGTTATTTGTCTGATTACGGGCGTTTGGATGACGACTCCGAAGCTTTAGGTTTATTTTTAAATGCGTTTAAAGGAAAAATAAGCCAGAAGCATCAGGAATATTTTGACTATTTAGTGGCTAAATATGAAATGCTTCCTAAAGTTACTAAATTAAATACGCAGAATTGGCGGCATTGGTTCGACACCGGGTACAGATCTGCTTACATATCGGCAATGAACGACGTAAACGATTCTGGATTGTCAGATTGCGACAAGGAGCAATGCATTCAATATTTATCAAGATGCCTCGATCGATACCTGTCGAACAAGATGCTTGTTAAGAGCTACTCTTCGCAAACAAGACAAGAAACAGATGCCATGACAAATCGTAACATAAATACTGGTGGCGGCGATTACAACGAAAACAGCCAAAATATAATGGGTAGCAACAACATTGTCATTGGTCAAGGCCGGACAAAAACGGCCCCAGCGCTAGAGCTTTTTTTAGTAAAAGGTCGGGCGACGGTAGCGAGATCGGGGGCAACTGTGGACGTTGAAATTCTTAAAATATCGGCTGAAGCAATAGATAGAACAAACCTGCCGCTAGAGTCAAAGCTGCCAAAGCCTTCAGAAACAGTAGGTCTAATTTTAAAAGGCCGTGCGCCAACATGGCTATACGCTTACTTGACTCACAAGTACGCTCACTTAGTTGCGTGGTTGGCTGTATTCGACCCCAATCAAAAGGGAGCAATTGTCGTAGCTAGCCATAGCAGCAAAGTTATCGAGTCGGATCTTGTAAAGTTTTGATGGGCATAGCTTTAAATTCAAATTTGTTAGTAAGTTACCGTGCAAAATTAATTGTATATTTTTCTCGGAGTCGAGACTAGCTATCGGCGTCGGGTAGTCTGGTATATAACTGATGCGGTAAATATACAATTTATTTTGCCTACTTACTTATAAATACAAGAACTTGCTTAGCTGAATTTAGACCCGCATTGCAGCAAATATTTACCCAAGGTGCAACTTGCCAGTTCGACGGGCAGCCATTGTTTCCTAACCGCGCTCTGTGAATTGATATTTTCTAAAATCTCGGCTACTTCTGCTGAAACTATAGCGGTTTTCAAATAGATGCATCATCTCAAACTGCAATCACTGCAATGGTTTCAGCCGTTTAAGATATATGTACTAATTTGAAAACCGCTGTAAGCCATATTTTATCATTGATTTGACGTAAAAATGGAAAAAAAAGATAAATCGCCATTGCTAGACGGAGCAGAGCTTCTTTTAAAAACATCGGATCGAATGATAGCGTTAGGCTGGAGTGCGGATTGGGGGCGCTTTATTTTGAAAATTCGGTACGAGGTAGCCTCCCGCCGCTTACTTACTTTAGAACAACTAAACGACTTTAATGATTTTTTGGAGAAGTCGCAGCATGATGACTTGTTAGATATTCTCGCGCTTCATTTTGGATTGCGATCGGGATTGGAAATGTACAGATACCTTTCCAGATTGCCTTTATTTGGCTACGAAAAGGTGGAAAAACCCTCGATTATAGGCGACCTGGTTCGCCATCAAGAAACCTGGCAAATAGGCATACTAATTGATTGCTTTCATTTGGGCGATCGCATCTTGTGCAAGGTTTATTGCGTTCAACAGTTGCATCCTGAAGGAGGATACGAACCTATCTTCCAAGCCTTCAATATTTTTACTTGTGATGATTCAAAATTGTCTAAAGTCGCCATCGCTCAGCCGGACGGCGGCATTGACAAGGATTTAGAATCCAGGCTCCGAGAACAACTACAGCCACTTTGGCAAAAGTTTTTGCCCGATCGATTTTTAGGTATATTGTTTGAGATTGCATCTCATGCAGGGATCTTGACCCTGCCACAACTCGTTACTGGGAAAAGTATTTCTGTCGCTTCTATAGCCTTGGATTGGCTTGAATCCAATAGTAGTATTTTGTACGAAAAAGACAAAATGCTAGAAGTTTACAAAAGATATCTACATACGCAATGTCCTTTTGGCATAAGCTCTTGCAGATGTCCGTTTGATTTTCGCGAAAAAATTGCCAAGCAAGAAACAACATTAGGGGAATCTTGGGTTTTGCCAATAAAAGAAATAAAAGGCGGTGTTGAAGTTGTTTTCCCAATTCGGTTGAATTGGGACAAAGATACTGCGACGAGAGTAGAAATTGACGAAGGAGGCTCGTATTTGTACCACGACCAACGTGAGTGGCAAGACGAATATCAACATTCCGTTCGAGACTGCATTCAAACTGCTTGGGAGGAGGTTGGCTATGCTGTTGCCGAGCCCATCCCCGAGCCCGTTAATAGCACTTTTTGCGTAATTGACGTAGATTTATCTGGCACGGATTTAGACGAGATTCCATTTTGATTCAAGCATGGCAAACATTCTTGACAATATCGACAAGTCGATATTAGGGCAACTTTTACAAAAAGCTCGGGAGGATTGCGGCATGTCCCGGGTTCAAGCCAATAAAGTTACTGCAAATATAGATGCTATTGAGAGAGGAGATTACCGACTTAGAGCTAGCGAACTGATAGCACTTGCTCGCGCTTATGGGCGATCGGTTAGCGATTTCGTTGCTCGGCCAGACGACTCTGAAAGAACGCCCTTAGAATCTTTCAAACAAGGTCTTATCACGGAAGGGCGTTTTGCCGAGATCTTAGGCGTCGATCGCCTAGAAGCCCGCAGGATTGCGGAGTCGAGCCGAATAGTCCCTAAGTGCGAGATCGCAGCAAAAAACGCAGGCATTAAGTCATGCACAATTCCTGTAATACTTAGCGACAGCAATGAAAAACAAAATTGACATGCGAAGACATTACGCGAGAAAAATTTTCTCAGCACTGATTCACCGTTCCTCACCCGGAAATATACTATTTAATTTGATGCCAGAAGCGAGGCGAGTAGCTGAAGACATTAACGACGAGCTAAAAAATAAGATTGGCATTTTCTTTGCTTGGCAAAATCAAATTAAGTTGATGCGCATAAACCGTTACGGTGTCATTGAAGGCAAGCCTTTTGACTTTTCTGCCGCCGACGAAGCAGCAGCAATTTTTGAAGCTGCTCTTCAAAAGAAACGAGATGAACCGTTGGGTTGGGTTTAGGTGCGGTATTCCAGCAATGAGTCTATCTGAATCGGCCAAAGCGATCGTAGACAAGCACAGAAACGAGCTTGGCTTCGTGCTTAAGCCCGCGCTTTTAGCATCCGAACAAGCTAACGAGCTAGAGGCCGTGTTTTTGGATGACAAAAAGGCAATTGGTTTTTGCCACTTCCATCACTGCAAGAACAAAGCAAAACGCGGGCAGACTACCATTTATAGCTTGGCTGTAT
>JAAHFN010000135.1 GCA_010672965.1 Oscillatoria sp. SIO1A7
AAGAGGCGATCGGCTTCGTTTATTAAATCTTTAGTAGAACGCCAGCGATTATTTTTATTAAAAGCGGGGGAGTAATTTATCGTCAAATACTTTTTGGTTGCTTCCGGTAGCTGCTGGCAGCAGGATATGACTTTTTCAACAGCTCGAATCTGGCCGTTTCTGTCTTGATAGTTCCCAGGCATTAGGTGAGTCAGCACAACCCCGTCAACGCTGGCGGGAATCTTTGTGCAATTTTGAGGGCTGCAAACGCGAGTTAGCATTATCCCAAGCTCCCCTCTGGTAGTTCGGGCGGGTTTGGCGGCGGGTCATTGTGGGCAAAGATACCTAGAGCTGCTGGCCATCCATAAGTTGTAATTTTTCCTGGGACTTCTACTGAGTAATGTATAGTTTCTTCTAAATCCCATAAAGCCGAGATAAAGTTTTTATCCTCGAATATAGTGTCAATAGTTCTATGAAAAGAAGAAGCGGAGGAGAAGAGAAAAATCCTTTCATTTAAAAAACTGCCTTTAAAGTCTCCTGGCCAACTATCGCTAAATTTAGATATTGATTGACTTCTATTAAAATAAACTGGTTCTGACAAAAAGGGTAGATTAGAAATTTCAGAAAAAAGAGATTCTAAATAAATGCTTCCGAGCTTGTGCAGTTGGGGATAAGCTCTAAACTGTTTGACATTAGCGTTGCTTGGCTCTTCTTTCGCCTCCCATTTAACATAAGAGGTAAAAAGGGGAAAAAAAAGATGTATTTCTCCAAATTCGCGAGATGAATCGTTAACGTCCACAGATTTAGAGTCTTTTCTGTGTTCGTGGTCGTTTCTGTTTATTTTGTATGTCCCTTGTAAGTTAGATCTCGTGATTATTATTTCAGAAGTTTTTAAAAGAAAGCCGCCAGGGTATTGAGGTAATATATGGACATGGTTAACTTTCTCAAAAGTTAATAAGTCTTTAATTAATTCTATTATATACTCTACTGCGGCTTCTTTTAAGTATCTTAATAAATAAGCTAGTATGAGTGCTTCCATTGATTTTTCTCCAACCAAAAAACACGAAAGTATCCGTGCTTTCTGTTAAATCGTTTGGTGCGTGCGCTTACGCTGCTGGTGCAGAGATAGCTGGTGCAGAGGGAACTAACGTAGCATCAATGTTGCCCGATTGGGTCTGAACGGTAATGGTTGCGGAGAACACGCCGCTTTGATTTAAGGCCCAGTTTAACCGTTCGGAGGCACTCAGCTCTAAAGTCCCGGCAGCCGCTTGAGCGCCCGAATCAATAATGTCTGCCATCAGTTTGTCTAATTCTTCCCGACCGGACGGGAAAGTCATGTTTGTCATCTATTTTCTCCTGTTCAATAATTTTCATTGGGTAAGCCGTCAAAATCTGTTTTTTCTTCTAAAAATTTAGAGACATGAAGAATTTGACTTTGTAACCTTTTTTTGCTTGCTTCTATCCGTTGAAAGCGAATCTCTAATCCTTTGAGCCAAGCAAACACGACTCCAAGGACTGTCCCGCAAAACCCGATTAAGGTCAAAGCGAACAAGATTACTTCAAGCAAAACGTGTAAATCCATTTAAGGTGTAAACGTTCCGAGCTGGACAGTTGTCGCGCGAGGTAATTTTTCTGGGCATTTCTGCCAAATTACATAGTTCTCTCCGTCAATCACTACATGGGTGCCGAGGTCTTGCCCGCTAACCCATGCTGGATGGTCGGGGTCTCCTACAAAAATTTTTCGGATAGGAGAATCCGACTCTGGGTCTTCGGGGACGAGTCTGTAATGTCTGGCAACCCAGTCATTCCCGTTTGGGAACCTAGGAAGAGAAACGCCATCGGGGATGTCTGAAAATCCCCACCCTGTGGCGTTATAACCACTGTTGGCTAGCTTGAAAGCGAAGTTCTCTCCATAATCGGTTATGTAGTTAGCATAATCGAATTTTCTTGCTGGCATCTTTGTTTAAATTCTTGAAGGTTTGCTATGCAATGCGCTTTTCATGCGCTTGACAATAGCTTAGCTCAAGGTTGCTAGAAAGGTCTTGTCAAAAACGATCGTTTTGGGCAAAAAGTTAACAGTATAGCTGCCGATAACGATTTTACGTTGTTAGTATTTAGCAAAACTAATGTCAAAAACAAATTGCCAAAACCAATGCTTTGTAATGAGTTTTGGCAGCAACAATTATGCTTGTAGGATACGCTCGCGTCTCTACTGAAGACCAAAGCTTAGATTTGCAGTTGGACGAACTGAAGGTTTGCGGCTGCGAGAGAATTTATTCGGAACAAATTTCCGGCGTTAAAGAGAATAGGCCCGAGCTGGAGCAGGCTTTACAGTTCGTTCGCTCTGGCGATACTTTGGTGGTGTGGCGGCTCGATCGCTTGGGACGCTCGCTCAAACATGTAATCGAGATTATCAATCGCCTCGCCTTGGAGGGGATTAACTTTGTCAGCTTGAAGGAAGGGTTCGATACTACTTCGGCAGCCGGCCAGTTCTTTTTCCATGTTGTGGCCAGCTTTGCCCAGTATGAGCGGGCCTTGCTACAGGAAAGAACTATGGCGGGGCTTGCTGCGGCTCGGGCTCGGGGCAGGAAGGGCGGCCGGCCGCGCAAGCTTTCAGAGGTCCAAGTTGCCCAAGCTAAGGCTTTGGCTGCTGACCCAAAGATCTCGATCGACAGCATTTGCGAAACATATGGTATTAGTCTGAGGACCTACTATCGGCATATCGCCCCCGCTCAAGGTTATGGTGGGAGAGGAGAGGAGCAGCATGGAGGGTGTGGCCAAGTGGTTTAAGGCGGTGGATTTCGCGGGTTCGATTCCCGCCGCTCTCATAATTTGTCTTATGTAACAGGGCGTTACATAAGACAAATTCAAGAAGCTGTTTGGGGGTGTAGGGTGTACACAACACACCTTATGCTGTTGGCCAACGGCATTGGTAGTATTGGTCCCAAATTTGTCTTATGTAACGCCCTGTTACATAAGACAAGCTTGGCTAGCCTTGGGGGGATTTCTTGCCAATGTATTTTTTCTTCAATCGCCCATTGATTTTTTGGTACGAGTACCAGTAAGGTCCGTGTCCCTCTCCTTGCTCGCAAGTTTTGCAGCGAGCCTTACCGCATTTACTGTATTCCTGGCGATAGATAATCTCTCCGTCTCCCGCCCCAGAAGAAAGCCGATCGCTCAGCCACGATAGCAATTTTTGCTGCTGGTCTCGGTCTAGCTTTTCTATTTGCTCCTGAGTTTTTTTTAAGCGATCGCTCTTTTGTTCCTTCCGGTATCGGTCTAGTTTCGTTTCTTCTACTCCGTTCTCGTCGAACAAAACTTTTGGGGCAGGAGAGGTATAAGGAGCCAGGTCAAATAGAGTGTGTTGCATGACCACTATAGACGATGTTCTTTAAGATGGATTCGTTTCAATCAAAAAAAGCCCCCTAGCAGCGAGGGCTTTGCAGTAGAACTGTAACCTATATTCCGCACTACAAATGTAGCATAAAAAATACATCAGTGTTATTCAACTTCTTAAGACCTCAAAAAAGGCAAAACATTGAAAGATTGAGGAAGAATTTATCGTTAACTCATCTATACCCTCAAGGTTAACGTGCTTTGCATAAAATTTACTATAACTACCCTAAAAATGCTCGCAACTAAACCACTCAGATGTCAAAGATATCCAAGCTATTCAAAGATTTTTTAGACGGCTTACTATGCAACTAAGTAGTACCGCTGACAAGCTGGCGGAAAAAATTTCAACAAATGCAACCGCTCTTTGTTTAGATTAGAAACACGTTTAATATCGCCCTCGCTATAAACGTGAATTGACTGAAAGCATTGAAATAGCCATCTCAACGTCGGTCGTGCTGTCAAAGCACCTAGCTGATTTTTTACCTTCGCTCCTGTCGTTTCGAGAGTTTGTCGTATTTGTCGCTCTGCAAGTTTATATACTAATAAAGATAGAGCCATAATTAGACCTAAACTCTCGATCCGTTTTGGGGATTTAAGAAAAACGCTGTCTGCAAAAAACATAGGATCTTTTAGGAAGCCAAAGCCTCGCTCTACTGATTGCTGTCCGTTCTTGTATGTAACCAGCATTTGTTCGGAGCTTAGCGCCTCTTTGTCCAGTACATTCGTTGCTAAAATAAATCTTCCAGCTTTTTTCTTATCTGGCTGTATTTTTTCTTCAACTGTACTTATATTTGCTTCCACATTATATTCATAATGTTCGGTAGCCTTATCTTTCTCGTCCTTCTTTACAACAGCTCTTATCTCTATTCCTGTTAATTTGTGGTACTTCGACTTTTTTAATAATTTATTCGCTGCTTTAATTGCATCGGGTTTGCAAGCAAAATTTATTTTTTTTAGTTTTTTGAGCTTTTCTCTTGCTTGATTATAATCTGTTTCTATTTTCTGAGCTAATTTTTTCAAATCTGATTCTCTACGCTCTTGACTCTGAACGACTAGCCACCTCTGTTCTATGGTTCCTTTTGCTCAATTTCTCCATAACTATACTCCTGTGTATCGCTGGCTTCTAAAGCTTTTTCGTCTGTTTCTGTGATTAGCGTATAGGCTGCTTTTATTGATAATGGAACTCTTGATAGCCATTCAATTTTATCTAAATATTGCAAGTTATATTGGCTGTACAACGCTGCATCAGCTACCATCAAACCTTCAAACTTAAAATTTCTTTTAAATTCTTTTATACTGCGGGCAAATTCTTTTATATCTGAAGCATTTCCATCTGCCATTTTCATCCATAATGGAATGTCTCCGTCTCGGGCACAAATTAATTCCATTGTAAATTGTTTTAAGTCCGGTCTGTGGTCTCTCGAATAACCCCGAGTTATTTTTATTGGTCTTGGCTCTCCTTCCCCGGAGTTCAATTCTGGATAATTGTATTCTCCATGAACGTGAAATGAACTGGAATCTAAATGTGCCGTTTTCATATTTATTTTATATTTTTTGATTACTTCTAAAGCAATTGTTATAAATATCTCTCCAATTCCTATTTTATATAGCTTATCCAAGACTCGACCCAACCTATCGTCGTTCAAATAAGAGGACTTGATTCCCTCTCCTAAAAGATGTTCTGTTGCCTTTCCTTCAAAAAAATTTGAAAACAAATATAAAGGAGATGAAAATAAACCTAATGCATTCAGTATTGTGGCTTTTACCACTTTGCCAGCACTAATTTTTTCCGTTTTGCTTTCTCCCAGACGTTTGTTTATTATCTCTTCTATTCCTATGTCATCAATCGTTCCAGCGACCAGACCCAGATGGTCTAAATTCTTAATATCCATAAATTACTGCTAGAGCCTTTTAATTGTTTAAACATATCACAGTTGGGGGCAATGAGCCATTCTATTGTATAGAATTGTATATAACAAATCTGCAATACTAGGCGGCTTTAGTCAATTAATTGAGTGTAAATACTCAATTAATCCTCACCCTCCAATATACTACATTTTGTCGTGCGGAATGTAGGCTGTAAAATTTAAACACAGAACACAAGATTTATTTACAGTCTAGAAGTCGTCATAGTCATACCCATGCTAATCCTCATCTTCATCTTCATCCTTTTCTGGCGGCAGAGAGAATTTATCGGATGTATCGGGAAAAATGTAAGCATCCGTGTTTACTCCATTAGCTTGAAGCACTTCTACAGCTCGTTCAAACTTATGTTTGAGTTCTTTCAAGACGTACACGGCACTATGACCCTTGCGCTTTATCTTCCTGAGTTCGTCTTTGAGTTTCTTCTTTCGTTCTTCCGCAGTAATAACCTCAGCATCAACCCCTAGCAGAATTAATGCCCGTTTTTGTAACAGGGCAAAAGATTCTTCTGGGTTCTCCCAGTCTTCTATCTCTGCCTCCAAATAAACCCTTTCAGAGAGAGAGCAGGCTGAGTTCTTTTGCCGTTCGTATCCTAGTTTAATGATTTGCATTTTTCCTCCAATTCTTCGTCTAACTCAAAAGGTGGGGACAAGTTGAATGAGTTCCATTCTTCGGCTACGTCACGGAGCCATTGCTGGCCGGTCGCGGTTTTGGCCATAGCTTCACAAATTGCTTGGACCGCTTCGCTGTTGGCGAGCCATTCGCTGGTATGAGCTGGAGAAGTGATGGCAGCCGTCAGCTCTAAGAAAAGTGCCTGGGGGTCTAATGAGACCTTGCTGATTATCTCGGGGGACTCGCTGGGGCTAGGGGGGTGGCATTTGCGAAATATTCGCTCCGGGTGGCTTCTTACGATCTGCTGGATAAAGCCATCCACGATTTTTTCTTGGTCCGGGGCGAGGGTGTCGCCGATTTCCCCCATGTGCATGTTGATGTGCAAGGCTAGGAGCCTTTTATGCCATTGCTGCTCTTTGGCTTGGTCGGGAGTTTTCCCAGGCCGCTCTAGCTCGAAGATGTCCCTGATATGTCCGATCGCAAAGTCAAGGTCAAATGCCATGAGCTAGCTCCCCTGGTGTGGTTTGCGATCGCGGACGTAAATTGCGTGCCCCGAAAGCCATATTTATCCGCCCGAAAAAGTTTCGACTCTTCTTGGGCTTGAGGCCACGCTTGCGTCGGCGGTTGTTTTTCTGGACTAAGCTCTGCCTTTTGCTCATTTGTCTATTTTTCTCTATTCATTTATAATTGCCCCCCCCAAACCAGGGAGGGGCGGCCAGCCAGGGATGTGGGTCCCTAGTGCTGGTGACTT
>JAAHFN010000136.1 GCA_010672965.1 Oscillatoria sp. SIO1A7
AAACTATTAAATTTAAGCTTCACTCTTTATCCTAACTGAATCTGTCCCAAGTTTCAAGTAAACAATATTGCCATGATCTTGCAGGTGAGTTACTGGTAATCAGACAATCATTAAGTATTTATACTTAATGATTGTCGCTCGCTAAATATAATACACTTTGTAGTGCGGAATGTAGGTTCAAAACAATCCATCGTCTTGGTCTTTTATCTCAAAAAATAGATGGCGTATGCTTAGTGGGCGAGTTCTTCAGAGCTAACAGTCCTATCTTTAGATCTGACCGGCTCATCCCCCTGTTTGTAAAAGCCGTTAATTTATTTGGATGCCCAATCGCTTTTACCGAATATAACGTTAACTAAATCCGGGAGAGCGTTTGGCTAATTTCCAAACATATAGCTGAGTTCATGCCTCCTAACTCTCTTGGCTTTGTCGGACAGCTTTACTCGGACAAGCCATCCCCTCGAAAATTTGAGGAAGCTGCTAGCTTAGCTTCTCTCTCTTATTGGGGACTCCCCATACTTTTTGTCGAAGCCGCTGTATTCTTACCTTTCAAGATTCTCTTCTTGCCTTATGCTGTGGTAGTTCAACGGCAGATCGTAAAAGCAATGTGCAACAATTTTGGCGATACAAAGCTTCTTTGTTGGTGGAACCCATTCCCAGACGAAATGTGGATTCCTCAAGCTTATTACAAAGGTGGCGGCAGTGCTATCCCCTTGCTGACAAACGAAGGGGACAAAACCAATTTAGGCGAAAGTAGTGGATTATGAGCAACAAAATTACAATACATGAGAGTGCCCAAGTAGAACTTTACGAACAAATCAATCCCATTAAAGATTCTAAAATTGATATCGGCGAAGATGCAATAGTTAGAGTTGCGCCCACAGCAAAAATATTTAACTCTCAAATTGTAGTCCCTCCCAGGGCTCAATTATTTATAGAAGAAGGTTGTATGATTGAAGGGTCAAAAGTCATAATGCGAGAATCTGCAATAATTGAAATAGGGGAGTATTGCAGTTTCATAGAAAGCACGGCTAGAATCATTGAAGACAAGGCCGTTTTTACGATTGGTGGTTGTAGTCGTATAAACAAGCGTTGCAATTTCTTCGTTTCCCAAAAAGTCGCTTTGGGGAAATATTGTTTATTGTCTGCTGACTGCCTTTTAACCGATTCTCAAATCCACTCTTTAGATTGGCAAGAGCGACAAGCAGAAATTGATTCTTGGATAAAAGGAGAGGAATACAGGCCAGAACTCCGCTCCATTCCTTTAGAAATTGGCGACCATTGCTGGATTGGCCGAGCGGCTCAGGTCTTAGTAGCGAAAGCTAGCAGTCAAGATGCAGCGTTAAGCATTGGCTCTAAAACTGTTATCGGCGGTGGGGCTGTCGTAAAAGAATCTATTCCTAAAAAAAGCCTTGCAGTAGGGGTTCCGGCTAAAGTCATACGGAATTTATAATGATTGTTTCAGAGTTAGAAAAATACATATCAAAACCTTTAGCCCAACATTTGGGCGGCATAATCACGGGCAATTTAAGCTTTGACCAAATTTTGGGGGTGTACCTAGTCCCTCAATATCCGCACGCTGGTTTGTTTGAAACATCCAGAATAGAGTTGCTTTCTGGTAATTTTCAAGGGAAGCATCAAATGGACAAAACCAAATACTCTCACCAGCTAGACCGGGGAGAGATTTTGGATGACGATGGGACGAGACTATCAGAACAAATCCACTTGTTAGTTCCGCTCTTTACTTCTTATATTGAATGGCAAACTCAAGAAGACTTAGACGGATTAAATGTTAAAGGGTATAGAAGCCACCCCAGTCTTTATAATTTGGGTTCTGTCCATTTAGAATCTGCCTTCCCTGGCATTAAGCCTAATTCTCCTATTCTTTCTAAGGTTGAATTGAACAGAAACAATCAACTAGCAGAAGTCAAGATTCCACCGGCTGAGAATTTTAGAAACTATCTCACCCAAAGAATTCTAACTTCAAGCGATACAATTGACGGGCTCAATGCCCACCGCTATCTTGATTCGGGTAGCGATTTGGCTAGCTACCTTTGGAGCGGAACGGAAACTCTCCATTATTTTGCTAGGGCTTCCGGGACAGTTATAACTCCTGGCTGGCCAGCTTTAATCACAATTTGGGGCGGAATCGCTCCGCCTCCAACGACGCCAACTTTGCCAGGAGGGGGATTATAATGACTGTCTATCAATCAACGACTCAAGGCGGCCAAAGGGTTTTAGAGCCTAGAGTTTCTACCAATCCACAGGATGCCGTGACTATCCTAGATGTTAATAGGGTAATTAGAGACGCGATCGCCTCTCTAGATTTGACTGGAGCGGATGTGCAGCAAACGGTTGATACGGCGATCGCCAATCTGAACTTGACCCCAGAAGGTATTGGGGCGGAGCCAGCGGGGAATGTCGAAGCTGCGATCGCCGACTTAACTGTTACGGATATTAAGGGGGCGGCTGCTCAAATTGACATTGAAAACCTGCAGCGGGAGATTGCTAGTTTAATTGCAACTGCTACCAGAACTGGGGCGGCTTCATTTGGCCATAATTGGGTGGATGTTGTTGGGATTAATGTGAATGCTGGCCACAGAGGGAGGACAGCAATATTATTGGCATCAACTCAGTTTGATAGAGGCAACGGAACAAATTCTTATATCTATAAGTTAAGGTATGGGTTTGACGAGAACGCTTATGAGGTTACTTTGACAAGCTCTGACGTTCAGATTCCATATTTTGGAGTTGCCTTTCAAATAACTGGCAGTGGCGATCTGCAGGTCAGATGCACCGGCACAAATGGGCTCGGTCGCGTCGCTTATTTTTCCAATATCTAGTCCTGACAGATAACCGGCCCAGTCATCTATTCTCTGGGAATTCGCTGCAAAAAAGTAAATCGCCACAAGTCATTGGCTCTCCAGTCATTGGCCGCAAATTATTGGCCGTAAATTATTGGCCAATGACTTTTAAGGGACTTGCAAGTTAATAATGTACCTTTTAAGTTACTCTCGAAATCGGAGCCAGAAACCCGGTTTTTCAAAAAAACCGGGTTTCTCCGCTGGCACCTTACTTCTGCGCAAGTCCCTTAACCCTTGTCCGTAGGTCTTCAATCTTAAGTCGGCTTTGTCGGCTTTAGACTGGATGCTGGAACAGGGTGTCCAAATATACCCTAGCGGCATTATGATAATGGCGCGATGCCTCTGGGCTATCGCTATTTCCATTTTGCAGCAAAAATAACGATAGAGCCGCAGAAAAAAGTCGGTCTCGATCCCAGTCGGGATGTTTTTCTAGATAGCCTTTGAGCGATTGGTGTAATTCTTCTGGAATTTCTGCCAGAATGCTGACGTATGGCCTTTTCATTAGAACCTCCCTTCTTCTGAGCCGCACTGGACGCCTTTTTACTCTCCTGTACCCACCCATTTGTTTGGTGGCAAGCCTTGGATTTTAGCTCCCCATACAAAAAACGATCTTGGATGCAGGTCCAGTTTGCATTTTTTAGGCAGGCGGCTTCATTGTGCGCTCGGCTAGGGTGGTTTTGTCAACAATACAAAATGTTACAAGTGCGGTTTTATATAAGCAAGACTTACGAAATAATGGGCATTTCAGCTTGTTTTTTGTTACATTTCGTTACTCAAAAGCATTCTCTGGCGTTATGAAAATATCCAGCTAGAAAAATCCCCAGCTCCACCGGGCAAGGCCGGGTTGCCTTGGTTTGCCTGTGGAAAATCTTGTTGAATTTGTGGAAAAGCAGGGATAAACTGTGAAAATATATGTGGAATGTCTGGGGAAAACTGGCTGTAAAGATAAGAATTACAAATTATTCTGGCAACTGGCCCGGGAGAGGTAGAGGGGCAGGGAGACAAGGGGACAAGGGGACAAGGGGACCGGGGGAGGAAGAGGGAAGTGAGACAAGGAGGGGACAAGGGGACAAGGGGACAAGGGGACCGGGAGACCGGGAGATGGGGAGACCGGGAGACCGGGAGATGGGGAGACCGGGGAACGGGGAAACTTGTCCCCTTGTCCCCATGTCCCCATGTCTTTCAAGGGTATGTTTTTTAGATTAGAGTAGCGATCGGGCCACTACCAACCCTCGAAATAGGGCGTAGGGGCGATAGCATTCCCGAGATATCCTTTGCTTTAAACTAAATTTATATACTGGAATGCTTCGCCCCAGAAATTTATGCCCCTCGCTGGCAACTCCAAAAAGCGGAATTATAAAAAACATACCCTTGAAAGTGTCCCCATGTCCCCAAGTCCCCAAGCATGTCCTGAGCTTGGTCGTTGCGGTCCCCAAGTCCCCAAGCATGTCCTGAGCTTGGTCGTTGCGGTCCCCACACCCCACACCCCACACCCCACACCCCCCACACCCAATATCAGGGCAGCCACTGGGGACGAAGGCCGTTAAAGGGCAGTAGCTCTGTGGGGATTGGTGCGGGTAGGTCTTGCAAGGGTAAGTCCGGAAGTAGGGGAATCAGCCAGAGGCGACTGGTAGTTACCGATTGTCCCATATTAGTCTTCGGACCCCTCTGCTGAGAAGAATTCCTCTCTCTGGTAGCGGTGACGGCTTGATCGAAGAGAAGAGCAAGGCCGTCTGGAGAGAGACTCATTTGGATATCCCGCTGATCCGGCAGCAATACTAAGGGTTTGAGTTCTCCAGTCTGGACATCGATCGCCGCAATATAGGGTTCTTCTTTATATTCTTCCTCTTCAATCAATTTTGTCAGCAGGCAATAAAGAATTTTATTGGTGGGGTCAAACTGGGCATCTATAATCCGGCCGTTGGTACGCAGGAGTTCTTTCTCTATTCCTTGGGAAGGCAGGATTGCAAATAGAGAGCGAGTGGGATTGTTCGGATCCCGGTTAAATTTCACCATCGCTGCCGCCGAGGAGTCTTGAGAAAAGTTGAGTAACATCTCGAATTTGGGCAGAAAATCTAAGGGTTCTGCGTCCGGTTCTAAGGGAAGAATGGCAACTCCTGCCCCATCGCTACCTTGGAGCAATGCTAGAGAGCGACTGTCTGGGGCGATCGCAAAGTCGCCCCCCGGTTTGTCGTATAAGGGTTTCGGTTTCTCTCCTGCTTTGATAATCCAGAGGCTAAAATCGATCAAATTGCGCTTGCTCTGGCGGCGCACCACAATTATGTTTCCGTCTGCAGATAAATCAAATTTAAAATTTCGGTAGTTTTTGCTGTCGAGAACCAGTTCCACTTTGCCAGGAGGCTGCGCCGATATTGCCTTGGTGCCCGGAGATTGCGGACTAATGCCTGTGGTGACTGTATATAGTTTTTGCTCCAAGGCTTTTTTCCCCTTAGCTTTCCGCTCGATCGCAGAAAATAAAATCTTATCGCCTTTTGGATAGGGCTTATAGTCCATGACTAGCAAATGCTTGGGAGTCAGAACTCTTTTGTGCTGCGGTTCTTCGCTGAGATTGTAGAGAATTAACTGTCCTTCTTCTGCTTCATCTACCCCTAAGTAGGCGAAAGCGCGATCGCGGCTGCGAAACTTGCCAATAAAAGGTTCGATTGATACCTCTATATTGTTTGGGGCAGCAAATTTTTCTGTGGCCCCCTGTAGCTGAAACTCAAATTCCTGGCCATAGGGTACCGGTGCAGTCAGAGTATAAGCCATTCTCCTTCCCGCCCAGCTAATTTTCCCCGGGAGAGGCGGGTCAATTCGCAGATTCTCTTCTACACTGGCTCTATTCATCGGACGGCTGAAGGTGAGGATAAATGCTTTGTCTTCAGCGCCTATTTGTCGATCTTGCCAGGTAAATTCTCTGACTCTGGGAACGGAGGTATTGCCGGTTAACAAAAGTGCTACGATCGCTACCAATAGAATCGCGATCGCTGCTGTGGCCGCGCGATCGAGAGGTTGGGGAAAGAATTTTGCTGTTTTGTTTAAATCGAACATCAAGGTAATTTATTTATACTTACTTACGGTGTAATGGCAGACTTTCTCCGCCATTACTTTCTCTAATGGATATCAGACTAATATGTCAGATAATACCAAATCTGGTATAGATCTGATACGTTTGCGCTAGGCACATAGGCGCTCGCGATCGCATTTCCGCAGCAGCACCTATAATAATTTTTGCATTGGGCGTAGTAAGAGATAATAAATGAGAGCATCCTGGGAATGCGATCGCGAACCTAACCCGTTACCAAAACTTTACCAAAAAGGTTAATTGCTGTGTAAATACCAAGATAATTTTCAGCGGCGAAGAATAGATGCTGACCTGCTGACGTTGCAACTGCCGTTCCCTCAAGGGTGCGAATTTTTCTGACCAAATTGACCTTACTCCGCTTTTATATTATGGACGGCCTTATCTGTTCTAGCTTGTTCTAGGCCACTAGGGATAAGCTGCTGTTATCTTTAAAGTAAACAAAGTTCTCTTTTATAAAATTGCAATATACATTCACGGAATCTTCACATTAACGATCTAGTTTTATAGAAGATAAAATTGAAAAGGCTTAATCCGAGAAAACAAGCAAGCAAATCCATAAAACTACAGATGCGATCGCTTTTGGATCGGGAGCATCCCATTTATGCACTAAGCATAATTTCTCATCAGGCCATGAGAGTTTAAATAAGCACAGCGTAGTTTAAGCATTTGAGATACATTTTCTGACTTCCATTGAGCTCCGGTAATTTTTAACC
>JAAHFN010000137.1 GCA_010672965.1 Oscillatoria sp. SIO1A7
ACGCTCCACCCAACACCCCACACCCTACACCCTACACCCTACACCCTACTCCCTACACCCCACACCCCACACCCAACACCCAACACCCCACACCCGACACCCGACACCCGACACCCGACACCCGACACCCGACACCCGACACCCGACACCCGACACCCGACACCCCACACCCGACACCCCTAACACCTCCGCCGCATCCACCTGGCCCCAATGATAGCCCATCTCCTCGCTGGCCCGCTGCGCCCTTTCTGCCTGCTCCCGCGCCGCCGAGGGATTGCCCCCTGCTAAATGCAGCCAAGCCAGACCCACTCGGATATCTGCTTCATAGATGCGATAGCCCCCAGCCACTGCATAGCTCAGGGCTTCATCTAAGTCTGGGGCTGCAGTCTCCAACTCTCCCTGACGGGCCGCCCAGCGCCCCCGCCCCAGCAGCGCTTCAATTAGAACCTCTCGACTGGAGATACCCCGGGCAATTTTCAGGGCTTCGTTGTAATGCTCGCGGGCGCTCTCATGCTCTCCGGCGTCGGCATCTAGATCCCCCAGGACGCGGTGACACTCGCTAACATGATGCACCCAGCGATCGCGCTGACACATCTCCAAATTGGCCTCTGTGACCCGCCGCGCATAACCCAGATCGTGCGATCGGCGTAGGCAGTCAGCATGGTAAATACCGCGCCTACTATACAGGTAGCGCTTATCGGGCTCAATTTCTCGCTCTAGCGTCTCTGCTTCCTGAAAGAGGTCTCTGGCCTTCTCCAAGTCCCCCTGCAAGCAAGCCACCCAAGCCCGATCGCTTAGGGAATAGCCCTCGCCCTCCTTATTTTCTGCACGACGAGCCAGAGTCAGGAAGTCGCGAGCAGCATCAGCGCTGGCAGCCAGTTGGCCGAGATCGACGTACAGGTCTGCCAGGTTTCGGTAGTTTGTGCTGGCGTTGTCCCAGTCTTCCCTGCTCAGAGTAATCTCCTTAGCACGCTGATATAACGGTAACGCTGCCGCCAAGCGTCCCAAGTTCTTCAAACAAAGCCCGACATGGTTCATAATCCAAGATTTGCTGCTAGGAGGACTGGTTTGCGGCTCTTGGGAGAGATCTCCATTGGGGAAAAATTCCCCCAGGCAGGCGAGGCTGGCGTCCCAAGCATTTAGTTTATTAGTCAATACGCGGCGAGGGTACTGAAGCACGCGCTTCAAGAAAACATCATAAGCCTCATCGTAATCCCCAGCTTGGCAGAGGTGATGCACTGCTTCCAAAAGCGGGAGTAAATCCTCTAGGGTCGGGTTTTCTAGATCGACATTCCCGCGCAAATAGTAATCTTTAATCCGGCGATGAACTTCTCGCGCCTCTTTGAAGTTGCCTTGCAGGCGTTCCCGATAGTGAGCGGCTATTAGGGGATGGGTGGTGTAGTAATGTTTCCAGGTATTGTGACGCAGGATGCGATACTTTATTAATCGCCCCATCATTGCCTGGAAGGGATCTAAAATACGCCTTTGCGGTTTTTTCAATTGCCACCTCAACAAGCGCTCCAGTAATTTCCGCAACCAGTACAACAAGCGCCGCAATGTTGGCAGCAGGGGCTTGGATTTTGTTCGGGGAAGCCGGGGCACTTCGGAGCCGGTGGTTACCAGTCGATAAATCTTCTCTAATTCTGTATCGATTATGGGCAGGCGAAAAGCACTGAGGACGCGCATAAATTGTCGCTCGTCTTCGCTCAGATGTTCGTCATAGCGACGCAGCACCCGACGCACGCGATCGTATTTGGGTTCGTCGGCGGTTGGAGGGGGAATGTCGCCGATACGTTCGATTTTGCCTCGATAGCGTTCCACCAAATAAGCTCCGAGCAGAGTCAGCACCAGAGCATGTCCGTCCCATTGCTCCACCACCAGCTCCAATTTTTTATCGGCACCTTTGACTCCCAACTTTTGCAGTAATTTTCGCCCTTCGCCGAGGGTCAGGCGTTCTAGGTTTCGGTGAACGTAGCTTTTAAAATCGATTAAGTTTAATATGGGGGCGCGGCTGCTAATCAGGCAAAAGGATTCATGTTCTCCAGCGGCGAAAGCGCGCAAAAATTACCGCAGGTCGGGGTTAGTGAAGAGTCCGTAATCGTCTCCATCTTGATGTTGCAGAATTTCTATGCCATCGAGAACGAACAAATAGCGATCGCTGCGCAGCATGGAGAGGATAACTTGTGCCTTGAGGTTTGGCGAACGCAATGCCAGGGGGTCTATTTCCGGCAGGACAAACTTGAGGGCGGCTTCAAAAAATTCATCTACTCTCGGCTGCTCGTAGAAAGCCCACCAAAATATTCCTTTGGGCTGAGGCAGTTCGGGATTTTGGCGCAGCTCGTCCAGCCAGCGACGGGTTATGGAGCTTTTGCCCTCGCCGCCAAAACCGATTAAGCCGACAATAGACGTATCCGGGTCAAGCCAGTCTCCATCGAGGTCGTTGAGAAAATCTTTTCGCCCCACCCATTCTTCTAGGGGCGGCGGGGCATTATCGAGATTATTTGAACCACTTGAACCCGGTGTCATGGCTGGCAAGTTGGGCGGGGGCAGAAAAGATCTTCTTTCTGAGGACATAGCTTGGAAGTCTAGATGCATTGGCTCGAAAGTCAGCACCAGGCAATCCACGGCAAAATTAGTATCCCGGTCTGACATTCTTCCCGCCGAGTCCCAAGTTTGGGCAACAATGCCAACGACTAAATCTCGCTCGATATCCAGAACCGCTGCCCCGCTCATGCCGCCATCGATATTTTGAGATGAGAGCATTACTGGCTCGGCTTGCAACTCGCTATTGAAAGGTCGTTCGGCGAAATTGACAATTACCCCTTTGGCGGGCAATCCCAGGTAATTTTCCAAACGGCGATAGCCAAAACTTTGAAAGGGATGGCCAGCGGATTCCTCGGCGGTTCCCAAAATCGCCACTTCGATGCCATCCGCGAGATAGGAATTCTCCAGTTGCAACAGCACCACATCATCATCGTAGTCTTGAAAGCAGGCGGCAACCGTGGCTATAAGTTTCTTGCTTTCTGGATTTGTTGCTTTGGGAAAATAGACGCCGACTTCTAACCCCTCGGCCACTTTTCCGGTTTCGCTGGCTTTGCGCACTACATGGGCGCAGGTGACAATTTTGCCCTGCCGGGAAACGACAAAGCCCGTCCCTAGAATCTTATTAAATGTAATGTCACAGATTTTGACGGTAAATTTAAGCAGATTCTGAAGTTGGTGTCTGCTGGTTGCTCGGTTCATCGCGCTTCCAGGTCATCTTTACTTTGAGATTTGCTTCCCCCCCAGCCTTGGCAATCAATGCCCCGGATTCCAGATCCAGTTTGATGCCAAACTCCACTTCAACTTGGCTGGGTTTGTTGCTCAGGGTATCCATAGTGGCAATTACGCGCTGGGCCATGTTGTGAATTGCATTCATGGCACCGTTCACTGCTTGGGTAGATTTTTCGGCCATTTCCTGGAGTTGTTCCGGCCCAGGCTTCTCCAAGAAGCCGACTTCTCTCATGCCCGGTTCCGGGGTGACTTCAATCAGGATCGGCGCGTCTTCGTCAATGGTGAATTTAGACATGGGTTGGGATGGCAAATATGGGTAATTTTCAATAGGACTTACGCAACGGCACTACGGGGAGGGGCGATCGCGAAGCGTCTCCGTAAGGAGAATCGCGGGGGGATTGCCCCTACAAATGCTAGATATAGATATTTTGCGTAAGTCCTGTAAAACTTACGAAAATTGTCTTATGCGCCCTAAAGGTAGGGGTCAACGGCCGTTGACCCCTACCATATATATAGGTAAGTCTTGTTCAAAAGTCTAATATCAAATCCGGCAAATCCGGTTAAATGCTCGTACAAAAAATTTGGAATCCCGTAGGACGGGCTTCCGAAAAGTCCCTGACTGACTGGTACGGCGGACAGGCGGGACGCCCGTCCTACGCAAGAAATAACTATATGGGCAATTAACCGGATTTGATATCAATCCGGTTAATTGCCCATATAGTTAATTCAAATAAAAATGAGACATTTTTGTAGGGGCGAGAGCGCGAAATCGCCCCTACATTTAGGCGATCGTAACTGTCTCATCCTTAATTGAAATGACTATAAATCCCGTAGGGGCAATCCCCCCGTGGTTGCCCCAGACCAACCGGGGCGGCCGGGGCGGCCGGGGCAACCACGGGGGGATTGCCCCTACAAATACTAGACAGGACTTACGCAAATTGTACAGATGCGCCCTAAGTGTAGGGGTACTCCGGCGGTTGACCCCTACCAGATATAGAGTCCTTGCGTAAGTCCTGACTAGATATGGATAGTTTGCGTAAGTCCTGATAATAAGCGATCGCAATCCTTGTGGCCGGGCTCCAAAGGAATGCGCGAATTTTGAATGCGTGAATTTTGAATTCCGCGCAGCGGCCTAACGAGCGCGATCGCATACAAAACAAAGCCAGTCGTTGTAGAATAAGAAAAAAAGGCAAGGAGGTCCTCGCTCAAATACAAGCTAGAGCAAATATGTCTTCTGCGAATCGCTCTAGGCGTTGGGCGATCGCTCGTATTGCTATAAAAACTAGCTTGAATTTATCTCAAAGGAGACCCACCCGCTGCCACAATCTCAGGCATTGTCAGCGGGAATGGGTGGGCTATCTTCCCTCCCCGGCTAGCTATTGGAGGCGTGCCAATAGACTTGTTGCCCGCAAGTCCATTGGCGTGCAGCCTTAGCAGCCGGGGTTTTTTGAGGGAAAAAATCCTTTGAGTGAAAAAACCTCCTTCCTAAGGTTTACTTTTGCTTTTTTCAAAAGGGTCGCGGTTAACTGCGGCCCTTATTTTTTGCCCCCTCTAGGGAGCTATAAAGCCATCTTAGCATCATTTGGCTCGAAAAACAACATTGAATGTAGAAATTTTTTGAACATTCTGGACTTTCTGCACCACCTGCATCCTGTATAGCAGTAAGCTATTAGCTGTCAGCAGTCAGCAGGAGCAGGGGAGCAGAGGAGCAGAGGAGCAGAGGAGCAGAGGAGCAGAGGAGCAGAGGAGAAACTTAGGGATAGAATCGATCTATATTAGACCTCTTGCATAAATCCAAAAAGCCCCTTTCAAAGAGAGGGTTGGGGTATTTTTCTTAATTCTGCAAGAGGTCTATAGCGTTTCTCAAATAAGTGTAATAAAGGATCGGGCCCTAGAAACGTAGGGGCGACAGCATCATGAGCGACAATCTCGGGGCTCCTAACGGCAACTCTCATATTGGGATGCTTCGCCCCAGACACCTCACATCAATTTGAGAACCGCTAGAATAATTTGCCAAATCCGCGCTATCCGATAAGATTGGGAGCCAAAACCGCCAGAAACCCGGGTTTTTGAAAAACCCGGGTTTCTCATATATGGTATTGCACTACTCGGTTTAGGAGGCTCTTGTTTGTAGGGGCGAATGGTATAGCAGTAAGCGGTCAGCGGTCAGCTATCAGCGGTCAGCTATAGCGTTTCTCAAATAAGTGTAATACGGGAACCGTAGGGGCGACAGGATTCCCGAGACTTTTCGAGGCCGTAGAACGGTAACCCCCATACTGGAATGCTTCGCCCCAGACAACCTCACATCAATTTGAGAAACGCTATATCGGCCAAAGTCTTGCCTTTCTTAGCTTAGGCATTTTGTAACCGTCCTAACCTTACTGTGTAGTGCTATATATACCCTCCCCGAGGGCAGGCAGAGTTTTTCATGTCGCGACAGCAAAACGCTCTCTTCGTGGCAGGGAAAGTGGCGATCGCTCCAGACCCCCGCGATTCTCCTACGGAAAGGCAAGCTTCTTAGGCAATCTCAAAAAAAATAAAAATATTTTAAAAAAGAGTTGACAATCTAAAAAATAGTGTTATAGTAATGATAAGACAGAAAAAAGGGAGCTAAATGCTCCCCCTGTAGTTAACACTTTATGGTAAAGTTTATGAACTTTCCCTCGTCGTTGGACAATCTGATAATCAACAGTGACAGCAATCCCGAAGGCCGCCGCCGCCTGACCCGTGAAGAAATCTTAGTGTTTGGCTGGCTCGCCCGTACCTTAAAAGGGCGCACCTACAACGATATGGCGACTGACTGCAAACTGACTATCGAACAATGTATCAAAGCGGTGCAAGGACTCCTGGCTTTAGGTCTCCTGCGCGTCCGCGATCGCACCTAACCTGTAAGCCATCCGGGCTCCCCGAGGAGTCCCTTGCATCCGGGCTCCCCGAGGAGTCCGGTTTTTTTGCGCCCCACACTATTATATAGCAGAAGCAGGAGATCGGAGGAGCAGAGGAGCAGAGGAGCAGGGGAGCAGAGGAGCAGAGGAGCAGAGGAGCAGAGGAGCAGGAGGGAGCAGAGGAGCATTTCAATTTTGTAACGGGACAGCCCTCTTGGGCTTTGTTTGTGTAGCCGCGCCTTTAGGCGTCAGGCGGCTAAATACGAAATTGAAATGCTCCCAACGAAAGGGAGCATTTCACTTTTGTAACGGGACAGCCCTCTTGGGCTTTGTTTGTGTAGCCGCGCCTTTAGGCGTCAGGCGGCTAAATACGAAATTGAAATGCTCCCAACGAAAGGGAGCATTTCACTTTTGTAACGGGACAGCCC
>JAAHFN010000138.1 GCA_010672965.1 Oscillatoria sp. SIO1A7
TGCTCAAGGTTATCTGTTTTCCAAACCAGCCGCTCCCCCCACCGCCACCCAACTCCTTCTGGACAGTTGGCGTCTGCGGCCCCTTAGTAGGGGGGGGGGGGGGGGGGGGGTGGGGGTGGGGGGTGTGGGGTGTGGGGTGTGGGGTGTGGGGAAAGAGAGATGGGGGAGGATGGGGAGAGGGGAGGATGGGGAGGAGAATCCAGATGCGCCTTCTTCCCACACTTCCCACACTTCCCACACTTCCCACACCCCCACACCCCACACCCCACACCCCTAATGAATGGGCGGCAGACGCCAACTGTCGAGAAGGAGTTGGGTGGCGTTGGGGGGAGCGGCTGGTTTGGAAAACAGATAGCCTTGAGCAAACTCGCATTCCAAACTTTGCAAGTGCAATAGTTGGGCTGTAGTTTCCACTCCTTCGGCGATCGCATCCATGCCCAAATTGCGAGCCAAGTTGACAATAGTTTGGACAATCTCATAATTTTCGCGATCGGAGCCCATGCGGCTGACAAAAGAGCGGTCAATCTTCAAGGTATCCAAGGGAAAGCGATGCAGATAGCTTAAAGAAGAATAGCCCGTGCCAAAATCATCCATGCATAACTGAATATTTCTAGCTCTCAGTTGCAAGAGCATATCCCTAGCGACATCTGGGTTGTCCATAATCGCGCTTTCGGTAATCTCTAGTTTCAGGTTTCTGCCATTAATGCCCGTTTCCTGAAGAATGCGATCGACCCGTTCGAGTAGATCGGGTTGGGAAAACTGGCGACTAGAAAGGTTAACAGCTACTGTCAAGGATCTTCGCTCGGGAAACTGGTCTTGCCATATGCGCAGTTGGCGACAAGCCTCCCGTAATATCCATTCTCCCAGAGGAACGATAAGACCCGTTTCTTCGGCAATGGGGATAAACTCTACTGGAGAGATTAATTCTTTTTTCTCTGGGTGATACCAGCGTATAAGAGCCTCAAAACCGGCAATTAGACCCGTTTTTAGAGTAACGATAGATTGGTAGTATAGCTGAAACTGAGGAAGTGCTACTTGCTCGTATTCAAGGGTTTTGACTGCTCGCCGCAGGTCGTTTTCTAGCTCTATAGCTGCCACAATACTATCGTGCATGGCAGTGTCAAAGACTTCATGGCGAGAGCGACCGAGAGTTTTGGCGCGATACATTACTATGCCAGCATCGCGCAAGATTGCTTCTGGGTCGTCATAATTTGTTAAACTGTGGACGATACCAATACTGACGCTGGTAAATATTTCTGGTCCGTCTATGATAAACGGCTGTTTTAAGTTTTGCTGAATTCTATCCGCGACCTGAGTAGCATAGCTGTATTCCGGGATATCCTCTAGTAAAATAGCAAATTCATCTCCGCCCAAACGAGAGATTGTATCCTCCGGGCGCAGGCAGTTCAGGAATCGGTAAGCTATTTCAATTAGCAGCCCGTCGCCAACAGTATGTCCCAGACTATCGTTGATTACTTTGAAGCGATCTAAATCTAGAAAAAGAACGGCAAAGCAAGAAGCAGAGTTTTGTTTTGCTCGCACTAATGCTCGCCCCAATTTTTGCATAAAAAATGCACGGTTCGGCAGGCCAGTCAGCGTATCGTGAAAGAGATTGTAGCGCAGTTGTTCTTCCATGCGCGTTCTTTCGCCAATTTCCTGAAGCAGTTGCTCGTTCGCTGTTTTTAACTGCAAAGTCCGCTCTTGAACCATCTCCTCTAGCTGGGAATTTAGCTTGGCAAGTTGAGCTTCTGCTTCTTGGCGAGCGATCGCGCCACCTATGCTCCCGACCGCTGCCATCAAAATAGATTTATCCTCAGGAGACCAAACGCGATCCCTAGATGCTTCCTCGAAGCAAATACCACCCCAAAATTGACTCTCAATAATTATCGGCAATACTAAAATAGAGCGGATGTTTTGCCTAACTAGCGTTTCTCGCGTCGGCGATGGAAAATCTCTAGCTAAGCCGCCAAGAGGCTGACCTCTAGATAGGCGATCGTACCATGAAGTAAAAAAGGTATTATCGGCCAAACTCAAGAGCGATCTACTTTCTTCTGTAGAGGCACTGAATCCCCCAGAAAGCCATTCCCAGCGCTTGCTCGTTAACTCTTTTCCTGTCAAGGTATGGATGCGATGCTCGAAGATATAGACTCTATCCACAGCAGCAGCGCGACCCAACAGTTCCAGCGCCTTATCGATCGCTGTATGGCCTTGAGTTACCGTTAAAAGCTGATTTGTAGCTTTGGCAACTCCTTCTAGCAGGCGATTCTCTTGTCCGAGCCATAGGCGATCGCGATCGCTGACATTAGCAATGCTATCGGCTATAGCCTTTTCCTCAGCGATCGCTTCCACCAATATCGCCGTTCGTCCCGACTCGATGCCAATCGCCGAGAGGGCACATCGCATAGACGCGGCTTGTCCCTGTGGATAAAACGTCCATTTCTGGAAAATGGTTTTACCCTGTTGTAATTGTTCTAGATCTGCCTTTTCCAGGGCCTGTATCGAACCCCAGATATGGTTAGAGTCTCCTTCCGCTGCCTCCTGCGGCCTCAAAGCATCCCACAGACTTGAGGCTGCACGGTTTGCCCACCAGATTCGCAGGGGTCGGATGTCGAAAATCCAGATAGGGGTTTGTAGCAAGTCTAGCAATGCTAGATCCGAAGGAGCGACGATTAAATGACTGGTTTTAGGCATGAATAAAATGTAGCTACTGTGTTATAATTAGAATTGTGGTAGCCATCAAAAACTATTGGTCAAACGACCTTCTCTGCATATCCACTTTAGCCCTATCAACTCGTAAAGCCGAGACTATTCTAACCTCACAGCCAGCTAGTTTGCTTGGAAGGACTCCTTGAAGCTATGGAAATTGCTATGGAAAGTCCACAGCTCCCGGCCGCAATATTGCTTAACTGTCTCCCCTCGGGTCTGCCAGTCGCCCCCCTTAACCTCTCACAAGAGTATGTTCTTTCCCATATCCGTGAGAGGGCAAGCAAAAATATGCCTGATGACAAATTATCAATAAAACGCTTACACCGTCTTGGTTTTGCTCTTTTTCAAAGTAAAGCTTCTCTTTTTTGTAAGTCCTGACTCTCACAAAAGTCTTTTTTTGAGATAGCTTTACAGTACAAGAAAACCAGGGCTTTTGGGAACTGAGATTGCCAACAACCGTTAGGCAATCTGGGTTTTGAAATTTTGGCAGGGTACAACTTTATCTTTTTTGTCCCTAAATATGCCCCCAATCCCCAACCAATATAGCAGTAAGCAGTCAGCTATCAGCAGTCAGCCCTATGCCCCGGAGGGCAGGCTTCGCCTACGACTTCGCTCAGGACATGCTTTTGGCACAAGCCTTGCCGTTACTAGCAAGGAGCGAGATTTGAATTGTTCGTTCCTTGAGTGCGTAGTGCTATATAAAGAGTATTTTCGGAAATTGGTATTGCAGGTTACAAAAATGCTTTTCTAGCCTCAATATTATGTCAAGCTTAATTGAAGAGTTGCTACGATCGCGAGCGGTACTCATTCTGTAGTCTTTGTTGTAGCTCCAGATAAACTCTTGTTGACTCTTGCTACTTGGGTCAATTAGACCGACACCATTAAAGCCATTCTCTTACCTTAGTTGATTTCATCGATCTTGTATCCACCAGCTCCCTATGTTAGGGAGGTCTGGCTATTGCCAACTCTCTTATAGCAGTTCTCAAATTGATTTGAGGTTTCTGGGGCGAAGCATCCCAACATGAGAATCCCCGTTCTACAGCGCTCGATCCAGAGCGGGGATGCTGTCGCCCCTACGTTTCCCCAACCCGATCGTTTATTACATTTGATAAACGCTATAGCAGCGCTTTGTCGGCAGTCCAAAATTGACCGGATGCCCTCTCGGTGTAAGCCAGGAATGCTGCATCTCCCGAGAGTTGGCGACTCATACTTCGCTCGCGATCGCAATTGCTCTATTTTAGCTTTGCCCATCCACTAGATACGAATTATTCAGACCCTAAATAGTCTTGATATCCCAGTTGCTCCAGACGCTCTTGTTTTTCTAACACCGATGCCTCTAAATTCTGCCGATACTGCAGCACCTGCTCTAGCAATTGCGGTTGGTGAGTTGCCAGGATTTGCACTGCTAGCAAGCCCGCGTTTTTGGCATTGCCGATCGCCACAGTAGCCACAGGAATGCCCCCGGGCATTTGTACGATAGAGTAAAGAGAATCTAGACCCTGGAGGTGGCGGCTGGGTACTGGTACGCCAATTACCGGCAGGGGAGTCAGGGCGGCAACCATCCCCGGCAAGTGGGCTGCCCCGCCAGCACCAGCAATAATAACTTTGAGCCCCCGTTCTACAGCCCCCCTGGCGTACTCGACCATCCTTTCTGGAGTGCGATGAGCGGAAACTATAGCCACTTCGTGGGGCACCTGGAACTCTTCGCAGATGGCGATCGCCCCTTGCATGACAGGCAAATCGGAATCGCTGCCCATAATAATGCCTATTTGTGCGACAGTTTGTGCGGCAGATTCTGTGCTAGTTTGTGCAGTTGTCATTTGTTCTTTATGTTTTAGATTGGTAATCATCGGCCATGACTGAAGCTATCTCGCCATCAGTAGGGGCGAATAGCCATTCGCCCCTACTGGCGATCGGGTTAGTAGCGTTGACAAACAACAAGATTGCCCTAACTTTAATGCTTGGTGCTGTAATTTAGAAATTGTAGAAATGGTCAATTTAGAGATTATCAATGCGAGACTGCCCGGACTTCCAGGCTGGCACCGACTGCGAATCGACTCTGAGGGCTCGATAGAATCGATTCGGCCAATGGAGGCGGAAATAGGAGAGGGAGACAATGCGATCGCTCTGCCCAAACTAGATTTGGCCGGGGACTGGATTTCCTTAGCTGGGGTGGACTTGCAGATTAATGGCGCTCTGGGCAAAGCCTTCCCCGACCTGGAACCCGCCGACGGCCAGAAGCTGGCAGAAATTTGTCAATTCCTTTGGCAGCATGGGGTAGATGGCTTTTTGCCGACTATTGTCACCACCGCAGTGGAGAAAATTCAGCTCGCGCTTTCTGCTTTTAGCTCTTATTCCTCTGGCTCTGATTACCCTGCTCCAGTGTCCCAGAGCTACGAGTCCCAGAGCGCCAAGTCTCAGAATGCCGAGTCCCAGAGCGGCGAATCTCAGACAGCTCAAGTTCTTGGGGTGCATCTAGAAGGCCCGTTTCTAAATCCCCAAAAGCGGGGCGCTCACCCAGCGGAATACTTATTACCTCTAACTATTGAAAATGTCAAGCGGGTTTTGGGAGATTATGCCAGCTTAGTAAAAGTTATCACCTTGGCTCCAGAATTGGATGTCACTGGGGAGGCTATTCCCTATCTGCGATCGCTCGGTATTGTCGTCAGCCTCGGACATTCAATGGCCACGGCAGCAGAAGCCCGACTGGCTTTCGACCGAGGGGCAACAATGGTTACCCATGCTTTTAATGCCATGCCCCCCCTCCACCATCGCCAACCCGGATTGCTCGCAGAAGCCATCCTTCGCCCCGACGTAAATTGCGGCTTGATTGCCGACGGCGAACATGTCTGTCCGACAATGGTGGATTTGCTCCTGCGAGCCTCTATAAAAAAGAGCAAAGCCAGCCCCCAAGCTTCTCAAGATTTTTCCAGGAAAGATAACCAAGATAACCAAAATAATCGCAATATTTTTTTAGTCAGCGACGCCTTAGCGCCGATTGGTTTAGCCGATGGCATATATCCTTGGGATAACCGAGAAATTTCTACCCGCAATGGGACGGCCAGACTGCTCGATGGCACTCTGGCTGGAACCACAGATCCCCTATTGAAGGGAGTTCAGAATTTGGTAAAGTGGGGCGTCTGCGAGGCGGGAGAGGCGATCGCTCTGGCAACGGAATCTCCCCGCAAGGCGATCGGCCTTCCCGGTATGAGTCTCGGTCAAAAAACTTCCCTGCTACGCTGGCATCTAGACGAAGCAGCAGCTACCCTCACTTGGGAGAGGGTGTAGGGTTTGGGGTGTGGGGTGTGGGGTGTGGGGTTTGGGGTTTGGGGTGTGGGGTGTGGGGTGTGGGGTGTAGGGTTTGGGGTGTGGGGTGTGGGGTGTGGGGTGTGGGGTGTGGGGTTTGGGGTGTGGGGTGTGGGGGACAAGGGGAAATGGATAGTTTTGAGTTTTGAGTTCGAGCGCC
>JAAHFN010000139.1 GCA_010672965.1 Oscillatoria sp. SIO1A7
AAATAGTAGGGGCGGTGCCCCCGTGCCCGCCCCGGCTTTCTGGGGGCGGGCACGGGGGCACCGCCCCTACAAGACCCGACAAATCTTATTATAACCCGTTAAAGTCCAAAGTCTTTTGCGCCTAGTAGGGTGAGGGCGAATGGCATATGCCCTTCCGTTTGGCAGGCGGAGCCTACGCCCCTACTGCTCTCCTGCTAATTGCTTACTGCTATAAAAACAGGACTTACGCATTCCTCCTATATGTGTACTATAAATGTAGGGGCGAGAGCGCGAAATCGCCCCTACATAAAGGCATGCCTCTCTACAATTTGCGTAAGTCCCGAACAAGTAGCAATTCTTCGGATCGATTCTTAGACCGAACAGCTCAAGCCCCCTGCTTTTTTGCTAAAGCGGAGATTTTCGCTGTAGTCAACCGGACAGTCAATCACCGTCGGTACGTCCTGAGCCATAGCCTCTTTCAGAATGGGTATAAAATCTTCTGTGGATTCAATGCGGTAGCCTTTCAATCCCATGCTTTCGGCTAATTTGACAAAATCGGGATTGCCAAACTTGATAAACGATGACTCGTTATAGTGATTGTGTTGCTTCCACTCAATCAAGCCATAGCCGCCATCATTAAAGATAATGGTTGTAAAGGAAGTGCCAACGCGCAGGGCAGTTTCTAATTCCTGACAGTTCATCATAAAGCCGCCATCGCCGGTAGCGGCAACGATATGCCGATCGGGATAGACCAATTTAGCAGCGATCGCCCCTGGAATAGAAATTCCCATCGCCGCAAAGCCATTAGAAATCAGGCAGGTATTGGGGCGATCGCAGTGATAGTGGCGAGCAATCCACATTTTATGCGCCCCAACATCGGAGATGAGAATATCATCTGGATTCATCACCTGCCGCAAATCATATACTAATTTTTGCGGCTTAATTGGGAACCCAGTGTCATTCGCATACTGCTCGTAATCCGCTCGGATATCCGCTCGCAGTTCGCTGGCTTGGGGATTTGCTTTCCCTTCGCGATCGCAGCGGCGCAAAATTTCCATCAGCGAATCGTAAATATTCCCCACTACTTCCACTATAGGAATATAGCTACTATCAATTTCCGAAGGAGTAGCGCTAATATGGATAATCGGAATTTCTCCATTGGGATTCCATTTTTTCGGGGAATACTCAATCAAATCGTAGCCAATAGAAATGACCAGATCCGCGTTGTCAAAAGCGCAGCTAATCAAATCTCGCTGTTGCAGCCCAGTCGTCCAGAGAGAAAGGGGATGAGTATAGGGAATCACCCCTTTGCCCATAAAAGTATTGGTCGCCGGAATCTGGAGGCGAGTAGCAAATTCCGTCAGAGCCGAAGCTGCGCCAGCGCGAATTGCTCCATTGCCAACCAAAATTAGGGGATTTTTCGCCCGCGAAATAACTGCAGCCGCATCGTTAAGACTCTGATAGGACGCATAAGTTTTTTCGTTATTGTCCTTCTTGAGGGGTTTTCCGGTAGCGGGCATCGCCGCAATATTTTCCGGTACGTCGATATGAACTGCCCCTGGTTTTTCTGTCTGCGCCCGCTTGAAAGCTTTGCGGACAATTTCCGGCGTAATGCTGGGACGAACAATTTGGGCGTTCCATTTCGTCACCGGCTCAAACATCGCCACCAAATCTAAGTATTGGTGAGATTCGATGTGCATCCTATCGGTTCCCACCTGTCCGGTAATCGCCACTAGAGGCGCGCCATCCAAGTTAGCATCGGCAACCCCAGTCATCAGGTTAGTGGCACCCGGTCCCAAGGTTGACATACAAACTCCCGCTTTGCCAGTGAGACGCCCATAGACATCGGCCATAAAGGCAGCCCCTTGTTCGTGCCGCGTAGTAATAAACTGAATCGAAGATTTCTTCAGCGCCTGCAAGACTTCGAGGTTTTCTTCCCCCGGGAGCCCGAAAATATAGCGCACGCCTTCGTTTTCCAAACATTGAACTAGCAATTCAGCGGTATTTAGTTCGGCCATTGTTATTTCCTCAATTTTTGTTAATTGCTTATTGTCACTCTTGAGTTTTAGACCTTAATTTTTTACTCTTGAGTCTTTATGCTTATGTAAGATCGGATCCGGTTAAATACCCCATAGAAAAATTTGTAATCTCTCGTAGGACGGGTGTCCCGCCTGTCCCAAAGAGCCCAAGCGGACTTTTCGGAAGCCCGTCCTACGCAGGACTTGACTTTTTTTGGGGCGATTAACCGGACTTGATATAAGCTGCGTGCTTAGCACCTTACATTAACTATAACAAGTCTCAATTAATTGTACAATTACCCCTGGCTCGCCTATATCCTCGTGGGGCGCTTGCTACAAAGAGCTTTTTTTTGTAGCGACAGTTACAAAAAAGGCTAATAATTTTCCTATTGGTATGGAGGGATATTACCAAAAGCCTCAATGCACCTGCTGGTAAAGATGCGATCGCAGATTTTGAAATCTAACCCCAAATGTAGGGGCAAATGTAGGGGCGATTCGCGAATCGCCCCTACACATACATATAGAGGGAATGCGTAAGTCTTGGTAAAGATGCGATCGCCCTTTTTGCTGGCAATCTCAAAATTTGTAACCTCTCGTAGGACGGGCGTCCCGCCTGGGAGCCCCGTCTTTGTTTTGGAACGGGCGAGACGCCCGTTCTACGGGAAAGGTTTTTTAAGACTTCAAGAATTCAAACTCAAAAAAACTCAAAAAAACTCAAAAAAACTCAAAAATCAAAATTCAAAACTTAAAACTCATTTCACCCATACAGTCTTGATATTCACAAATTCGTGAATGCCTTGGATGCTCAGTTCTCGTCCGTAGCCCGATCGCTTGATGCCGCCAAAGGGCAAGCGCGGGTCGGATTTAACGAGACCGTTGATAAAAACGGCACCGGCTTCCAATTCGTTAATAAGACGATCGCTTTCGGTCTTGTCCGCCGTCCAAGCACTAGCCCCCAGACCAAAGGGAGTATTGTTGGCCAGAGCTATTGCCTCGTCGATATTCTTCACCCTGAATAACAGCGCCACCGGACCAAAAAACTCTTCTCGATCCGCTGGAGTTCCCGGAGGAAAGTCGCTTAAAATTGTTGGCGGATAAAAGTTTCCCTTGCTATTGGATAATGGAGCGCCACCATATAAGACTCGGGCACCCTTCTGGATACAAGTTCGGACTAAATCGTCTAGCTCTTCGAGTATATCTGGGGTCGCCAGCGGACCGATATCCGTATCTAATTCCATTGGATCGCCAACCTTTAAGGCTGCAAACTTCTCGACTAGAGCTTGCTCGAATTGGTCGGCGATCTCCTCCAGCAAAATAAAACGCTTGGCGGCTATGCAAGATTGGCCATTGTTCATCGTCCGAGCTGTAGTAGCCGTCGCCACCGCCGAAGCTATATCCGCAGTTTCCAACACAATAAAAGGATCGCTTCCTCCTAATTCTAACAGAGTTTTTTTAATTTGTTTCCCCGCAACCGCTGCCAAAGAAGCGCCAGCATATTCGCTTCCGGTCAAGGTCGCCGCTTGCACGCGATCGTCCGCCATAATCCCGGCAACTTTTTCCGAGCCGATTAACAAAGTCTGGAAAACACCCTCTGGAAAACCGGCTTGGAGAAAGATTTCTTCCAAAGCCAGGGCGCATTGGGGCACATTAGAAGCATGCTTGAGCAAGCCAACATTGCCCGCCATTAGCGCTGGCGCGGCGAAGCGAAATACTTGCCAAAAAGGAAAATTCCAGGGCATCACCGCTAGTATCGAACCTAGGGGCTGGTAGCGGACGAAGCTTTGGCTCGCATCGGTTTCCACCTGTACGTCCGCAAGAAATTCTGCCGTTTTTTCTGCGTAGTAGCGGCAGACAAGAGCGCATTTTTTGGCTTCGGCTACGGCTGACTTGAAAGTCTTGCCCATTTCTAGAGTCATTATTTGGCCAAAGCGATCGCTCTCTTGCTCGACAATATCCGCAGCAGCTTTCATCCATACCGCTCGCTGCTCTATTGGCAAGCGTCGGTACGAGCGGTACGCTTCTTGCGAGAGTGCCAGCTTGGCTTCTATCTCTGCATCGGTTAGCGGTTCAAAAGTCTTAACGGTCTCTCCTGTAGCTGGGTTAATAGTAGCGATACCCATAGCTCAATCTCCAAATTAATCACAATCCACATTACTATTTTATCGGTGGGATTCTGTCGGTGGGATTTTGTCGGTGGTGCTATATTTTACAAGTTACTGACTAGGGTCCACACATCCCGAGTCTGGATTTTTGGTAATAAGCAAAGTTTCATCGGATGCGTTTTGGCCCTATATAGCTTGGTCTCGGTTCCTTGAGCCGAGCCTAAGATTGCTCTTATTCTTATTTTGTCAAATTTGCAACAGTTTTAGGGTTAAATTTGCAAAAATCGCCAAGATTTTTGTATATTTTTGTTGCGATCGCCTATTGCCATATTTTTTAAAAAGCTGTCATCAAACAATATCTTGTAATCAACAAATTATCTTTACATTAGTAATGACCGTGTAGCACAAATAGAAATAGGATTGAGGCTCGGGCGGAGATATAGCGATCGCCAGGATAGCCCCTAGGTTGGGGTGCCTCTGGGCTTACGGCCGGAAACCCCCTACGCTCGGGCAATGCTGCTGACAGCTGACTGCTGACCGCTGACTGCTTACTGCTATAAGACCCGCGTCAGATTTATATAGCACTACCGATTAAGGTGTTTGACAGGAATCAAAACGCTCATGTGTGCGTATGGCAAGCTATTAGCTGACCGCTGACTGCTGACTGCTAATAGCTTGCTGCTATATAGTTTGGCAGCAAAGTATTTTTGCTGGTTTCATGGAAAAATTTAAACTAATACGACAGTAATGCGAATTCGCCAACATTATTTATGGCTCGTTTTCATCCTAGCCTTGGGAGCCGTCCTGCGATTCGCCCTGCTCGACTCAAAGCCCCTATGGCTCGATGAAATAATTACCGCTTTGTTTAGTTTGGGACGGAGCTTTAACGACATTCCTCTAGATAAAGTCTTTTCCTTGGAGCAGTTGGCAGCAATCTTTACATTAAAAGCCGAAACCAGTTGTAGGGAAATCGCTGGGACATTGGCGGTTCAATCTACTCATCCGCCGCTATTTTTTTGCTCCCTGCACCGATGGCTGCAATGGGTCGGGGAGCCGTCGGACTTCCAAGACTTGGCCTGGAAGCTCCGAGCTATGCCAGCATTATTTGGAACTGGCGCGATCGCAGCTATCTACGGCCTGGGTCGTGTTGCCTTTTCCCCCGCCACGGGTCTGGCAGCCGCTGCACTTATGGCCGTTTCTCCCTTCGCCACTTACCTTTCTCAAGAAGCGCGCCACTACACCTTACCTCTATTGTTAATTGCCCTAGCACTTTTGTCGCTAATCAAAATCCAGATAGACCTAGATAAAAGACGACGAGTTAGGCGCAAAGTCTGGTTGGGCTGGGTAGCGATCAATACTCTGGGACTATACATTCACTATTTTTTTATCCTGGCTTTAGTCGCCCAGATAGTTGCTTTGCTTGGCGGGCAGATTTGGAAGTTAGCAGCGGATGGTGGCAGCGGATTGGCAGCCGATGGTGGCAGCGGATTTGTAGCGGATGGTGACAGCGGATTGGTAGCGGATGGAGCGGATGGTGGCAGCGGATTGGCAGCGGATGGTGGCAGCGGATTTGTAGCCGATGGTGGCAGCGGATTTGTAGCCGATGGTGGCAGCGGATTTGTAGCCGATGGTGGCAGCGGATTTGTAGCGGATGTAACGGATGGTGGCAGCGGATTGGTAACGGATGGAGCGGATGGTGGCAGCGGATTTGTAGCGGATGGTGGCAGCGGATTGGTAACGGATGGAGCGGATGGTGACAGCGGATTGGTAGCGGATGGTGGCAGCGGATTGGTAGCGGATGGTGGCAGCGGATTGGTAACGGATGGAGCGGATGGTGGCAGCGGATTGGTAGCCGATGGTGACAGCGGATTGGTAGCCGATGTCGCGGAACCCACAGTTCCCACACTCCACACCCTACACCCTACACCCCAAACCCTACACCCTACACCCCACACCCTACACCCCACACCCTACACCCCAAACCCTACACCCCAAACCCCACACCCTACACCCCACACCCTACACCCCACACCCTACACCCCACACCATACACCCCAAAC
>JAAHFN010000014.1:0-62314 GCA_010672965.1 Oscillatoria sp. SIO1A7
CGATCGCCTTTGTTGCATGGGTTTCTGGGCGAAGCATTCCAATACAACAATTTTGCTCTAAAGCGCAAAGGTCCGATACGGGAATGCTGTCGCCCCTACGCACCTTACACGCCCTACGCATTCTAGGTCCCCTACGCCCAGGGTCGCGTTCTCGATAGCACGACGAATCCTCGAAATAAGCCGTAGGGACCGTAGGGGCGACAGCATTCCCGAGACAACCTTTGCTTTTGAATAAACTTATGAATTGGAATGCGCGGGCCCCAGACACTTATGCCCCTCACTGGCAACTCCAAATTTGAGGCGCTCTTGCGTACCCGGAGGGCGATCGCTCTTGTTGCATGGGTTTCTGGGCGAAGCATTCCAATACAACAATTTTGCTCTAAAGCGCAAAGGTCCGATACGGGAATGCTGTCGCCCCTACGCACCTTACACGCCCTACGCATTCTAGGTCCCCTACGCCCAGGGTCGCGTTCTCGATAGCACGACGAATCCTCGAAATAAGCCGTAGGGACCGTAGGGGCGACAGCATTCCCGAGACAACCTTTGCTTTTGACGCTCACTTATGAATTGGAATGCGCGGGCCCCAGACACTTATGCCCCTCACTGGCAACTCCAAATTTGAGGCGCTCTTGCGTACCCCGAGGGCGATCGCTCTTGTTGCATGGGTTTCTGGGCGAAGCATTCCAATACAACAATTTTGCTCTAAAGCGCAAAGGTCCGATACGGGAATGCTGTCGCCCCTACGCACCTTACACGCCCTACGCATTCTAGGTCCCCTACGCCCAGGGTCGCGTTCTCGATAGCACGACGAATCCTCGAAATAAGCCGTAGGGACCGTAGGGGCGACAGCATTCCCGAGACAACCTTTGCTTTTGACGCTCACTTATGAATTGGAATGCGCGGGCCCCAGACACTTATGCCCCTCACTGGCAACTCCAAATTTGAGGCGCTCTTGCGTACCCGGAGGGCGATCGCCTTTGTTGCATGGGTTTCTGGGCGAAGCATTCCAATACAACAATTTTGCTCTAAAGCGCAAAGGTCCGATACGGGAATGCTGTCGCCCCTACGCACCTTACACGCCCTACGCATTCTAGGCCCCCTACGCCCAGGGTCGCGTTCTCGATAGCACGACGAATCCTCGAAATAAGCCGTAGGGACCGTAGGGGCGACAGCATTCCCGAGACAACCTTTGCTTTTGACGCTCACTTATGAATTGGAATGCGCGGGCCCCAGACACTTATGCCCCTCACTGGCAACTCCAAATTTGAGGCGATCGTGGGCTGCGTACCCGGAAGGCGATCGCCTTTGTTGCATGGGTTTCTGGGCGAAGCATTCCAATACAACAATTTTGCTCTAAAGCGCAAAGGTCCGATACGGGAATGCTGTCGCCCCTACGCACCTTACACGCCCTACGCATTCTAGGCCCCCTAAGCCCAGGGTCGCGTCCTCGATACCACGACGAATCCTCGAAATAAGCCGTAGGGACCGTAGGGGCGACAGCATTCCCGAGACAACCTTTGCTTTTGAATAAACTTATGAATTGGAATGCTTCGCCCCAGACACTTATGCCCCTCACTGGCAACTCCAAATTTGAGGCGATCTTGCGTACCCCGAGGGCGATCGCTCTTGTTGCATGGGTTTCTGGGCGAAGCATTCCAATACAATAATTTTTACTCTATTAGCAAAGGTTATCTCGGGAATGCTGTCGCCCCTACGCACCCCCCTACGCACCCTACGCTCTCAAATCGATACTCGATACCGGGCGATCGCCTTTGTTGCATGGGTTTCTGGGCGAAGCATTCCAATACAATTGTTTTTACTCTATTAGCAAAGGTTGTCTCGGGAATGCTGTCGCCCCTACGCCCCCACACCCTACACCCCACACCCCACACCCCCAGAGGCCCTTTAATTATTGACCCTTTATGAAAAAAATCTCGACATGGATGAGAGTTTGGCGTGAAAATGTAAAGGATTGTAAAATATAATGCGATCGAACTATTGAAACCACAGCAGTCAGCAAGGGCAGTAGCATAATATGCGAGTAGCGATCGCCGGAGCAGGTTTAGCAGGACTTTCCTGCGCGAAATATCTCACGGACCTCGGTCACGTCCCCATAGTCCTAGAACGTCGGGACGTACTTGGAGGCAAAGTAGCAGCGTGGAAGGACTCTGACGGAGACTGGTACGAAACTGGTTTGCATATCTTCTTCGGTGCCTACCCGAATATGCTGCAACTCTTCAAGGAATTGGACATAGAAGATAGGCTCCAGTGGAAAGAACATTCCATGATCTTCAACCAGCCGGAAAGCCCGGGCACATACTCTCGGTTTGACTTTCCCGACCTTCCGGCTCCCTTCAACGGTGTCATGGCCATTCTGCGCAACAACGACATGCTGGCCTGGTCGGACAAGATTCGCTTCGGCATCGGTCTGATTCCGGCGATGATCCAGGGGCAGAAATATGTAGAAGAACAGGATAAGTATTCTTTTTCCCAATGGCTGGAAAAACACAAAATTCCCCCAAGAGTGGAAAAAGAAGTTTTCATCGCCATGTCCAAGGCACTGAACTTTATCAACCCCGATGAAATCTCCGCCACAGTCTTGCTGACGGCGCTCAACCGCTTCCTACAAGAGAAAAGCGGCTCCAAAATGGCCTTCTTGGACGGGTCCCCCACGGAACGACTCTGCCAGCCCCTAGTCGATCGCATTACTGCTGGAGGCGGGGAAGTGCGCTTATTGGCTCCGGTTAAAAAGTTTTTACTCGACGAGAATAATCCTAGCAAAAATCCCGTGAGCGGATTTTTGGTGCGCGGGGCCGATGGCTCCTCCGATCGAGTAATCGAGGCAGATGCCTATGTTTCGGCGATGCCGGTAGATCCCTTAAAGCTGATGCTGCCCCCCGAATGGCGGGAGATGGAATATTTCCAAAAGCTAGAGGGATTGGAAGGAGTGCCAGTGATTAACGTACATTTATGGTTTGACTGCAAGCTGACGGATATAGATCACCTGCTCTTTTCGCGATCGCCTCTGTTGAGCGTTTATGCCGACATGAGCAACACCTGCCGGGCCTATGAAAATAGCGATCGCTCCATGCTCGAACTCGTACTGGCTCCGGCCAAAGACTGGATTGGCAAATCCGACGAAGAAATAGTCGAAGCGACAATGGCGGAATTGGAAAAACTATTTCCAGACCACTTTAGCGGCAAATCTCCGGCACAATTGCTCAAATACCATATAGTCAAAACCCCCCGCTCGGTTTATAAGGCAACTCCAGGACGCCAACTATGCCGTCCGTCGCAAGTCACGCCCATTGCCAACTTTTTCTTGACCGGCGACTACACCATGCAACGCTATCTCGCAAGTATGGAAGGTGCCGTACTTTCTGGTAAGCTGACTGCGCAGGCGATCGCGAGCTATTTTGACTCGGGAGACCAGAGTACCTTGGCCGTTGGCGGATAACTAAGGGATTTCCAAATAAATATTTCTCCATCGTTTCCCTGTAGGACGGGCGTCCCGCCTGTCCTGGGGCTGGGACTTCTCGCTGGTCCCGTCCTACGAATTGGGTAATTTATTTCTTGGAATCCCCTAACCCCCACAGGGAGCCCCCCTTCTGCCAGTGGTTAGCTCTTAACTCGAAATTGACTGTGCCCTCGTCCCTAAAGCTGGGGTCGGACCAAATTAAATCCAATCGATCGCCTTAAGGGATTTCCAAATAAATATCTCTGCCGAGCTTCCCCGTAGGACGGGCGTCCCGCCTGTCTATCTGGCCGGACGGGCGGGACGCTCGTCCTACGAGTTTTGTAATTTATTTCTTGGAATTCCGAAAATATCGTTCCTGCTATCCCTCTGGGGAAAGCCAAAAATAGACCGATAGCCGATAGCCGATAGTCTCTACCCTCCCTGCTTGCAATCAATGCTGCAATTGTCTAAACTCCCTAGCATGAAAAACCTGGCATCCTTAGAGGACGCCTACGAGCTGTGTCGTGAGGTGACAGCAGCTTACGCCAAGACCTTTTATCTCGGCACCCTGCTGATGCCAATGCCGAAACGTCGGGCAATTTGGGCTATTTACACTTGGTGCCGCCGCACGGACGAACTGGTAGATGGACCAAGAGCCCGTTTGACGACAACGGAAACTCTAGATCGCTGGGAAAACCAGCTAGAATCAATTTTCTCCGGCCATCCTCTCGAAGACAGCGATGTTGCTTTGGTCGATACCATCAAACGCTTTGACCTCGACATTCAGCCGTTTCGAGACATGATTGCCGGTCAGCGTATGGATCTCGACCGCAGCCGCTACGACACCTTTGAGGAGCTAAATCTATACTGCTATCGGGTCGCTGGTACAGTCGGATTGATGTCGATGCCGGTGATGGGAGTAGAGACTTCGTCCAAACAAGTTCCCTGGCAAAGCAGCGAAGAACTGGAATATCCCGCCCAAAAAGCAATAACTCTGGGCATAGCCAACCAGCTCACCAATATCTTGCGCGATGTTGGCGAAGATGCTCGTCGCGGTCGCATCTACTTGCCCCTTGAAGAGCTAGCTCTTTTTGACTATACCGAGCAAGATTTATTAAATGGCGTAGTCGATGACCGTTGGCGAGCCTTGATGCAATTTCAAATTCAACGGGCTCGCAATTTATACGTCCAGGCAGAAAAAGGAATTAGCTCCCTTAGCCTCGATGCTCGCTGGCCTGTTTGGGCTTCTACTATTATTTATAGTAAAATTCTCGATGCAATAGAACGCAATCAATACGACGTGTTTAGCCGAAGAGCTTTTGTCCCCAAAGTTCGCAAGCTAGTATCTATACCGATCGCCTGGTTGAGGGCTCAATCTCTTTAGACTCAATCTCTTTAGACTCAATAGATTGCTAATTCCTAGTTCCCCTCTTGCGGGCGGTGTGGGTGGGTAAAACTTGCGCAACCCACTCCTAACTTAGGGTATGGGGTGTAGGGTGTGGGGTGTCGGGAAAACTTTATTAATTAAAATTGTCGGGACTGCCCCGGCCGCCCCGGTTGGTCTGGGGCGGCCGGGGCAGGCATTGGCTCCCGCCCCTAGGGTATTTTATGGAACAGCGGCAGCGGATTTGATATGAGACAATCTACAAACTCTGATAAGTTAAAACCGAAAAAAAAATTAGTCAGTTTCCACTCAAAAGTTTAGGCTTACCGCAATTCAAAATTCTCAAGGTAATAAGTAATATCAAGTCAGGTTAAATACCCACAAAAAAAAATTAGAATCTCCCGTAGGACGGGCGTCCCGCCTTTCCTTGGGGCTCTTTGGGACAGCATTTCACTTTTGTAAGTAGTAGGGAGCGGTTGAGGAACGAAACCCAACAAAACTGTCGCTATTGTTGGGTTTCGTTCCCGAGCCCAACCTACATTGCTATGTATCCCTTGCAAAATTGAAATGCTCCCGTCCCGCCTGTCCTTGGGGCTCTTTGGGACAGGCGGGACGCCCGTCCTACGCAGAAATTGACTTTTTTTGGGGCATTCAAACTGACATGATATAAAAAGTCAAAAGTAAAAATGCAAAATGCACTCATTCAAAATGCTTTTGCCTCAAGGCTCAGGAGGGAATTTTGAATGCATGACTTTTGACTTTTCACTTCACGGGGGGCCGTTATCCCTCCGTCGGAGAGCGGATGCAAAACAAAGCAAGTCGTTGTAGAATCTACAAAAAGCAAGGAGGTGCTACGCCCAGTTTCCTCCCTGGTGCAAATAGCCGCGTTGGCGCGTCGCGATCGTTTGCGGCAGCGCATTCCAAGCGATCGCGATCGTCCGCGAACGATAGCCCGCGATCGTTCGCGGCGCAGAGAGCGCAGGAAGCGCAGAAAGCGCAGGGAGCGCAGGAAGAACGATGCCTCTCGGCCTCCTCTGCTCCTTGGCCCCTCGGCCCCTCGGCTACTCTGCCCCTTATTAAGGCCAGTGGTGAAAACTAGAGTGAATTTCTCCCATAGGAAGCCCACCCGCTGTCGCTTACGCGGCCCCGTCAGCGTTGTTTTGGGTGGGCTTCCCATCTGGCGCTGCATTGGAGCAAGCCAATCGACTACTTGCCCAGAGTCATTGGCTTACCCCTAACAGCGTCGGTTTTTCAGGGAGAAATTTTTTGAGCGAAAACACCTCCTCTCTTTTTTTTACGTTTGTCTCTTTTCCCGGGTCACGGTTAGCAGCCGTGGCCCCTTTTTCATACCTCCCTCTAGAGAGGCATAAACCCATATTAGCAAAGCTTTGCTCGAATTTCAACATTGGAGGCAGAAATTTTTGGAAATTTCTGCACCTTTTGCAGTTTTTGCAATTTTACCAAAGGTAACGGTCAAGGTCAATCGCGATCGACCTTGACCGTTACCCGGCCCAAATATTTGCAGCGAGCCACAAATATAGCAGTAAGCGGTCAGCTCTGCTGCATTCAGCAGTCAGCTAAAGTCCTGCGATTCTTCGCAATAGAGACATTTGTAACTGTCAAACACCTTAATCGGTAATGCTATATTGGCGGCTAATTACCCCATAAATACCGTAGGGGCGGCCGGGGCGCTACCGGGGGACCCTACATATACTGTGACTGTTTAGGTTAATTAACCTGATTTGATATTACTATAAACATAACCTCGAATCCGGTTAAACAGTCGCAGGATCTGTAGGGGCGGTGCCCCCGTGCCCGCCCCGAGAGCGCCCCATACCAACCCATACCAACCGGGGCAACCACAGGGGGATTGCCCCTACATTTGTTAGTAATTAACCGGATTTGACATAACCTCGAATTCTACAGGAGGTCTAGAAGAATGTCTCTGATGACAGTTGAACACTTAGATCGAGTGCAAAGCACCCTCTCTGAAGCGGGTTTAGATTACAACTTAGAGTTGGAAAACGGGACAATTAAGATTGTGGGACCATCAGACATCGTATCTAGCGAAATTGGTACTCGCTTCATTGCCTTTCTTTTTGCCTGGGTCAGTCCTCGCCGTTTGGGAAGAATATTTGACTCCGCTGGCGGCTTCATCCTGAGCGATCGCAATCTCAAAGCCCCAGATGTTTCTTTTGTCCGAGCCTCCCGCCTGAAACAAAGCGTCCGTTACTTTGCTGAGTTAGTGCCGGACTTGGTGGTGGAAATTAAATCCCAAAGCGACCGCATAAAGCCGCTAAAAGAGAAGCTTGAGAATTTTGTAGAATTGGGAGCTACAATAGGCATCCTCATCGACCCCGACGAGTTGACCGTTACCGTTTATCGGGCGATCGGCGAACCAATCGTACTAGAAAACGAAGATATTTTGACCATCCCCGAACTGTTTCCCGGTTGGGAATTACCGATCGGCGAGCTGTGGCCTCCTGTTTTTAACGACGAAGAATTTTAAACTTGACGCCCTTGCTTGATAATGCAGTAAGCGATTAGCTGTCACTGCTCAGCAGTCAGGTAAAGTCCTGCCATACGCACTCTTTGCATTTTGTAACTGTCCGTTCCTTTAATCGGTAGTGCTATATTTGCTAATCTTAAGAATAATATCAAATCCGGTTAATTACACATAAATACTGTAGGGGCGGTGCCCCCGTGCCCGCCCCAAACCAACCGGAGATTTCCGGTTAGAAAGTAAAGGTAGTTCTCAGAACGCCCAGAAGCACACCATCATTATCCTTATCGCCATTGGGAGCCCCAATCCAAATCAAACCGGGGGTAATGGAAATATTTTCACTCATCTGATACTTATAGAAACCCTCAATATGAAGAGCCGCATCGTCAACGCCGCCAACATAAGGCTCGGCTCCTACCAAAAGACCGCCCAGACTGCCGTTACTGCCTAAGTCTGGAAAAGCAAGACCCGCAGCATAGTACCAGATTTCTGCATCTTGATTGCCTCCCGTCTCTTGTTCGGCATCAGTATAGCCGAAATAAGCATTAGCCACTACGCTCGGGCTGACTTCGTAAGATGCCGCCACCCCATAGGAATTAGTAATGGTTGCCGAATCAAAAGGCGCTCGGGCATTAGCCGTACCAACGCCCAAATCAAAGATAGCGTTACCGTCATCGAAATCATTGAAATAGGCATTAACGTAAGTCAGACCTAACTGAAACTTATCTCCCGGCGTCCAGGTAATTTGTCCCAGAGCAGAATATTCGCCATTAAACAAACCATTTTGGGGGGTAGCAGAAGCTGAATTTCCGCCCAAATAGCCTACGGAAAACATCAAATCCTCCGAGGCGGCATAGTTAACTCCGATGCCGGCTCCCGCAGCTAGACCAATTTTATAGATAGGACTAGACTCCCCAAAGCTGGAAATAGTACCAGTGGCTCCCGTAAAGCTATCAAAATGGGGGCTGATGCTGGGCACATAATCGACGTGCAGGGGAAAAGCAGCGGGGAGATAGACTTGGATTTTATCTCCAATCGGGAAATAATAAGCCAGCCAACCCAAATCGATCTGATTTCCGTTATCGAAGCTATAGGTAAAAGCTCCTTGGTCGATACCATCTAAAGTTGCTGCATTCCCGGTATCGAGACGGGTATATAAGGCATCTTGACCAGTGAAGCTGCTGACGAAAGCCAAACGAACTCGGTTTTGGAAAACAGGTTGGGAGTTATCGTCGCCAGTTCCGCCATCTCCGCCAAAACTGTCGCTCAAGCTAAATACCGCTTCCCCTTGAAGCTTAGTGGTAGTAGAGAACTGATTGGCTTCTAGCTCGGCGGTCCGTACTTCCAGGCCGTCAACCCGGGCTCGCAGGGTGCCCAGTTCGGCGGCAAACTCTTCTTGCAGGCGAGCCAAAATATCTAAATCGCCGGAGCCAATTTCAGAGGTAGCTTCCTCAATTAGAGTCTGCATCACGTTCATGCATAAATCTAAGCCTGCGGCGAACTCGTAGCGAGTCAGGGCCCGGTTACCGCGATAGGTGCCATCCCGATAGCCCAACAGACAACCGTAGCGCTCTGCCAGCCCTTGCAGGGCGCTGTAGGCCCAGTCGGTAGGTCGCACGTCGCTCAGTTCGTCAACGGAATTAACCTCAAAGAAAGGGTCGCTCTCTTGCAGGGCGAGAGTCGGTTGCTGGGCTAGTGCTGGATTTGCAACTAGCAATGCAGCGCCAATTGCTGCTGGAAATAGTTTTAAACCTTGCAATAAAATTCTTGACATCGTTTTTCTTTTCCTCACACCTAAATATTTGCTTTTAGCTGAAAGCTGTCAGCGGTCAGCTTTCAGCGGTCAGCCTTCAGCGGTCAGCTGTCAGCGGTCAGCCTTCAGCGGTCAGCCTTCAGCGGTCAGCCTTCAGCGGTCAGCCTTCAGCGGTCAGCTTTTAGCTGCCAATGCGCGCGATCGCCGAACACTTCAGAAAAGGCGATCGCCCAAATAATACCTTCGCCATTTTGACCCAGGGGACGATCCCCCCAACCCCCCTTAAAAAGGGGGGCTTCAGAGAGATTCAGAGCTTAGCCCCCCTTTTTAAGGGGGGTTGGGGGGATCGAGCGTCGGCCGACGAACAGGCATTTTTGGGGTTGGTTCGCGAGCCGCTCCCTACAAATAAGGGGGTTTTGCATTTTGGCGAAGGTATTGCCAAAGCGACAGGGTTTGCCGACCCGCTGCCAACCTGACCGCTGACGCACCGACCGCTGACTGCTGACGCACCGACCGCCGATCGCTGACAGCCGACCACTCCCAAGCTGACCGCTGACTGCTGACTGCTGACTGCTCCCAAGCTTACCGCGTTTACTTAATGAAAGGTTAAGCGTATCTTAAAATTTAGCCCTTATTTTGGCAAGGTCTGTACTATTTGCTACAAACAAACGTAAAAATTATCGAATAATCTTAGGAGGAGCAATGTTCGATATCGCCAGCGCCAAAAGCAAAACTATGTCGCTTATAGCGTTACCTAGCTGTTGTCAAACTGCTCAGTTCTAAGGTGCATAGTTTTCACAAGAGCAGCGATCGCTCTTTATAGTTCTGGAGCAGAATAGCCAAATATAATGGGAGCTTGTCAAAAGATATCTTTTCTGTATCGAAAGATACAAATAATTGCAATAGTATCCCCTTAGTATCCCATGCAATGGGTAAATTATTGTTGTTGCAAACCTAATATGTAAAGGAGAAAATAAAGATGTCAGGAGAATTTAATCGCCGTAAATTTCTGTTGTATGGATCTGCCTCTTTGGGCGCAAGCCTTCTGCTGAAAGCTTGTAGCAGTCCTGGACCCGAGAGTGACGGGAAAGAGACTGGCGCACAAAATGGAGGCGGAGAAGATGGGATAAAAGTAGGTATCCTGCATTCCACCAGCGGTACGATGGCAATTAGTGAAAAAAGTGTGGTTGATGCCGAAATGTTGGCTATTGATGAAATCAACCAAGCGGGTGGCGTTCTAGGCAAGAAAATTATCCCGGTTGTGGAAGATGGAGCCTCAGATTGGCCAACTTTTGCCGAGAAAGCTAGAAAACTAATTGACCAAGATAAAGTGGTCACTGTTTTTGGCTGCTGGACTTCTGCCAGCCGCAAAGCAGTCCTGCCGGTGTTTGAGTCAAAAAAACATATGCTCTGGTATCCGGTTCAATACGAGGGTCAAGAATGCTCGAATAATATTTTCTACACCGGGGCTGCACCAAACCAGCAAATCGAGCCTGCTGTTGACTGGCTTTTGAAAAATAAAGGCAAACAATTTTTCTTAGTTGGGTCTGACTATGTTTTCCCCCGTACCGCAAACACCATTATCAAGGCTCAGCTAGAAGCGAATGGCGGCGAAACCGTGGGAGAAGATTACTTGGCTCTAGGGGATACGGAAGTATTGCCAATTATTAGTAAAATAAAAGCGGCTCTACCTAATGGAGGCGTTATATTCAATACTCTTAATGGCGATAGTAATGTAGCTTTCTTTAAGCAGCTACAAGGGGCTGGATTGGGGCCAGATAAATATCCCACTATGTCAGTTAGTATTGCCGAAGAAGAAGTAAAGGCGATCGGCACCGAGTATCTCAAGGGACATTATGCTGCTTGGAACTATTTCCAAACTGTCGATACCCCCGCTAACCAAAAATTTGTCAAAGCCTTTAAGGAAAAGTATGGCAAAGATAGAGTGACTAACGACCCAATGGAAGCCGCCTACATTATGGTGTATCTCTGGAAGCAGGCAGCGGAAAAAGCAGGAACGGCTGACGATCTCGAAAAAGTTCGCGCAGCAGCATTGGGTCAGACTTTTGACGCGCCAGAAGGTAAGGTGACTTTGGAGAATAACCACCATTTGGCGAAGGTGGTGCGTATTGGCGAAGTTCGAGATGACGGTCTCTTTGAAATCGTTGACTCCACAGAGAAAGCAGTTCCCCCTATTCCTTGGAATCAATACGTTAAAGAAACTAAGGGCTATGCTTGCGACTGGTCTGACCCAAGTAAGGGCGGCAAGTACAAGACGTCATAAGGGACTTCTGGGAAAGAAAGTGCCGAGGAAATTTAAGTTACCCTCCTGGGAGGGGCTAGAGGTGGGTTACGCAAGTTTTACCCACCCCTAACCTCTCCCAAGATGGGGATCGAAAGTGATTTTAGATAGGGTATCTTTATTATCGGAAATAACCTAAGCATACTGTAAAGTTTTAAGTTCGAGCGCTTGTGAGTTTTGAGGTTTAAATTATTTTGAGCGAGTTAGGCAGGACTTACGCAAAATATCTATATCTAGTATTTGTAGGGGCAATCCCCCCGCGATCGCCCCTATGTGTAGAGCCCATGCGTAAGTCCTGTTAGGTTGCCGCGCACCTAACCTATAGTTTTGAGTAGGGTGCGCTGCAGCGTATGTAAAAATTGGTAGCAAATTGCTAGCAGATTGGCAGGATGGGGAGCATTTCAATTTTGTAATTCGATTTTGTTCGCGATGTAGGTTGAACCCGCCATCAACGAAACCCAATCTATTGCAAAAGTGAAATGCTAAAAGTGAAATGCTTCGCGGAAAAATAGCAGGAATCTTCCCTACACCCCACACCCCACATCCTAATCCGACAAAACCTAGAAAAAATGTTATTCTTAGATAGTTTATTTAATGGTCTGAGTATTGGCGCAGTATTGTTAATCGCAGCTCTAGGGCTCGGGATTATTTTCGGGCTGATGGGAGTGATTAATACCGCTCACGGCGAGCTGATGATGCTGGGAGCCTATACCACTTTTGTGGTGCAAAGTGGCTTCAAAATGTTGGGAGACAATTGGTTGGAGTTTTATATTATATTTGCTCTGCCAGCAGCTTTCCTGGTAACCGCTGGGGTCGGCTTGATTTTGGAGCGGGGGGTAATTCGCTATTTGTACGGTCGCCCTTTAGAAACCCTATTAGCCACTTGGGGCGTTAGCCTGATTTTGCAACAGCTAGTACGCAGCATAAGTTGGCAACTGACGATTGGAATCGCCCTGTTTTGTCTTTTGTTCTTTGGCGGAGTAAGACTAATTAAAGTCTGGCGAGCAAAGAAGATGAGCGATTCTGCTGGAGAGCAAATAGATCCCCTTCGTCCCTGGCTGGTGCCGGTGATGTTGCCTTTGTCTTTGGGGATTGCCTGGACTGCGGCCGCTGTTTTGGGACAAATTTTTAAATTAGCTATTACTAAGCCTTGGTTTGGGGCGCAGGGGGTTGACGTGACTGCGCCCAAGTGGCTGCGGGGAGGGATGCAACTGCCGGGAAATTTGCAATTGTCTTATACCCGCTTATTTATTATGGTATTGACGATTCTTTGCGTAATCGGCATTTATCTTTTTTTGAACCGTTCTGCTTGGGGATTGCGAATTAGATCCGTGACTCAGAATCGCAGTATGAGCGCTTGCTTGGGAATTCCCACGGATAAGGTCGATGCTCTAACCTTTGCTCTGGGTTCCGGTTTGGCCGGAATTGCCGGTTGTGCGATTAGTTTGCTCGGTTCCGTCAGCCCCAATACGGGTCAAAGTTATATTGTAGATGCGTTTATGGTTGTTGTGGTCGGCGGTGTTGGTAAAATAGTTGGAACTATTGTGGCAGCAGGGACGATAGGAACGGTCAATTATTTACTCGGTTCCGGGACGATCGCATTGCTCGTAGCCAATATTAAGCCTTTGGCCGATTTTTTCAATTTCTTTGCTACCACCAGCATGGCTAAGGTAATGGTGTTTGCCCTGATTATCGCCTTTTTGCAGGTGCGTCCGGCAGGGATGTTTCCGCAAAAAGGCCGCACGGTAGAGGGATAAAATAGGGTGTGGGGCCGCCTAGGGTGTAGGGTGTAGGGTGTAGGAAGTGTGGGAGGTGTGGGAGGTGTGGGAAGTGTAGGAAGAAAGCGCAGAATATTCTCCTCCCCCTCTCCCTCATCTCTCTTTCCTCACACCCCACACCCCACACCCTACACCCTAGTTTGGGAGTCGCCTAAGCTGGGAAGGCGATCGCGAGAAATGCAAAGTGATAGGGAGAAAGTGCCGATGACAGTGGAAGCAACTCCAGAAACCAAAGAAGGGGAACGACTTAGCTTAGCTAAAAGCCGACAAAGGCGACGACTATTAATAGAAGGGATAGCGGTAGCGGCGATCGCTCTAATTCTTATTTTAGTAATGCCCGCCTTATTGTCAGACTTTCGCCTCAACTTGCTCGGGCGATTCTTGGCTCTTGCCATTGTTGCCTTGGGAATTGACCTGATCTGGGGCTACACTGGTATGCTCAGTCTCGGGCACGGGATATTTTTTGCCCTTGGCGGCTATGCCTTGGGAATGCACCTGTCCTTGCAATTTCCCCCAGATGCAACCAGCAAGATACCGGAATTTATGCCCCTGTATGGGGTGACAGAGCTGCCCTGGTTTTGGAAACCTTTTGGCTCCTTCGGCTTTACGGTCTTAGCAATGGTGCTAATTCCAGGAGCGATCGCAGCCTTATTCGGATTTCTGGTTTTTCGCAACCGCATCCGAGGAGTGTACTTTGCCATCCTCACCCAAGCCAGCACCGTCGTTTTCTTTAATTTTTTCAACGGGCAGCAAAAACTAATCAACGGCACTAACGGTCTGACTAACTACAACACTCTTTTGGGAGCGGATGTAAACTCAAACCAAACCCAGTTTGCCTTCTATTCTATTACTGTTATATTACTGGCTGCTGCCTACGCCCTATGTCGATGGCTTGCTGGGGGACGCTTTGGCAAACTCTTGATTGCCATTCGCGACGACGAACCCCGGGTACGCTTCTCGGGATACGACCCGACAATTTATAAAGTATTGGTTTTTGCCATTTCCGCTGGTTTGGCTGGAATAGCGGGAGCCCTATTTACCGTGCAAACTGGCATCATCTCCCCAAAAGCAATGGATATTGCTTTTTCCATTGAAATGGTAATTTGGGTAGCTGTAGGCGGCCGAGGAACTTTAGTCGGGGCTGTAGTAGGAGCGGTACTGGTGAACTTTGCCAAAAGCATTCTCAGCGAACAATTTCCCGAAATCTGGCTATTTTTCCAAGGAGCGCTATTTTTAATCGTGGTTATGCTCGTACCCGATGGCATAGTTGGTTGGCTGCGCGATCGGGGCTTCCAAAAGCTCTTTGCAATATTCGGCCGTCGCCAGAAGCTCGCCACCTATCCCAGCCTAGAAGAAGATCCAGACATAGAACGCGATCGCCAAGAAATAGAAGATCCATAATAAGAGCCATAAGGGACTTGCAAGTTAATAATGTACCAATTCAAGGGCTATGCCCTCCTTGGGCAGGCTACGCCTACGACAGGCGATCGCCCGAACGGTGGTGGTCAAAAGGACTGGTACTTTATTTATGCGCAAATCCCTAATAAGATCTATAACATGACCCAAAACAGAACTTACGCAGAATATCTAGATTGTTTTGTAGGAGCAATCCCTCTGCGTACCTCGGGGTATGTTTTTTAGATTTGGCGTTCCCTAGGCGGATCGACGGCGTAGGGGCGACAGCATTCCAGAGATATAGCAGTGAGCGGTCAGCTATCAGCTCTCAGCTATCGGCCAAAGCCTTGCCTTTCGTAAGCTGTGGCATTTTGTAACCCTCCTAACCTTACTGTGTAGTGCTATAACTTATTGTTATAATAGAAACCCTTTATATTGGAATGCTTCGCCCCAGAAAGCTATGAACCCCACCGACAACATAAAAAAAGAGGATTATAAAAAGCATTCCCTTGAAAGCAATCCCCCTGCGATCGCCCCGAACGCAAGAGTTAATGCGTAAGTCCTGCCAAACAATAAAATGACCGAAAAAATTTTAGAAATTGAAAATCTCACCGTTAGTTTTGACGGGTTTAAAGCTCTCAATCAACTCAACTTCAGCATGGACGAGGGAGAGTTGCGGGTAGTTATTGGTCCTAATGGCGCTGGCAAAACCACATTTCTGGATATCATCACTGGCAAAGTACAGCCGACTGAGGGGCGGGTGATGTTTAAGGGTCGGAATCTGCGGGCTCTCTCGGAACATCAAATAGCTCGCCTTGGCATTGGCAGAAAATTCCAGACGCCTCGGGTTTATCTAAATCTCACCCCCCGGGAAAATTTAGAACTATCCTGCAACCCCAATAAAAATGTATTTGCCACTTTATTTAAAAAACTCTCAGCCCCCCAACGCCATCAAGTTTCTGCCTTACTAGAAACAATTGGTTTGCCGAACAAAGCCAATATTCCCGCCGGCCTGCTCTCTCATGGGGAAAAGCAACGCCTGGAAATTGGGATGCTAGTAGCGCAATCTCCCGACTTATTGCTAGTTGACGAACCCGTGGCTGGCTTGACCGATGAAGAAACTTATAATATTGGCGAGTTGCTCTTGGCTTTGGCAGAAAGTCATTCTATTTTGGTTATCGAACACGATATGGAATTTGTCCGCCAAATTGCCCGCAAGGTCACGGTCTTGCATGAAGGGTCGGTCTTGTGCGAAGGCAATATTGAAGAAGTGCAAAATGACCCGCGCACGATTGAGGTATATCTGGGAACTGCGCCGGAGGAGGATGATGCTTAAGGTTTCTAATCTAAATGTATATTACGGCGAGAGTCATATTCTGCGGAACGTAGATATGACCGTTCCCGACAGCAAAATGGTTTGCCTTATTGGCCGCAATGGCGTCGGCAAAACTACCCTGATGAAAACGATTATGGGCTTGATGAAGCCCCGAACGGGCACTATAGCTTTGGCCGACGAGATAATTAACAATAAGTCAACGGATAAGCGGGCGCGGATGGGAATAGGCTATGTGCCCCAAGGGAGAGAAATTATTCCGCGCTTGACGGTCAAGGAAAATCTACTTTTGGGATTAGAGGCGAGGGGGAGCAACAGCCGCAAGCAAGAAATTAGCGAGGAGATTTTTGAGTTGTTTCCCGTTTTGAAAACAATGCTTTCGCGTATGGGAGGAGATTTGAGCGGCGGACAGCAACAGCAACTGGCGATCGCCCGCGCTTTAATGGGAAAACCTCGGTTGCTTTTGCTCGACGAACCCACCGAAGGCATCCAGCCCTCAATTATTCTAGAAATAGAATCTGCAGTACGTCAGATTATTAAAGCCACCGGCATTTCCGTGCTTTTAGTGGAACAACACCTTCACTTTGTCCGCCAAGCCGATTGGTACTATGCCATGCAAAAGGGCGGTATTGTTGCTTCGGGAACTACTAGCGAACTCAGCCAAGATGTGATTCAAAAGTTTTTAGCAGTTTAAGCAATCCCCTGCCAGCGGCGACATGAAATGCCCGGGCGAATGCCATTCGCCCCTACAGGCGACATGAAATGCCCGGGCGAATGCCATTCGCCCCTACAAATTGCTGACTCCTATATTATTCAAAATTTTAATCCCCTGCCAGCGCCTGTAGGGGCGAATGCCATTCGCCCCTACAAATTGCTTATATCAAATCCGCGTAGCTGTTCGATAAATCCCGTAGGGGCAATCCCCCCGTGGTTGCCCCGTAGGAAAAGGGGCGGAAGGGCACCGCCCCTACAAATTGCTGACTCCTATATTCTTAAAAAAATTTAATCCTAAGAACACCGCTGCAACAGTTCCCGAGACGCAAATCTCTCCAGTCAATATTTTGTTTGTAACTTCGGCCACGGGGACTAATAATACTTCAATCTCTTCGGTTGCATCTAGAATTTGCTCGCCCGATTTCTCGACATCTTGGGCGAAAAATAGATGAATCTTATTGGTGTCCTTGACTGGATTATCATGGAGGGTCGCTAGTTTAATTAGCTTTTGGCAAACATAGCCGGTTTCTTCCCTCATTTCCCGCATAGCCGCAGACTCGGCATTCTCGATTTCTGGATCGAAGGCTCCGGCTGGTAACTCTAATAATATCTCCCCCACCCCATGCCGATATTGGCGCACAAAGACGATTTCTCGATTTTTGGTTACGGCAAAAACAAGGGCAATATCCGGTCTGACATTAATGAAGAAGTCATCGATCGCCTCCCCGTTAGGTAATTCTATTCTGTCTTGCCGGACTCGGCACCATTGGTTGTCCAAAACAAAGTGCGATCGCAATATCTTCCATTTCTGGATATTTTGCATTTCCTACTTCTCGATTCAGCTTATAGCGTTTCTCGGGCTTTACGTCAGGTGTCTGGGGCGAAGCATCCCAATGTGACAATACCCGTTTTACAGCAGAGATGGTCTTGGGGATGCTGTCGCCTCTACGTTTCCCAACTTTATCGTTTATTACATTTATTTGAGAACCGCTATATCGATTAAACGCTGTAGGGTCTAATGGCCGTTCGACCCTACGGATACCAACGCTTTTGCTGACCGCTTCTCGCCAATTCGCTTTTCTAGAAAAATACCGGAATTGGATTGAGTTCTTCTTCCTTCAGCGGTGCATCGAGCCAGCCCAATTTTACCGGCACGTCGTAGAGTCGTCCCGGTGCGAGGCGCTTCCAGAAATGTCGCATTCCCGGCACGATGACCTTCACTACATTAAGTCCAATATCGGGACGAGTCTGGTCTAATACGAGCATTTCCATTCCCTGTTCTTTCGCCAGTTCTACGCAAGTCATTACATCTTCATATAAATCGTCGCTTGCCAACTGCGAAAAGTCTTCGTATTTCTTGGCAGGGACGCTTTCATCGGGAACCAGATAAGGCTGATTCTCTATGGTTGCGGTCTGCCACCAACAAGTAGCGATCGGCTCCCAATTCTTATAGGTCTCATTCCCTGGATGGGGTACCGAGGGTAGGAGCTGGTTCATCTCAGTCAGCGCCCGCAGCAAGGCAATCTTCGCATCGAAATGAGCGCCAAAACCAAAAAGAATATCTTCTACGGGGCGATCTACTCGACGGGAAAGCGCTGCAAAAACGGGAATATTAAAATCGCCGGTTAAGTCTAGCACCCAAACTTCGCGATTTAGATCTTGGTAATATTTTTTTAGTCCTTGGCAATAGGGTTCGTTAAAACTATCTAAATCCACTGCCGGTCGCTTGACCCGATTGTACCACCACAAAGCGACACTATCCCGCTCCACCACCTCCATAAATCCTTGGATAATCGCTTCTTCTTTGGTATTGCCCGCTGCATTGCCATTAGAATCAGTACCGAAAACCTCTTTCGGATAGCTGGGGTAGTCGAAGTAGCAAAATGCGGTCGGTAGATACTTAAAAGCTCGATTGGTTAGCGACCAAACCGGCGTCCATTCAATCTCTGCTTCTTCATCAAAAGGTTCGTTGGTTTGGTTCAAGCTATACCCCGAATTATCGTTCCATTCCAGGCGAGTCCGATATTGTTCTTCGCTAAAATTCATGCAAGAGTTGGGGTGGATAGCCCCCTCCCCCATTTCCTTGTAAATACCCTTAAAGCGGATTTCATCTCCCTGAAACAAGGCGGAGTAGCGTTCCAGGGCTTCGCAAAGAGCGCTAGCCTTGGCTTGCAAGTCGGTCTTGCCTTTGCCACCGCTGAAGTTGCGGCCCCCTTGTCGCAAGAAATACAAATCGTCTGCCATTTTGGAGGCGTTATAGCCAGAGTAATACAAATGCATTAACCCTTCGCAAGGGAGAGAAAATTTTTCCAGCTCCTTGACTGCACCAATTAGGTGACTGACATGGTGCTGGTATTTCTGCAGAGTTTCTTCTGGGGAAGAAGTGCGATGCCCTCCATCTTCAGTAAAAGTTTTCTTGCGGCTGGTGAGAACTATGGGCGCTGGTTGGCGAAGGGTCGAGCGGTCTGGCTCTCTCGAACAACTCGAACATTGAGACCGCTTGACCAAAAAGTGATTTTGAGTTTTTAGAGCGATCGCATCTAGGGTTACCAACTTCCCTTCCAACTCGCTAAGTTTCGGCTGCACGATCCATTTCACTAGCTCGATCGCTGCCTGCTCTAGAGCCGCTTGGGAGGGAGAGGGAAGGATAGAAGTCGAGTTGGGGAAGACCTTGGCAATTCCTGTTTTCTTCTGGATCAACTTTTCTACCGGACGGTTGCCTCGCAGCCGCTGCGCCAGACAGTCCCAACAGCCAGTTTTCTCGGGAACGAAAATAGGCCCAATCCATAAGGTTGTGCCTGTCGGTTTTACCAGCATCCAAGGGTGCTTTGCTGCCAAGGCTTGTTGGTTGTAGGCAGCCAGTTCTTCTCGGAGATAATCGTCGGTTAAAACTATCTCAATATCCCCAGAATCCTCTACTTGGATACCGAGAGATTTTAACTTGGCCATCAAAGGTTCGCGATCGACCGCGCCAAAAGACCTCACCCCCACTGTTGTCGTTTTTAATTGATAGAGCGCCTCCATCCGGTCTGCCCCTAACAGGTCGGCGATCGCGGCTACCTGCGGAGGCATAAGGTCGGAGGCTTCGACGATGTAACCGTCTTGCTTCATCGTCATTAGAGCATAGTAGATTTCTGCTGGGGATATTTTTTCTTGCAATTCCTCTACGATTTGCTCGACCGTGCGATCGCCGTCAATCAGAGGAGCCAATAACTCGTAGGCGCGACCCGCGAGCAGAAAATACTCTGATTCCATCAGTACGAACACGCCGACAGATTCCACAACTTCTATGTGAAGGTGGCTTTTAAATTCTGGTTTGGTAAGCATTTTGTTTTCTTATGGTTGGTTGGTAAATGCAGCAATCAGCTATGTATGTAGGATAATCCGATCGGGACTTAAGCAAAAACTCCCTATGTAGGTTGCTAGTCTAGCACCAAAGTTTAAATGTAGTTTTAAATCCAGAAACTTGCGTAAGTCCTGCTGGTCTGATAACGTAGTAATCTGTCAAATTTTTAAAATTAAGCAGTTTTTTTCCTTCCCCTCTTGCGAGGTTAGGGGCTTACAAGGGTATGTTTTTTAGGTTTGATATTCAACGCTCGGTATTATCGATTTAGGGCGTAGGGGCGACAGCATTCCCGAGATAGGTTTTGTTCTTAAATCACAATTATTCTATTGGAATGCTTCGCCCCAGAAACTCATGCAGCCCACCGATTGCGCTCATTTAGGAGTATTATGGAGTCTTATAAATAACATACCCTTGAAAGGGGGTTCCAATTTGCTTAACCCAAAAGGGGTATCGCTCGCGATGTTCGAGTGAGTATCTTTACTATTGCGATCGCCTAAAAGCTCGCCAAGGCTGAATTTATTTCCTAAATAGCCTCGATCGTAACAGAGCAAACTGTCGTATCGAAATAAGTAAATTAAACTGCTACTGTAGCGCTGTAAAAACTCATTTCACGGACAAGCTGTAGGAAGCTAGCCAATTGCCCGGAGCTAACTAATTTTCCATAATAAACCCGCTAGGGGACTTGCGCAGAAAATTTAGTACCAGTCCAAGAGCGTTCTTCGATCGCCACCGTTCGGGCGCTCGCCGAGTCGTAGGCGTAGCCTGCCTTCCGGGGCATAGCCCATTATTAACTTGCAAGTCCGGTAGAGCCGTATAAATAAGCTCTCAGCGACCACCACCGTTCGGGCTGAGCGGAGTCGAAGCCTTATCAATAAGCTCTCAGCGACCACCACCGTTCGGGCTGAGCGGAGTCGAAGCCTTATCAATAAGCTCTCAGCGACCACCACCGTTCGGGCTGAGCGGAGTCGAAGCCTTATCAATAAGCTCTCAGCGACCACCACCGTTCGGGCTGAGCGGAGTCGAAGCCTTATCAATAAGCTCTCAGCGACCACCACCGTTCGGGCTGAGCGGAGTCGAAGCCTTATCAATAAGCTCTCAGCTAATAGCTCCTCGCTGAAAGCTGAGAGCTTATCGCTCAAAAGTGAGGATTCTTCACTATCCTTGAAGCTTATGCTTGCAGCCCGGTTATATCAGCAACAGCAGCATAAAGTAGGGGCAATTTGCTCGCCATCTTTGGCCGTAGCTGAATAAAGCCGTTCTCGCCCTAAATCGCCAGACAAAGGGGGCAGGTTGATTTCATAACCACCGGCGGCAGCCAAACGAAACCCTGGCATTTCGCCATAATTTTGAACGACAACTACTTTAGCCGCCTCGTCTAGCATCAAACCTGCTTCCCGCAAAACTTCCACAGTATTGGCAACAAAGCGTTGCTGGAACTCATTATCCATCCAGGCTTTGGCTATTAGTTGGCCGACGACTTTGTTAACTTGGCTTGCATTTTGTGCGATCATAATCAGATACCTTCTTCTTGTTTATAAGACAACCTTTTTTCGTAGTAAGGCGAGGAGAGAAGGGGTCAAAACCCCTATCGATACAGGGGAGTTTTTGGGTTGGATTTCATAACATACTGCCGGTATGTTTTGAAATCATTGCCTAGATATTTTCTTCTCTTCTGCTTGCGATGTAACGCGAGGAGAGAAGGGCTCAATAACCCTATCGATACAGGGGAGTGTTCGGCTTGGATTTCAAAACATACTGCCGGTATGTTTTGAAATCATTACCTAGATACTTTTTTCTCTTCTGCTTGCGGTTTTTGGGACTGCTTTGAGTGTCATTAAACCTCACTCCTTCGTACCCTCGACCGCCCACATTGATACTATACACATAAATACCTAAAAGTTCAACCTCATTTTCTTAAATGAATATAAAATTAGACCATATCCTTGCCCTGCTTGGGTTCTGGCTTTTTGATAAGATACAATTATTTTATTTTACTATATTAGTTTACAAATATTCACCTAAATATCAGCAATGGTCCTATAAAAAATTGCCAGCAAAAAATGATATCGGCTAGATATAAATCATCTAAGGTCACCTCTTAAGCAAGGCTTTTTTACAGATAGCCAATCAACTCTCCTGCCAATCTGCCTCAAGTAAGAGACCACGAAAAAAGGGAAGCGCCCCTTAGAAGAACGCTTCCCTTTTTTTATATTTTCTTTCTTATATTTTCTGAAGTTGCCTTTAACGATCTAGGGGTATCTTAGCGAAGAGCTATCCCCTAGCTTGTAGTGGCTTTTGGTGGCGCTTGCTTAAAAGTACCTTGTTGATATTGTCGGTGGGTTCCCGGGCTTTCTGGGGCGAAGCATTCCAGTATAATACATTTCTCTTATAACCAGGGTTATCTCGGGAATGCTGTCGCCCCTACACCTTATTGCGAGGGTCTATCTGCCAACTCAGACGTCAAATCTAAAAGACATATACTTAAAAGCTAGGGGAGGGGTTAGGTTCCGCAAGTCTTACCCATCCCTAACCCCTCCCAGGATGTTCGCTCGGGTATCCTGACTATCGGGAATCACCTTATGGCTGGTATCTCCTTTAATAAATCCCGATTTTATTCTATCTAGGTATTTTATAAGAATCTAAGTTTAGCATTTCTTAAATAATTGTAAGTTTGCGTTTTCTAAGGGGATCCTAGAGAAAATCGCTGTTCTAGATACAAAGATTGCTTTTTATAGCCCATATTGTTTGGTGCAAAGCATCACAGGATCTGATTTATGTTATAGCTTAAATTGTCCATCGGTATCGTTTAGCTCCTAGGTCTCTCAATCTTTATTATTTTGTTTTAGCTTGATAAATGTTACAGGCTTCTTCCAGCTACCTTAATCGCAGACGGCTTTACTGTAATCCATCCTTTCTAAAAATGCAACCATTTTGTAAAAAAAATTTATATTTACCAATAGTCCAATCGTTTCTATGTTCGCTAAAAGCATCTTTCTAAGTATTTTCACCCATAAGAATCTAAAGTAGTTTTAAGGTGTTTTAAGAAATAAATTCTTCTTTATAGGGGAGGCATATTCGCAAACAAATTCTAAGCTTTTAAATTGGAGTTGATAACTTGCAATTTAGGAGCGATCGCCCCTCGCTTGTGTAGGGGCGAATGCCATATGCCCATCCAAAGGCTCCGCCTTTCATGTCGCGACAGCGAAACGCCCCTACTGGTCTGCCAGTCTTAATTTTGTGTGTCCGCATTTCCCGGACTCCACTACGCACTATATCTATATATCTTCGGCGACATACGATAGGCCCGTCAGTAAAATTGACAGCAACTTTTCTTATGGCAACTTTAGGGGCGTTTCGCGCTATGGGCTCCACGGCGCGCAGGCGTAGCTACCCGCGACATGAAAGGCTCCGGAGAGCCCAAGCAGGGCGAATGCCATTCGCCCCTACACACTATATATATTAGGACTTACGCAAAAGATCCATATTTGGCGGATTGTAGGGGCAATCGCGGGGGGATTGCCCCTCCCCGTAGTGCCGTTGCGTAAGTCCTATATATATAAATCTTCGGCGACATACCAGAGGCGCTACGAATGCCATTCGCCCCTAAACACTATATATATATAAATCTTCGGCGACATACCAGAGGTCCTACACACTATATATATCTCTTCGGCGACATACGAGAGGCCCGTCCTATGTCGGCAAAAGCAGGCGTCATTAATATATGCCGCGATTTTAGTCCCTGCTTACAATCCCTTCTTGTCCGACATCCTGACAGCGAGCCGGTTTGTACCAGGGCGCCCCTGTAGGAACATGAGCTACCAACTCCACTTCACCCCGGGAATTCATCTGCCAGCCAGTAGCTTCGACAATAGGAGCAGAGTATCCCGGTGCCTCGGAACTATTGTTTGAGGAAGAGGCCGCAGATGGGATCGATTCCGTTTCTGCAATACGATCGTTCGTTGCTTCCCGGGCAATTGGTAGCGGATTGCGACTGTCCCACCAAAGGGGGCGACCCAACAGTCCCGAGGCCGGGTCTTCGGGCAAGCCACCCCGCCCAGTGACGATAAAGGAATTGCCCTGCTCTGCCGCACAGCCAGTAAGAATGCGATCGCTCTGGCCGATCGTTTGCTGGGGCAGCCTCTCTGGCGAGACTGGTTCGTTCGGGGTATTGATTTCGACGATGCCGTTGAACTGAGGGCCGAGGGCAGAAGTAGCAGTAATGTCGCTCATAGGCGTCAGCTCTTCGCGAAACTGAGTACCAAAGATGCCCCGCGCTGTAATGCTCACCCGGCCGCCAACCCCTTCTTGGGCATTAGCAACAATATCGCTATTTTCCAAAGCCACCAAGTTATCGGTTTCAATCGTGATATTGCCGCCATTGCCAACTCCGCTTACTAGGGGTGCAAAAAAGGCTACTGCTTCTGGAGGCAGCAGACCTGCCGGACTGCTAACATCTCCGGCAGTAGCAGAAAAATTGCTATTGCCCCGCAGTATAATATCCCGTGCCTGTAGCCTGATATTACCCCCTTGACCGAAGGCGGTCGCCACTATAATGCCGGCATTGTCCAAAAGAATAGTCTCGGCCACTACCTCAACGCTGCCACCGCCCCCCACCGCAGCATTCTGGGCTACAATAACTGCTCCGTCGCGCACGGTCAAATTCTCTGTAACAATCGTTGCATTTCCCCCCTCCGTAGTAGCCGAGGGATCTATAGCACTGGGGAAAATCGAGGCGGGGAAAGCAAATGCTCCTGGTGGAGAAGTGCCTATTAGTTCTATGTCCGAAGCCGTTATAATTGCGTTTCCCGGGCGGCCGGGACCACTACTGTTGGGCGCTATAGACGCACCATCCCGGAGGATCAATCTCGGGGTGGATAGTCGCATTTCTCCAGCATCTCCAGAACCAGAAGTCGACGCAAACAAAGCACTGTTCAGCACTATGGGTAGTCCATCGGATCGCTGTGCAAAGAGCAGATCGGTGCCTGTTAGCTCTATGGAATTCGACGCATTTATAACTAGGTCTCCTGCCCGACCAGCTCCGCTAGTGGTAGCGAAGAGAATTCCCACTTCTTGCAATATGAGGCTTCCCGTATTGACGGTCAGGTTGCCGCTGTCTCCCAGTGACTCCAGAGTTGTACCCGACTCTATCCTACCAGCGCTGGCTTGTACCGATTCAGAAGCGTTAATTGTCAAGTCTCCCCCTCGACCGGCTCCGCTGGTGGCTGCGGCAATGAAAGCGCTATCCCGAGCGCTGACTTGACGGCTATCGATCTCGATGCTGCCTCCCGCTCCCGTTCCCGAGCTTACAGCAAACAAGCCCGTGGGCAGTCCCAGGGGGTTGCTAAAGTTGCTATCGGAAAATACAACCGTATCTACAACGTAATTGCCGGTACCGATCGCCTCCACCTGTTCCGAAGCATTAATTAGAATATTGCCTCCCGCTTGGTCTCCCAAATTGCGAGCGTATATCCTAGCTCCGGGCAAGATGCGAAAATTTTGCGCCCGAATTTGAATCTCGCTACTCCTTTGTCCCGTGGCATTAAGTAAAGCTCCTCCAGAGAGTTCTACATCTCGGAAGTTCTCCACTGCGTCGTAGCTCAGAGCAAAACCATTATCTACTGGACTCAGGCCGACGAAACCATTGTCTCCCACCCCGCCCAGTTCCACTCGCCCGCTAGGGACACTCAGATTTCCTCCCTCCAAGCGCGTATCCCCGCCTACCAGGGCTAAAGTTCTTCCGGGCTGCACTGTCAGTCCCGCTCTGGTGGTACTGCCTGGATTCGCTGGGTCTGCCCCGGGCACTAGGGAGCGATTTACGATCGCTCCCCGATTAGAGCCATACTGCAAGCCTGTAGGAATATTAACCGTTAGCAGGGGAGGCGCTTCTGGGTTAGTCGCGCTATAGAAACTACCATCGGACAACTGAAAGCTATCTGCCGTACTGGCCAGAAAAGAGCCGCCGATATTCAGGCTGGCATTTTCCCCAAAGACAACTCCTGCAGGATTGAGCAGAAATAGGTTGGCGCTGCCATTTGCGCTTATTTGCCCGTTTATCTCGGATATTGTCCCTCCGGTCACCCGGGTAATAATGTTTTCTATAGTCTGGACGTTATTGAACAATACCTCCGACCCATTAGGGACGGAAAATTCCTGAAAACTATGAAATAAACTGCTCCCTGAAGTCGCTCCTCCATCCACGGTGAAGTTATTGCCATTTTGGTTGACAATAGAATTATTGCTGCCTAGAGTGGTATCGGCAGCAATTTGGGCTGCCCCCGGCCTATTAGATACACACCAGATCAGCAATAATAAGGCGCTGCTTTGTGCCAGCTTTATTCCACGACCCTTGTTGAGTGTCATGTTTGTCTCCGTTCTTTATTTAGCTTTTTGGAGATTAGGCGCTAGGTATGCATCCTGCCAGTTTTATTTGGCTGGCACTATCTCTCCTGCTTCTGCTGCATATCAGTCTATAAATCAATTTGCGCTATAATTTGCGCTAAAAAGTTACTCTATATATCGTTCGCAAGCAACCTATTTTTATTAGGGTGCTTGTTGATGACAGCACTAGAAATAATTGCCGCATTACCAATACTGCCCTGTATGGCTGCCTTACGGGTATATAAAAATATAGCGTTATCTTATGTATGGTATGGCGGCGTTATCGGCAAAACCAGTCTTTTTCATAAGGGAATTACAATAAATAAATTCCCCAATTCTTAGGACGGGCGTCCCGCCTGTCTCTCGGGAAGCGAGGGAGATATATTTATTTTAAATCCGCCCGCGTTAGATCCGCCCGCGTTAGATCCGCCCGCGTTAGATCCGCCCGCGTTTCCCGACCTGCATCTTACCGAGCCTTTTACTATGCCACTCTTATCTTGCTGTGCGCCTCTTCTTATTACCTTATGTTTTTTTAGAATATATGCGACAGCCCGTGCTAACCTATGCTTTATACAATGGACTCTTAGCGCTTGCTACCCTCTGATAGCACCCCAAATCTCAAATTTTTATTTTTTCAGAATCTGTCTTCTACACCCATACTCTATTTTGCGATCGCAATACTTACTTCATCAACCTTTGTTGAGTTAATTTTTGTAACAAACGATCGCAGCTAAAAAGCAAGCTGCGATCGGCTATAAACGTTGATATCCCCAGGTTATGACCGATTTGAGGGCATAATCTGGGGGATATCATTGCGAGCGAGTATTCGCTCCTTTATTTAGAATTAACGGCTGTTGGGAAGTACGGGCAAGTTCCGTCCTTCCACTGCTTCGCGATAGGGTAGAACTGCTTCTGTATAGTCAATAGGCAATACAGCGACTACATTTTCATGCGGTCGAGGAATAATAACCCAAGATTCTAGGGTAGCGCCCTCGGTTTTTTCTACTGCAATTATACCGGCATCCATTGCAGTTTTTACCTCAGAAACATCCCCGCGAATATTGACAGTGAACCGCGCGCTGCCCACTCTGATATAACCAACTAGAGTAACCCGCCCTGCTTTGACCATTGCGTCTGCTGCGGCCAGTATGCCCGGAAACCCTTTAGTTTCAATCGCCCCAACTGCTTGTTGTGCCATTGTCTATCTCCTTTCTGAATGATGGGAAAATAATGGTAAATCTTGTTTTGCCTCCCAATTGTAAGCGTTCCGGTTACCGCTTCAAACATTGCTTCAAACATTGCGCCCCAGCCAAGTCTAAGCCAGAGCGCGCTTAATCTAATCTGTCAAAAAATTAATTGCGCAGTCTCTGGGTTGCTATGTTCCTGAGAATCCCTTCCTTAAATAAGCCAGACTCGCACTCGCCATTTTTCCGGAAAGCTCGCGAGCTTTTATGTTCTTGGAGCGCAATCTTGCCATTCTTTCAAAAAAGACTGAAGGCTAACCCGCTAACGAACTAACGCTATGTTTGGCATATCTACGTTATTAATGCTAGCAATGTAACTATAATATTACGATTGTTTGACTTCAAGTGCGATCGCGGCATATAAACCAGGTAAACTATATAGCACTACGCATGAAAATTAGGACTATACGACTATCGCTCCGCAGCGCTCGATCTGCCAAATCGCGTGCAGAAGAGCTACGCTCCGCCCTCGTGCGTATAAGCTGACTGGTGTTGGCCGATTGCTTACTGCTATAAATCATCGGAACGGTTCGCTAACTTCTGTGTAATCTATAGGAAGAACAGCGACTATATTTTCTGGCGGATTGGGAACGATATAATGAGACACGACCTCACCGCCATAGGTATTTCTAGCCGCTTCTAGTCCATCCTCCATCGCCGGTTTCACCTCAGAAATACCCCCGCGAATCGCTACTAAAAATTGACCTCTTTCAGCTTTATCAAAATAAACCAAAGTAACTCGTCCTCCTTTTACCATCGCATCTGCTGCTGCGAGAATCGATGGAAAACCGAGAGTTTGAATCACTCCAACCGCAACTGGCATTTGGGAGCCTCCTTAATAAACGGAATGCTTAGAATAGATTGTATGATGTTTGGGGCATCGGGCATGGGGCATGGGAGAGCGGGAAGGGTGGGAAGGGTGGGAAGGGTGGGAGGAATTTTTGGGCTCCCACAGTACCCACAGTCCTTGCTTTTAAATGGCCCCCATGTTTTTCTAATTTCGATGCCCGATGCTCCGATGCCCCGATGCTCCATAGTTGTCGGCCCAATTCTGAGTAGCTATAATGAATAGCGATCGCGATTCTTGGAAGTCAGAGGCAAGGAAGGGCGATCGCTGTTTTCCGTTCCAAATACTACCTTATTTTTGGAAAACAATTTCTGAAAAAGCAATAGTAAAATCTTAGTTGTCGGTCCTACAAGCTTTGGCTGCCGACAAGGGTGCCGCTCTCACAATCTTTCCATCGCAATAGATTCTCGATCTTCAGCATGGCTCAAGAGACTCCCACAGAAAGCGATAAAATTTCCGAGATCGCAATAGGCGAACCAGAATCTTTTACAGAAAAATCCACTGCTAAGGATGTGGCTGTTAAGCGGAAATCCGCGCTAAACGGTCCTATACCACCTTGGGCAATAGCGATCCTTGTTTTGGCAGCGATCGCCACCGGAGGTATATCTCTCTATACCCTATCCAATGCTAGATACCAAAAGCAGCAAAGGGAAATATCGCAGCAATCGACTTCCGAAGTGCCACAAATTACTGCGGTAAGTGCTTTGGGGCGCTTGGAACCCCAAGGGGAAGTCATAACTGTATCTGCTCCAGGTTCTATAGAAGGGGAGCGACTCGAAGAACTGTTAGTGGATGAGGGCGACAAAGTTGTTAAAGATAGAGCGATCGCCATCCTAGATAGCCGCGACTTAAGACAAGCAGCAGTGAATGTCGCCCAACAACAAGTAAGGATAGCTCAAGCACGTCTAGCTCAAGTCAGAGCAGGTGCCAAGGGGGGGGACATTGCTGCTCGGGAGGCTGCGATCGCTCGCTTAGAAGCAGAGCTACCCAGAGATATAGAAGTTCAAGGGGCGACGATAGAACGTTTGAACGCTCAATTGCGGGGTGACATAGCCGCCCAACAAGCCACCATCGAACGGTTGGACGCTCAATTGCGGGGAGACATAGCCGCCCAACAAGCCACTATTGAGCGTTTGAAAGCCCAACTGCAGGGGGATATTGCCGCCCAACAAGCCACCATCGAGCGTTTGGAAGCAGAACGTCGAGGGCAGCTTGACAGTCAAAAAGCTACCCTAGATCGATTAGAGGCCCAATTAAAAAACGCTGAGGTGGAGTACCAACGCCACGAACAACTATATATAGATGGAGCGATTAGCGCTTCGCTATTTGATAGCAAGCGTTTGGAAGCAGAAACGGCCCGAGAGCAGTTGCGAGAGGCCAGAGCAACTCTAGCCGAAACCGATGCCACATCTAGGGAGCAAATCCAAGAAGCAGTAGTAACCCTAGAAAGGATTAAGGGAACGGGGGAGGCCGTCCGCAAAGAAGCCGAATCGACCCTGAATCAGATTCGAGCTACGGGACGGGAGCAACTCCAAGAGGCTAGAGTGACTATGGAGAGAATTAAAGGAACCGGCTCTGCAATCCGCCTTGAGGCGATCGCTACTCTGAGTCGGATTAGAGCAACGGGGCAAGAGCAAATCCAAGAGGCCAGATCTGTATTAGAAAGTGTCTCGGAGGTTCGCAATGTCGATGTGCGATTAGCGCAAACGGAGGTAGAACAGGCGATCGCTACTCTAGTACAAACTCAAGTCGAGCTTGAGCGGGCATATGTCAAATCGCCAATCGACGGCCAAGTGCTAAAAATTCATACCCGATCTGGTGAAGCCATAAGCCCAGATGGAATAGTTGAAATTGGTAGAACCGATAGGATGTATGTAGTGGCTGAGATTTATGAAACGGATATCGGTCAAGTCCGAGTCGGTCAGCGAGCGAGCATTGCCGCCGATGCTTTTGAAGGAGAATTGCAAGGAATCGTCGAGCAAATAGGCTTGCAAATTGGCAAAAAAGATATCCTAGATACCGACCCAGCCGCCGATGTAGATGCTCGAGTAGTAGAGGTAAAAATCCGTCTGGACGAAGCAGATAGCGAAAAAGTATCGGGCTTAACCAATTTGCAAGTTGAGGTAAAAATTGCTATTTAATTTTTATAGCTGACAGCTGTCAGCACAAGCATTGCCCTGAAGTTAGGACAAATACGTCGCCAAAGCTATAATCAGCAATATGCTCTCCTGCTGACTGCTGACTGCTGATAGCTTACTGCTATATTATCGTTATTTTCAAGCATTAAATCGCTCTGGCAGTTAAAATGTTTCGCAAAACTCCTCTAGCTTGGTTGCAACTTACGCGAGAAAAAATACGCTTATTAGTGGCATTAGCTGGAATTAGCTTTGCCGATATTTTGATGTTCATGCAAATGGGGTTTAAAGATGCCCTATTTGAAAGTTCTACTAGACCTCACAAAACCCTACAGGCAGAGTTGGTTTTAATCAGCCCTAAATCAGAATCTTTGGTGGCAATGCAAGATTTTTCTTGGCGTCGCTTATATCAGGCTTTGAGCGTTGAAGGGGTGGAATGGGTTAGTCCTTTATATCTGGGTTTGATTAATTGGAAAAATCCGGTTACTAGCCGGGAGCGATCTATATTAGTATTGGGCTACGATCCAAGCAAACCCGTTTTTAATATGCCAGAGGTGAATGAGAACGCCAGCCTACTCAAAATACCAGACGTGGTTTTTTTCGATCGCAGTTCCAGAGCAGAATTTGGGCCAATAGCCGAACGCTTAGAACAAGGAAAAAGCACTAGCGCAGAAGTCGGCGGGCGTCGGGTGAAAGTCCGCAGCTTGTTTAATCTAGGTGCTTCCTTTGCTGCTGATGGAAACTTGATTACAAGCGATTTAAATTTTATTCGGATTTTTAGCGATCGCCAGTTAGGACAAATTGATGCTGGCTTAATTAATCTCAAACCTGGAGTAGATGCAGAAAAAGTACGGCTAATGATAGAAGCTCAATTGCCAGAAGACGTGATGGTATTGACCCATGAAGGATTTGTCGAGTTTGAACAATCCTACTGGCGGGACAGTACGGCCATTGGTTTTATTTTTAGCTTGGGCACTATGATGGGTTTTATTGTCGGTATCGTCATTGTCTATCAAATTATTTATACCGATGTAGCCAACCACTTACCAGAATATGCAACCCTCAAAGCAATGGGCTATAGAGACCGTTATTTTTTGAGTTTAGTTTTTCAAGAGGCTTGTTATCTGGCTATCTTGGGATTCTTGCCCAGTCTGCCCATCGTCATGTTTTTGTATGGTTTGACCAGAAATGCCACTATGTTACCTGTAGTTATGACATTAAATAGAGCAATAGTAGTGCTAATTTTGACTCTAGTGATGTGTATTATTTCGGGAGCGATCGCCGTGCGCAAACTCCAAGAAGCGGATCCGGCAGATATTTTTTAAGTTTTAAGTTTTAAATTATTCCAAGATGAAGCAAAGACTGGTAGTCTCCATTGAAAACTTGAACCATTATTATGGTAAAGGAACCCTGAGAAAACAGGTTTTATTTGATATAAACCTAAAACTGCACTCGGGAGAAGTCCTCCTAATGAAAGGTCCATCAGGTTCCGGCAAAACCACCTTGCTGACATTAATTGGTGGATTGCGCTCTGCCCGAGAAGGCAGCCTCAAAGTATTGGACCAAGAACTCTGTGGCGCAAAAACAAAAGATTTGGTGCGGGTCAGGCGCGATATTGGCTATATTTTCCAAGCTCATAACTTGCTAGAGTCCTTAACTGCTCGACAAAATGTGCAAATGTCCCTGGAATTGCACGATGATGGCAAGCAGGATATTAGGGCCACAGCAGCAGAAATGTTGGAGAAGGTTGGGCTAGCAGAGCGAGTGGATTATTACCCAGACAACCTTTCTGGGGGCCAAAAACAACGGGTGGCGATCGCGCGTGCCTTAGCTAGCCATCCCAAACTGGTATTGGCAGACGAACCAACAGCGGCCTTAGACAGCGTTACGGGCCGTAAAGTAGTAGAACTCATGCGTAATCTTGCTAAGGAACAGGGCTGTACTATCTTGCTGGTCACCCACGATAACCGTATTTTTGACATTGCCGAGCGCACTTTTGAAATGGAAGATGGACGCCTGTTCGAGCGAGAGCTATCTTAACTGTTGCCCAGAGAGCAATGGTTTTCCAGCCATCTGGTGAAGCGATCGCAACATCTAATGAACTAAATAGAGAAATTCGAGCGTAGAAAACCACAGTCTCCCCAAAATCGATCGTCTTGACAGAGCTGCCTACCACCTTAGACTATCATAGCGTTTGTACCTAGAAAAAAAATTTTTGTAGAGAAAACCTATGTAAATACAGCAGTTGCCTAACTCTTTAATTTATCGGCAAAAATTTTTCTCTTAGAGGGTTGACAGTTCAGAAAACCTTGTGTTATTCTAAGAATGTGCTTAACCAAGAACGGCTTGCTAAAGCCCTCAAGGTAAGGTGTTGGTAAGAAACATTGCCTAAAAATAGATGCAGGCTTGTTTCATGGCTTAGAGGGACTGTACTTGACCCTACATTCTCCTATTCCACTCCAAGACTTACCCATCTACTACTAGATAGTAGAGTGAGGGAGCAAAGCTAAAAAAACAATGGGAGTTGTTGTGTTAGAGTCTTGGTTGAGTCTTTCATCGCTATGGTTGGTTAGTTTTGGGGGTAAAAATACAGAACTATAAAATGGTGTACATGACCCTGCACCCTTTTATTACTCCTGTATCTTACCGCCAATACTGAATCTACCTCTAAATGGTACTGAGAGGTCAATAGTTAATCCCAATTAGGGGTTTGCTAATTGGCACAGTTCAAACCAATTGCGCTACGGAAGGTGTTGAACTGACTCTTGGGAAGTTTAAGAGGTAGATTTTTTTTTGCTTATTTTGCTTGCTTATTTTTTTACGCCTAAAGCCAGCTAGCGAACGACTAAAAAAGGGATGCTTTATTAGTAATGAAATAGCCTTATAGATTTAAGCAATATTAATACTTGCTTATTGTTTCAGAATATAATTACTGATGCCTATAAAGATTTGGATTACCATATAATTGGTCGAGGCTATAGAAGTAGTGAGGTGGACCGAGTAAAAGCAAGGTTCAGCCTGTTGCTGGATTTCTGGGTACGATCCAATTATACTGGTACTCAGTCCAGGTCGTAAAAAATCTTAATAATCTTAAACTCCCCAAGCATGAACCCAGGAATTGACCTCCAAGGAAGCTTTATAGAAATACTCAGGGATTTGGGTATCCCTGTAGGAGCGGCTAAAGCAATATGGTTGCCCTTGCCAATGTTCTTGATGTTAGCTGTTGCTACAGTAGGGGTACTGGTAGCCGTCTGGCTAGAACGAAAGATTTCTGCTGCAGCCCAACAAAGAATTGGTCCAGAATATGCAGGGCCTCTGGGAATTTTGCAACCGGCCGCTGACGGTCTGAAACTGGTTTTCAAAGAGGATATAGTTCCGGCAAAATCGGATCCGCTGTTATTTACATTAGGACCCATACTGGTAGTTTTGCCAGTTTTCATCTCCTATCTAATCGTACCTTTTGGACAAAATCTGGTCATCAGCAATTTAACAGTAGCTATCTTTTTATGGGTTGCTCTGTCGAGCATTCAGCCCATAGGTCTGCTCATGGCCGGCTATGCCTCCAATAATAAATACGCCTTGCTTGGCGGTTTGCGGGCCGCAGCCCAGTCGATCAGTTATGAGATTCCTCTGGCTCTGGCAGTCCTGGCAGTTGTAATGATGTCCAACAGTCTCAGCACCATCGATATTGTCGAACAACAATCCGGCTACGGGATTCTCGGTTGGAATGTCTGGCGTCAACCCATAGGGTTCCTAATATTTTGGATAGCAGCTCTTGCAGAATGCGAACGCTTGCCTTTCGACCTTCCCGAAGCTGAAGAAGAATTGGTAGCGGGCTATCAGACGGAATATGCGGGAATGAAGTTCGGTCTATTTTATGTAGGTTCTTATGTAAACCTGATTCTTTCCGCTTTAATGGTGTCAGTGCTGTACTTCGGTGGCTGGGAATTGCCCATTCCCATCGAATTATTTGCTAGCTGGCTCGGCGTTAGCGAAACCACTGCTTGGTTCCAAGTAGTTGCTGGAGCGATTGGCATCATTATGACTCTAGTAAAAACTTACTTCTTTGTCTTTATAGCGATTCTGCTGCGCTGGACTGTACCCCGAGTTCGCATAGATCAACTTCTAGACCTCGGATGGAAGTTTTTATTGCCATTGGGTCTAGCTAACCTGCTGCTAACAGCCGCCCTCAAGATTGCTTTTCCCTTTGCTTTTGGCGGTTAATAGATAGCATAAATAGCGTTAACGCCTAAGTTACGAGAAAAAAAAGAATCTGAAGAATTTTGCGATACTTCAGAAGTTAGACCTAACTAATTTACTATTGAAGTCAGAGCAACAAAGCAATGCTAAAGTTTCTCAAGCAAGTTGGCGACTACACCAAAGAAAGCGTTCAAGCCGCCAAGTATATCGGCCAAGGTCTTTCGGTGACATTCGACCATATGCGCCGCCGGCCAGTTACGGTGCAGTACCCCTATGAAAAACTCATACCTTCCGAGCGATATCGGGGTCGCATCCACTTTGAGTTTGATAAGTGCATTTCCTGCGAAGTATGCGTGCGCGTTTGTCCCATTAACCTCCCTGTGGTTGACTGGGAATTCGACAAACAGAGCAAGAAGAAAAAGCTGAAGCACTACAGCATAGATTTCGGGGTTTGTATTTTTTGCGCTAATTGTGTAGAATATTGCCCCACCAATTGTCTGTCCGCGACCGAAGAATACGAGCTGGCTGCCTACGATCGCCACGAATTAAACTATGATAACGTGGCAATGGGCCGTCTGCCGTACAAGGTGACTAACGATCCAATGGTACAGCCCATGCGAGAACTGGCTTATCTGCCCAAAGGAGTTGTCGATCCTCACGATCTTCCTGAAGGCGCTCTTCGCTCTGGCAAGCGTCCCGAAGAAATTATTGAGGAAAGTCAAAAATAGGGTGTGGGGTGTGGGGTGTGGGAAGTGTGGGAGGTGTGGGAAGTGTGGGAGGTGTGGGAAGTGTGGGAAGAAATTCTCCTCCTCATCCTCCCCCTCTCCCCATCCTCCCCCATCTCTTTCCCTACACCCCACACCCGCTTGTGTTGGGCAGATAACCTAACTATTTGGGACATTGGGACAAAAGAAAAAAAATAAATAATTTTGGACTGAGGGAAAACAGTGAATTTAGCGGAAGGCGTTCGGATTGTTTCATTTGCCCTGCTGACCATAATGACTATTGGTTCGGCCTTGGGCGTGGTGCTGTTTGCAAATATTGTCTATTCAGCATTTTTGCTGGGGGCAGTATTTGTCAGCATTGCCGGGATGTTCCTGTTGCTCAATGCTGATTTTGTGGCGGCGGCTCAAGTGCTGATTTATGTGGGCTCGGTTAACGTCCTGATTTTATTTGCCATAATGCTGGTTAACAAGCGGGAAGACTTTAAACCGCTTCCGGGTGCTTGGATTCGCAAAGCAGCAACAGGTCTGGTATGCTTCGGACTTTTTGCTTTGTTGGGTACTATAGCAATATCTACCTCTTGGGATATCGGGACTACCCCGCCTATTGCTAATTCTATTGAGGCGATAGGGCAGCATTTTTTCACCGACTTTTTGCTACCCTTTGAGCTGGCCTCAGTTCTATTGTTAATAGCTATGATTGGTGCTATTGTTCTGGCTCGCCGCGAGTTCTTGCCAGAAGAAAAAGCGATAGGCTTGCCTCAGCCCCCCGTATTAACATTGCCAGAGCGACCTCGCGAAGCAATTAGCTCTATCGGCGGCGAAGAAAAATAAAACAGTAAAACAGATATAGTCCTTAGTCCCCTAAGTCGATGCGCTTAAAAACTAATAAAGGACTAAGGACGCTAAGTAGTAGAAAAAATTTTGGAGGATTCATGCAACTGCAACTGGAATATTTTTTAGTGCTAGCTGCTGCCTTATTCTGTATTGGTACTTATGGTTTGATTACCAGCCGCAACGCCGTCCGGGTGTTGATGTCGATTGAGTTAATGCTCAATGCGGTTAATCTGAATTTAATGGCTTTTTCTAATTTTGTCGATGGAGCTACGACTAAAGGCCAGGTGTTCGCAGTGTTTGTCATAACGGTGGCTGCGGCTGAGGCTGCAGTAGGACTGGCAATTGTTCTGGCTATCTATCGCAACCGGGATACTGTGGATATGGAACAATTTAATCTACTGAAGTGGTAAGACAATCAAAGGGAGTATTTCAAAACATTCGTCTGGGGATGCGAAAACGGCGCTTATTGTAAAGGGCTTATCGATACGACCGGAGCCAGAAACCCGGTTTCTTTGATAATACCTTCGCTATTTTCTTGTAGAGTCCGATCCCCCCAACCCCCCTTAGAAAGCTTAGAAAGGGGGGCTTTGACGCTTTTGACTATTGCCCCCCTTTCTAAGCCTTCTAAGGGGGGTTGGGGGGGGATAGCAACGCTCTCCCTGCGGTGCGGGCGTTGGTAACCGAACAGGCATTTGTTGGCTTGGTTCCCGAGCCGCTCCCTACAAATAAGGTGTTTTTGCATTTTGGCGAAGGTATTGTTTGAGAAACCGGGTTTCTGACATACATATTATATCTCGCGATAATTTATTAATTGCTATAGTTATAGCGCTACGCGCAAGTTAAAAGTCATGCATTCAAAAGTCAAAAGTATAATCTGACTAAGGAACGAGCATTTATAAATGTCAAGGGCACCCTACTAATAGATTTTTTGCGTAAGTCCCGATCTATTTTAACACTTCAGTTTAATGCAGCTAAAACACGTTATTATTGCTCATAAGGCAGGGGATTCGACGAGTAAGAACTCTGCAGAAGAATGCGCTAGGCAGCTAGAAAGTCGCGGCTGCCAAGTGTTGATGGGTCCTTCTGGAGCGAAGGATAACCCCTATCCGGTTTTTTTAGCGTCATCCACTCAACCAATTGATTTAGCGATTGTTCTAGGAGGGGACGGTACTGCTCTAGCAGCGGCTCGACAGCTTTCTGGCAATGGCATTCCGATTTTGGCGGTTAATGTGGGGGGGCATTTGGGTTTTTTGACGGAACCCCTGGAGGTATTTCAAGATACGGAGCAAGTTTGGAATCGCTTGTTAGAAGATCGCTATGCGGTGCAGCGGCGGATGATGCTACAAGCAATGGTTTTTGAAGGAGGGCGAGAAAATCAGAAACCGGCGAGCGATCGCTTTTTTGCCCTAAATGAAATGTGCGTCAAGCCTGCTGCCATTGACCGGATGCCAACTTCGATTCTGGAAATAGAAGTCGATGGAGAGGTGGTGGATCAATATCAAGGGGACGGCCTCATTGTTGCCACGCCTACGGGTTCGACTTGCTATATGACTTCTGCTGGAGGTCCGATTATGCACCCGGGTATGGAAGCGATCGCAGTTACCCCCATCTGCGCCCTGAGTCTTTCTAGCCGCACTATTATCTTGCCTTCAGGTTCCACAGTTAGCATTTGGCCATTGGAAGATCGCGATCTCAGCACCAAGCTCTGGATGGATGGGGTTCTAGCAACTTCTATCTGGCCGGGACATAGAGTAGATGTGCGCATGGCTGATTGTAGAGCAAAGTTTATTATCCTGCGCGACAATTATTCTTATTACCAGACTCTTCGGGAAAAACTCCAGTGGGCAGGTGCGAGAATTGTCTATGCCAATGAAGGTCGTAAATAATAGAATAGGGATATGGGGAAAGTTTTCAGTTTTGAGTTTGAAATTTTAAGTTAAAGAATTATAACTCAAAACTCAAAACTTAAAATTTAAAACTCAAAACTCTCCCCATGCCCAATTCCCAATTCCCTAAACCATAGTTTTTTCCTCTTCCACCCGAGGCAACTTTGCCAGTATATCAGTCCATTTTACTCCTTCTAAGCTGGGCAAAACTATATGAGCTGCACCAACTCGCTCCACCGGACCGAGACCTAGCACCCACATACCGGCAGCCAGAGCCGCCTCGACTCCGGCTTCTGCGTCTTCTACCACCACGCATTCCGAGCTTTTCAGGTTTAACTGTTCTGCGGCATGGAGAAATACATCTGGCGCTGGCTTGGGATTTTTGACATTATAAACGTTGGTAATAGTATCTATGCGATCGCGAATTCCCAAGCGAAAAATTACTGCCTGGACATTTTTGCTCGCAGAAGCAATCCCCACTTTCATTTGCGATCGCCGCAGTTCGTCTAATAAAGAAGCGACCCCAGGCAGCAAATCTGCTGAGGTCATTTTCTCTACATATTCCAAAAAATAGTGATTCTTGCGCTCTAACATTTCTTCTATTGTTGCTTGTGGCAACTGGCGATCGCCCAGAATCCGCATCAGAGAATCCCGACGAGACAGCCCCCGCAAGGCTTCATTAGCTTCTCTGTCGAACGGTATCCCCTCCTCGTCGGCAAGCTTCTGCCAAGTTTGGTAGTGAAATTCTACCGTATCTGTCAGGACGCCATCCATATCAAAGATAACTCCTCGAATGTCGGGCGGGTGTAAATTATTCTTGTTGTTTAATATCATTGTTAGTTCTGTTAGTTTTGAATTCTTAGCTTGAGAGTTTTAAGTTTTGAGTCCTTAGCTTGCTAATATCAAATCCGCGTAGCTGTTTCATAAATACCGTACTTTAGGGGCTTTTCCCGAGCGCGATTCAAGGGAGGCGGAGACGCTATGCGCGATCGCGCATAGCGTCTCCGCTCCCCGCGAACGCCCCGTAGGAAAAGGGGCGCTCCCGGGGGCACCGCCCCTACTATGACTGTTTAACCGGATTTGATATAAGTTTTGATTTTTCAAGTCTGTAGCTTATGCTGCCTAGAGCGTCGGTTCAGTATTACCTGAATTTGATTATTTTGCTCTCCGGGGCGCGATCGCGACATGAAAGGCGAGCCTGCCCTGCCGGGATACGGCCGGACAGCCCCTACTTTGGTATAAAGCAAATAGTCAGATTCAGAGCTATATAGCACTACGCAAATGAGTTAAGACATTTATAAATGCTAGCTCCTTAGTCAGAGACTACCTTTGACTTATTACCTTGAGACTTTTGACTTGCGCGTAGTGCTATATATAGCTTGTGCGCCGCAGCGCACCCTACATAAAAAGGGGAGCATTTCAATTTCGCACGCAGACGCCTGACGCCTATAGGCGTAAGCCCCGCCTCCCAGGCGGCTGGCGCGGCTACACAAAACAAGCGCCCAAAAGGGCTATCGATTGCAAAAATGAAATGCTCCCCATAAAAAGTCCGTGCATAACTCCTGTTAAAACTCAAAACTCAAAACTCAAAACTCAAAACTCAAAACTCTCAAGCTAAGAGACATCTCCCAGTTGAGCAGTTCTTACCGTAAGTTCGAGAGTCCGATTGCCTCGCTGCAGCTTGACTCGGAGATTGGTGTCAACTCCGCTGTTTTCCACAATATCCTGCAAGACATCGGCACTGGTTGCATTTTTGCCATCCACTTGCAAGATGACATCCCCTCGGCGAATCCCCGCTCCTGCAGCTGGGGTATTGGGCAATACGCCTACGACCAATACTCCATCTACTTCCGGTATTAGGAAGGGAGAATTAGGATCGCTATTATTTTCTTTGGCCAGGTCGGGGGTAAGGGTCACCATCTGAATGCCGATGTAGGGATGATCGACTTTCTGGCCAGAAGCCAAGGTATCTTTCACGACTTTTGCTTTATTAATAGGAATGGCAAAGCCGATTCCCATCGCGTCGGCACGGATGGCAGTGTTGATACCAATCACTTCTCCGAACTGATTGACTAGAGGTCCACCAGAGTTGCCCGGATTGATAGCAGCATCGGTTTGAATAAAATCCAAGCGCTTATCGGGAATGCCTGCTTGAGCTGAAGAGCGATCGAGAGTGCTGACGATTCCCAAGGTTACGGTGTTATCCAATCCGAGAGGGTTGCCAACAGCGATCGCCCAATCCCCCACTCTGATTTGAGACGAATCTCCCAAAGGAGCAACTGGCAGGGAGCTTCCCCGAGGATTAATTTTGACTAAGGCCAAATCCGTTACCTCATCAGTACCGCGCACCTGCCCTTCAAAACTGCGCCCATCTTTTAAAGTGACCGTAACGCGATCGGCACCTTTGACCACATGGGCATTGGTGAGCAGCAATCCGCTGCGATCTACAATAAAACCGGAACCTTGACCCCGCTGTCTTCGTTCTGTCGGAAATTGCGGCATCATGTCTTCCCCACCAAAGAAGCGACGGAAAAAGGGATCGTCAAAAAAGGGATCGACGCGACGAGTTATGGTCCGTTCTGTATCTATACGCACTACTGCTGGTCCTACTTTATCCACTGCTGCACTCACAAAACTGCTGCCGCCCGGGATATTTGGTGCTAGGGCCACCATTGCCGAGTCTGTGGGGGAAGGGGGCAGGATAGAGGTGGGTGCTGCCTGAGAAGATAGTACCCGCAGGCCGCTAAAGGCAAGTACCACTCCTAAGACAAGGGTCAACATATGGGCGCGCAGTTGCGACCAAGAAGGAAAACGAGAAAAAGATGACTTATGGAAACGCATAGTGCTAACTTAATTCAATGGACAAAATCGGTTGTTCTTTTTTTTGTAACAGGACTTGGGCAGTAAATCCATATATAGCTTCCGGGGCAGAGATAAAATTGGTTCTATTGTAGTCTCGGGTCTAGTCTCGGGTCTAGTCTCGGGCGTTTGGTAGTGCGTCAGTCAAGAGAAAATGTTTTTTGGGCAATTTTTTTAGATTTACTAGCCAGCAAAGATAGAAGCTTTACGCCTAACGAGCAAAGCGGCGATTGTCCTGCCCAGAAGCTATAGGAAAAGCGCGCAGGGGAAAGGCCAAGGCGCTCGCTCTTGCCAAACTTTACGTCGCTTTTAATTCCTTGGCGGTTCCGCGATCGCCTCTATTCTAGGCCAGAGAATCTCTTTTGCCAAGCTGGACCTGCACTCTCGATTCCGAAAGTGCCGATGGCCGTTTATCTTTTGCTGGTTCGTCTTTTGCTGGTTCATCTTTTTGCTGGTTTATCTTTTGCAGAGCGCGATCGCCTCAGCTTCAAAAGGAGAGGGCGATCGCGACTATTGGGAGTTTCGCAGCCAATACCCATCCTCTCTCACCGCCAGAGATAGCGGCGTTAACTTCCAGATTAACATTCAGATGCGCCCGAGCGATACCTGCGAATGCCTTCTAATCCTCCTCGATAAGAACCATATCTCTATACCAATCCTAAATATGGTACGATAAGAGCCGGAGCCAGAAGGCCGATTTCACAGGAGCGACTGGCTTTCTCGTATATCGCCAAAAATCTAAGAATTGCTATATGACTATGTTTTTGATTTTAGAATCGCTCTTTTGGTAATTTAAACCGGGAAAACCAAACCTCTGAGGTAGGGTTTTCCTGCTAGGGCGCTAGTTATAAAATTTTACAATAACATAATGTAAGCGATTGAGCTGTTTTGGCTTAGTGCTAATATAGCAGTAAGCTATTAGCAGTCAGCAGTCAGCAGTCAGCTAAAATACTGACATTTTTAGGGTTGCGATCGCGGAGCGATTCGCCCCTATCCGTAGCGTAGATGCGTAAGTCCTAAAAAAGCTGCACGGATCCGGAGCTAATTGCTGACTGCTCACAGCCGATCGCCTTACTGCTATAATTAGCACTTGTAACAATAGTAATTTTGATGAAAAGTAATAATGCAACCTTCCGATCCAAATAAGTTTACAGAAAAATCCTGGCAAGCGCTCGTCCGCACCCCAGATATTGCTAAAGAATATAAGCAACAGCAAATAGAGAGCCAGCATCTGATGAAATCTCTTTTAGAGGAGGAGGGATTGGCTACTAATATTTTTAACAAAGCAGGGATAAGTTTGCAACGGTTGCGAGACAGAACAGAAGAATTTATTAATAGCCAGCCGAAATTATCCAAACCAAATGACTCTATATATTTAGGGCGCAGTTTAGATAGTCTGCTAGACCGTGCTGAAAAATATCGCCAGGAATTGGAAGATGATTACATTTCTGTAGAGCATCTTACTTTAGGATATATTAAGGACGATAACTTTGGCAAAAAGCTATTTAAAGAATTCGGATTGAATGAAGCAAGAATAAAAGAAATTATCAAAGAAGTGCGGGGGAATCAAAAAGTGACAGACCAAAACCCGGAAGGCAAATATGAAGCCTTGGAAAAGTACGGTCGCGATCTGACTCAACTAGCCCGGGAAGGGAAACTAGATCCGGTGATTGGTCGGGATGATGAAGTGCGGCGGACTATTCAGATTCTATCCCGGCGGACGAAAAATAATCCGGTGCTGATTGGGGAACCTGGGGTAGGCAAGACGGCGATCGTCGAAGGGCTGGCGCAGCGCATTATTAACCTAGACGTGCCGGAATCTCTGCAAGAGAGGCGGGTAATAACCCTGGATATGGGGGCGCTGATTGCTGGAGCAAAATATAGGGGAGAATTTGAGGATCGCCTGAAAGCAGTTCTCAAAGAAGTAACCGAATCCGAAGGACAGATAGTTCTTTTTATTGATGAAATTCATACGGTAGTTGGAGCGGGAGCGGCCCAAGGTTCAATGGATGCCGGTAACCTGCTCAAGCCAATGCTGGCACGAGGAGAGTTGCGCTGTATTGGCGCTACTACCCTGGACGAGTATCGAAAATATTTGGAAAAAGACGCCGCCTTGGAGCGACGCTTCCAGTCCGTGTATGTGGGCGAACCTACGGTAGAAGATACGATTTCAATTTTGCGAGGTCTCAAGGAACGGTATGAAGTTCATCATGGTGTGAAGATTGCCGATACTTCATTGGTGGCAGCAGCGCTAATGTCGAATCGTTATATTAGCGATCGCTTTTTGCCAGATAAAGCAATAGATCTAGTAGATGAAGCAGCAGCGCGCCTGAAAATGGAGATCACCTCCAAGCCGGAAGAAGTAGATGAAATAGACCGCAAGATTCTCCAGTTAGAAATGGAGCGCCTATCCTTGCAAAAGGAATATGACCCTGCTTCCCTAGATCGTTTGCAAAAACTAGACAAAGAACTAGCCGACCTTAAAGAAGAGCAATCCTCTCTCAATGCTCAGTGGCAATCGGAAAAACAAGTAATCGATAAGATTCGCTCGATTAAAAAGACCATAGACCAGGTTAATCTGGAAATTCAGCAGGCGGAACGGGATTACGACCTGAATCGCGCTGCCGAACTTCGCTATGGCCAGCTAACAGATTTGCAAGGGCAACTCCAGCAGGTAGAGAACCAATTGGAGGAAATGCAAACTACCGGAAGTTCTTTGCTGCGAGAAGAGGTAACCGAATCGGATATTGCCGAGATTATCTCTAAATGGACGGGTATTCCTTTGAGCAAGCTGGTGGAATCGGAAAAAGAAAAACTCTTGTATTTAGAAGAAGCGCTGCATAAGCGGGTTGTGGGACAAGATGAAGCAGTGCAAGCGGTTGCCGAGGCAATTCAGCGATCGCGCGCTGGCTTAGCCGACCCAAACCGTCCCATTGCTAGTTTTATTTTCCTCGGTCCGACTGGCGTCGGTAAAACTGAATTGGGCAAAGCTTTAGCCGCCAATCTGTTTGATAGCGAAGATGCCTTGGTGCGGATTGATATGTCCGAGTATATGGAGAAGCATACGGTATCTCGTCTCATCGGCGCGCCGCCAGGATATGTAGGCTATGACGAAGGAGGTCAGCTCACCGAAGCAATTCGCCGCCGTCCTTATTCTGTCATCTTGTTTGATGAAATTGAAAAAGCCCATAGCGATGTTTTTAATTTAATGCTGCAACTTCTGGATGATGGGCGTTTGACAGACTCGCAGGGTCATAAGGTCGATTTCAAAAACACTATTATCATTATGACCAGCAATATCGGCTCTCAATATATCTTGGATGTAGCAGGAGATGATTCTCGGTATGAGGAAATGCATTCTCGGGTTATAGAGGCGATGCGCAATAGTTTCCGCCCCGAATTTCTGAATCGCGTTGATGAATTTATCATCTTCCGCAGCCTGTTGAAAGAACAGTTGCGCGAGATTGTGAAGCTACAAGTAGAACGTCTAGAAAAGCGTCTGGCCGAGCGCAAGATATCTCTAAAACTCTCCGAGGAGGCTTTAGATTTCTTGGCGGACATTGGTTTCGACCCGGTTTATGGCGCTCGTCCTCTCAAGCGATCGGTTCAGCGCTATCTGGAGACGACTATAGCCAAAGGTATTCTCCGAGGCGAGTTCCAAGAAGAGGATACTATTTTTGTCGCTATCGATCGCGAAACAGAACGCTTGAGCCTGAAACGCTTGTCCGTGGAAATGTTAACTTCCTAGACATTGGGAATTGGGCATTGGGAATTGGGCATTGGAAGAGGCAGGGGGCATCGCGATCGCGCTCTTAGAGGCTGGGGAAGGCGAGATTCTCCCTCCCCATCTTTCCCCCATCTCCTTTCCCTCAATCCTTCCCTATCTCCTATTTATATCAAGTCCGGTTAAATACCCACAGAAAAAATTTGGAATATCCCGTAGGACGGGCGTCCCGCCTGTCCGCTTGGGCTCCCTGGGACTCTTCGGAAGCCCGTCCTACGCAGAAGCTTTTTTGGGGCATTCAAACTGACATGATATTACTCCCCTGCCCGACGCTCTCTCAACCAAGCCTCTAAATCGGCAATTCCTTGGAAATCTAAAAGAGCTTCCCCTAGAGATTCTAATTCTGCGCTAGAGAGCGATCGCACCTGTTTAAGGAGCTTGGCACTCAAAGAACCACAGCGGCGCGAGAGTATCCGCACAATCAGATTTGCTTATGCTTGCCGCCCCTCTTCTAGCCCCTCTTGGCGTCCGATTTGGAGAACCTCCTGATAGAAACGGGTTTGGGTTACATCTGCTTCTCTGAGATTTAGCATCTTGCGTACCTCCATTATACTTAAGTCGGAAAACTTATTAACCAGTATAGCCTCAACTACATCTAAGTATTTCTCAAACTCTTCTTGCGTTTCTGCCCGTTCTAAAATCGACTCTGCCAATTCGCTGGCTTTCCTTTTGGGACTTACAATCAGCTTTAGCAAAGCCAACTTTGGACTGACGTTCTCTAAAGACAACAGGTCTTCGAGATATAACCGCCTTACGGCACCAGATAGCAGGAGTTGATAGGGTTCTTCCGGGCCTAACTCCATGTCGCGACGCCGCAGAATTAGCAAGCCTTGCCAAGGTCTGGCAATCTTATACTGCTGTATGTAAAGGAATATTCCCGTAAAGTAGCGATAGTAAAATCCGGGATCCTTTTTCATTTGCGCCTCTAGAAAAACCAATGGCAGACTCAGATCGTCGGAGATAGGAGTTAGCAGGCCATCGAGTCGTACCTCTTTTTCCTTAACTACTGGGGCGCTATAGTCAAATTCGCAATCGGGAGGAATCTGCGGTAGTATTTCTGAAATGAGGCTGGGTATGGTTAAGAAAATTCTATAGAATAATTTGTCTGTTTTCAGATTAGTAATTAAGCATAGAATGCGAGAGGAGCTGACGGTTCTTAAATAATTGTAATGTAAAAGCGTAGGAGCGATCGCATTCCTTAAAAAGTATAGACTATTGAACGGAGAATCGCCAGCCTTATTTTATTTTTGCCAATATGTAAAAAAAATTAACCCCCCGGGTTTCTAGCTCCAAAGGGTTCCAACGGCGATAGCTACTTCCCCAAGCAAGTTATAATTAAAGCCCAGGCAGCAACTGTAATACCGAAGTATAAATTAAGATTGGAGAAAAAGCCTGTAAAATGACGAAAGTAACTCCAGTAGTTAGCAACAGATCGCCGCTTAGCAGTCTAGCGGCCTAAACCCTAAACCCTACACCCTACACCCTACACCCCAATTTAAATTAATCCCTTAGATTCTAGAAACTCTGTGACTACCTCTTCGAGTTTGCGAAATTCCCCATCGACTTGATAGTTCATCTCTTGCATTTCTGTGGCCGAAATTTTACCCGCTAGTTGCGCGATCGCCTCTCTAAGTTCGGGATATTTAGCTAAAGTATCCTTGCGGAATATCGGTACTGCTTCATAAGGAGGAAAATACTTCAGGTCGTCTTCTAGCATAAATAAATCGAGCTTTTTAATCCGTCCATCGGTAGAATTTCCGGCTACTACATCTACTTGATTAAAAGCTAAAGCTCGATACATTAGCCCTTCTGCCATCGTTTTAGGTCGTTTGGTAAAGTCCAGATTGTATTTCTCGACCAAACCGGGAAAGCCATCCAATCGCTCTATAAATTCATAGCCAAAGCCCGGTTGAAACTGACTATCTAACTCGGCCAATTGGGATACCTTTTTGAGATTGTACTTGCGGGCATCTTCAGCGCGTACCAGAATAGCGTAGGTATTTTCAAACCCCAATGGCTGCATCACTTCTATATCGAATTCTCGGTCGTATTGTTCTTTGACTTGCCGGTAAACCTCTACAGGGTCGCTAATGGTTTTTTTGTTGAATATAGCGGAAAAAGAGGTGCCCGTGTATTCTACATAGGAATCAATCTGACCGCCTATAAGGGCATTGTGGCAAATAAAGGTTCCCTGCAAGCGGAAACGCCGTTCGACTTTTAGATCGGTGCTATTCTCAATATGTTGTGCCACCAACTCGGCCAAAATTACTTGTTCTGTAAAAGATTTCGAGCCGATCGCAATATCTGCTTTGCCGCCAGAAGTCTTTTCCCTACAACCAGCGACTCCTAAAACCAAAGCGATCGCCAAAAGCAAAACGCCAACTTTCCCGATTTTCATTTTCATATTAAATCCGCGTAACTGTCTAGCCAGGGTGTAGGGTGTGGCGGTAGGGTGTAGCGTGTGGCGGTAGGGTGTGGCGGTAGGGTGTAGGCGCAATTAGCCTGTAGGGAATTAATAATTTATCCCTTGTTTTCCCCTTTTCCCTCTCTCTTACCCTACACCCTAAACCCTACACCCTAAACCTTACACCCTAAACCCTACACCCTACAACATTTTCACTCTCCGCTTTTCAGTTTCCCCTTGGGGGTCAGCAGATGTTCGAGCTTGCCAATAGCAAAATCTGCAATCAAAGCCATAACTGCTGCTGGAATTGCTCCGGCGAGAATCAGTTTATTATTAACCATTGCAATACCAGCAAAAATCAGATTTCCCAAACCTCCGGCACCAATTGCGGCGGCGATCGTTGCAGTGCCTACGCCAATCACCGTTGCTACGCGCACTCCAGCCAGGATGACTCCCATAGCCAGGGGAATTTCTACTTGGAATAGAAGCTGCCTATCTGTCATTCCCATACCGCGACCTGCTTCGCGCACGGCGGGATTAACGCCAGTAATGCCAGTGTAGGTATTTCTAATAATCGGCAGCAATCCATAGAGGGTTAAAGCGACAATGGCAGGCACTGCACCGATTCCTCCCAGTAGCGGTACGGAAATCAGAAAGCCAAACATTGCCAAACTAGGAATGGTCTGAACTATATTGGCAAAGCCGAGTACAACCCGAGCCAGCTTTTCATTGCGGGTAATCAAGATTCCCAGGGGAATCCCGATCGCGGTAGTAAAAAAAATGGCAATACTGACTAAAATTAAATGTTCGCCAGTACGGAACAGTATTTCTTCGCCATATCGAAAGAGAAAAAAGTCATTCATTTCCAAAATTGGCTAGGTATAGGTTACTAGCTTCTCGGCTTATTAATAGTCCTTTTAAGGGAATGGATTTCTCATGCCAGATTAGACTGACGACTCCCACGGGTAATAATAAGTCTTGTTTAGTTCTTATAGCGGTTCTCAAATTGATGTGAGGTGTCTGGGGGATGCAATATCCCAGTGCCGAAATTGCCGTTTAAAGCTAAGAGATAGTCAAGGGGGATGCTGTCGCCCCTACATTTTCGTTCATTACACTTATTTGAGAAACGCTATAGCTCCAACTCAAAATTCTCAAGCTAAGAACTCGAAACTCTCAAGCTTCAAGCTAAGAACTCAGAACTCTTGTCGGCTGGAGGGGGCTCTATCGATCGCAGGCAACTAATAAAAGCCCGCGCTTCTGGGTGTTGCGATCGCCAAAATTCTTCTGGTGGCCCCAAAAACACCAACTGTCCCTCGTACATCAGCCCGATATTCGTCGCCAGGATAAAGGCTTCCTGAATATCATGGGTGACAAAGATCGTGGTTTTGCCGAGTTGCTGTTGCAAGCGGCGAAATTCCTGTTGCAGTTCCAGACGAGTAATAGGATCTAGAGCCCCAAAGGGTTCGTCCATCAGCATAACTGGCGGATCCGCTGCCAGAGCCCTAGCCACGCCAACCCGCTGCCTCTGACCCCCAGAGAGTTCGTGGGGATAGCGCTTTGCAAAGCCTTTGGGTTCTAAGCCCACCAGCTCCAAAAGTTCGTAAGTCCGCTGCTCGATGCGATCGCGCTCCCAACCTTCGAGCTTCGGCACCAGAGCGACATTTTTCTCCACCGTCAAATGGGGAAACAAGCCCGTTTCTTGAATCACATAGCCTATTTTGCGCCGGAGTTTAATGGGATCCCAATTGGTAGTTGGCTTTCCCTGCACCAGCACTTCTCCCCTGGTTGGAGAATACAGTTTATTAACAAGCTTCATTGTCGTCGTCTTGCCGCTGCCGCTACGGCCGAGCAGCACTAGCGCTTCACCCTGGCGGACGGCAAAATTCAGATTGGACACTAAATTACGCTGCTTTATCCGATAGGTGACATCCAAAAATTCAACCGCTTTTGTTTTTTCGCTTGCTGGTGGCATGAGTCTTTTCAGGTATGGAGCCTCGGGATTATATTTTGGCACGCCCCGGCCTAGGGGGAGCGCGGGGAAACCCTACAAGATACTATCTATTTTATCGGGTACAAGCATATTGCTAGAGAATTCATCCTTAAATCCTTAAAAAAAATTTAGAAATTATAGCCTGCGCGAAGCGCATAAGCTGATTGCTGAAAGCTAATTGCTGACCGCTATAACTATCGTTTGCCATTCTAGCACCACCGGGGGCGGCACGGGCAGCTCTGCGCTAGTTTTGACGGTCGGGAGATACAAGCGCAGTTGTTCGGTAGCTGGTAATTGGAGCAATATATCTTTAACATCGTACTGCCCAACATTTGCTGCTGGGGCTGTTTCGGCAAACATATCTTCAGCTTTGAATAGTTTGCCCGTAGCAGTTTTGATAGTTAATGCAGCGGGATGGGAGAATTTTGCTAACCCGGGAAAACCCACCAGCCGCAAATTGACGCTAGCCACTTGACCCCCTTTGACTTGCTTAAATAATACTACCTGCCAGCTATTCCCTGCTCTATCCCGCAAGCTATACAGAGATTTATATAGAAATAAATCCGGTGCTTCTTGTATTTGGCCGATCGCAGCCGCCGCTGGCCTAGTCGCGATCGCTCCCAAACCTAAAAATAGAGATAAGACTAAAACACCAAGCAATACAAATCTAGAAAATAGTTGCCAGATTCTATACCTCACGATTGCTGCCCTCTCGATAAAATTATGGCTACTTGCCAGCAAAGGAGTCCGCCTCGCTATCGGCAGGCTCCTCCAAGCGATCGTATTCTAAACTCTTTTAACCTCATTTTAATTTTAATCATTCGGTTCTCGATAGCGCCAGTCGCATTCTGCCCACCGATGCCGATTCGAGCGATCGCGCCGATATGGGCATCCAAGTAATGCATTCCCCCAACGCCAATGTTTTCCCCCGATCCTAGCTGGTGGGGAGATTCAGCAGGTTAGTTGAGTATTTTTCTTGGTTTTCCGCTGGATAGTATAGCTATTAGATTGATTGATTACAGGACTTACGCAAATTGGACGATTAAATTATATATATGGAGTTTGGTGCGCGGTGCTGCACCCTACAAATAGTTTCTCTGCGTAAGTCCTGGATTAATGGAAGAGAGCGTTACCGCTGATGGAGCGCTCTTTTTTTGGTATTTGGGATTGCTCTAATCCCAAATATCCAATCTAAAACTTGCTTTTATTCTGCCTTATAAAAACTGCCGCGCTACTTCTGTGACGCTTTCCAAATCCAACTCCAATATTTCGGCTATTTCCTTAATGCTGAAGTTGCGCTCCAGCAGTCGCGGCACCATCTCGAACTTCATCTGCTGGCGGCCTTGTTCTAATGCCTCTTGGTAAAAGCGGGTATTTTTGAGTTGGTTTACGTCAATCATAATTTTGATTTTCTCCTGGTTAAGATAGGGTGTAGGGTGTAGGGTGTAGGGTGTAGGGTGTAGGGTGTAGGGTGTAGGGAATGGAGCATTGGGCATTTTTGTCTCCCAAGTCCCCAAGTCCCCAAGTCTCCAAGTCTCCAAGTCTCCAAGTCTCCAAGTCTCCAAGTCCCCAAGCCTCCAAGCCTCCAAGTCTCCAAGTCCCCAAGTCCAATGCCCAATGCCCAATGCCCAATGCCCAATGCCCCCTCCTATTCTATTCCCCGCAGATTTGAACTAATAGCGTTCTCTTCCTCGGCCCATCTAGTTCAAAAAATAAGACAGATTGATAAGTGCCTAAAGCTAATTTCCCATCCACAATGGGAATTGCCTCGCTGGTGCCAAGCATCATCGCCATTAAGTGAGAGCGGGCATTCATCGGTTCGTCTGGGGGAATGTTTTTTCTGAGATGAAGGTCATCGTGCAAATAAGCATCCTTGGGAACTAGCTTATCGAGATAGACCTTCACATCCTCTAGCAATCTTTCCTCATACTCATTAATAGCGATCGCGGTGGTCGTATGTCGCGAAAGCACGATCGCATGACCGTTTTGAACCGAATGCGCTTCCACAATCTCTGCAATCTGAGGAGTTACATTAAAAATGCAGATATCTGGCTCTGTTTGGATTTCAATTATTTCGTTAACGATTTGCATATATTTACTTCAATGGAAGGATTGCTGGCAATTTATTGGCATTAGTTCGGCAGGCAGACCAAAACAAAGCTTGTCCTGCTGTTAAATTTGCCCATAAGGCCAAGTTTTGCCAAGAGCAATTTTCAAAACGGTATAAGTTTACTTTAGCAGATCGATCGACCGACACAAGCGGGTGTAGGGTGTAGGTGTGGGGTGTAGGGTGTGGCGCTGCGCGGAATTCAAAATTAACGCAATTCAAAATTCAAAATTCTTTTGGAGCCTTGCTCCCGGCCCTTATCTTGCTGGTGGATTATTTCTGCTCATTCATCTCGCGACAGCGAAACGCCCTACAGCCCATTCGCTCGGGCGAATGCCATTCGCCCCTACTGGACTGTCAACCTCATTTTTAGCGCAATTGCCCGATTTCCGATTTCCGATTCCCGATTCCCGATTCCCGATGCCCCATGCCCCATGCCCCATGCCCCATGCTCCATGCCCCATGCTCCATGCTCCATGCTCCATGCCTTTCAAGGGTATGTTTTTTATAATTTCCTGGCAGGAGCGCGGTCGGTGGGCTGCATGGGTTTCTGGGGCCCGCGCATTCCAATCCAATAATTTTTTGTATAGCAAAAGCTATCTCGGGAATGCTGTCGCCCCTACGTCCCGGGTCGATACTCTTGAATGCCAAATATAAAAAACAAACCCCCATGCCCCATGCCCGATGCCCGATGCCCCATGCCCGATGCCCGATGCCCCATGCCCAATTCCCAATTCCCAATTCCGATCGCCCTTGTCACTGAGCAAAAATACCGATACAATAAGCTCTGTCCCCTTCCTGTCAGGGTTCCATGTCTAGCACTATCTCACAAGCTCCCTTTCCTCCAGAAGAAATAGCTGCTGAGGGTTTGACCCCAGCGGAATATGAAGAAATCGTCAAGCGCTTGGGGCGTCATCCCAATAAAGCAGAACTGGGAATGTTTGGGGTTATGTGGTCCGAGCATTGCTGCTATAAAAACTCGCGACCCTTGCTCGAACAGTTTCCGACTCGGGGCGATCGCATCCTAGTCGGTCCGGGAGAAAATGCAGGGGTTGTGGACCTAGGCGACGGTTTGCGACTGGCCTTCAAAATAGAATCCCACAACCATCCCAGCGCTATCGAACCCTTCCAAGGCGCAGCCACCGGCGTTGGCGGCATCCTCCGCGACATCTTCACTATGGGCGCTCGTCCCATCGCCGTACTAAACTCTCTCCGCTTCGGCTCCCTAGAAGACTCTCGCACTCGTCGCTTATTCGCTGGCGTCGTCGCCGGAATCAGCCACTACGGCAATAGCGTTGGCGTCCCCACAGTCGGCGGCGAAATCTACTTCGACCCCGCCTACACCGGCAATCCCCTCGTCAACGTCATGGCTCTGGGATTAATGGAAACCCCAGAAATCGTCAAATCTGGCGCGTCGGGAGTCGGCAACCCCGTACTCTATGTCGGTTCCACCACCGGACGAGATGGCATGGGAGGAGCGAGCTTTGCCAGCGCCGAACTCAGCAACGAGTCCGCAGACGATCGCCCCGCCGTCCAAGTAGGCGACCCCTTCCTAGAAAAATCCCTCATCGAAGCCTGCCTAGAAGCTTTCAAAACCGGCGCTGTTGTTGCCGCCCAAGACATGGGCGCTGCCGGGATAACCTGCTCCACTGCAGAAATGGCGGCTAAAGGCAATCTGGGCATAGAGCTAGACTTGGACAAAATCCCCGTGCGGGAAATGGGCATGGTTCCTTATGAATACCTGCTATCGGAATCCCAAGAACGGATGCTCTTCGTCGCCCGCGAGGGAAGAGAACAAGAACTTATAGATATATTCCAGCGCTGGGGATTGCATGCGGTCGTCGCCGGTCGAGTTCTCCAGGAACCAATAGCGCGGATTTTATTCGAGGGCGAGATAGCCGCTGAAATTCCTGCCAATGCTCTAGCCGACGATACGCCAATTTATCATCGGGAATTGCTAGCAGAACCTCCCGCTTATGCTCGGGAAGCTTGGCAGTGGACAGCAGATTCTCTTCCTGCCTGCACCGAGCAAGGCATTGAAGTTAGACAACAGTTCCAAACCTGGAATCAAATTTTGCTGCAATTGCTCTCTACTCCTACTATTGCTTCTAAAAGCTGGGTCTATCGGCAGTACGACCATCAAGTTCAAAACAATACAGTTATGCTTCCTGGCAGGGCCGATGCCGCCGTCGTCCGCTTGCGTCCCCTCGATCGCCCCCTTGCGTCTAATGAAGACAATCGAGAGCAAGTTAATAACGAGAAAATATATCGCGGCGTTGCAGCTACGGTAGATTGCAATTCTCGTTACGTTTATCTCGACCCCTACGAAGGAGCTAAGGCAGTCGTAGCAGAAGCGGCTCGGAATCTGAGCTGTGTCGGTGCGGAGCCTTTGGCCGTAACCGATAACCTTAATTTTGGCTCCCCAGAAAAACCCGTGGGTTATTGGCAGCTAGCGCTAGCTTGTCGCGGGATTGCCGAAGCTTGTGGCGAGTTTGGCACGCCGGTCACTGGAGGAAATGTCTCTTTATATAACGAGACTATAGATGAAGCAGGCAATCCAAGTCCTATTTATCCGACTCCGGTGGTGGGAATGGTGGGGTCGATTCCTGACTTGAGGAAAATCTGCGGCCAAGGTTGGCAGTCGGAAGGGGATGCGATTTATTTGCTGGGATTGCCCGTAGCAACACCGGAACCCGGGCGATCGCTAACTTTAGGTGCTTCCGAATATTTGGCTGCAATTCACGGACTGGTGACAGGAGCCCCGCCGGTAGTGGATTTTGCCAAGGAGCGATCGGTGCAGGGGGCTTGCCGCTGGGGAATTAGTCAAGGTTGGGTGCGATCGGCTCACGACCTGGCCGAGGGTGGATTGGCGGTGGCCTTGGCTGAATGCTGTATTGACAGCTCCCTAGGTGCAGAAATTGCCCCGAAGATTTCATCCTCCACCGTCAGCCGTTGGGATCGGGTTCTCTTTGCTGAAGGCGGGGCGAGAATTTTGGTCTCTGTGGCACCAGAAGCGATTTCTGCTTGGGAAACTTTTCTTTTGGAGCAAGTGGGAGAAAACTGGGAAAAAATTGGCTTCGTTGGGGCGAAAGACTCTAATTTGCGAATTATCTCTGATGTTAACCAGCCTTTAATCGAGCTAAGTATAGAAGAGATGGGCAAGTTCTGGTCGGAGGCCATAGAACGCCGCCTTAGTCTTGCTTAGCTGCGCCATGCGATTAGCGCGAAATTGCGCTATCGTTGAGGATAGGAATATTAAGAAATGATTAAATAGTTGTGGGGACAACATACATATAGATCCCGCCCTGCAATTCGGACAGACCCGCGAAGAAGACCGAATCCGTTAAACCGCAAACCCCATAAGGAGCAAGCGCTAGCATGATTCCCAACCATCCTCTGCCTTCTGAAAACCATACGGCTGTACCCGACAAACCAGAGGAAGCCTGTGGCGTTTTTGGCATCTATGCTCCGGAAAAAGATGTCGCCAAGCTCGCTTACTTTGGTCTGTTTGCCCTGCAACATAGGGGCCAAGAGTCCGCAGGTATAGCTACTTTTGAGGGCTCGAAGCAAGATTCTAAGATTTATCTCCATAAAGGGATGGGACTGGTGTCCCAAGTTTTTAGCGAATCCGTTCTCGCAGAGATGACAGGACATTTAGCAGTCGGCCATACTCGTTACTCGACCACTGGTTCTAGCCGGGTAGCGAATGCCCAACCAGCTAAAGTCGATAGCCGCTTGGGTTACCTAGCTCTGGCACATAATGGCAATCTTGTCAATACAGCCGAACTGCGAGAAAAACTGCTGCAACGAAATTGTAATTTGCTGACGACTACGGATTCGGAGATGATTGCTCTGGCGATCGCCGAAGAAGTGAACGATGGCAAATTCTGGCTAGAAGCTGCTATTAGTGCTTTCCAACAATGCCAAGGCGCTTACAGTCTTGTCATTGGCACTCCCGACGGACTCATGGGAGTTCGCGACCCTAATGGCATTCGTCCCCTCGTTATCGGCATTCTCGATACCAAGCCCCAACGTTACGTCCTCGCTTCGGAAACTTGCGGTCTCGATATTATTGGTGCTGAATATCTGCGGGATGTAGAACCCGGGGAATTAGTCTGGATTACTGAAGAAGGAATGGCCTCCTTCCACTGGGCAAAACCCCAGCGCAAACTCTGCGTCTTCGAGATGATTTATTTCTCCCGCCCCGATAGCATTGTCAATGAAGAAACGATTTATAGCTATCGCTTGCGCATCGGCCGCCAGCTCGCCCGCGAAGCTCCCGCAGAGGTAGATATGGTTATCGGAGTTCCCGATTCTGGCATTCCCGCCGCAATAGGCTTTTCCCAAGAATCTGGCATCCCCTATGCCGAAGGTCTGATTAAAAATCGCTATGTCGGTCGCACCTTTATCCAACCGACTCAAGGGATGCGGGAATCTGGCATCCGCATGAAACTCAATCCCCTCAAAGATGTACTGGCAGGGAAACGAGTGGCAATAATTGATGATTCCATAGTCCGGGGCACTACCAGTCGCAAAATTGTCCGGGCGCTTCGGCAAGCTGGCGCGACTGAGGTTCATATGCGGATTTCCTCTCCCCCAGTTACTCACCCCTGCTTTTATGGCATCGATACCGATAGCCAAGACCATCTGATTGCTGCTACTAAGTCTGTGGCAGCAATTGGAGAGCAAATAGAGGTTGACTCTTTGGCATATCTGAGTTGGGAAGGGATGTTACAAACAACTGGAGAAGACCCAAGCAGTTTCTGTTCTGCTTGCTTCACTGGGGACTATCCAATCTCAGTGCCCGATGCGCTCAAGCGCTCTAAGCTAATGCTGGAAACTGCATAAAACCGGCAGGATAATAACAATACTAACGCCTATTTGCCCCAGGGGACGATCCCCCCAACCCACCTTAAAAAGGGGGGCTAAGCTCTTAATTAATCTCTCTCTTGCCCCCCTTTTTAAGGTGGGTTGGGGGGATAGCTTCGCTCTCCCTGCGGTGCGGGCGTTGGCCGACGATAGGGCATTTGTTGGGTTACTCGCACGAGTTGGCTGCGCCAACTTTCCCGAGTCGCCCCCTGTAAATAAGGTGTTTTTGCATTTTGGCGAAGGTATTGTAATAAAATTGGCAATTTGTGGCAGCTCTGGGCGGGATGTAACGAATTTGTTTTTGTGGCTGCGATCGCTTCGCAGCTACATATCGCCCTTATTTAGGGTGTGGCGGTAGGGTGTGGCGGTAGGGTGTAGGGTGTAGGGAATTAATAATTTTTACCAAGTTGAACTCTTCTCCCAAGTCTTACCCTACATCCTACACCCTACCGCCACACCCTAATTCTTAGCCGAATTCCCAATTCCGCTCTTCCCAATTCCCACTAGGGTTAATAGGTTTAATGCGTATCGCATTAAACCTATTAACCCTATAACTGTGTAGGCCCGAGGTATTTGGTCAAATAAGGGGAAAACACCTCGTAAATTACAGTCATCGGTTTTTTGTGATGCCAAAAAAGGTAATAGCGACCCCAAAACGGCCCCGATTCCCCAAAGCCTTCTTCTAATGCAGCACAGTTGCCTAGCTCAATCCCTTGGATATCTCTATATAACTCGGCGTGCAAGCGGGAAAGGCTGTCCCAGATGGGAATGGATTTGTTTTGTAAATACTCGTCAACTAAGCTCGCTTGCCACCAAGAGGCAGCATAAGCCAGACGCTGCCCGGATGCTTTGCGCAGCCATACCTGCCGTCGTACTCTGGGTCCAGGAACGAGCTGGATCGGTTTTGGCGCTCCATCCGGATCCATATCAATCGCCGACATATCAATCACATCCACGGCAGTCGGTTCCCCCGTGAGCAGTTTGAGGTGACGGGTGGGAGAGCCATCTCCTAGAAGTAATATTTGCCATGCTGGTGCTAGCCGATCGTGCGGCAAGCCCGACTCGACTATATCTTCCCCGCCCTGCCATATCGGGTCAAGAGCGTTCCACGCCTTTTTTTGGCTCCAGGAGTTCAACGCTAGATTGCGATCGGGACGCTTGAAAGTTGCAGTCAATGTTCTTTACAAAACTTAACATCTCTTTCATCATAGCGCTCTGACTGGGAGAGTGGGCAGAGGGGAGTGTGGGGAGAGGGGGAGAGAGGGGGAGTGTGGAGAGAGAGGGGAGAGGGGGGGGAGAGCGGAAAATTTTCAGCAGTCCTTCCCACACTTCCCACACCTCCCACACTTCCCACACTTCCCCCACTTCCCACACCTCGTAGGCAGCCTCCCAGACTCTACAGCAGTTCTCGTCCCAGATAGGGTTGCAAGACTTCTGGAACTCGCACCGTACCATCGGCTTGTTGATAATTCTCCAAAATTGCCGCCATAGTCCGACCGATCGCCAGACCAGAACCATTAAGGGTATGGACTAACTGAGTGCCTTTTTTACTTTTTTCTTTGTAGCGAATGCTGGCGCGGCGAGCTTGAAAATCTCCGAAATTAGAACAACTGGAAATTTCTCGATATTTATTAGCCGAAGGAATCCAAACCTCTAGGTCATAGCATTGCAAAGCGCTAAAGCCGAGGTCGCCGCTACAAAGTTGAAGCACGCGATATGGCAGCTTCAAAGCTTGCAAAATAGCTTCGGCATCCCGAACCAGAGATTGATGCTCGTCTTCGGAGGTGTCGGGAAGCACGAATTTCACCATCTCCACTTTGTTGAATTGATGGAGGCGGATAAGTCCTCGCGTGTCTTTGCCGTAGGCACCGGCTTCTCGGCGAAAACAAGGGGTATAAGCGCAGTGATAAATGGGTAAATTTTCTGCTGCCAGGACTTCATCGCGGTAGAGATTGGTCACTGGCACTTCAGCGGTGGGAGCTAACCATAGATCGTCGTTGTTGCATTTGAAGCTTTCTTCGGCAAATTTTGGTAACTGTCCCGTACCCGTCAGGGATTCGCTATTAATCAAAATTGGCGGCATGACTTCCAGATAGCCGGCTGTAATATGCCGGTCTAGCATGAAGCTAATCAAGGCTCTTTCTAAAGCAGCGCCAGCACCAATCAAGGTTACAAAGCGACTTTTGGCAACTTTGACCGCTCGCTCGATGTTGATAATTCCCAATTTTTCGCCAATTTCCCAGTGAGGCAATATCTCCGTATTTTCGGGTAGGTATTCGTCTCCCCAGCGGCGTATTTCCACATTTTCTGCTTCGCTTTTGCCAATGGGCGTCGCTTCGCTGGGAAGATTCGGCAATGCCAGCAGCAGGTCCGCGAGTTTGGCTTTGAGTTCTGTTTCTTTAGCTTTAATGTCGCCAATCTGGGTTTTGATTTGGTTTCCCTCTTCCTGTAGGGCGAGAATTTCTGGGTCTTGCTTTTTGCCGCCTGCTTTCATTTTTTGACCGATCGCTTTTCCTAGGGCATTGCTGCGACCTTGGAGCTGCGATCGCTCGGTCTCCAACTGCCGCTGTTGCCCCTCTAGTTCCAAAATCGGCTCTAAATCGTAGTTTTCTCCCCGCCGATTCAGGCGCTCTTGCACTTTTTCTGGATTTTCTCGAATTTGCTTAATGTCTAGCACGGTTGTTCCTCAAATGCTCTCGCTGGCTGTAAAGCCTAGGGTGTGGGGTGTGGGGTGTGGGGTGTGGGGGAAAGTTTTAAGTTTTGAGTTTTGAATTTAAACTCAGAACTCAAAACTCAGAACTCAGAACTCAAAACTCAGAACTCAAAACTATCTTGGCCCTACACCCTAAAAATTAATCCTGGCACCGAGCTATTTTCCCGGGCAGCTACCCACCAAGTATCTTCGCCGCTGCAGCGTTTCACGTCCGAGTTCGGGATGGGTTCGGCGTGGTTCCACCGCGCCCTAAGCACCAGGAAGTATCCTAGCTTAGGAATTCTCTATAATAACGATAACTGCAATAAAAACTAGAGTCAGAGGCTTATTATTTCCAGAAAAGCCACATATTACTTAATTAAGTTAGGTCAAGCCCTCGGTCTATTAGTACGTCTCGGCTTCATACATTGCTGCACTTCCACCTAACGCCTATCAACGGATGTTCTTTCCGTGACCTTACTGGATTAACTCCATGAGAGCACTCATCTTGAGGTGGGCTTCCCACTTAGATGCTTTCAGCGGTTATCCGCTCCGCACATGGCTACCCTGCGTTTACCGTTGGCACGATAACAGGTACACCAGCGGTGCGTTCCTCCCGGTCCTCTCGTACTAAGGAGGACTCCTCTCAATGCTCTTGCGCCTGCACCGGATATGGACCGAACTGTCTCACGACGTTCTGAACCCAGCTCACGTACCGCTTTAATCGGCGAACAGCCGAACCCTTGGGACGTACTTCCGCCCCAGGTTGCGATGAGCCGACATCGAGGTGCCAAACCTCCCCGTCGATGTGGACTCTTGGGGGAGATCAGCCTGTTATCCCTAGAGTAACTTTTATCCGTAGAGCGACGGCCCTTCCACGCGGAACCGTCGGATCGCTAAGGCCGACTTTCGTCTCTGCTCGACTTGTTGGTCTCGCAGTCAAGCTCCCTTGTGCCTTTACACTCTCCGGCTGATTTCCAACCAGCCTGAGGGAACCTTTGCGCGCCTCCGTTACCTTTTTGGAGGCGACCGCCCCAGTCAAACTGCCCGCCTGAAACTTTCCCTCCCCCAGATAATGGGCGGAGGTTAGAATTCTAGCTTCGCCAGAGTGGTATCTCACCGGTGGCTCCAGTTTCCCCACAAGGAAACCTTCAACGCCTCCCACCTATCCTGCGCAGACCAAGCCCGAACCCAATTCCAAGTTACAGTAAAGCTTCATAGGGTCTTTCTGTCCAGGTGCAGGTAGTCCGTATCTTCACAGACGTTCCTATTTCGCCGAGCCTCTCTCCGAGACAGCGCCCAGATCGTTACGCCTTTCGTGCGGGTCGGAACTTACCCGACAAGGAATTTCGCTACCTTAGGACCGTTATAGTTACGGCCGCCGTTCACCGGGGCTTCAGTCGTCAGCTTCAGAATTGCTTCCTGACCGACTTCCTTAACCTTCCGGCACTGGGCAGGCGTCAGCCCCCATACTGCGTCTTACGACTTTGCGGAGACCTATGTTTTTGGTAAACAGTCGCCTGGGCCTCTTCACTGCGACCCTCCTTTCAGAGGGCACCCCTTCTTCCAAAGTTACGGGGCCATTTTGCCGAGTTCCTTAGAGAGAGTTATCTCGCGCCCCTCGGTATTCTCTACCACCCCACCTGTGTCGGTTTCTGGTACAGGCATTAATTGTTTATGACCGTCAGAGCTTTTCTTGGAAGCATGACTCCTACCACTTCCCCGTCGTAACGGGTCGGACTCGCATCTTAGCTCGGATCGTTTTCACCGTTCCTCATCACCTCGAATACTTGCACCGGCATACCATTAACCGGATGGCGTCAGCCTTCTCCGTCCCTCTTGGTCAACAATTAACGGTACGGGAATCTTAACCCGTTGTCCATCGACTACGCCTTTGGCCTCGCCTTAGGTCCTGACTTACCCTCCGCGGACGAGCCTTCCGGAGGAATCCTTAGGGTTTCGGGGCATTGGATTCTCACCAATGTTTTCGCTACTTAAGCCGACATTCTCACTTCCGCACAGTCCACACCTGCTTGCCGCTAGTGCTTCGCCCCATGCGGAACGCTCCCCTACCGCTTGTGATAAACACAAGCCCACAGCTTCGGTAGATTGCTTAGCCCCGTTCATTTTCGGCGCAGGAGCGCTTGACCAGTGAGCTATTACGCACTCTTTCAAGGATTGCTGCTTCTAGGCAAACCTCCTGGTTGTCAAAGCACCCCCACCTCCTTTATCACTTAGCAAATCTTTGGGGACCTTAGCTGGTGGTCTGGGCTGTTTCCCTCTTGACGATGAAGCTTATCCCCCACCGTCTCACTGGCCGATTTACTCCTAGTATTCTGAGTTTATCTCGATTTGGTACCGCTCTCGCAGCCCGCACCGAAATAGTGCTTTACCCCTAGGTTTTACTTCGACCGCTGCGCCTAAACACATTTCGGGGAGAACCAGCTAGCTCCGGGCTCGATTGGCATTTCACCCCTAACCACACCTCATCCGCCGATTTTTCAACATCGGTCGGTTCGGACCTCCACTTAGCTTTACCCAAGCTTCATCCTGGACATGGTTAGATCGCCCGGGTTCGGGTCTATAAGCCGTGACAATAAAGCGCCCTATTCAGACTCGCTTTCGCTTTGGCTGCGACTGTAAAGTCTTAACCTGCCACGTCTTATAACTCGCCGGCTCATTCTTCAACAGGCACGCGGTCAGACGTTTAATCGTCCTTCCACTGCTTGTAGGCTGACGGTTTCATGTTCTATTTCACTCCCCTCCCGGGGTTCTTTTCACCTTTCCCTCGCGGTACTTTTTCGCTATCGGTCACGCAGTAGTATTTAGCCTTACGAGGTGGTCCTCGCTGATTCACACGGGATTTCACGTGCCCCATGCTACTCGGGATACAACCGCCCCCATCTCCATTTTCGACTACAGGACTTTCACCTTCTAGGGTACTGCATTCAACAGTTTCGTCTAACAGATTCGGTGGGTTTATGGCTGTCCCACTACCCCAACTGTTAAAACAATTGGTTTAGGCTCTTCCCTTTTCGCTCACCACTACTAGGGGAATCTCTTTTGATTTCTTTTCCTCGAGCTACTAAGATGTTTCAGTTCGCCCGGTTGGCTCTTACCCGCCTATGGATTCAGCGGGCAGTACTAGAGGTTTCCCTATTCGGACATCCTCGGCTCTAAGCTTGTTTCCAGCTCCCCGAGGCGTTTCGCCGGTTGCCGCGTCCTTCTTCGCCTCTGCGTGCCTAGGTATCCCCCGTCAGCCCTTTGTAGCTTGACCTATTTTTTGACCAAGTAACATGAATGGCAATTTCTGGGATTTTTCAGATATGACTGAGAACCACTAAGTTTTACTTAAAAGTTCTCGGACTACCTTACCTAATTGACTCTAATTT
>JAAHFN010000014.1:62788-122967 GCA_010672965.1 Oscillatoria sp. SIO1A7
GCTTACCTATTTACTTTTTTTCGGTAATGCCTCTGGGTTAGGTCTCCCTGTAAAGGAGGTGATCCAGCCACACCTTCCGGTACGGCTACCTTGTTACGACTTCACCCCAGTCATCAGCCCCGCCTTCGGCACCCTCCTCCCATTAGGGTTAGAGTAATGACTTCGGGCATGGCCAACTTCCATGGTGTGACGGGCGGTGTGTACAAGGCCCGGGAACGTATTCACCGCAGTATGCTGACCTGCGATTACTAGCGATTCCTACTTCACGCAGGCGAGTTGCAGCCTGCGATCTGAACTGAGGCGAGGTTTATGGGATTAGCTTGCCTTCGCAGGCTTGCTGCCCTTTGTCCTCTCCATTGTAGTACGTGTGTAGCCCAGGGCGTAAGGGGCATGCTGACTTGACGTCGTCCCCACCTTCCTCCGGTTTATCACCGGCAGTCTCTCTAGAGTGCCCAACTTAATGATGGCAACTAAAAACGAGGGTTGCGCTCGTTGCGGGACTTAACCCAACATCTCACGACACGAGCTGACGACAGCCATGCACCACCTGTGTTCGCGCTCCCTAAGGCACCCAAGAGTTTCCTCCTGGTTCGCGACATGTCAAGCCCTGGTAAGGTTCTTCGCGTTGCATCGAATTAAACCACATACTCCACCGCTTGTGCGGGCCCCCGTCAATTCCTTTGAGTTTCACACTTGCGTGCGTACTCCCCAGGCGGGATACTTAACGCGTTAGCTACGGCGCCGACCGGGTCGATACAGTCAACACCTAGTATCCATCGTTTACGGCTAGGACTACTGGGGTATCTAATCCCATTCGCTCCCCTAGCTTTCGTCCCTTAGTGTCAGTTGCGGTCCAGCAGAGCGCTTTCGCTACTGGTGTTCTTCCCGATCTCTACGCATTTCACCGCTACACCGGGAATTCCCTCTACCCCTACCGCACTCTAGCTATCCAGTTTCCACTGCCTTCCCAGAGTTAAGCCCCGGTCTTTGACAGCAGACTTGAATTGCCACCTGCGGACGCTTTACGCCCAATAATTCCGGATAACGCTTGCCTCCTCCGTATTACCGCGGCTGCTGGCACGGAGTTAGCCGAGGCTTATTCCTCAGGTACCGTCAGAGCTTCTTCCCTGAGAAAAGAGGTTTACAACCCAAGAGCCTTCCTCCCTCACGCGGTCTTGCTCCGTCAGGCTTTCGCCCATTGCGGAAAATTCCCCACTGCTGCCTCCCGTAGGAGTCTGGGCCGTGTCTCAGTCCCAGTGTGGCTGATTGTCCTCTCAAACCAGCTACCGATCGCCGCCTTGGTGCGCCTTTACCACACCAACTAGCTAATCGGACGCGAGCTCCTCTCCAGACGATAAATCTTTTCCCTTTCGGTTCATCGGGTATTAGCAGTCGTTTCCAACTGTTGTCCCCGTTCTGGAGGCAGATTCTCACGCGTTACTCACCCGTCCGCCACTCTTCTCCGAAGAGAATCGTTCGACTTGCATGTGTTAAGCAGACCGCCAGCGTTCATCCTGAGCCAGGATCAAACTCTCCGTTTTTTCACCTTAAAAAGGTCTTCGAGATAACTCCTCTTATCTTCCGTAGGATGTCTATCTCTAACGACCAACTGGTGCGTTCTTCGAGTTTTGCCTCTTCCACTTTTGCCTGGCCAATTTCTTGGCTTTAAGCTTTTGGTTTCTGAGGTCTTTTTTTAGTTATTTTCGAGACCCCAAGTTATCTGGCTTTGGCTTTCAAACTATTTGTTTTTCTTGGTTCGTTTGTGTCCTGAATCGGTTGCCCTTNTCTACATGGCTCTTATGACATTTAGCTGTATTTTGTCATAAGAGCCATGTAGGAAATAGAGTGAAAAATGAATGTGCAAACAGAGGTCCAAAAAAAGATTAAAATACAAACAAGTTAAGAGTTGTATGTAGCCAAATTTTAAATAAAAAGAAGAGCATTTATTTTAGAAAAAAGCGAGTTGCTAAAAAAATAGATGCCAGAATAATAATATAGTCAAAGCATAATTCGGATGCAGAAAGAAAGAGTAGGTTAGATAGGTCTGAAAAATTAAAACCAGGAGTATTAAGGTCTGTATCTAGATGAAGAAAGTTAATTTTTATGTAAATAGTAGATTGAAAGATAGAAAACACAGTATTATGGTTTTGTTAATATAAAAGTTGTATTGAGATGCAATAAAAAATGTCAGATAAGGGAATCAAATAATATGGTCCCAACGAAAGCGATCGCAGCTTTGCTTTAATAATTACTTCGTAATTAACCCTCAAGTAGTCTGCTTAAGCAATTTGGCAAGGGAAAGGCAGGTAATGACCAAGTAGGGGTTAGTACAAGAAGGGGTAAAACCTAGCATTTGAAACAATCGGTTAAATTATCGTGCATTCAAAATTTTTGAATTATTCTTGGGTTAAATGTGGGCTCAGTAAAGATACTATAGCAGGGGTACTATCTTGGGCTTTTGCTAGCAAAAGCCCAAGATAGTACCCCTGCTAGAAGGCAGGTTTGAAGGTAAGTTTGATAAATTGGGAAACTTTTATGTATTTTTATGTAGGATAGTTGATTGAAAGGGGAGGAACATAGTATGATTGTTCCGTTGATATAAAAGTTGTATTAGAATGTCGAGTATGGTCCTTATGAAAAAAAGCAAAACGCGAGCATCGCCTCATTGCAAATCAATAGTAACTATAGCCTTAAGCTGTGTGACAATTAGGTGAAAAGCAAGCAACCATCAAGCAGGGAGTGGGACGGCCAATCCAATGCATCCCTGTAAGCGGTATGGCTAGCGGTTAAATGACATATAGGGTGAGGAAAGATAGCCCTCAGTGGCAGGAGTTAGGACGGCCAATCCAATGCACTCCTGCTAGGAACAGGTCGATATGTTTCCTAAAAAAGCAGCGCAATACAGGGAGTAGGACGGCCAATCCAATGCATCCCTGTAAGCGGTATGGCTAGCGGTTAAATGACATATAGGGTGAGGAAAGATAGCCCTCAGTGGCAGGAGTTAGGACGGCCAATCCAATGCACTCCTGCTACGAACGGGTCGATATGTTTCCTAAAAAAGCAGCGCAATACAGGGAGTAGGACGGCCAATCCAATGCATCCCTGTAAGCGGTATGGCTAGCGGTTAAATGACATATAGGGTGAGGAAAGATAGCCCTCAGTGGCAGGAGTTAGGACGGCCAATCCAATGCACTCCTGCTACGAACGGGTCGATATGTTTCCTAAAAAAGCAGCGCAATACAGGGAGTAGGACGGCCAATCCAATGCATCCCTGTAAGCGGCATGGCTAGCGGTTAAATGACATATAGGGTGAGGAAAGATAGCCCTCAGTGGCAGGAGTTAGGACGGCCAATCCAATGCACTCCTGCTACGAACGGGTCGATATTTTTCCAAACGAGCAATAAAAAGCAGCGCAATACAGGGAGTAGGACGGCCAATCCAATGCATCCTTGTAAGCGGGCGGATTATTGAGTTTCTCGATCTGGTTCTTAAGCTAAAGAGCCAAAGATTAAACATTCAGGTAGATATTGGGTTAGATATTCAGGTACGATCGCACCGCAAGTTTATTTTGCTGCGGGATTAGTTCCTCCTGTCATGTTTTGCCAGAACGACAAGGATTGAAAAGAAATAGATTCAACTGGCTATTCTAAGGATTAGCAAAAATGAACAATAACTCCACGGTTAAAAGCCCTGTTGCGGCTAAGAAGAAAGGCGTTCTGGAGCGAGCGGATTCCATAAAAAAAATCGCGGTTAACAAAGATCGCGTTATTAATTTGGGGAACGGAGTAGCAGACAGTAATGTCTCGCCGACCTCCTTTGAAGTAAAAAAGGAAACAGTTGCGATCGGGAACGAAGACCTGACTATAGATGCAGTGGGTAAAGTGGCCCAAGGTAAAGCAGAGGTCTCTTTAACCGAGTCCCAGGAAGTTTGGGCGCGCGTGCGAGCATCTTGCGATTATATTGACGATGCATTAGAATCTGGCGAACTAATTTACGGAGTTACCACGGGATTTGGCGGTATGGCCGATACCGTTATTTCTCCGGAGGACGCGGCTTCTCTGCAAAACAATCTGATTTGGTTCCTCAAATCAGGGGTGGGAGAAAGGTTGGCGATCGCTGACGTTCGAGCGGCCATGTTATTGCGCATCAACTCGCACCTGCGGGGAGCATCGGGTATCCGCCCGGAACTCATCGAACGGATGAAAATCTTTCTGAATGCTGGCGTCACTCCCCACGTCTATGACATGGGTTCCATCGGTGCTAGTGGAGACTTAGTACCCCTAGCCCATATTACGGGGGCTTTAATTGGTCTCGATGCTTCCTTCACGGTTGACTTCAAAGGGAAGGAAATGTCAGCTCTACAGGCCCTAGAAATTCTGGAGTTGCCCCGGTTATCCCTCCGACCCAAAGAAGGACTGGCTATGACTAACGGCACTTCGGTGATGACTGGCATCGCTGCTAACTGCGTCCGCGATGCGCGCAATCTATTTGCTTTGGCAATGGGGGCTCATGCCTTGGCAATTCAAGGATTGGGAGGGACCAATCAATCCTTTCATAAATACATTCATAAGCTCAAACCCCACCCCGGTCAAATATGGGCAGCAGATCGAATGGTGGAACTCCTCGATGGTTCTTGCCTAAGCCTAGACGAACTGAACGGACGACACCAATATATGGGTCATGGCTTAATCCAAGATCGCTATTCTTTACGTTGCCTGCCACAATACATCGGTCCAATTTTTGACGGCATTGTCGAAATTACCGAGCAAATAGAAGTGGAAATCAACTCGGTGACAGACAATCCTTTAATCGATCCGGAAAATCAAGCTAGCTATCATGGCGGGAATTTCCTCGGACAATACGTTGGAGTGGGAATGGATCGCTTGCGCTATCTTATTGGTCTAATCGCCAAGCATTTAGATGTCCAAATCGCACTCCTGGTTGCGCCGGAATTTAATAACGGTCTCTCGCCGTCTCTAGTTGGCAATACTAATTCTCCAGTCAATATGGGATTAAAGGGGTTGCAAATCGTAGCCAATTCGATTATGCCTCTGTTGAGTTTTTATGGTAATTCTATAGCAGACCGCTTTCCCACCCACGCCGAGCAATATAATCAGAACATTAATAGCCAAGGATTTGCCTCCGCTAATTTGGCTCGCCGCTCTTTAGAAATTTTCCGGCAGTATATAGCAGTTGCTTTGATATTTGGGGTGCAAGCTGTTGACCTGCGCACCTACAAAGTAGCCGGTCATTACGACGCTCGGGAATGTTTGTCTCCGGCAACCTTGCCTATGTATATGGCAGTGCGGGAAATTGTCGGCCAGCCGCCAAGTATCGATCGCTCCTGTATCTGGAACGATCGCGAGCAATCCCTAGATCGCTATATTGCCAAGATTGCAGCCGATATTGCTATAGGCGGTTCGACCGTCGCCACAGTTAAGGACATCTTATCTACTTTGCAGTAATTAATTTTTTATTTTGTATTTTTGTTCACTTATTACTATATAAATAAGTAACGACTAAATACAGTTTTTTGGTTGTCAATAACAAAGTCAGTCATCTGTAGGAATTATGCGGGCGCGATCGCGATCTAATTTGCTATGAGTCATGCTAGAAAGCTTTGACTCATAGCAAGCGAGATTTGCGATACCTTGCGGAGCTAATACTCTGTAGTAATTCGTAAATAAGTTAAAATGGTAATGCAAAATATTTCCCAAGAACTTTCCCAAGACATCAGCACCACTGTTTTTGAATTTCCCAACTATCCTAGAATTAGTCCTACCATTGAAAATTTGACCGAGACGGGGAATCAATGTTGGAAGATTCTGCAAATGGACAAGGGGGACTGGCAACAACTGGCCGGCAGCGCTTGCCCAGGCTCTATGATGCAGGTCGCTACTCAAGAGAACATTTTTAAAAAGAAACTGTCCTGGAATTTGCGCCGGTTTCTAATAGCTACTGCCAAGGACTGTTTTACAGTTCTCCAACGAAATGAAAAAGACTGGCAGCAATTTTCCCTGCTCGCCTGTCCCGATAGCATCAAATAAGTATCCCAATCTCTGTAGCGATCGGTAGATCTGAAAGCTAGCTGATGGTTTAAGCCAAGAAATGATACTACCTTGTCATTGTTGCTCTTGGCTACCTGATTCTGGCAGTACCTTGCAAAAAAATGGGTTTAAAAAATATGGTAAATAAATTTATTTTCTGTAAGATGTGTTAATATTAAAATATTGCTGCGAATAAGAGATAATTAGGAGCTGAAAGAGCAGCAAAAAAAATTATCGTTAGATTTTGAATACGACAGCAGTCCTTCGCGATTTTTGGCAAGGAAGGACTAGGTATCAATTGACCAATAACACCAATCACAAAGCAAAAAGGAACTTCAGATGGTTACACAGACAATTTCTTCCCCAACCTACAAAACACCGCCAGGGCCTCCGGGATATCCCTTTGTCGGATGTCTCCCTAAAATGTTGCAAAATCCACTCCAATTTCTGATGAATTCGGCGCTTGAATATGGCGATGTTGTTCATATGGGAGCAATGGGTCGGCAACAGGTTTATCTGGTTTCTCACCCAGACCATGTGAAGTATGTTCTCCAAGAGAATAGCCAGAACTACGCTAAAGTTAAAGGCCAGACCTTTAAAGAACTCAAGAACATATTCGGTGAAAGCTTGGCAGTTAGCGAAGGGGAACGTTGGCGTCGCCAGCGGCGGTTAATGCAGCCTAGCTTTCACCGTCAGCGGATCGAAACTTTGGTTGCCGTTATGACCGAGGCAATTTCCCAGATGATTAAGGAATGGAGAAGTACCGAGCGAGGTAAGCCATTTGATGTCTCCTTAAGCATCAGGGAAGTCACCCAAAAGATTGCCCTAAAGGCGTTGTTCGACGTCGATGCTGATAGCAAGCTTAAGGAGCTGATCGGAGCTTGGGATCCTATATATAAGTTTGTAAGCGATCGCCTTTTGACTCCCTTCAAATTTCCTGTCGAAATACCAATCCCAAGTCATCGGCGATTTCAGGAAGCAATGCTGAAGCTAAACACATTCATATACGACACAATCCAGGAACGCAAACAGGGAGACAAACAATCTGGTGACTTACTCTCAATGCTCCTAGATGCCCGTGATGAGGAGTCTGGCGATAGCATGAGTGACTTGGAACTGCGCAACGAAATAATCGCAATGTTTATTGGTGGTTTTGAAACATCTGCGACTGTGCTGGCGTGGACTTGGTACTTGCTTTCTAAGCATACAAGTGTAGAACGCAAACTAGACGCAGAAATCGCTGAAGTGCTGGGCGGACGTACTCCGACTTTCGAGGATCTACGGCACCTGAAATACACCCGTATGGTGGTCGAAGAAACGATGCGGCTCTACCCTAGTGTCTGGCTCTCTACTAGGACTAGCTTAGAAACTGACTTTATAGGTAACTATAGGATACCAGCTCAATCCTCGATTTTACTCAGCCCATTTGTGACGCACCGCCTCCCTTCATTCTGGAATAATCCCGAAGGCTTTGACCCAGAACGGTTTGCACCAGAACAAGTTGCCGCTCGTCCCCGCTACGCTTACTACCCCTTTGGGGGTGGCTCGCGCTACTGTATCGGCGATACCTATGCTATGACTCAAATGCAGCTAGTAATTGCTATGGTAGCGCAAAAGTTCCGCTTAAATCTCTTTCCCGAACACCCAGTAGAGCGGCAAGCAGGGTTTACACTTCGATCGCGCTACGGAATGTTAATGACCTTAGAATCAAAATCTGCATCTTAGAGTCCGGCGAGCTTTCGTCAGCAATCTCAAGCGATACATAGAGATTGCTGACCCATACTTATTACCTATTGCTAAATCAGAATTGCCATCAGGGTCTAAATTATGAATATTGCCAAAAATGTTGAGCGGGGACGTAGTTTGTTCCCTGAGAAAATAGCTCTGGTATTTGAACAGCAGTCTTTTACCTATAAAAAACTAAATGAAATGGCCAACCGGATGGCTAATGGCCTAAAAGCATTGGGGATATCTCGCGGCGATCGCGTTGCTTTGTTTTTGCCCAATATTCCCGAATTTGTTATTTGCTATCTGGGCATTCAAAAAATTGGGGCAGTGGCAGTATCAATTAATGTTATGTTTAAAAGGGATGAAGTAAAATTTATCATCGAAGACTGCACTGCCGCTGCTCTAATTACTACAGAAGAACTCCGGGAGCAGGTGCCCGATAGCGAATTACCAGATCTCAAGCATATTGCGATCGCCTCCGGTGCAGGAGGAAATAGTTGTTCTGCTTCTTCTTTCTCTTGTTTGTCTTCCGAAAGGGTAAATGGCCGGGGACAAGGCAATATAGCTGGTGCCAAGAATATTCGTCTGGAAACCCTAATGGCTAATGCTTCGGTCTCGGCAACCGCCGTCGATATGAATCCAAAAGAGCCTGCTGCCATCCTCTATACCTCCGGCACCACTGGATTTCCTAAAGGAGCTACCCTATCCCACGGGAATGTCATATCTAATATGTACTCGACCATCCATTCCTGTGGGATGCGGCCTCAAGATCGATTGCTGCTTTATCTACCCTTATTCCATTGCTTCGGTCAAAACTTTATCCTCAACTCCGGTCTTAATTCTTGCGCGACGATTATTCTCCAGCGCCGCTTTTATCTAGAGGAAGTCCTCAAAACGACGGCCAAAGAAGGCATCACTATGTTTTTTGGCGTGCCCGGAGTCTTTGCCAAATTGCTAGATATGCCCTCTACTGCATGCGACATGAGTTCGGTGCGCTACTACTTTAGCGCTGCAGCATTGATGCCGGTGGAAATCGTGCAGCGATGGCAGCAACAGCACGGTCTAGCTATCCATGAAGGTTACGGACTAACAGAAACTTCACCATTTGCCTGCTATAACAATAATTTGAAAAACAAACTCGGTTCGATTGGGATGCCCATTGACAATGTAGAAATGAAAATTGTCGATGAAAATGGCCAGCCAGTCCCAGCGGGCGAGTTAGGGGAGATTGCGGTTCGCGGTCCGAATGTTATGTTGGGTTACTGGAATCGCCCTGAAGCAACTGCCAAAGCTATTGTCAATGATTGGTTTCGCACCGGCGATATTGGTCGCATGGATGAGGATGGTTATTTCTATATAGTCGATCGCCTCAAAGATATGATTAATGTCTCGGGGTTCAAAGTTTATCCCTCTGAAGTGGAAAGGACGATATCTCAACATCCAGCCGTAGCCGAGGTAGCCGTTTATGGGGTTCCCGATCGCGTTAAATCCGAGCGAGTATTTGCCAACATTCGACTCAAATCGGATACGCTGGTTGCCAAAGAAGATATGATTGCTTTCTGCTCCGATCGCATGGCCACCTACAAAGTGCCGCGTACCGTTAATTTTGTCGATTCTTTGCCCAAAAATGCTACCGGCAAAGTGCTAAAACGCCGCCTGCGCGAAGAAGCAATCAGCGCTTCAGTTTAAGGCTGCGCGGAATTCAAAATTATTTCATTCAAAATTCAAAATTCTTTGGAGTCAGGCTCCCGGCCATAAGAGGGCTGGTGGATTATTTCTGCCGCGCCGCCCCAACCCACCCGGCAATGCTTGTGCTAAAAGCTGACTGCTGACAGCTGACTGCTGACTGCTATAAATAGGTGTAATCCATGTTTCCCAATTCTTCAAAATCTCTAGTTGCCGACTTTTCAGGAGAAAAAATTAAGCAACAAAACAAAAAGCTAAACATCGCCCCCGCTCCCGCCCGGGAGGCGCGATCGCAGCCTCTAACTGTGGCTCAAGGAGTGGTGAAGATGCTAGAAAACCTGGGAGTCCAATATGCCTTTGGGGTCTCGGGGGGAGCGATCGCCCCGATCTGGGCGAGTTTGGAGAAGAGTTCGATCGGGGTATTTCACTTTCGCCACGAATCGGGAGCGGCTTTTGCTGCTGTCGAGTCCCATTTCGCGAGCGATCGGCCCGTCGCCGTGTTCGCTACAACCGGCCCGGGAATTACTAATATTCTGACTGGACTGTTCGCAGCTCGATGGGAAGGGGCAAAGGTCATTTTTCTCTCTCCTTCCACGTCGGCCCCTCAGAGGGGTCGATGGGCTTGTCAGGAAACCAGCGCCTATACCACGCCTATTGGAGATCTTTTTACCTCTGGAAAGCTGTTCCATTACGCTACTAGCTTAGAGTCTGCGGAGGAACTCCCAGAAGTCTATCGACGGCTGACTCTAGGTCTGACTCGACCGGGGGGCTTCGTTGCCAATCTAAATATTGCTACTGCCATCCAGTCGAGCTTGCTGAAAGCTCCATTGCCGCAGGCCAATTTCTTAGGGGCTATGGCCACGGCTTCGGAGATGGCGATCGCTCGCTGTGCCGAGTTGCTCTCTTCTGACTCGTTTGCGATTTGGGTGGGTTTTGGAGCCCGCAAAGCAGCCAAAGAGATTCGCCAACTGGCCGAAGTAACTGGGGCTGCGGTTATGTCCTCCGCCCGGGGCAAGGGCATCTTTCCGGAAGACCATCCTCAGTTTGTGGGCGTTACTGGCTTTGGCGGCCATGCTTCCGTGCTTGCCTATATGCAGGTGCAGCGTCCTCAGCGAATTTTGGTTCTGGGAACGCGCTTGGGCGAGTTTACTTCCTTCTGGAGTCCGGCGATGGTTCCAGAGCAAGGCTTCATTCATGTGGATATCGACCCGGAGGTGCCAGGAGTCGCCTATCCAGAAGCAAAAACTTTCTCAATCCAGTCGGACGTAGGAGCCTTCGTTAAGGCGTTATTGAAGCACTTTCCCAACAGCCGCGATCGGGAAATGGCAGTTACCCTGCCCCAGGACGAATGCACTGCTATCGAGCCCCGATTGCAGGGTCCAGTACGACCCGAGGTATTGATGGAGGCAATTCAGGAGGTCGTCGTGGAGGGGAGCGATGCCTTAGTAATGGCCGAGCCAGGGAATTCGTTTGCTTGGGCAATTCACCAACTCCGATTTTCCGAATCAGGTCGTTACCGAACCAGCACGGGCTTTGGCTCTATGGGTCATTTTGTAGTTGGCGTTGTAGGTGCTGCAGTGGGAAGCGATCGCAAGGTTGTCGCGATCGTTGGGGATGGAGCTATGTTGATGAACAGCGAGGTCAGTACGGCAGTGAAGTATCGAATCCCCGCCATCTGGATTGTTCTCAATGACGCAAGCTACAACATGTGCGAACAGGGGATGGCCTTGTTGGGCTTTGAGGGCGTAGATACAAAGATTCCCCAGGCAGATTTCGTGGCGATCGCTCGTGGTATGGGAGCAGATGGCACCCGCGTCACACGAGAGTTCGATCTCAAGTCCGCTTTGGAAAAAGCAATGGCATCCACCGGCCCGTTTGTTATAGATGTGATAATCGATGCGAGTCGGCCTGCACCGATTGGCAGTCGAATTAAGAGTCTGATTTCTCAAGGATCTACAGAATTTAAAGGAGCTTTGTCACCATGCAACCAGTAGGAATTCGAGCGATCGCAGTTAGCTTTCCCAGCGTAGTACGCACGAACGATTATTGGCGCGAGAATTACCCCGATTTAATTGCTCGGGCAGAACAAAAAAGCCTAGCAAAAGCCTTTTCGCCTCCTGAATCTGCCCCTAATGGCAAAGAGGTTGACCTATGGACGCAAGAAATGATGCCCTATGTGTCCGATCCATTTCGCGGTGCCGTCGAGCGACGGGTACTTGGCCCAGGTGAGTCTTCGTTAACTCTGGAGTATCGCGCTGCAAAGGATGCCCTTGAGGCAGCAAAGCTTTCCCCCGAGGAAGTGGATCTGATGCTAGTTTCCTCCATGTTTCCAGAACTAATCGTACCTGGTAATGCTGCCTCCCTCGCTGGTAAATTAGGTTTGCGCGGAGCCGCATGGAATCTAGATTCAACATGTACGAGTGCGTTAGTTGGCCTTCAAACCGCCTGCGCCTTGGTTCGAGCTGGAGAGTACCGCAATGTGCTGGTAGTAGCCTCAACTACGTTTTCTCGCTTCACTGACGAAAACGATACTCTATCTTTTTTAACTGGTGACGGTGCCGGAGCCTTTGTAGTTAGTTGTCTGGAAATTAATCAGGGGTTCTTGGGTAGCAAAACAGTTCATACTGCAGAAACCTGTGGCTCCTTCTTTAACGAACTCACTATAGACAATCGAGGGAATCCTCGATTGTTCGTGAGAGCGAGCAAAAATGCTAACCAAATGTTCTGCGATGTTTTCGTGAGGTTCTGCCGTATGTGCTGCGAAGGCGCTCTCGCCGCTGCCGATGTTACCCTGGATCAAATTGATTTTTTTGTTTTCAACACTAACACCGCCTGGTATTCGAGTGTCTATACCCAAGCACTGGGCATAAAACCGGATCGCACAATCAACCTTAATCCCCAATACGGCAATATTGGAGCAGCCTCTCCTATTGTGAATTTGTATCACGCCGCACAAGCAGGGAAGATTCGCGAAAACAACCTGGTTCTCCTCTACGCGCTTGGTGGAGAATCCACCGCTAGTGCGACTGTAATACGCTGGGGCGACGTATTACTCGGTCCTGCACCGACCTACACCCACCTCTTCAACAAGTCTAACAAACCCTGTAGGACTAAGGTAGGGGCATAGGATCGAAGTATTTGCTGTCTTCTTTGTGTAAATAAATACTTCGCTCTTTACGGTATTTTTTGCGCCACAAAAATATACTAACTTGGTTGCCAATATCAATATAAAAGCCCCTTTGCCTCGTCCCGACCTTTGGTTTCTTAATGTGAGGTGATAGCGCCTCAACTTGACCACAAGGTGCTACTGCATAAATTAAATGAGGTTCCGACCTTGCTGTCGGCATATTATCGGTTATTAGCGTTTGAGAGAAGGAGTAAGGGAGTGATGTACCAATTTCAAGGAAAGGTTGCCCTGGTTACCGGAGCTTCATCAGGCATAGGTAAAGCGACAGCGATCTCTTTTGCCCGAGCCGGTGCCAAGGTTGTTTTGGCTAGCCGAGGAATTGCTGAAGGAGAGAAAACCGCACGCGATATCCAAGAGGAAGGAGGGGAGGCTATTTTTGTTAGAACAGATGTATCGAAGTCTGCTGATGTAGAGACAGTGGTTCACAAAACTTTGGATACCTACGGTCGTCTGGACTGCGCCTTCAACAACGCTGCTATCTTCCAGAAGAGTAGCGTTGGGATGGTGAGTCCGCTTACAGATTGGTCAGAGGAGGACTGGAACTACATAATTGACGTAAACCTCAAGGGAATGTGGCTCTGTCTCAAGTACGAAATCCCAGCCATGATCGAGCAAGGTAGCGGCGCTATTGTAAACACTGCCTCCGTTGGCGCTATTGTTGGCGTGGTAGGGTCTCCTGCCTATTCGGCTGCTAAGGGGGGCATTATCGCCTTGATGAAAGCAGCGGCGATCGAGTACGCTAAATCTGGTATCCGTATCAATGCTGTCAGTCCAGGTAGCATCAAGACCAAAATGCTGGATAATGTTCCCGCAGACCTACTTGCTCAGATCCAGGCAGGGCACCCTCTAGGACGGATCGGCAAGCCAGAAGAAATTGCTGAAGCAGTCTTATGGCTCTGTTCGGACAAGGCTTCGTTCGTTACTGGGCACAACCTGATAATTGATGGAGGATATACGGCTCAGTAAGTGCGGCGATTTAACAATAGCGTTAGTTTAAAGTTTAAGCTTAGTGCCAAAAGTAAAACCTACTAACTTTTGGGAATGAAGATTGAATAACCTATCAAACTCGTCTGAAATGCCCTGCCGTAAAGACCTTAGGCTTTCCAAGTAGCATATTATATCGTTGAATCCTCGTTCCTTAGAGCATAAATGGACTGGCGATAGAACCTCTCAAAGACTGGCGATCGCACGAAGACAATTATTTTTTGGCAGAGACCGAGGAGATACTTCTCGGTCTTTTGTCGTTCGCAAATACGCATTAACATTATATTTTATCATTTTTTTATATATATTAATGCAGCATTTTGCTTGTAAGAGGATATCTAGGAGAAAACAGACCCTTAAAATTGGGAAGGTATGGAGATAATGGGGACCTATGATAAGGAACGATCGGGAGATATGAAAAGAGTGGAACGCAGATAGACAGAGGTCTTAGCAGGAAATATTATCTCCGTCTTTATTTCGTTGTCCCGTAGCTTGCTTATCCCTATATGCAACGCTTGTTAACACTTTGTTAAGAAGTATTAACCAAAAAGGAAGCATATTGTAGGCTATAACAAGTATATTCCCAAAGGCTAAAACGGGTCAGGGAGCGAAAGCTGACGAGTAAGAAGCGTACCCCGAAGCGAGGACAGGCAATGAACGGAGCCATAAACGGATACCAACTCATTGAAGCAATTCACAATGGAACCAAAACTGTAATATATCGCGGTAAAAGAGAAAGCGCCTCCGGGGAGGCGATCGTAAAAACCCTAAAAGCGGAGTACCCCACCCTAGAGGAAATCGCCCGTCTCAGACATGAATACCAAATCTTAGACAGCTTAGACCTACCTGGTACTATCAAACCGTTGGCTCTAGAAAACTATGGCAACGGGATAGCTATAGTCCTAGAAGAGTTTGGTTCTGGGTCCCTAGAAAAATACCTGGCCAGGGAAAAGCTCTCCCTAGTTGAGTTCCTCAAAATCGCCATCAAGCTCGTAGAAATCTTAGGCGAGGTTCACCAATGTCATGTTATCCACAAAGACATCAAACCCCACAACATCCTTATTGATGCGGTAACGGGACAAATCAAACTAATCGACTTTAGCATCGCCACGCGCCTGAGTAGAGAAACCCAGAGCATCAGCAATCCCGACTTGCTAGAGGGGACTCTAGCCTATATGGCTCCCGAGCAAACCGGGCGGATGAATAGATCCATAGACTACCGCACTGACTTCTACTGCTTGGGTGTTACCTTTTACGAAATGCTAACGGGTCAGCTTCCCTTTACCACCACCGACCCGATGGAACTGGTCCATTGCCACATTGCTCAAATCCCCTTGCCGCCGCAGGAAGTCAATCCAGAAATCCCCCCTGCCATCTCAGAGATAGTGATGAAACTGGTAGCCAAAAATGCCGAAGACCGCTACCAAAGCGCTCCCGGAATCAAAGCCGACCTAGAAGAATGTCTCTTTCAGTGGCAAACATTGGGGACTATTGAAAACTTGATACCCGGGGAGCGGGACAAATCCGGGCAGTTCCTCATACCTCAGAAACTCTATGGCCGCGAGGCAGAAGTTGCTGAGTTAATGGCAGCCTTCGACAGAGCCAGCAGTGGGGTGGCAGAAATGATGCTGGTCAGCGGTTACTCGGGGGTTGGTAAAACCGCAGTAATCAATGAAGTCCACAAACCAATCGTGCGCCAGAGGGGATATTTTATTGCCGGGAAATTCGACCTTCTGGGGCGCAACGTTCCCTACGCCGCTCTGCTGCAAGCGTTTCGGGAATTAGTCAGACAGCTCTTGACCGAAAGCTCGGAACAAATTGCCAATTGGAAAGAACAGCTATTAGCAGCCTTGGGCGAAAATGCTCGGGTCATCATCGACACCATACCGGAAGTAGAACTAATTATCGGTTCTGCCCCAGAAGTGCCAGAACTTCCAGCGACGGAATCCCAAAATCGCTTCAATCGGACGTTTAAGCAATTCGTGCGCGTCTTTACCAAACAAGAACACCCCCTAGTCTTGTTTCTGGATGACTTGCAATGGGCGGATCTCGCTTCCCTAAAATTAATCGAACTGCTCGTAGCAGACAGCGATACCCAATATCTCTTGTTTATTGGTGCCTATCGAGACAACGAAGTCAGTCCCACCCATCCTGCCATTCAGACTATCGAGAAAATCCAGTCGGCAGGGGCGGCGGTCAATAATATAGTCCTGGCACCCTTAGACCAAAAGAATGTCAGCTTGCTAGTTGCCGATACCCTGCAAGAATCAGAGCGATCGCAAGAACTATCCGAGCTGTTATTCAACAAAACTCAGGGCAATCCCTTCTTCCTAACCCAACTGCTGAACACTCTGCACCAAGAGAAACTAATTCTCTTTGACTTCACCGAAGGGCGCTGGCTTTGGGATATAGATCGCATCCAATCTATTGGCATTGCTGATTATACGGTGGTGGAACTGGTAGCCAGAAACATTAAAAAACTGCCAGCCCAGACTCAGGAGAGATTAAAACAGGCGGCTTGCACGGGCAACATATTTCACTTAGACGTGCTGGCGGTGGTGAATGGAGAATCCCTAGTGACGACGGCCGATTATCTCTGGGAGGCACTACAGGCAGGGTTGATTCTGCCCCTAAACAATGCCTATAAAATTTCACTCGCTGTCGAGTCAAAGCAAGAAGAAGAAGGACTCAATTTCAGCGAAATACGGGTTAGTTACAAGTTTCTCCACGACCGAGTACAGCAAGCGGCCTATTCGCTAATTCCCGAATCGGAAAAGAAAGCTACTCACCTAAAGATAGGCAGGCTGCTTTTGGATAAAACATCGGAATACGCCCTCAATGACAATCTCTTTGATATTGTCAACCAGCTCAATATCGGGGTAGAGTTCATTACCGAAGCAGCAGAAAGAGAGAGACTAGCCTCGCTGAATTTGATGGCGGGGAAAAAGGCCAAGGGAGCGGCAGCATATGACGCGGCAAGCGGATATTTGGAAATGGGGCTGGAACTGCTGCCAGCAGCAAGCTGGGAGAGTCATTACGAGCTGACGCGGGATCTTCATGTGGAGGCGCTAGAGGCAACCTACTTAACTACAAACTTTTCAAGAGCGCAACATCTGTCAGAAATTGTACTAGAACGAACTCAGACTAAACTAGAAAAAATCAAGGTTTACGAACTTAAAATACCTTATTACCTATCTCAAAACCAGCTTCAAGCAGCAATAGATACGGCTTTGCAAGCACTGGAAAAGCTAGGAGTATATTTACCTAAAAAAACAAATAATCTGGCTGTCGTACTGGGACTAATTAACACTAAGATTGCCCTCAGAAACAAGAAGGTTGAGGATTTAGCAGCCTTACCCGAGATGACCGATTTATATAAAGTAGCTGCTTTACGAATTTTAATGAATTTAATTCCAGCAGCTTTTAACGCGAACCCGATGCTTTTTCCATTAATTGTCTTTAAAATGGTCGGTTTGTCTGTTAAGTATGGAAACTCATCCTTGTCTGCTTACGGATACTGTATGTATGGTATGCTTCTATGCAGTGTGCTTGCAGATACAGAGAATGGTTACCAGTTTGGCAAACTTGCTTTACGGATTATGGACGAGTTTGATGCTCGAGAACTAAAAGCTAAGGTATATTTCTTATTCAATGTGTTTGAAAGACATGGTAAGGAGCATGTATTAGCAACGGCAGAACCCTTGGTTGAAGCGTTTCAAAGCGGGATGGAAACAGGAGATATAGAATATGCTTGTTTCTCTGCTGTCAACTATTGCTATTATCTATTTTGGAGCGGAGAACATATAGATTATGTGGCCAATAGTTTAGAAAAATACTCAAAGGTAATACAGAAATACAGGTATCAGGTTATTCGTGACTTGGCAAATATTTGTAATGATTTTGTTTTGAGTTTGAAGGAGTGTGGTGACGACAATAATATAATATACAATAAGGATGCTGAGGAGGAAATGGTAGATGTTCTTATTCGCGCTAATAATAATACAGGTATGGGGTTGCTTTATGTTACTAAATTGATCATTTATTATCTTTTTAAAGATTGCTACTTGGCCTTAAAAAATGCGATAGAGGCGGAGCAATATAAACAAAGTATAATAGGATCTATGCATTTTGTCCAGCACAACTTCTACTATTCCTTGACCTTGCTGGCCTGCTACCCCAACGCTGTCAAAAAAAAGCAAAAGCAATACCTCAAAAAAGTTTGCCAAAACCAAAAACAAATGAAAAAGTGGGCGACTCATGCCCCTTGTAACTTTCAGCACAAATACGAATTGGTAGAAGCGGAGAAAGCCCGAGTTTTGGGGGAAGAGACGACTGCTATGGCTCTCTACGATCGCGCCATAGCAGGAGCCAAAGAAAACCGCTTCGTTCAGGAAGAGGCTCTCGCTAACGAACTAGCAGCAGAATTTCATCTGGCGCGCGGCTCGGAGAAAATAGCCAAAACCTATATGACCGAAGCCTACTACGGCTACATCCGCTGGGGAGCTAAAGCGAAAGTAAGGGATCTCGACGAAAGACATCCCAATCTCATATCCCGCTCCGAGCGCGCTGACTCCCAAGGCTCATCCCTATCAACTACCGTCACTAATACCTCCACCACCGGTGCCAATGCTAAAATCCTGGACTTAGCTACAGTAGTAAAAGCTTCCCAAGCTATTTCCGGCGAAATTATTCCCAGTAGCCTACTCAAGAAAATGATGACAATTGTTATCGAAAATGCTGGGGCGAGAAGTGGCTGCTTGCTTGTCAAGCATGAGGGAGAATGGGTCGCAGAAGCATCTGGAACCGTGGCGGGAGACGAAGTAACCGTGGAACAATCTAGCTCCAGCAGTAATGAAGTTGCCTTCCCCCTTGCCCTAATCAATTATGCGGACAGAACCAGGAAAACTTTAGTTATCGACAATGCCAGCGACTTCGATAACAACAAGTCCAACGGCGATAGTCTCTCCCCAGCGTCGATCCAAAATGACCCATACATACAAGCCAAACAACCCAAATCTATTTTATGCCTGCCCATAGTCCATCACGGCAAGCTCAGCGGAATTCTGTATCTGGAAAACGATTTGATTGTCGGTGCCTTTACCAAGGGGCGGGTAGAAATCCTCAATCTGTTGAGTTCTCAAATCTCTATCTCGATTGAAAACGCTCGTCTGTACGCCCGCGAACAAGAAAAATCCCAACAACTGGCCGAGTCTTTAGAAAAGCTGCAACAGACCCAAGCTCAACTGGTACATACCGAGAAGATATCGAGTTTGGGACAACTGGTGGCTGGGGTTGCCCATGAAGTAAACAACCCGGTGAGCTTTATCTCTGGAAACGTCTATTACTCTCGGGAATACGTCGAAAAGCTGCTCGAATATCTGGAACTGCATCAAAAGCATTATCCCAATCCTCCAGAGGAAATTGTGGAGATGGCCGAGGAAATCGACCTAGAATTTATCTGCGAGGACTTGCTAAAGATGCTCGGTTCGATGCAACTAGGTACGGACCGAATAAAGGACATTATGCAATCTCTGCGCAATTTCTCTCGGGAGGATAAAGGGGAGAAGAAACCAGCGGACATTCATGCGGGTATAGAAAGCACTCTGATGATTTTGGGTCACCGTCTCAAGCCCCAGCCAGAACGACCGGAGATTAAGGTAGTCAAGGAGTATGGCTCGTTACCGGAAGTAATCTGTTTTTCTGGCCAGCTCAATCAGGTGTTTATGAATCTGATGGCTAATTCTATTGATGCGATGGAAGAGGCAATATCCTCTGGAGCCTGGGAAAAGCTGCATGGGGATGGGGGAAGCGAGCTTTCTGCCCCTACGATTCGCATTGGCACCGAGGTTCGCGGCTGTCGGGTGGCAATCTCGATCGCGGATAATGGCCCGGGAATGCCGGAGGAAGTACGCTCTAAGTTGTTTAAGGCTTTCTTTACTACCAAACCCGAGGGCAAAGGGACTGGCTTGGGATTGTCGATTAGCTATCAGATTGTGACGGAGAAGCACGGCGGCACTCTAAAATGCAAGTCGGCACCGGGGCAAGGAGCTGAGTTTATTATTGAGATTCCCATTAATGAAGAGTTTTAAGTTTTAAGTTTTGAGTTTTAAGTTTTGAGTTTTATTGCACTACCAAGGCGGCCGCAACGACCCTTCGACTCCGCTCAGGGCGAGCGGGCGAGCGGGCGAGCGCGTCAGGACAGGCTTAGAACGTTCTTGTTCGTAGGGGCGTTTCGCGCTTAGCGACATGAAACTGGAGTTTAGACTACCAGAGTCCCAGAATCAAAAAAAGCGGTGAGGGATTGACCCAAACCGCCTAGTAAACAGAAAATGAAGATGCACACTTTCATCCTCTGCTTGTCTTGTATTGTATGAACGCTAATAAACTCCAAGCTTTTCGTAAAGCTGCGTATAACTACTTAGGCAAAGCCAAAAATGCAACTTTTGATTTGATAGATGCCCTGTTGGTTACTCGTAATATTTCTTGTTTAGCCCAACTTTCCCTATGCCCGTTATTCAGACGGAAGTGGCCAAGCGTGGAAGAAGCTCTAGAAGACTGTAGACCTCACTCGTGAAAAATTGATGCAGCTATACATAGACAGGCTTCTCAGCTTCATTTTGGGCGCTGGGTCAATTTTTCATTAGTCTAAACTCCAGTTTTTAATTGTGCGTAGCGCTATATATCCAGCTTCGGAATAAAACGCAAATAAAATAGCAGGCACGGGTTGCGCCTGCTACCGCTAGCTATCAAGGAGGCCAAACAAGAGAAATGGGGATCGGTTGAAGGGTATCTTTGGGAAAATACTGCGATCGTAAAGATGTCAAACGTCCTCATCTACAAACCATAAACCCAGCTCGGGCTGCAAGCGTTCTGCTACGGGTGCTAAAGGAGCGATCGCTTCTTCGCCAGTTTCTTGTACGGGATTGCCACCGCCCTTAACGCTAAAAGCAATCAACCGGCGCAATACTTCTGCTGGATTGCTGGCGTTAGCACCGCTGAGCTGGAACAGCATATTATTGGGCTGGCAGCTTTCTTGGATGCTATTAACCAAACAAACCACTTTATCATTGTTAACCCGTCCGGTGGCAAATAGCATTTTATCTAGCTTGCCCCCTTTCTGGGCGACCAAACGATTTAAGCGTTGGGTGACATCTTGGCACCGGCTCTCGGGAGATTTAACTTGAGCGTTTTCCCAAACAATCATCGGCTGGGGGATGGACGATTTCCCCTTTTGAACCACGGTGGCGAAACCATTACTATAGGGTTCGCAGGTAAAAACTGCGGCGCGTTGGTTGCTAGTTGCTGCTGGAGTCGGTGGAGTTCCTTGGGGTTCCCGAGCGATTAGTTGGTTTTCGCGCTCGTTACCTCGAAATATATTGTTGGCTGCGATTTTAGGTTGAGCTTGGGCGATCGCCACCAAACCGTAGTCGCTATTATTTTCGATAACATTCTCCGACAAAGTTGGACGAGCTGCCTGAGTCACCACGACCCCAATTCTGTTTTGGCGAATCTGGTTATTGGCCACAATAGGGCTAGCAGTATGACCGATAGCCAAGCCAAAACCAGTATCTAGAAAGAGATTGCCTCGGATTTCCCCCGATGCTTCCCGAGTTACCGAAATACCATTTCCCCCGTTATACATAAATTTATTATTCTCGATCGCAGGTTGGCTCTGACCCGATATAAAAATACCTTCTCGGTTATTATTAACAAAGGTACTGTTACGAATAGTAGGGTTAGCATCTTCTACCCAAACCCCCGTACCTCGCGTCTCGGTATTCGTAACAGTAACGCCCAGAATTTGACTATTAGGCTCTGCTAAAATAGTGACATTTTGGCCAGCCCAAGTGCGGCTCAGGTGACGTCCGCTGCCGACTATTACTACTCCTTCCCCTTGCCGAGCTTCGTTCCCCCGCAGGATAACTCCCGGTTTTAGTTTCAAAGGGAAAATTTCTCCAGCGCTATACCGACCCGGCGCGAGTTGAAGCGTCGTTCCGGATTCTGCTATTTCCAAAGCTGCAGTAATGGTGCGCAGGGGATTATCAACATTTTCGCCAGCACCAGCAGTATCGGTTCCCCGCTTGGGATCTATATAGATAATGCGTTGCTCGGCAATGGTTTGCGATCGCAACGAATTTCCTTGCAGCCGCAGCTCTCCCGCTTGCAATCCATCGGCTGCTCCAATCGTCAAGGCCGACGTACCCAAGCAGGCTAGAGTTGTTGCCAAGAATCCTACAGTCAATTTCTTCATTATTATTTGTCCCCATAGAGTAATTTACATACAGTCTTCATGCTAAGTTAACTAGCTTCTTAGCAATTTTCCGGATTATTTTTAGATAGTTTAGAAAGAATAAGCAAATAAGCATTAGTTGCCTAAGAGCAAGTCGCGCCCTTGCATCAATATATTTCAGCCCTTAAGCCAAAGGCTGCAACTTAAAGCTTATTCTTTTAGTTACTTTCGCGGTTATTTTTTCTACTATCTATTTTTCTACTATCTTTCGAGTCAAAATTTGACAGCAATATTTTTACAGGAATCTTTTTACAGGAATCTTTTTACAGTATTTGCTAGTCCTGCCAGATAGTTGTAAATATAGTTTTTTCAAGAGTTACGCAATGACACAATCTGTAGGGGCACTGCCCCCCATGCCTGCCCCAAGTCTGCCCTGGTCTAGCAGCAAATATAGAGATATTGCGTAAGTCCTGTTTTTCTATTTCTCACCGACGCCATATATGAACTTACTATGTAAGTTCTCTTTTCCTAAAAACCTTTCTCTCACTTCTGACAAAGTTTAATACCTAATTGTTCCCGAATTGTACTGGGACTTTACAAGCCAAGTTTTAAGTTATGTTAAGGAATTAGAGAGGCGAGAGCTACGTCATGGCCTTTACTAAAATGCTATATCATGCCCGGTATCCACCAAAGAGCCAACTGGGCCAATGATTCCAAAATTCAAAGATGTAGAGGCATGGGAGCAAGCGGAACAACTGATGCAACCGACCCTGATTCGCCTGCTGGATAACATCCGCAAACAGGCCGATCGCTCGGACTGGCAGACAAGTTACGAAGATGTGCAAACTCCTATACCGGGCTACAACCTTCATTTGAACCGGGAAGGCCAGCACCTCACATTCGACCTATGGGAAATGTGCTATCAAATCTGCTTTCGCGACTATGCCCCGACCGAGGCCGAGGCCGGGAGCCGAGAAGCAAACATTGATACCAGCTTGATTGAGGAGACTGGCGAGGTGGACTGGAACAGGCTAGACGCCAAAGCCAAACAGTTAGTAGAAAGTTTGTTTGACGATTTGCCAAAATAACAGTCGCAGGCAAATATTCCGCAAGAATAGCAGGAATTTTCCTACACAAGCGGGTGTGGGGCCGCCAAGCCCTTCCGGGGCGGCTACGCCTACGGTGTGTGGGGTGTAGGGAAACTTCATGCTATTTCCCAACCGCTTTCGGGAGCTGGAAGCCCTACGGTAACGGAGGTTTCTGGCTTTCATCGCGACGATAACCGGATGTCACTAATGTGGTGAAAAAGCCTCAGAATCAACACCCTACCCTACCGCCACACCCTACACCCTACACCACCCTACACCCTAGCCAGAGCCCCTAGGCTCGATAATAAAATTGCCCCTATAGAGCGATAGAGCAGATAGAAGATGAATCAGGAACTACGGGAACTCCAGAGATCGGCAGGCGCGACATTTGCCAGCTCGGCCAGCGGGATAGAGATGCCGATTTTTGGCAATGATGCTGCGGCATTGAGAGCAGCAAGAGAAGGGGTAGCCATTTGCGATCGCAGCCATTGGGGACGCATCCAGGTTGCCGGAGCCGACCGGATCCGCTTTTTGCACAACCAAACCACCAACGATTTCCAGAAGCTCAAACCCCAACAAAGCTGCGAGACTGTTTTTATCACCTCCACCGCACGCACCATTGACTTAGCTACTGCCTACATCGCCGAAGATGCTACGATTTTGCTAGTTTCTCCCAACCGCCGCGAGAAAATAATGGCATGGTTAGACCGCTATATTTTCCCAGCCGATAAGGTATATATCGAAGATATCACCGACTCCACGGGCTGCTTCAGCGCGATCGGACCGGGCAGCACCGCCTTGCTAGAGCAATTGGGTGTTTCCCTCGATTGGGAGTCGCCCGCCCCGCCAGAAAATGTCCTGCCAGAAAATGTCCTGCCAGAAAATTCCTCGCCAGAAAATTCCTCGCCAGAAAATAAACCGGGGAGACACCAAATCGTAGAGTTAAACGGGATACCAGTTCGCATCGCTACTGGCAGCGGTTTGGCAGCGGTTGGCTATACTTTTATATTTGCGATCGAGAATGCTGCGGCTTTGTGGCAAACTCTGACCAATGCTGGCGCAGTTTGTTTGGGAGAAGACTGCTGGGAACAGCTCAGAATCCAGCAAGGACGACCGGCACCAGACCTGGAACTGACCGAGGACTACAATCCCCTAGAGGCAGGTTTGTGGCAAACGATTTCTTTTGAGAAAGGATGCTATATCGGCCAAGAAACCATCGCTCGCCTCAATACCTATAAAGGAGTAAAGCAGCAGCTCTGGGGATTGCGACTCTCGGCGCCTTCGGAACCGGGAACTACAGTCACAGCGGAGGAAGAGAAGGTAGGGACGCTGACCAGTTATGTAGAAACTTCAGAGGGATTTTTTGGCCTTGCCTATATTCGCACTAAGGCTGGCGGTGCCGGACTTAAGGTTAGGGTCGGAAATGTTGACGGAGTTGCGATCGATCTGCCATTTTTAAGCAGAGGCTATCTGCAAGACCAAGAGGTTTAAGTTTTAAGTTTTGAGTTTTAAGTTTTGAGTTTCATAGCAGTAAGCAATAAGCAGTAGGGGCTTTCCGGGGCTTTCCGGCCGCATGCGCTCTTTGGGGGGAGCTACGCCTGCGCAGATTTGATATAGCATTACCGACGCTCGGGCGCGGACAGGAATCAAAGTGCTCTTTTGCTTGAATTGGCAAGGCTTTGGCGCTCAAGCTGACTGCTGATAGCTGACCGCTTACTGCTATATAAGTTTCTATCGCTTTTAGCAGCGATCGCAAAAGGGATATAGCAATTGACTGGCGAACGGCCCTGTAGATGTTGCCGGACAACTGCAGGCACCGAGTTTGCACTCTTGTCGCCAATACCAAACCTCTTCTGGCAGAACCAGCACCATCGGGCCATTGCCGCATTGTCCCAAACAATTGCTGGCGACAATAGCGACATTTTCCACAGGCGAAGCGAGAAAAGCAGGCAATACCTCTGCGGCGCCGTACTTGCGACAGGCTCGGTTTTGGCCAACTAGAACTTTTCTTGGAACGACTAAAAGAGGTCCGTGCATACAACCCATAAAAATTTTGATACCTGGGATTGGGTTCCCTTCCAGAATATCTGGCAAGTTTTCCGAAGTCGCGCCAATGCCAATAAAAAAGCCATAACTAAGGAATTTTCAGAGGCCCGCCCGAGCTTATCGTCTAGAGCTTCCTGGGTAATCGTCACTGGTCGGGGTGTTGGGCATTTCTAGAGACGAAGTAATTCCGCCACAACGCAGGCAGAGGTTGCGGTAAAAAGATCTTCCTTATGCTCTCCCGGTTCGCGAAAATGGACCTGTGGTTCGATCGCCCCCGGCAACAAAGTTAAACCATCGGCGTCGATAATCTCCCAGTCGCTCGAAACTCTGAATTTCGGGAGCGACCTGGGGGATTTTTCCCTCCCCCACCAAACATCTCCCAACAAAAAAATTGTCTCCGGCTTTCAGGATCCGAGCCCGTCGAATTAATAGATACGAGGCAGCAGCTATAATATTCAAGCACGAATTTCGTAAGGTGTATCTCTTTAATCTAGTCCCAGCCAGTTTTAAAGACTTGCCAAAGTCACTAAATTATTTTAGAGTGGAGCTATAGCGGTTCTCAAATTGATGTGAGGTTTCTGGGGCGAAGCGGGCGAAGCATCCCATTACGAGGGTTACCGTTCTACGGCCGAGATTGTCTTGGGGATGCTGTCGCCCCTACGTTACACTTATTTGAGAAACGCTATAAGACGATCGCTTCCCCTGAAGAGTTTCCCATTGACTGGGATTTTTTCAGGGCTCTGGTCCTTTTAAAAGGTTGCGAATTACGCAAACTGTCGCAAACTATAGGAAACATACCTATTAGTAAGACGTTCTAGTAGCAAGAAACCCTATTTACTAGGTATCGATAGTAGCCAAAAAGCGCAAGTCCCGATCGAGAGTTGAGGCGTGATTAGTAAGGGTGTCTGAGTCGTGAGGGTGTAATTGACGAGAGCGATCGCATACCGATGTTTTGAACTATGACTTGAATGAGACTTCAAAGATGAGAGTATGTCAGCCTAAAGGAGTATCTGGGCAACCGTACTTACCTTTGCCCCAAATCCCCTAAAGTAACCAAAGTGGGATGGTGGTTTTAAGAAAACACATTTATTTAATATTGGCTAAACCCCAACCATAGAGGGCTATATCCCGCCTGTATCCGGCCTGCATACGGCTGGTATCCGGCTTTCAACAAGCTAGGTCTAGGGATCTCGTCGATAAGCAGCTTTTCTCAAAGATATCAAGATGACTCGCCAAAAGCAACCAACGTCTGATTCTGATTCAAGGCAAAATAACCAACAGGAACAATCGCAACAGGCAGAAAATCCTTGGATAGAGGGGCTCAAGACTATACTGCTTAGCGCAATATTAGCTGTAGGAATTCGCACCTTTGTCGCCGAGGCTCGCTACATTCCCTCGGGATCTATGCTGCCGACCTTGGAAATCGACGATCGCTTGATTGTGGATAAGTTGGGGTATCGCTTCGGCGACCCACAGAGGGGGGATGTTGTGGTATTTGCCCCAACTGCCAAGCTCGAAGCGCAAAATTTTAAAGATGCTTTCATCAAGCGGGTTATAGGTTTGCCTGGAGAGATTATACAAGTCAAGGGGGGAGAGGTTTATGTCAACGATCGCCCCCTGAAGGAAAATTATATCGCCGATCGCCCGAAATACGAGTATGGTCCAGTGACAGTACCCGAGGGTCAATATTTGGTCTTGGGGGATAATCGCAATAACAGCTACGACAGCCACTACTGGGGTTTTGTACCCCGCGATCGCATTATTGGTCGGGCAGTAATTCGTTTTTGGCCCCCAAATCGCCTCGGCCAACTAGACCCAGAACCAGTTTATATTGAAAGCAATTAAAGTAAATATAATTTTATCTAAGATAAACAAGAGGCAGTATTAATGGGTCCATTAATACTGCCTCTTGGGCATGGGGCGCATGGGGCATAGGGCATTGGAAGAGGCAGGGGAGCAGGGGAGCAGGGAGCAGGGGAGGAGCAGCAAATTTCCCCTTTGCCCCCGCCCCTCCTGAGCTTGGTCGTTGCGACCCCCTGCCGCCCGACTTATCTAAAAAATTATGTTAAAAGTCAAATATGTAGTAAGGTGATAAGCTAGCATAATGGGTAAAGCCCAGCAGGTCTGGTGATGTGTAGGCGTCGGGAAAACCCGGCGTGTTAGGTTTCTAGTGTCAAAGCAATCCGATTCTCAATTATCGCCGCCAGTTTTGTCCGAAGGGAGCGATAGAGATTTGCGCAGCGAATCAACCCTCGGAGAATTACCGCTTTACGTTTTTCAAGTCGATATAAAGTGCGAGTCCATTGCCATTACCCGCATATTTGAGAAATATCCGCTGTTACCTGGGGTCATATTGCTAGAAGAGGGAAAGTTTGCTGGCATGATGTCGCGGCTGCGACTCCTAGAGTATCTAATTCGACCTCGCGCCATAGAGATGTTTTTGCATGAAGCTCTGGAGGTACTATACAGCTATGCTCGCAGGGAGATTTTGATGCTTTCGGAGCAAACGCCGATTGTGGATGCAGCTAGAGTAGCACTGCGGCGATCGCCCGAGCTATTGGGAGAACCGATAGTCGTCAAAATGGAAGAAAGTAGCGAGTATCGCCTGCTCAACGTACAAGAACTCAATATTGCTTATTGGCAAATCCGAGGCATAGAAACTCAACTGCGCTTCGAGCATATGCAAGCGGATACTATCCAAAGCGAAAAAATGGCTAGCTTGGGGCGACTGGTAGATGGGGTAGCTCACGAAATTTTAGATCCGGTAGGATTTATTTGGGGCAATTTAAATTATGTAGCCGACTATAGCCAAAATTTAATTGAATTGATGGCTGCTTACGAGAAGTATTTGCCCGATCTTCCTGAAGAAATAGTCCAGTTGAGGGCGGAGATGGAGCTAGATTATTTGCAGCAAGACTTGCCGCGAGCTATGGCTAGCATTCGCAATGGTGCCGATCGCTTAAAGAAACTGGTATCCAGCCTGCAAAACTTCTGCCATATTGACGAAGTTTATCCAAAACCGGCGGATTTGCACGCTTGTATCGATAGCGCCTTATTGCTGATAAAAAGCAGACTTAGCGGCGAGATTGAGGTGGCCAGAAACTACGGTCATTTGCCGCCGGTCTCTTGCTATGCGGGACAGCTCAATCAAGTTTTTATGAACATTTTTACGATGGCGATCGATGGCTTGCTCAATAAAGCAGTTAACCAAAAATTTGTACAAGAGTTTAGAGAAATAGGTCTCGATGCTAGCCCTGTAGAAATTTCTAGCAAGTCTCGCATTGAAATTACCACAAAATTAACCTCGCAGCCTGCTTCCTTGCCTGCCGCCCCAGATTCTCGCTGGGTTACTATTAAAATAGCTGATAATGGGCCGGGAATGTCCCCACAAAAGTTGCAGAAGCTCTTGGCGTCTTTCTCTGCAGAAAAACGACAGGAAAAAGAAACCAGTTTGGTCGTCTCCTATTGGATTGTTACCGCTAAGCATGGGGGGCAGTTTCACGTCCGCTCTCAACCGGGAGAGGGCACTGAATTTGAAATTATCTTGCCCTTAGTTTGAAATTGCCTGGGAATAGGGAATTGATGCTTTTCACCCAGTATAATATTGCCCGGACAAAAAACGATTGTCAAAAATAAGTGAAGGAATAATTAAAACCGGTTCAATATTTTACAAAGAGAGAGAAGACTCAATTGACGATTATAAATTCTAGGGGTTAAAGTGACATTGGATTTTTATGTAAAAAAACCTTGGCAGCCAATGTTATTTATAGAGCCTCAACCAATAGAGCATCAGACGTCCTCATGCCTTTAGGGGAGCGTACCGAAATTATCGCCCATTTTCATAGTTGCATTTGTAAAATTGGAGCAGTCTTTTGAGGCAGACAGTATCGTGCTATAGCTCCGGCTCCCCGTGCGCTCCCTGTCCGGCTCTGAAAAAAAGCGATCGCCCTGTAGCAAATCCGCTACTCTAGAAGTAGTGCTTATGCTGGGTTCCTATGACTCGCCATCCAAAACAGCCCCATCCCCGCGCTCCGAAATCCGCCCCAGCCGCCAGAAACGGCCCGCCCGAAGTGCAAGAAACAGCCCTAGTTTTGCCCGGATTCGAGGGAATCAAGCAGCGCTTAGCCAGCGATTCCGATCCGGTCAGGATTGCAGCACTATCGGAGGCGCTCGCATATGGCAGGGAAGGATTCCAAAAAATTATGGAAATTGTCCGGACTGAAACTGGGCCAGTGCAGTGGGCGGCTTACGATTTGCTCTGGAATAAGAGCGATGAGGCGGTAAAGCAGAAGTTAGTTAAATATTCTCCTTTGCGATCGCAGGTGGGGGCTGACTATAGCAAGTTGCGCGATTTGCTAGAAGCGCACCAATGGAAAAAAGCCGATTTAGAAACTAGAAGAATGATGCTGTGGGTCGCTGGTGCCGACAAAAGAGACAGTTTGCTTACGCAACAAGATATCGAGGAGTTCCCTTGTACCGATCTGCGCACTATTAATAAACTTTGGGTACAACATAGTGCAGGGAGATTTGGCTTTAGCGCGATCGCCCGCATCTATCAAGAAATGGGACAAAACTATGCCTTGCTCGCCGATAAAGTCGGCTGGCGCGAGGGCGATAAATGGTTGGGTTACGAAGATCTCATTTTTGAATACCGCGCCCCCATAGGGCATCTGCCTATTTCTTGGGTCGTTCCCAATTCTTCTGTATCCTATTGGGTAGCGCGGTTTGCTGGGGCAGGCTGGGGTTTACTCCTGACTCGCGCTAAAAGTTGTAATTTATGAAATGGGGAATGGGGCATTGGGGATTGGGCATTGGGCATTGGGCATTGGGCAATAAGCTTTTGCGCGAAACCCCCGACTCTTCCGAGGCGAAGTCGTAGGCGTAGCCTGCGCGAATCGCATAGGGCTGCGCCAACAGCTTTCAACTTTTAGAACGATCGCGCTCCTGCTGAGAGCTGACCGCTGACCGCTTTCTTGGGGAATGAAGGACTGTCAGTAATAGGGTAAATTCTGTGTTAATGCCAGTAAAAATATTGCAATAACGCTACCAGCTTCAGCAGGAATTAGGATGCACCGCTGCTCTTCGCAAAACTTTGCTGAGATTGGATCTCCAGACAGAGTGCCAAAAAAAGCTGGTAGTTAAATTGCTGGCATTTAGCCCCGAGAGGAATTGAATATATAATACCAGAACTACAAACGGTTAACGAGCTTTGAAGATTGCCCAGCTATAATGCCAAATCGAGATGCTCCCATGCCCAATTCCCAATTCCGCTCTTCCCAATTCCCATGAAAAATATTCACAAACTGCTCGGCAAAGTGGCCTCCCAAGAAGCAGAACTACAGAAAACAGAATTTCTAGCTCCATGCACGCGAGGGGGACGAGTCCTCACTCGGGTAGCGGGGATGGTTTACACTTTTGTGCCCAAGCCGCGAGACTTTGAAGGTTGGGGTATTTTCCAGCCAGCTAATCAAAAAACTGCTGTAGTAATAGAAGAACCAGAATTATTCCAAATAGCAGAATATCTGGAACGCTTTCCGGCGATACGCTTGTGGCTAGCCGATAAATTAAAAGGAAAAACTTGGCTGGCATATCCAACCAATGAATCCGATATGCGACAGCGGGTCGGTGCTGAGGGGCCGGTGCCGGTGCATCTGGTAACTGAAGGGAACAAGTTCGAGCCAGTCGTAGCTAGATGGGATGGCCGTAGTTGGTGGTTTGAGGAGATAGACAGGCGAGCCGACCCCATACCAGCCGAGCAACTAAGAGAATATCTAAAAAAGTTAACCCCTCCCGAGGAAATCCGCTTTAAAGGGATGACGCCGGAAATGCGGATAGTTTATCAAATTGTCGCGCAAAAAACAAGAGAGTTTGAAGCTAAGATAAAAGAGCAGCGAGAAGAAAAACGCTTGAGGGAAGCATTGCGGATGGGAGGTGGCGAGTTAAATAGCTTTCAAGACCGGGGCGAAGATTACTGGCTGGTCGAGTGGACGACAAGTACCGGAGAGCATCATAGCTCGGCTATTTCTAAAAATGACCTAACTGTCGCGAGCGCTGGTATTTGTTTGAGCGGGCGCGATCGCGACTTTGACTTGCAATCTCTCGTCGGCGTTGTCGAAGCAGACGAAGATTAAAAGGGGCATTGGAAGAGTTTTGAGTTTTGAGTTTTGAGTTTTGAGTTGAGTTTTGAGTTTTGAGTTTTGAGTTGGGAGTTCTGCATTATATTCCCCAATCTCCTTGTCCCCTCGTCCCCTTGTCCCCTCGTCCCCTCGTCCCCTCGTCCCCCTCGTCCCCTCGTCCCCTTGTCCCCTTGTCCCCTCGTCTAGGGTGTTGACTCTGACGGGTTGTCACCAAAAATGGTGACAACCGGGATCGTTCCCAATTGAAACCTGAATCCAGAGTTCCCGTAGGACTTTTCAGCTCCTGAAAGCGGTTGGGAAATAGTATGAAGTTTCCCGAAACCCCACACCCCACACCCCACACCCTACCCCTCGTCCCCTTGTCCCCCAATTCCCAATTCCGCTCTTCCCAATTTCGCTCTTTCCCATCTTATGAGTATCTTTTTTCACGAACAGTTATATAGAACGCCGGAAGTCATGGCGAAACTGAAAAATTTTTCGGTTACCGTCTGCGGTGCGGGAGCGCTGGGAGCTAACCTAACTGAAAGTTTGGCTCGCACGGGTTTTGGTAAGCTAAAGGTAATCGATCGCGATCGCATTGAGGAGCGCAATCTTTCTACCCAGCCCTATTACCGTTCGGATATCGGCGCTTTCAAAGCAAAAATTATCGCTAACAGCCTCTATCGGGCTTTGGGGACAAAAATAGAAGCGCGATCGCAAGAGTTAACCTCGGCAAATGTTGCTCAACTTCTCGGCCAACCTAACGTTGTTATAGATACTTTCGATAATAGTATCGGACGGCAAGCAGTTAAAGATTGCTGCACTAATGCCAATATTCCCTGCTTGCATATTGGTATGGCTAGCGGTTATGCCGAGGTCATCTGGAATGAAAACTATCGGGTGCCCTCTCCGGCCAATGACGATATTTGCGATTATCCTTTGGCCAGAAACCTAGTCACCCTGGCGGTAGCAGTCGCTTCTGAAGTGTTAATAAATTTTGTTGCTGGTGGCGAAAAGCAGAGCTTGACCGTCACCCTGGGAGATTTTGCCATTAAACCATTTGACAGTGTTGAGTTTTAAGTTCGAGCGCTTGAGAGTTTTGAGTTTTTGTCATTCATGGGCTATTTCGGCGCGATCGGGTTGGGCGATCGCCTGCCAGGTGCCGCCAATCCATCAAAAGTTACTAAAGACATTCTGAAAGGATTCAAACAAAAAAAATTTTATACCGCAATATCTTGGTAATCTTCTATATGTAGAAATGTTTTGAAGATAAGTTACGCCAATGTTATCGGTGTCTCAATGTTTTGAAGAGCTGCGATCGCGCAATGAGTGCGCCATGATTCCTTTTATCACTGCTGGGGATCCCGATTTGCAAACTACAGCCAAGGCTTTACAAGTCCTAGATCAAAGCGGAGCGGATGTTATAGAACTTGGGGTGCCCTATTCAGACCCTCTGGCTGATGGACCAGTAATCCAAGCCGCAGCAACCCGGGCGCTACAGAGAGGGACCCGTTTAGAGCAAGTGCTGGAAATGTTGAGTGGTATTGCCCCTAGCGTGCGATCGCCCATAATTCTCTTCTCCTATTACAACCCTATTTTGCATCGGGGGATTGAACCATTTTTTCAACAAATCGCTAATGCAGGGGTGCGCGGACTGGTCGTACCAGACTTGCCCCTAGAAGAAGCTAAAGATTTGTTAAAAATCGCCGCCCGTTATAAAATAGAGGTAGTATTGTTAGTAGCACCCACAACTACTCAAGGACGCATAGAAGATATCGCCCGTCACTCTCAGGGATTTATTTACCTAGTTAGTGTAACAGGCGTTACAGGAATGAGAGACCAATTACAATCCCGAGTAAAGGATTTACTGGAATATCTCAAAAGCGTCACTAATAAACCCATTGGCGTTGGCTTTGGCATATCGCAACCGGAACAAGCACTTCAAGTAAAAAACTGGGGAGCCGATGCCATTATCGTAGGCAGTGCTTTTGTCAAACGATTGGCTGAAGGCAGCCCAGAAGAAGGACTCCAAGCGATAGGTGAGTTTTGCCAAAACCTGAAATCAGCTTTGAGCTAATTTGCCAATTTGATTGCTGTTTGTTTGTTGTTGCCGCTTGCAGGTAAAAGCTTGCTTCAAAGCTAGGGTGTCGGCTATGGGGCGATCGCCCTGAGTAAATACCCCTAACCAAGACTGTCGATTAATAAAGGCTGTTAATCAAGACTGTCGATGCCGAGCTAATAAAACTTTCCCTATTTGGGCATTTATGCGGGGCAAGAGGGGGATGGAAAGATAAAATAAATTTTTTCTGGAAAACCTCCTGCACAGAAGGGCTCCCTAGTTCAAAGGCCAAGGGGAAGATAATGGCCGATACCCTACTGGTGCCAAACAAGCAAAAAGTCAAACATTTGCGTTCCTCTTGCCTTGGGTATCGACAAATTATAGATTTATTCCTGACAGGGGCAGCCAACAACAGCATTAAATAAGTAGCTCTAGCTTATTTGAGATATTAATTATATATTGTTAATATACATATAAATTAATAAGACACTATATCGAAAATATATAATTTGAATACAAAAAATAAATTATCCAATTCGTAAGACTTTCTTCGGAGAAGTCTCTCTAGCTAGACAGACGGAAAGGTTGTCCGTTTGGTGACAAGAAGGAGAAATATTTATTTGGAAATCCCTAAAGCTCGACTGCCCATGAGCCTGGACTTTTAACGGCTCTCCCAAAAGCTCTCTTGACTTATGTTGCCGAAGAGCGATCGCGCTTGTGCAGCCGGAAAGTGCTAGACCACGCGCAAATTGCAGAACCCATGCGTAAGTCCTGTCCCTGCAACGATCGCCGGAATGTGGCTGGGTAATTTTTAAGTCAATCCCTCCCTGCAACGATCGCCGGAATGTGGCTGGGTAATTTTTAGCTTAATCGCAAGGAAGATAGTCTCTAAACTCGCATTTGAGTAGCACACCCTCGCCCATTCCATTACCTTACAATTGTCAATTGTTAACTGTTAACTGTTAACTGGTCAGTGAAATTTTAAAAAAACATAACCCTCGTTATTTCAGGAAGCGATGAGTATATTGTTTAAGCAACTAAGCCTTTATATAAGTTGGCTAGCTATTGGCGCTAGCGCGGGAATTTTTATAGGTCGTACTTTTAAGTGGCTTGATGGCAGCCGCCAAAATCTATCCTTTCTCTCTGTAGCATTGCAAGTTGCTGCTCCGAACAAAAACTTGGCGATCGCTGCCAGCTCGTTTGCCAGCCATCCTGCACCAATAGAGAACCTTCCCGACAACTTCATCACCGCTGTAGCTGCTAAAGTTGGACCTGCAGTGGTAAGGATTGATGCAGATAAGGATGTGGGAATGCTAGGTGGAGAGGAATTTGCGACTCCTTTTTTTAGGCAGTTTTTTGGCGAACCAGATCTAGAGGATCTAGCCCAAAGCAATACAGGCGCTGGTTTGATTATTAGTTCTCAAGGGCGGATTGTCAGCAACGCTAGCGTAGTAGGTAGCGCTAAGGTGGTTAGAGTTACCCTAGAAGATGGTCGGGAGTTTGACGGCAAAGTCGTGGGGATCGATCCCCTTACGGATGTGGCGGCAATAAAAATAAATGCTATTGACTTGCCAACTGTAAAGCTGGGAGATTCAACAAAATTGGTGCCGGGACAATGGGCGATCGCCATTGGCAATCCCCTCGGCCTGGATAATACCGTTACTGTTGGCATCATCAGCGCTTTGGGCCGCTCCAGTTCCCAGATTGGTATCGCCCACAAGCGAGTGCGCTTTATCCAAACCGATGCTGCTATCAACCCTGGTAATTCTGGCGGACCTTTGCTAAACCAGAGAGGAGAAGCGATCGGGATCAATACGGATATTAGCGCTGACGGTCAAGGTTTGGGGTTTGCGATACCCATCGAAACTGCCTCTGCAATTGCAGAAAGACTCTTTACAACCGGTCGGGCGAGCCACCCCTTTTTGGGAATTTCCATGACAAATCTAACCCCAGATTTTCGAGAAGCCATTAATCTAGGCCAGTTCGACAATCGGGCGGCCCGCCAGGAGGGGGGTGTTTTAATTATGAGGGTGATGAAAGACTCGCCAGCAAGACAGGCCGGCTTATTTCCAGGAGATCTTATTCAAAAAATTAATGGGATTTCTTGTGCGACGCCGACAGAGGTGCAAGAAATTTTGGATGCTAGTGAAGTCGGCGGCCTTTTAGAAATAGAAATTATGCGTCAGGGTAAGCTGAAAACGATGGAAGTAAGAGTTGGGCCGTTTCCCCAGGAACCCATCGACTCATTCCAGATACTCTAAAACAAATAATTGGGCCGAAGGGCATTGGGCATGGGGCATTGGGCCGAAGGGCATTGGAAGAGAAATTACTTATATCAAATCCGGTTAAGTGCCCATAAATCCCGTAGGGGCGGTGCCCTACAAATATTGTAACTGTTTAACCGGATTTGAGATTAACCTTCAAAACTGCCTTTACAAATAGGGCCACTAAATAGGATGGTCTGCGATTCGGGGATCGAGAGCGATCGCCAACTAAACTTCGTCCCAGGGAGATTTAGGGCCTTTTACGGAACCAGTCGCTTCCAAATTTTCATCGAGGTGCATCCGCTGTTCCATTTTGTGCAGGAAATACCCGGTCATCATCGCAGAAGCCAACAGGTTTGCTAAATTTTCGCGATTAGTTGTCACTTGAACTTCAAAATTACTGTTCGGCAACACGCCAACTAACCCCTCAACATTCTGAGAGATAATTTCCTTGATTTCAGGGGTGACTGACTTGGCAACGCGATCTAATACCTCAGGGGGTTGGTGCTTTAGATATTTTAGAAGGGGATTGGCCCCGAGATTGTCATCATAGTCGCGATCTGTAAAGTCCGGTTGATAAACCATCTCAACTCTTATTGGCTGACTTGCTTATCCTCTAGTGTGACACTATCAGACTTAAACTGGCTGGGCACGGGAGTACAAGGGTAGGATTTTATATAGTAATGAGGCCCATGATAAAAGGATGTAAGCCTTATTTTGTAAGGATCTTAGATACAATCTATCCTTGTGAAATGGTGCTGTGAGGAATTTTGGCGGGAGGCAAAATTGCCGAGAGTCAGGATTCGAGAAAGTCAAATAGCTAAAAAATTTAGGTAAGGTAGTTGACATTTTGGCAAAAATGGCTGATAATATCTCTGCTATGCTGTTGAAGGCAGCGCGATCGCTCCTAATTGAGGGTTGTCTCCAAAACAAGAGCTTGGACCCTTAATTAGTCACCAAGCCCTAAATAAACAAAAGGCTAGGTGGCTAGATCCGGAACGAGACATATATAATAAGTATGCATAACGCGCCATAAGCAGCGTGCATAATTCGGGGGCGTGGCGGAATGGTAGACGCTACGGACTTAGAAAACTGGGCCTTGAGGGAGAAATCCCCCAAGTGAATGCTCTCAAATTCAGGGAAACCTAAATCTGGTGACAGACAAGGCAATCCTGAGCCAAGCCTAAAAAGCGACAGCGAAAAGGAAGGTGCAGAGACTCGACGGGAGCTACCCTAACGTAAAGCCGAGGGTAAAGGGAGAGTCCAATTCTCAAAGCCCAATGGCAGCAGCGAAAGTTGCGGGAGAATGAAAATCCGTTGGCTAGTGATAGCCGTGAGGGTTCAAGTCCCTCCGCCCCCATATCCATATAGCAATCAGCAGGTAGCTGTCAGCGGTCAGCTCAGACGCGCTCCGCCATCGGAGCTATAGAAGTATAGAAGTAGTAAAACGTTGCAATTAGGCACTCTTTATGGTATAGGCGTAGGTCCGGGGGATCCAGAATTAATTTCCCTCAAGGGACTCAAACTCCTGCAATCAGTCCCGGTAGTCGCTTTTCCTGCAGGAGTTGGAGGCAAACTGGGGGTAGCTCAGCAGATTGTAGATCGGTGGTTGAGTCTGGATATAGTGCAATTAGCTTTGAGATTTCCTTATGTCCGGGATGAAAGCATACTAGAGGCAGCATGGCTTAAAGCCGCCGAAGAAGTAAGGTATTATCTGGAAAGGGGCCAAGATGTGGCCTTCGTATCTGAAGGAGATGTCAGTTTTTACAGCACTTTTGCCTATTTGGCGGCAGGGGTGCAAAAACTAGACCCCTCAGTTAGGGTGGAAGCTATCCCGGGAATTATATCGCCGGTGGCCGCTGCGACCAGTCTGGGATTTCCATTGGCAATTGGCGATCGCTCTTTGGCGGTGCTACCAGCTCTATATTCAATGGCAGAATTGGAAGCCGCTCTAGATTGGGCCGATGTAGTAGTGCTGATGAAAGTCAGTTCGGTTTACGAGCAGGTCTGGCAAATCTTACATCGGCGCGGATTGCTGGATAGATCTTATATAGTGGAACGGGCGACATGCCCGGATATGAAGATCTATCGAGGGCTGAGCGATCGCCCCAACTTGAAATTACCCTATTTTTCTCTGGCGATCGTTCAAGTGGCCGCACCGGAACCTGTATTTCAGACAAATCGCAACTTTTGACCTGAAAACCCGGTCTGGGCAGACAGTGTGCGTTTGGCAATTTTGGTCCGATACGATTCTAGAGATTTCCAAATAAATGGTTCTCCCTCGCTTCCCCGTAGGACCCGACCAGCGAAAAGTCTTGAGGCACAGGAAGCACAGGAAAGGCGGGACGCCTGTCCTACGAATTGGGTAATTTATTTCTTGGAATTCCCCTAGAGTACGATTGTGGAGTAAGTGCTTTTTCTGGAGAGTTCCGGTGCCACAGTCTCAGGATAAAAAGATATAATAAGGTGCGGGTAAAAAATATCCATCCCGTTTCTACCCCGGATCGGCAGCCCGCCTCACTGGATTCTAATAAATCCGAGTAAGTCCCCCTATATACCCTTCTGCTAATAATTTCTTTCCCAAGTCGCCTAGACTCAGCCGAACTAATCCCCCATGCGTTACTCCTTACCTGTTAAAACTCTATTTAACACTTTCCGTCAGCCGACGGGTTGGGCGATCTTGACCTCTTTGGGGATTCATGGAATAGTCGGGGTAAGCGTCGATAGTTTACCCATCTTGCCCAAAAAGGCAAAACAACCCACAATAGTCGGTCGGATAGAGCTAACCCCCGAACAACTAGGTATTGTAGAGGAGCCGCCCAGATCCAAGCTATCTCTACCAGCCCTGCCAAAAAAATTAACTACCGAACCTCTTAACGTCCCTTCCTCGCCGCCGGCAGAGACAGCAGAATCCTCTGTTACGACAATTCCTGAGAATCTAGATTCATTGCGACCCATAACTAACCCGGGTGCGATTATCAGCAAATCGATCTCTCAACCGGAAAACTCCACATCGATCGGGTCGTCTTCATTACCAATAAATAACAATTCTCGAACGCAGCCGCAGATAAGTCCAACGCAGATAAGTCCCAACCCCTGGTCGCCGCAGCCGCAGCCGCAGCCGCAGCCAATAAATAATAACCCCTGGTCGGCGCAGCCGCAGCCACAGACAAATCCCAATCCCTGGTCGGCGCAGCCGCAGCCACAGACAAATCCCAATCCCTGGTCGGCGCAGCCGCAGCCACAGACAAATCCCAATCCCTGGTCGGCGCAGCCGCAGCCGCAGGCAAATCCTAGCCCTTGGCGGCCGCAACCACAGCAGCCGATAAATAACAACCCTTGGCCGCCGCAGCCGCAGCAGCCGATAAATAACAACCCTTGGCCGCCGCAACCACAGCAGCCGATAAATAACAACCCTTGGCCGCCGCAACCACAGCAGCCGATAAATAATAACTCTTGGCTGCCAAATAACTATCCTGGAACGGGCGATAACTATATTCATAACTCCGACGTTGACGGTGACTTGAATACGGCCGGTGGGCTAGCCAATCCAAATGGCCGGGATGAATTGGCATATCGGCAAGAACCGCCACAATTTGAGATAAATGTCCCCGCACCAGCCCCAGAAAATTTTGGGCCCGATACACTACCGGAGCGAGGGCAAGACCAAGGCATCAACGATCGCGTAGCGGTTTTGCTTGCAGATATTCGATCGAAAAAAGATCTCAAATATAGTTCTTCTCGCACCTCGAAACAATGGGCGACTATGAGGTTTGATTCCTGGTTCAACCATTCTAAAAAAGTTGCGGAAAAACTAGACCTAGCTCTGCCAAGTCCCGAAACGAAAAATCTCGATTATCCCCCGGAAGCCTGCGACGTCGATCTCAAAGGAAATCAAACCGTTGCAGTGGCGGTGTTGATAGATCCTAAAGGTGAAATTGCTTACGGCCCTGAGGAGATTCAAAGTAGCGGTTATAGTCTGTTAAATCGGCTCGCCTTGGAATCTATTAAAGATTCTCAATTTGAAGCGACTGGGGAATACAAAGCTTATTCCTATCGAATCAAGTTCAATCCGAATAGCAAAACTTGCTCTGGTTCTGAATTTGTCGAGCGAACGATACAATCGGGTTCGGAAGATCGTCTGCCTCCAGGGATAGTGGAGCCAGAAATAGAGGCATTGGACTCGCGAAAAAATCCCTATCTAGAAAGATTATTGAAAAAGCCAGGCTCGGGAGGTAACCCCGATTCGGGAACGACTGCGCCAGATGCTTATGGCGAGGGATATGACTCCGAATCAGATCTATTCAAAATAAACGAACCAGACTCCGGAGATAACCCCGATTCGGGAACGACTGCGCCAGATGCTTATGGCGAGGGAGATGAATCTGAATCAGATCTATTCAAAATAGACGACGAACCAGACTCGGAAGATAATCCCGAGTCTGGGAAATTAAAAATAGATGAAGCAGGCTCGGGAGATCGCCCCGATTCAGGAAGGACTGCTCCAGATGCTTTGGAGTCGGGAGATAACGACGATTTAGAGAGCTTCAAAAAAATAGAGGAACCAGACTCGGGAGATAATTCCGATTCAGAGACCTTGAAAACAAGGGAACCGGGTTCGGGAGAAAATCCCAATCCAGAGGTAACGGTGCCATATGCTCCGGGGGAGGCAAAAGATCCTGGTTTGGGAGAAGATTCTGCTCCAGCAATACCAGAGTCAGGAGTGGATGCTTCGGGGGAGGCAAAAGATCCTGGTTTGGGAGAGGATTCTGCTCCAGCAATACCAGAGTCAGGAGTGGATGCTTCGGGGGAGGCAAAAGATCCTGGTTTGGGAGAGGATTCTGCTCCAGCAATACCAGAGTCAGGAGTAGATGCTTCTGATTTGGGAGAGAAATCGGCTCCAGCAAGACCAGAATCAGAAATAGAAGATTCTGGTTTAGGAGACGAGGAAGATCCTGAAGTAACGGCACCAGATGCCCCGGGCGAGGCAAAAGATCCTGGTTTGGCAGAAGATCTTGCTCCAGCAGTACCAGAATCAGAAGTAGAAGATACTGGTTTAGGAGATGAGGAAGCTCCCGAAGTAACGGCACCAGATGCCCCGGGCGAGGTAGAAGATATTGCTCCAGCAGTACCAGAATCAGAAGTAGAAGATCCTGGTTTAGGAGATGAGGAAGCTCCCGAAGTCACGGCACCAGCGGCACCAGGTACTTCGATTTCGGCAGATGAGGAATCTCCACAGACACCAGGCCGGAGAGATGGTTTACCTGGGTTCTTAGATTCTGATTTTCCCTAAGCTTGGAGGGGATAGCCGCTTGCGACTTGCGGCGCTAAAGGTTTGCTGAGGGTTGCGATCGCCATCTAATCTAAAATGACCCAGAACAAAGTCAGAAACCCGGTTGCTTTAATTAAATTAAAGCAACCGTGTTTCTCATAGATTACGAACCCGTTTTAAATTAAATTAAATTATATCAAATCCGCGTAGTTGTTCTATAAATCCCGTAGGGGCGGTGCCCCCGGGAGCGCCCCGGCCGCTTCAGACCAACCGGGGCGCTCCCGGGGGCGCTCCCGGGGGCACCGCCCCTACAAACTGTGACTGTTTAACCGGATTTGATATTACTCCACATTAGTGACCTTACCCAGACGGGTGAAGCGAATTTCGATTCGCCGCCGCTTGGCATCGGGATTGCGATCGCTTCCGGCCAATCCTCCTGTAGGCAAGACTAGCTGAGCTGCAGAATAAGGACGAAATTCTAAACCTTTGAGGCGATTCTCTTTTTTTTGGATATCTTGCAATATTTGTACGACAGCTAGCGATCGCATCAATCCCAAATCGGCATTCGACCCAGGGGCGAGGTTGCCTACCGGAGTCTGACCGGCGGCTACATTTTCCAGATTGCGATCGAGATTGCTGCCTCCATTGTTTGGCTGGCCGTCGGTATGGCCGATTATCTCCACTACATCAATTTTGTATTGAGAGGCATTAGCTTCTATTTCAGGAACTAAGCGATCGCTAACGTAAGTCTCCAAAGCGTTCGGTAACTGGGCGCTCCCCGACTGAAACTGATATTCGCCAGTATCTTGAATTACAATAATCGGCGGAGCCTTGGGGGTTTTTATCTCCTCATCCAGCTTAACTTGTAGATTTTGGTTCTGACTGGCTAATCCTTGGTTTTGTGCGGTCAGTCTTTGATTGTCTTGTTCCAAGCTCGAAACCGTACCTTCCAATAGCAGCATCTCTCGCTCGGCACTTTCGGAGCGAGAGCGTTCTTCGGCCAGTTCTTTTCTTAATGTTTCTTCCGTTGCTCGCAAACTGGTAATGGAAACCAAAGGTTTTACGATCGCCAGCAACAACAGGAAGCTGATAATCATAAAGGAATTGGACATTAAGTCTGCAAATGCTGGCCAGACATTAAAATCTTGTTCTAATCGATCTACTTGCCGCAATCGCGATCGCATTGTCACCACCTACCTATAGATTTTAATTACCCGTTATAGCTTTCAGCAGTCAGCTTTCAGCAGTCAGCTTTCAGCAGTCAGCTTTCAGCAAAAGTCCTGCCGTTTTATCAATAGAGCGTTTTGATTCCTCTCCTAACCTTAATCCGTAGTGCTATAAATGCTATAAATTACTACAGGACTTACGCAAATTGCCAGCTCGAACTACATTTAGCGTAGGGTGCGCATTGCGCACCTAACATATAGGGGCTATGCGTAAGTCCTGTACCAGTTAAATTACCAATTGCTATACCCAAGCAATCCCCAATCAAAAAACAAGCGGCAATACTTATACTAAAAGCTGACTGCTCAGAGGCTGACTGCTATACACCAGTTTTTTTAGGGGTCTGAGTCTTGGTCTTTGTCGTCTAAACCTTGAACTAATTTAGCTAGCTGGGATTGGACGGCGTTTAAGTCTTGGTTCAGTCGGTCGATCTGGGCTGACATGGCTGGGTCTTCCTTGCTAGCAGAGCCACTGGGCTGATTGACTGCCGCCACCAAGCGATCGCCGATGTTCTGAATACCCACTGTCACGTCTTCTGTATGCTCTCTGAGGGCATCTACTAATTTCGACAGCTCCGCATGGATATTAATCAAGCGATCGGCTCGCGCATCCAGTCGCTTCTGGAGTAAGTCTAGAGTTCGCAGCACCGAACTAAAAATATTCGCCCCTTGCTGGAGCTGGGTCACTATGTCAGCAATAGATTCTTGATTGGAGCGATTTAAGCTCAGCACTTCCGCCGACTGTTGATTCAAACTGTTTACTTCTTTGGTCAGTTGCTCCATCTCCTGCCCAGAGCCTTGTATCGTAGCGATCGCCTGGGTCATTGCCTGAGTAGATTCACTCAAAACCGACGCCGAAACCGAGAGTTCTTTTTGGCTATTCGTTAAATGCTCTGCCACGCCGGATAGCTTATGGGCGAATTGGCTGCTCTCGATTATATTGGCCGATTCTCGAAACACCGTCGCTCCGGACTTCATGGCATTGGCAGATTCCATAAATCGGTTATATACCTGAGTAGCCAAGTGATTTGCTTGCAGGTTTCCCTCGGTGATTTTTTGTACTTTATCTCCCAGAGAGGATTCCACCGCATCGTTCATTCCAGTCAATACTTGAGAACTCATGCGATCGAAAAAAGTTTCAATCCGGTCAACTGCTCTATCGATAGGAGCGCGATAGCCCAACCCGGGCATATAGATATTATCCACATAATCTTCTAAAGCCGAGATTAGCTGCGCTTTAGCTACGCTGGTGTTTTGCAGCAAATTAACTACGGTCAGCAATGCACTACAAGCTACGGCGGTTAAACTGCTAACAAAAGCAACTCCCATTCCTTGTATGGGAGTCTGGACTTGATTCACCAAATCGTCTATGTTGCCAACTCCAAACTCATTAATTGTCTGGCTTAGCTCCGTAAGATTAATTGTAATTCCCACAAAAGTCCCCAGGAGACCCAAAGCGAGCAGGAGGTTCGGGAACCAACGGCACAAGTAGTCTCGCCACTCTGTTGCCGATAAATATTGATGATAAACTTGGTCTATTAATGCTGCGGTGTTAATCTTGTCTAAGTTGGCGATCGCTTCCTGCAATCTTCTTTCTATTTCCTTAACAATCTTAGGAGTCGTACCTCGACTGTCATTGTGGATCAGTCTCTTAACCCGATTGCTGACCGATGCCAAATATTGATACACCGCCACCCGCAAGATTATAGTAATTAAAGTCAGGAAGAGCAGGATACCGATAAAAATTAACAGGTAAGGAGGGACTATATCGACCCACTTGTCGAATGGTTCTATTATGGCAGGTACGAAAACCGCCCCTATTAACGTTCTTATAGGCTGGTTCATGGGGGTAAATTTATAAATTTACTTAGGGATTAGTCTGGGGGATTATATAGCCTGGGCTAGCTTAACTATATTTTATAGGACTTACAAGCTGGTGCTACTTGTATGATGCGCGGCGCGCACCACAAGCTACATATAGAATGCGACTCTATATGCGTAAGTCCTGTTTCACTATATTTCACTATATATAGCAGCAATCCTAAATCCTAAAATCTTTTAGGAAAGGCGTCCCTCTCTTTATGGCTTCCCTAAACCCCAAACCCCACAGCCTATTGCTAATCTAACTCCCGCCTTCCTTCGAGGGCTCGCGCCAGGGTCACCTCGTCAGCATATTCCAAGTCGCCACCCATCGGCAAACCAAAGGCAATGCGCGTTACCCGCGTGAAAGGTCTGAGCAATTTTCCTACATAAAGGGTTGTAGTCTCGCCCTCAACACTGGGGCTAATGGCCAGAATCACTTCCTTAATTTCTTGCTGGCTTGCCCGTCGCACCAAGGGTTGAACGGTGAGTTGCTCTGGCCCAATGCCATCCATCGGCGAAATTACTCCACCTAAAATATGATATTGACCTCGATATTCGCGAGTTTTTTCCAGAGCGATCGCATCTCGGGATTCGGCCACAACACAAATCGTACTTTTATCGCGATTTGGGTTGCGACAAATATCGCAGACTGGCTCTGCAGATAGATGGAAGCATATCCGACAAAGGCCGACCTGTTCCTTGGCCTCCATTAACGCCTGCGCTAGAGCTTGAACCTCTGCTTCCGGTCGCTTGATAATATGTAAGGCCAATCTTTGGGCGGTTTTGGGGCCAACTCCAGGTAAGCGTTGCAACTGCTCGATTAGACGAGCAAGGGGACGAGTATAAATGGCGAGCCTCCTTATAGAGCGCTAAACCACAAATTCCAGTATAGTCGCCCAAGGGGGATTTGGGCATTGGGCATCGGGCATTGGGCATTGGGCATCGGGCATCGGGCATTGGGCATCGGGCATTGGGCTAGGGTGTGGGGTGTGGGGTGCTCTTGTGTAGGGAAACTTCATGCTATTTCCCGACCGCTATCGAGGGCTCGAAAGTCTTACAGGGAGGGAGGTTTCGGGATTAAGAGAGCGCTCCCTTGTCCCATATGTCACACCCGAGAGTGAAAAAGCCTCAAAATCAACACCATAGCATTGGGCCGCAACTATCGAGCCTTTCCCGAAGGGTAAACTGAAAGCTTTTTTGCCCAATGCCCAATGCCCAATGCCCAATGCCCAATGCCCAATGCCCAATTCCCAATTCCCTATTTATTCTTAAATCCAATATTGTCGCTGACCCTAACATGAGAAGAGGCGATTATGCTACCGCTATTGTTGCCTCGGTTATTTTCGATCGCGTTACCGCTACCTCCGGCACTGGCTTTTACTTCAATGCTGCCATTGACGGTATTGTTTTCGATGCGCGAGTTATATATAGAATAAGAAGCGGCATTGGTGTCGGCTACTACAAAAATTAGAGAAGTATTGGTGATATTAGATAGCAATCTATTTTCAGCGATCGCCAAGTCATTAATATCTCTAACTTTATACAAGCCTATATAAGAATTGCCCTCATTGCCGATAATCCTAGCTCCTTTCACTATCGTGCCGCCACAGCATTCCTGAGCGAGAATACCTTCCCCATCCGTACTCAAATAATCAGAATCCATAATTTGATGGCGGTACGCTTGATACTGATTGCCTTCAATGCGCACATTCCAGCCCGACCAATCTATAGCGCGATTCTCGAAGGTCGCTGCCCCGCGAGGCTCTTTCAAACCAGTCGGATGAGCCCAAGCTTGTTTGCCAGACTTATCTTTAATCTGATTATCTTGGATTATCAGTCCATCTCCGGAGGCATGGATGCCTACTCTCATAGTGTGATAAACCCAGTTATCCCGAATTGTAATTCCTTTGCGGAATAGTCCCGGTTCCGTCGCGGGGGTTGCCGCCAGTTGAAATCCCCCCGGTTTCGAGCGATTGACCGCAATACCATAATGATCCGTGTAGCTAAAGGGGACTTTCCAGCCTTCCTTATAAGTAAGAATAGATTTGCCATCCACTGACTTGACTCTATAGCCCGGTTGCTGGTAACTATCGGTCGTAGCATCGTTGAGGCGATTGTTGGCGATTAAAATATTTTCCAGAGCATTGACCTTAATATTGGTAGCAAATCTATAGCTGTATCGCAGCCAAGGTTGCTGGAAAGATAGATCGGGAACTTTCGGGTCTGGCTCTGCCACGTTGTTGCTGCGAATCCCAAATATTACTAAATTTTTTCTAACTCCGCTATCTGGGTCGCCGACTATAGAAATAGCCGCTCGATTGATATCCAGATTGACGAGACCGAGATTGCTGTCTTCGTTCGGCGAGGCAGTGAGGATTTTTTTAAAAGCTGTATTATTGGGAGTGCCGCTTTGCGATCGCCTAGGTTCGTATTTGGGAAAGACTAACTTAGACGGCGGGGCGTAGCCGTTAGATTTCGCATCGGCGACTGAGGGAGTATCTCCCCGGAGGACAACGCCATTTTTTAGATAAATGCTATCGCCAAATTTATAAGTTCCCGCCGGAAAATAGACTGTGCCGCCACCAGCGATCGCCGCTGCATCTCGGGCAGCGTTAAATTGCTCCACCATTGTTGCGCCTTGGAAGTCTTTAATGTTATAGACGCAGTTCCAGCGAATTTGATTAGTCCAAGCATAAGCATTGCTACCGTAGCGATCGGCTATGGGATTATCAGTCGGCCCGCCGCTAGGACTGCCGCAATTGCTGGATTTTTGTTGGCGTTTTTCTGGGCTAGCAGGGGGAAAATTTTGTTCTCTAGATTGAGAGCCAGAATAGCCAGAGGCAACTGATGAGGAACTGGATGTTGCGACTGTCTCCGGTTCGGCTGAGTCTAAAGCGGCATTACTACTGTAGAGAGATAAGGTATAAATGCCACTAATCAGACAAACGACAAAACCGGCAAGAGAAACAATTTGCCAAAACCGTCGCCACTTCCGGCTTAAGCTTTTTATTTTTCTTTTAATGCCCATACTTAAAAAAAAGTTTTGAGTTTTAAGTTTTGAGTTTTAAGTTATTATAGCATTAAATATGTTTGGTTAAAACACTGTAGGGGCTTAGGCGGAGCCTGCCCGAGGAGGGCATATAGCATTCGCCCTCTCCCTTGCCCCTAAGAATAAGAGTGTCCTAAACCGTCTTAGTATTGCAATATCTCGGGGGAGCATTTCTATTTTGCAACGGAGAGCCCTCTTGGGCTTTGTTTGTGTAGCCGCGCCAGCCGCCTCCCAGGCGGGGCTTAGTCCCGCCTGGGAGGCGGCATCATACAAAAGTGAAATGCTCCCATCTCTTGGTAAGATTTCAGCTTTAATGATTATAGCAGTAAGCAATAAGCTGTCAGCAGTAGTAGGGTCGCAAAAACTTGCCCTAACCAAAATTGAAATTCTGTAGGGTGCGCTCCTAGCACCCTACAGAACTTCAAAACTTAAAACTCAACACTCAAAACTCAAAATTATCCTAGGTTGCAACCATTGCCGGAAGAGCGACGTTGGTTCCGCCCAGACCGCAATATCCATTAGGATTCTTGGCTAGGTATTGCTGGTGGTATTTTTCTGCGTAGTAAAACTCGGGAGCATCGAGGATTTCTGTTGTAATCTTGCCGTAACCAACAGACTTCAGGGCTTGCTCATAGGCGTCGCGGGAGGCAACGGCAAGTTTGCGTTGGCTGTCTGAATAAACATAAATTCCCGAACGGTACTGAGTGCCAGCATCATTTCCCTGACGCATCCCTTGGGTGGGATCGTGGCTTTCCCAGAAGACTTTGAGGATGTCTTCATAAGCGATCGCCTTGGGGTCAAAGACCACGCGCACTACTTCATTGTGACCCGTCATGCCGCTACAGACTTCTTGATAGCTGGGGTTGGGAGTCATTCCCGCTGCATAACCGACTGCAGTAACAAAAACACCTTCTTTTTGCCAGAATTTCCGCTCTGCTCCCCAGAAACAACCCATGCCAAACATGGCCATTTCTAGTCCCTCGGGGTACGGGGGCTTGAGGGGATTGCCGTTGACGTAGTGATTGGCAGGGACCGACATTACTTGCGATCGTCCCGGTAAAGCGTCCTCCGGCTTGGGGAGGGTTGTTTTTTTGCGAAATCCAAAGAGTACCATGAGCTATGAGTCCGATTGGCGATAGTTACTCCTTATTATATTTATTTCTTAGGGTTCGGGTTCGAGCTTTGAGTTGTGGAGCCACTTGCGAGTAGGGGCGATCGCAAAAGTCAAGATTTAAATTCTCCCTATAGATGAGCGAGCCCGGGACGAAAACACCGGAAGCCGTCAGGCTCATCGACTGACGCTAACCTCTCTTCAGCGTTCCCCATTCTCTGAAATAAAACGTAAAAGATGAAAGTGCAATCTCGCATTCTGTAGAAAATACTGAGGCAAGGGAGCGCTTAAGAAATCTTAAGAGTATAAAAGCCTATCTTAACTATAGAGATTTTAAATCGATCGTGCAAAAATTCCAAAAGAAGGACATATTTAGGCTCCTTATAACATCGCAGTAGATGGGGATACAGTCTTTTTTGTAAAGGTGCTACATAGAGAAATTACCATAACTTTTCATAGATAGCTACTAATGGGGCCAAATATACCTGTTTATGGGCCGCATTTAACCCCGTAAAAACCGCAGATTTTTATGGGGTTAAATGCGTGAATTTACTAAAAAAACAAGTGTGCGCTCACCAAGATAAAACTTATGCTTGCAATTTATATTTAGGGCTATATTTAGCCTTAAGAGCTATAATTACCTCAATATCCGTCTATATGGGTAAGATCCGGAAGGAAGAAGCTTAGCTCTGAGCTAAAGATACCTGCGCGATCGCCTCAATAAAAATTATATATCGCTTGGCAGCAATACTGTAAGATTATTGCTGCTAAGCCTCCGTAAAAACCAGGATCTAGATTTTGTCAAGGATAAATTAGACTTTCTAGGTGCATCAGCGAGAACAATTTGCGCTAATATGTAGAAAGTTAATCCTAGTCGAAGAGCTATGGCCGATATTACTTTAGAGCGATACGAGGTTAAGCAGAGGTTGAAGCAAGCACTCGTCAAGGTTGTACAAGAAGAGCCCCAGATTTTTGGAGAACTATTAGATCGTGCGATCTCGCAGATGGCTATAGCCAAGGCCCTCGAAAAAGAGAAAGACATCTCTGGTCTAAACACAGAGGCTATATTCCCCGTTCTGGAGCTTTGAGGGTTAAACGCAGGTGTATTTTAGGGGTGAGAGACAGGCTCGGCCAGGAGGTCGGCGATCGCGCGCAAATGGCACCACCATTGTTCTTTGGGCCGTTGGTAGGAGCGATCGGTTAGGGTTGGGAACTGGCCTAGGTCTTGAAAATCCAAGCGATCGCCTTGCAGGCCCATAAAAGCAGCGGCGGATGACTCTTTAGTTGCTTCAGCAATCAGAAAGTCAATCGCCTTAGCTGCCAAGCGAGTCGCTTGAATGCGGTCAAAGGGTGAAGGATCGCCCCCTTGTTGCAGGTGGCCGAGTACAGCTTGGCGAACCTGAAATACTTCTTTGCCTTCTTCGGCAAACAAGGAGCAGATGAAATCGCTGTTATAGACGGGATGCGCGTTTTCGTTGCAGATTATTAACCCCAAGCGCTTGCCCTGTTTGAATCCCCGAATCAGATGTTCTAAATCCCGCTGCAAATTATGGAGAGTTACGCCATCTTCATGTAAATAAACTTGCTCGGCGCCAGTCGCCATGCCGCTCATCAAGGCGAGATAGCCGCAATAGCGTCCCATGACCTTGACCAAAAAGCAGCGACTGGAGGCCACAGCCGATTGCTTAATTTTGTCCGAGGCGTAGATAATATTATTCAAGGCTGTATCGGCACCAATACTGTGTTCGGCTCCGGGCAAGTTATTGTTAATCGTGGCGGGCAGACAGAGCATCGGCAGGTTAAAAGCAGGGAAATTTTCCCTTTGCCTGTAGAGCTGATAAGCGGATTCGTAACCAGCCCAGCCGCCGATAATTAATAGAGCATCGATATTATGTTGTTCGATTTGGCGAGCGATCGCATAGAAATCCCTTCCCTCGGGAATCTTGCGGCTGGTTCCCAACTCCGACCCCCCGGTCGTTGCCCAACCTCGGACGCTTACCCAATCTAATTCTTTGATCTTGCCCCAAATCAGTCCTTTGAAACCGTTTTCCACCCCTAACATGGTGTGGCATTTATCAATTCCCAGACGCACTGCAGCTCGCACTGCAGTATTCATACCCGATGCGGCCCCGCCACAGTTGAGGACTGCGATTCGCAGGGGTTCCCCCGGTGGAGGAACGAAGTCGCTCCTACAGCTTGGCGGCACTGCCTGCATCAGCGTATATAAAGTTTCATGGGCTTCCTGAAAAGCATTGCCCCGCAGTTCCATTGCTTTTTCATAGTCACCGCTAGCGATCGCTTCGACAACTTTATGGCTCTGCTCCACGCAATGGATCAGGGGCGATCGCGCCACTCGGTTTCCCTGCATACCGATCAGCACTGCCTCGCTCTTATCCCTATCTGAAAGAATTTCTTCCACTGCCGCGCAACCCAAAATCGTACTTAGAGTGCGATCGAGCCCGCTGGCAGAGCCGCCGCGCTGAACGTGGCCCAAAATAGTGACTCGTGCGTCTTCCCCCAGTCGCTCTTCTAATACTTTTTTGACATGATTGCTGTGGATGGGATTTCCTTGGCGGTCTCTTGCTCCCTCTGCCACCATGACAATGGTATCCCGACGACCGGAGTCCCGACCGGCTTTGAGAACCTGACACATTTGTTCTTCCCAATTTTCTCCGTCTGGGGGATTCTCGGGAATTAGTACCCAATCGGCACCCGTCGCCAATCCGCCCATTACTGCTAAATAACCGCAATTGCGCCCCATCACTTCAATGACAAAGGTGCGCTGGTGGCTGGCAGCAGTGGAAGAAATCGCATCTACCGCCTCGGTAATTCGGTGCAGGGCCGTATCAGTACCTATGGTCAAGTCGCTGCCATACATATCGTTATCGATAGATGCGGGCAACCCAACCACCGCCAAAGGGACGTTATTACTAGCGGCTTCTGGGGTAATTTTCCCGGTTTCTGCTAATTCCCGGAGCAAATCGGGCCATTCAGTCTGGAAAACATAGGCCCCGGTAAGGCTCCCGTCTCCTCCTATTGCTACCAAAGCATTGATGCCAAGGGAGACAAGATTGTGGGCTGCCTGAAGCCGTCCTTCTTTGGTTTGAAAAGCGGCGCAGCGAGCAGTGCCGATAATTGTGCCGCCTTGGTTGATGATGCCTGCGACCGAGTTCCAGTCAAACTTACGGATGCGATCTCCTCCATCCACCATTCCCTGATAGCCTTCGTATATGGCATAGACTTCCATGTTTCGGTTGAGGGCGGCGCGCACTACTGCTCGCACCGCTGCATTCATCCCCGGAGAATCTCCCCCACTGGTCAAAACACCAAGACGTTTTTTTGGACTCACGGATATACCTCCCCAATAGCTTATATATTTAGACTTAAGTAAAACTCTATGGACGGGGCAACCACAGGGGAATTGGCCCCTACAAAAGAAAGACTATATTTGGGTATTTTGCGTAACTCCTATAAATTTTGGATTTTCGACTTTGGATTTTAGATTGGGGAATATGGCCCCACGGGAGACTTGTCTTTGTCAGAACTTACGCAGAGACATTACTTTGTAGGGTGCCGCACCGCGCACTGTAGGGGCAGTGCCCCCGTGCCTGGGTCTAGCACCACTAATATGCGTAAGTCCTATTTATATTTGAGATTTTGGATTGCGACCAAGGCATATGCGATCGCGGACAGCGGCCTTATCCCCCTCCCGCGCTTACATCATATATATAAGGTCGCTTCATATATATATAGTCTGGCGCGGATATAACAAGTTTTTGACTAATAGGATTGTGGTCTTGTTGAAGATAGGAGCGCAACATGGCCGCTGTTTTCTATCGCCATGACTGCACGGGCTCCAGAAGGTATAGGGAGGACCCTAGATGTTCTGGCGTTATAGTCATTTAAAATAAAAATGAGACATTTTTGTAGGGGCGACTCGCGAGTCGCCCTAAATGTAGGGGCGATTTCCCTCCCGGGCACGCTATGCGCTCCACAAAGCAGGCGCTGGCCAACGCAAACGTAACTGTCTCATCCTTAATTGAAATGAATATAACTCTATGAACGGGGCAACCACGAGGGATTGCCCCTACAAAACAATTTGCTTAAGTCCTAATCAGAGAAGCGATTGGAGCGTTTCAATTTTGTAATTTTGTTGTAGGGGCGTAGGCGGAGCCTGCCCGGAGGGCATATGGCATTCGCCTATGAATGTTGGCTCTTATTGACGGCGTTTTGGGTACTGTTTGCATTCATTGAAATGCTCCCAGCGATTCTCCTACAGGGAATCGTTATTAGCCGAAATAGCTAATGGTTTTTGGAAAGCGTTAGCGCGATTATCCTATGGAGACTCTATGCGAAAAGCTCAGGCGTTGGTCAAGGCGATCGCTCTTGCGGAAAAATAAGTAATGGAATCGTAGTTAGCATAGTCAAAGACCAAGATCTAGCAAAAATAAAACCATGAGCGAACTCAATGGCGACGAATTGAAAAAATTAATCGAATCTAACGCTCGGTCTATTGAAGCCTTAAGCGCCTCTCTTGCAGAGTCGCAGCGCAAGTCCGAGCAAGAGATGGCCGAGCTGCGGGAAACCTTAGCTTATGTAGCGCGGACTCAAAGCAATGCAATAGCAAATCTAAATCATACCTTAGCGGATGTAGTGCAACAACAAGGGGAAACTAACGCCCAAACTTATCGGCTGATTAATAAGTTGGAAAATCGTCAAGGAGAGATTGTCGAAATTATGAAGCTGTTGGTGGAAAAAGTTGGAGAATCTAAGAGTGAGGAATAGTCGATCGCCTCTGCACTCGAACGGGGCGATTCTCCTGCGGAGATGCTTCGCGATCGCGGGGTGATTGCCCCTACATTGCAATTAAACCGGGCGATCGCGGGGGGATTGCCCCTACATTGTATAACTGATTTAGACTTACGCACTGACAGAGTTTGTAGGGGCAGTGCCCCCGGGAGCGCCCCGGTCTAGCAGAAATAATGCGTAAGTCCTAATTGCTATAATTATTGTAGCCAACAACCGAAATCTAGCAAAAAAATATGAGCGAACTCAATGGCGACGACCTCAAAAAACTAATCGAATCTAACGCTCGGTCTATTGAAGCCTTAAGCGCCTCCCATGCAGAAATAGCAGAGGCACAGCGCAGAGCGGAGAAGGAGATGGCAGCTCTGCGGGACACTTTAGGTCATGTAGCGCGGACTCAAGGCAATGCTTTAGCACATTTAACCCAGCTTCAAGGCGAAAGTACCGCCCAAATGTATCAAGCCATTAACAGATTGGAAAATCGTCAAGGAGAACTTGTCGAAATTATGAAGCTATTGGTGGAAAAAGTTGGAGAATCTAAGAGCGAGCAATAGCCGATCGCCTCTGCACTCGAACGGCGCTATCGCGGGGGATTGCCCTACATTGCAACTAAACGGGGCGATCGCGAACATGGAATTGCCCCTACATCGTATAACTCGTTTTGACTTACGCACTGACAGAGTTTGTAGGGGCAGTGCCCCCGTGCCTGCCCCGGTCTAGCAGAAATAATGTGTAAGTCCTAATTGCTATAATTATTATAGCCAACAACCGAAATCTAGCAAAAATAAAACCATGAGCGAACTCAATGGCGACGACCTCAAAAAACTAATCGAATCTAACGCTCGGTCTATTGAAGCCTTGAGCGCCTCGCATTCAGAAATAGCAGAGGCACAGCGCAGGGCGGAGAAAGAGATGGCAGATATGCGGGAAACCTTTGGGCAAGAGATGGCGGCTCTGCGGGAAACCTTAGCGGATTTAGCACGTTTTCAGGCAAATGCCTTGGCGAATTGTAATAATGCAGTAGCAAATCTAAATTATGCTTTAGCGGATGTAGTTAAAAAGCAAGGGGAAACTAGCGCCGAAACTTATCGGCTCATTAACAAGCTGGAAAGCCGTCAAGGAGAGATTGTCAAAGTTATGAAGCTGTTGGTGGAAAAGTCGGGGGAATCTGAGAACAAGGAATAAGCGGGAGTGAATTAGAAACCCGGCTTTTTGAAAAAGCCGGGTTTCTGAGCGGCTTCTTCAACAGACCGCAAACCGAACGCCAGCCGAATTAGTAGTGACAGGGATGGAGCCGACTAACTGAGGTTCTAATTCTCGACCATTCATTAGCTAATCTTGTTTCTCCTCGCCGAATTCTACGATATCCCAACTCTGGATGGCGCGCATAAAATATTGCATCGGCTACCTTATTCAGATCCTCGCTGACTAAGAATAATCTTCGATCCCTAGCATCTTCTCCGTCATAGCTATTAATCATCCACATAAGGTACCCCGAACAACTACTCTGATAGACCAGAATGTCGGGAACGATTCTTTGAATGGCGTTCCACTCTCTGATGTACTCGGTTTCATTAGAGCCTATTTTTCTTCGTGACAGTTGGGGATTGGCACTATAGAAAAAATTGTCCGTCCATTCATTAATGGTTTTTTGGGTGAGTCTGGGTTGAGAGCTTGCAGGTGTTGTGCTGAAGATGAGCCAACTGAGGATTAAAACAAAAAGCGCCGTCGCTTTGGGAAAATTTATTCTCACAATCATCTACCTCCCAGGGATGAAAACCACGATCGATTTGAGAACGCACCTTCCGGCCCTATCGTTGTATCTGACTCAAAATTATCTTGCCGACAAAGCCGAATTTATTATATCGATTATATCCCAATTTTCCAAAACATTGCTGGCCGTTGGTTGCCTGTAGGGACGAAAGCCCTTTCGGGTTCTTACAGAATTCACAGAAAATTATAGTCATTTCAAATAAGGATGAGACACCATTATCTATCTACAACGTCGGAAGATGTAGGGGCGATTCGCGAATCGCCCCTACATAAATGTCTCACTGTTATTTAAATCAAATATACACCAGCCCCAAGGGCGAGTTAAAATTAGAATTGTCCAGCAGATTGCTGGTGAAAGCGTTACCAAGACCGGACTCTATGCCTAAAGGCTCGCTGATTATTTCGCTGGCAATATTGCCAAGGTCAAGGGAACTATCGCTGCTGAATTCTTGAATCGCCGACAGACTAGCATCGTTAAAAGCAAGAATGCTGCGATCGGCGCTACCCGGCAATTCATTTAAGCTGCCGCTATCGGTCAGCGGGTCAATTCTAGCAGCGTTAGCAGTTATCTCAGTATTGGTGTTATTGTTGATTGTGCCAGTGCTTGGTTGAACCGAAACTCTCAGGTCGTAGTTTGTATTGATATTCTGGCCAGTAAAAGGGGCACTAACTTCTATGAAATAAATGCCAGCAGCTAAAGTTTGATTAATAGTAGCACTGCTACCAGCATTTGCAAATTCCCTAGTTAAAACATCTCCATCTCCATTATCAATACGACCGTTGCCGTTTTGATCCTGAATCAGAGCTACGGTTCCATCCCTAGTCAAGGAGCTAAGAGTCAAATCGACGTCACTGTTACTATTAAGGCTGAAGCGATAGATATCGTCACTGTCAGTTTGGCCTATAAAATCCCTGAAATTTCTCTCGCCGCTGACAAATCCAATATCCAGAGCTGCATTCAAGGTATTGCCCGGATCCATTGGCGTGTTTCCCGGTTGAGAAGCAACATTGAATCTCAGATCGTAGTTTGTGTTCTGACTTTCACCAGTGAAGGCTATGCCGACTTCGATAAAATAAGTGCCTGCAGCTAAAGCTCCATTAATCTCAGCATTGCTGTTAGAATCGCCGAACTCGCCTCTTAGAACATCTCCATCTCCGTTATCGATTTCTCCGTTTTGGTTCATATCCTTAATTATCTCCACGCTGGCACCGTTAGTCAAAGCACCTAAAACTAAGCCAAGGTCGCTATTATTTGCCAAGACGAAGCGATAATAGTCTTCGCGATCGGTTTGACCCACAAAATCGGTCAGGCTAAACTGGCCGTCGATCGCACCCAAATCCCTAGCAGCGCTGAGGGTGCTACCAGCCGGTGGAAAAGGATCGCCAAGAGTTTGCGGTGGCGCTGGTATTGGTATAACTGGCGGAGCGGCTACTCCTGGGACGGCAATGCGTCCTTCGGCAATTCCAGCAAATACATAATGCTGCAATGCTTGTTGGTTATTAAAACCAGCGGCGGCTAAGTCGGTATTAACTGCTAGGTAGAAGCCAACGCTAAAAGACTCGGAAGCTTGGCGACCTTCGTTAATGCCAAAACCGCGAAAATGATCGAAAAGCTGCTCGTTATTTAAACCGGCGGCGGCTAAGTCTGGATTGAGCGCCCGATAAACATTAGAATTAAATACCAGGGAAAAAGTCCGTCCTTCTGCGGCTCCAATTCCCGAAAGATGCTCGTAGAGCTGCCGATTGCTAACCAATCCTGCTGCGCCTAAGTCGGGATTGTTTGCTCGATAAACGTTCAGATCCACATATTGCGAAAAGAATCGTCCCTCGTTGAGACCGGAGTTAATGAGATGTTGGAAGGCTTGAGCGTCGTTGAAGCCTGCCAAGTCTGGGTTCAATGCGCGATAAAAGTTCGCGTCAAATAAGTTAACAGCCATAGATTATTTTTTTCTCTAATGAGTTTTTATAGGGGCGTTGGCGGAGCCTGCCCGCAAGGGTATATGCCATTCGCCCCTACCTCTTCTGGGGCGATTTCAGGGCGAATGGCATATGCCCTCCTCGGGCAAGCTCCACCAACACCCCTACCCCAAAATGATTATTTCAGGCGATTTCAGGTGAGACTGACTTTTTAATTATTGCATATAAATGCTGATAGCTAAAGATTATTTAGTGGTATATAGTGGTAAAAATATTTAGTTTTATTCCAGAAAAGGTGGGATTTGGTTGACAAGGTGGTAAAAGGTGGTGTATAGTGCCAGAAACTCGGTTCTCCAAGAAACCGGGTTTCTCAGGATTGCTATAGTTCCATAACGCCCCTTTGACCTATGGATATTGAAGAGCTGCTAAAATGGGCCGACGATCGCGTCTTGGCTAGTACGGGCAAACATCTGGAATCGCTACAGAAAGCCATATTAGAGGGAATTTGGCAGCATCAAAATTACGAAGAAATTGCCGCAACTAATCATCGCACTTACGACCATGTTAAGAGAGAAGCATGGAAGCTATGGAAGGTTCTATCTGAGACTCTCGGAGAAGATGTAAAAAAATCCAATGTTATCTCTGTATTAGAAACCCAGATATTATCAAATAATTTTTATCCTACCTTTGAGGATCGCATGCAGATTGTTGGAACTCTCAACGGCAATATCAACATCTGCGGTGAAAATAAAATTGCCTCCGCTGCCGCAGACTCGCCCGAAAGCCAAGGACGATCGCCAACAATAGACTTACAAGAAGCGCCGGAATTAATCGATTATTGCGAGGACGATCGCAGTTCGGAACTTGCCCAGCTCGGGGAATGGGTTTCCGAGGGAACTAGGTTAATTTCTATATATGGTTTAAGTGGAATTGGCAAAAGCGCGATCGCCGTCAACTTAGTTACAGAAATTAGCGATAAATTCGATTGCGTTATTTGGCGAAGTCTCAGTCACTCTCCCACCCTGCCAAACCTCAAAGTCGAACTCAAGCAATTTTTCTCCACCTCGCAAGCAACCCTGCTACCCAGAGCTATCGATTATTTTCGCGCCTATCGCTGTTTGGTCGTACTCGACGACTTAGAGAAAATTTTTAAATCCGGTCAATTAGCCGGTCAATACTTACCCGGTTATGAAGACTATGGCAAGTTTTTTAAACAAATCGCCACCTCTAGCTCGTCTTGTTTAATCTTGCTCGGTTGGGAAAAGCCCAGAGATATAGCCACTTTAGAAGGAGAGAAGCGATCGGCGCGCAGCTTACAACTGAAGGGATTGGCAGAAACAGCGGTAGAAATTTTCAGAGAACGGGGACTGAAAGACGAGGAAAGCTGGTCGGAATTAATTTCCCTTTATCGGGGACATCCTTGCTGGTTAAAGATTGTAGCTGCAACTATTTTAGAATTATTCAATGGCAGCGTGGCTAGATTTTTAGCAGAGAAAGATAGCAATATTTTTATAGGCGACTTAGAGCCGCTGTTAGAAGCTCACTTAGAACGGCTATCGGATTTAGAGCTAAAAGCCAGCAACTGGTTGGCAGGTCTTGGTCAGGCCGTAGATGTTGCGCGATCGCCAAGTAGCGCTGACTTATCCAAATCCCAATTGTGGCAGGCCATCCAATCTTTAGGGCGACGCGGCCTAGTCGAAAAAGTGCAACTCGGAGACCGTGCCATGTTTCAGCTCAATCCGGTATTTCAACAATACATTCAATCAAAATAGCGATCGGGCATTGGGCTAAGAATTAGGGTGTAGGGTGTAGGCTGTAGGGTGTAGGGGAAGACTTGTGAGAAGGAGAAGACTTGGGAGAAATTATTAATTCTCTACACCGCACACCCCACACCCCACACCCTTCTTTGGGGAGTTATTTTGTGGTGCAAGGAGCAGAGGGGAATGAGGAGAATGAGAGCGATCGCAACGAACGACTTAGACGAGCTATACTATAGAACTAACCCCGAGACTGCATATAACTGCCATGCAAGTTACCGTTGAAATTACCGATCGCATTGCCCAACAAATAGACGAGACTGAAGGCCAGCTCTCTCGTCCTCTTTTAGAACTAATTGTTGCCGACGCTTATAATTCTGGTAAAATTAATACTGCTGAAGTCCGTCAAATGCTGCAATTGCCAAACCGTTTGGCAGCTCATGCTTTTCTAAAAGACATGGGCGTTTACTTAAACTACGATAGGACAGAACTAGAACGAGATCTTCAGACTCTTAAGGAATTAAGATCGTGACGATAGTCGTATCCGATACCTCTCCAATTTGTTACCTGCTGCTAATTAATAAAATTGACATTTTACCAAGTTTGTACAAAAGTATCATCATTCCTCAGACCGTTGCAGGGGAATTGGCAGCACCTGAATCTCCCTCTGCGGTAAAAAATTGGATTGCTTGCCCGCCTAGTTGGCTGCAAATACAATCGATAGAACTTTCTCAAGACATCCAAGTAGAAAAGCTCGACCCCGGAGAAAGCGAAGCAATTTTACTTGCCGAACAATTGAAGGCGGATTTAGTTATCTTGGACGATCGCTAAGCAAGGCGAATTGCTACGAAACGCGGATTAAAAATAATCGGTCTTCTCGGTATTGTGAAAGATGCTGCCTTTACCTGTCAATTAGTTTCCCAGCGCTTCCCCTGGCCTAACTGGCCCCAGAGGAGTGCCATCAAAATCCGCATCAAAGCTAACCAAACGCAACTCCCGTCGTTCAGCTACAACGTACTGGTAAGCATCATCAAAATCCAAATTTAAAGTCCTGGCAATTTCAGCCAGAACCGACAGCTCTTCCAAATCTAGTCGCACCAAACGCATTCCCGCTCCCACATCTTGAAGAAATAGCTGAAAACTTTCAGCTAGATTGCGCCGCACCAGCAAAATGCCAATAGAATAAAGACTAAAATCACTGACATGAATGCTTCCGGCTGGCGCGTTGATTAGAAATGCCTGTGCCTCTTCAGCCTGTTGTTGTTCCAGTAATGCCTCTAAAAAGACATTAGTATCTACTAAAAACACCTAATCTCCCCAATTTTCTAAAACTTCTCGCTGTAAATCGGCGGCGGTAACACCTTGTTCTTGGCGCAATGCACCGGCCCACTTTAGCTGTAAAGGCTTTGTCGAAGGAGCGTGTTTTTGCAATAAAAATTCAGCAAAATCTCGCACTTCTTGCTGTAAATACGGCGGCAGCTCCCGCCAAATTTCTGGCATTGGCTTAGTCTCGTTCATAGCTTCATCTCCTTGATGCTGACATAATAGCAAATATAAAAACAAAAAGCGCCCCTCGTTAGAGGAGCGCTTTTTGGACTAACCGGACTTATCCGGTTTTATCGGGGCTAAGAATTAGCCGTTGATTTGGGGAGCGGCCAGTGCTACTGGAGCTGCTTCGCCCGAAGCCAAATCCAAGGGGAAGTTGTGAGCGTTACGTTCGTGCATCACTTCCATACCCAAGTTGGCACGGTTGATAACATCAGCCCAGGTCGATACCACGCGACCTTGTGAGTCGATGATCGACTGGTTGAAGTTGAAACCGTTAAGGTTGAAGGCCATCGTGGATACACCCAGTGCGGTGAACCAGATACCTACCACCGGCCATGCACCCAAGAAGAAGTGCAAGGAACGGCTGTTGTTAAAGCTGGCATATTGGAAAATCAGACGACCGAAGTAACCGTGAGCGGCTACGA
>JAAHFN010000140.1 GCA_010672965.1 Oscillatoria sp. SIO1A7
ATATCATAGCTTTAACCGCTTGACCTGCTGTCACTTTCTCAGTTTTTTGTTCTCCTAATAATTCGTTAACAAGTCTTTCTATACCAATTTCATCTATTATACCCGCCACGATACCTAGGTGGTCTAACAATACCTTCGCCAAAAAAGGGGTAGGGCCGGGTATAGTAAGGTTGTTGGCTACCAACCACAACCTCGTAATCTATACCCGACCCATGCTTGATATATTAACACTTTTACAATGCTTGCGACCCTATATGGGAGCCACCAGTATGCGTCAATTGAGTCGAATCGTCCAGGCTATGCTCGCTATGACGGGCCGCGTGACCATGCTGGGGATTTCCCGGTGGACTGACAAAGGTGGAAGTTATCGAACTATACAACGATTTTTTAGTACGACTCTACCGTGGGCAACTCTACTATGGGTATTTTTTCGCGCTTCTTTTGTGGAACCGCAAGGAAGTTTATCTACTGGCCGGGGACGAGGTAGTTGTAACTAAAGCTGGCAAAAAAACCTACGGACTCGATCGCTTTTTTTCGAGTCTATATGGAAAATCGGCATCGGGACTATCCTTTTTTGCCTTATCACTCTTTATGCGTTCAACAAAGACATTCATTCCCAATTCGGATCGAACAAACTATCTTGACCGAGGAGGAGAAAGAGCAGGCAAAAAAGAGCAAACAAAAGAAAAAACAACAGACAAGGCAGAAAAACAAGGTAAAAAACAAGGGAGGAAGGCCTCTCGGCAGTAAGAATAAGAATAAAATAGATGTGGAACTTAACCCCGAATTACTGCGAAATCTTGGGTTGGATTCAGGCATTGCGCTCAGCAGCTAAAAGCCTTTGTACCAGTGACTTATTTGCTACTAGACGGTCACTTTGGGAATAATAAAGCGCTGCAAATGACTCGACAGCTTAATCTACACTTAATATCCAAATTAAGACATGACTCTGCTTTATATTTACCTTATGAAAATACGGAGCCAGATAAAAAGTGCAGAAGAAAATATGGATATAAACTCAATATTGACCGCATACCAAATACCTATTTAAAAACCACTAAGACTGAGAACGGATACAAAACAAATATCTATCAAATTGAAATACTGCATAAGTAATTTGCTCAGCCTTTGAATGTGGTAATTATGGTAAAAACTAACATAAAAAACCTTTCAACAAGTCATGTAATTTTGTTTTCGAGCGATTTGGATTTAGCTTACGACAAGTTGATTGACTATTATAGCCTCCGGTTTCAGCTCGAATTTAATTTCAGAGATGCCAAGCAATTTTGGGGCTTGGAAGACTTTATGAACGTAAGCCAAGCTGGAGTCACTCAGGCGGCTAATAAGCGCGTTCTTTATGGTTAACCTGTCCTACTATTTACTGAAAAAAGTCACTCTGGGCCATAACCCAAAAAGCATCCTAGACCTCAAGGCTGTCTACCGGGGCGATAAATATGTGCGAGAAATAATAAAACTGCTTCCGGAAAAACCGGAACCAGTTTTATTAGCCGATATCTTTGCACGGATATGCTCCCTAGGCCGTATTCACAAGGCTTCCGAACCTACTGCTTCGGCTTAAAATAGGCGTTGGTATTGTCTAAATTACTAACTTTTACTGACATTGTTCGCGCCCTTTTTCCAAGACTCTTATACTAGACCTATTGCACAATTACGGTAATATACCCCCAAAACCCTGAGTATGGGAGGCTTTTTAGATTCATGCAAGAAGTCTACTAAAGTAGCACCATTACTTGAGGATTTCCAATCGTCTTATTCAAGTATAAATACTCAATCTAATTTCTGAGAAGTTCTGCGCAATACCTAGCTAGCTGCACTCAACTATTTGAGTATTTATACTTAACAAATCCTCCTTAAAATGTATTACACTTTGTAGTGCGGAATGTAGGCTTAGACACAGTAGCTCCAGATATTGCGAGTTTTTTTTTGCAGAATCGACAGGGACAAAGGCTGGAAAAACCAGAAAGGTAAACAGTTGTATTGGAGAAGTAACAATAACAACAAAACAAGCCAAAAAGCTAAATTTATAAAAGCGTAGGCGCACGAGTTATAATCTAGAACAAAATTGTATTTTATTGGCAAGCAACGAATCATTTGGTAATGTACCAAGAGATTTGGAACGAATAACGGGATTAAAAATTGGGAAAAGCACCGTTCATCGCAAAGCAATGTCTTTTTAAGTACCAGAAATACAGACAAAAAAGGTAGTAAAAGCGCGATTCATTGGATGGAGGCAATGTTAGGGTTAGAAGTCCGCTAGGCAACCCGTCTGTATGGAAAAACTATAAAGCGATCCAAATTTATGATGATATTGGTTTTGCTTGTTTTCAAAGCAATGAAACCTTGGAAAAATGGATTAACAAACAGCCTCTCAGTGGAGTAGTAACTTGTTTGGGAGATGGTCACGACGGTATTTGGAACATAATCAAAAATGTAGGTAATGCAGGTCAAAGAAGAGAAGTTTTAGACTGGTATAACCTGAAAGAAAATTTGTATAAAGTCGGTGGTTCTATTAAGCGGTTGCTCAGAGCAGAAACCCATATGAAGGTATGGGGACATTGAGGCAGCTTCCTTCTGAATTTGATGATTGCAAGGCAAAACAAAAACGAGTATCTAATTTTCGCAATTATTTATATCATCACCAATCTCGTATTCCAGATTATAGCTTATATCAACTTCTTTCTATTCCCATAGGTTCTGGTGCAGTTGAGTCTTTAATTAAAAGAATTAATCAACGGTTAAAAATTACCGGAGCTCAATGGAAGTCAGAAAATGTATCTCAAATGCTTAAACTACGCTGTGCTTATTTAAACTCTCATGGCCTGATGAGAAATTATGCTTAGTGCATGAATGGGATGCTCCCTGGTACAATCTCTAGTTCAACTATCTTTTCTGCTAAGAGGCGTAACGTCCAACAACTATGACCGACGGGAGGTTGACAGAGGGCGCAAAGCTATTATCTTTGCCTCTGATTCTCCATCACAAAGAAAAGGTTTTCGTGAGGGATTTGCCATTTTCTTTCTTGTTAGAACTGCTTCTAAACCCTCTTGTACAAAGCGTTTTCTAATACTAACCACAGTATTTCTATGACAGCTAAAGGCTACTGCCGCCTTAGAGTCAGTCCATCCCGGTCCATTCGCATCAATATTCAGCAGTATATTAGCGTGTTTGATTTTGTAAGCTGCTGCTTTACCTGTCGATACAAGTTTTTGGATTGCCTTTCTTCTTAAATTAATTTTAAGATATATCGTTTGGCCATATTTTGATAGCCAAGATAAATATTAAGTCTATCGATCGCCTTTCTATTTTACCAGATAACTCATAAAATTAAAATTGACATACCACTAGGAGGGTCACGCCCAATGCTTGTGAGCCCAATGCCCAATGCTTGTGGGCCCAATGCCCGATGCCCCATTCTTTCTTGACTTGACAGAATACTAGCGAGCATATTGTTACAGATTGGTTATATATTTAATCTTCATTCCCAGACCCTCTGAAATTCAGAAACGAGAAAGGGTTGACAAATTGCCCGTTTGAAGGTTAGAGTATGTTTCCAGGAGTGAACGGTATTTAGATCGAATCCGGTTAACCACAGAAAAAATTTGCAATCTCCCGTAGGACGAGCGTCCCGCCTGTCCTTTTCGAGGCGGGGACTTTTCAGCAAGCCTGTCTTAAGCAAGACTCGCAACGCCAGAGAGAGAATTACCATCTGTTTTTTAGAGTGACTAAACGGGTTTGATATTAAGTGAGAAACCAGAAAGCACTATCCCTAGAAATAGCTTCCCCAGGGTAACTAGGCGGGAGGGTTTACTATTCCAGGATAACGCTAGTAGCGATAAGATTCAGGGGCGATTCTCAAGCGATCGCCTTGTTTCCGTCTCCCAACAAATTAACTTGCGCGGAAATTAATCGCTCTTAACCATGTCATATACCTCAATACTCTTCACCAGAAAATATTCCTTACCTTGTGCAAAGGATACCCTAAAGGGTATTAGCAAACAAACAAAACCCCCAGACTCAAGCTGGATGGATAGCTCTTGGGGCTCTTGGAGTTTGATTCACACCGCCCTAAAGTATAGGCTGCGGGCTTGTCTGACTATGCTTTTATTGCTAGGATGCCCGACGCCTGCTGTCGCCCAACAGCAGTATTCATATCTTGGCTTTGGCATGAGCGGTGCTGGGCGCAATAACCCAGTTATTAATTTTGGAGATTCTGATAATCTTTCCTTTGCTTTTCGCGGCAGCTTGCCCTTGAGCAAGTTTTTCGCTTTTAAGCCGTCGGTTTTTGTGGGTCAGTACAGCGTCCAAGCTGCCCCCACTGCTACTTTTACTTTTCCCCTGGAATCTCAGATTAATGCCTACATTGGCGCTGGCTATAGTTTTAATATGGTCGAGCGACAGGGGCGGGTAGCCAATAATGTTCTCGGTAATACTTCAGCTCCAATAGCTATTGGTGGCGTGGAATTTTTTCCCGGCGAGCGATCGGCTCTTTTTATAGACGTGATGTTTAGTCCGACTGGCTTTAATGGGGAACATGATGCCGCTTCCCTAAATATGGGATGGGGATTGAGGTTTTGAATAGCAATTAGGAGACTTCTGGGAAAGAAAGTACCGCTTCCCCTCCACCCACCCCTAGCCTAGGGTGTTGACTCTGAGGGTTTTCCGACTCGTTGGCTACCAACGGGGATCGCGCCGGCGTAGTAGTCCCAAAACCCTCTGAATGTAAGGATTTCAGCCCCCTCTGGAGATGGGACAAAAACTGCATGAAAACCCCCTTTGCGTTTTCCCCACAGAGTCAACACCCTACCCCTAGCCCCTCCTAGGAGGGGAATAAGGGGTGGGTTTTTCCCGATCGCAGTACCCACCCCCAACCCCCTTATGTTACGTCAGTTCGACAGGAACAGTTTGCTTGGAAGCCTTGACTGCTAAGGATTATAGAATTAAGTCTCTATTAAAGCATTCTCAATAAAACCGGTCTTATTGAGAATAAACTGAGGTTACTTTGTTTGGATCCCGGGCATTCTCAATAAACCGCTCTTATTGAGAATAGACTGAGGTTACTTTGTTTGGATCCCGCGCAAAAAATTTTTGACTAAAAACAAAGGCTCAGGAGTACAATAGTCAAAACCAAAACTGAGACCCCTGAGCGATGGAATTTAATTCACGTCTCGATCTTACCACAGTTTTCTGCGAAGTTGACGATTTTTGTAAAAAATTTGACTAACAGAAGGGAAGAGCAACTAAAGTTAACAGCTATTTGCGGTGAAAAAATTAGCCGCTCTCGATTGAATGTATCTGAAGTAATGACCATAGTGATTGCTTTTCAGGCTTCGGGATATAGAACCTTCAAGGATTTTTACACGTTGCTAGTATTACCTTGTTGGCGCGAGGCATTTCCCAATTTGGTGAGTTATAACAGGTTTGTATAAATAATGCCTCGCAGCTTGATGTTACTGTGTTGTTTTTTACATTGTAGACGCGGAGAAAATACAGGGATTAGCTTTATTGATTCAACACCGATTGAAATATGTCATCCTTGCCGCTCGAAATATCACCGGGTTTTTGAAGGATTAGTCGGTTGGGGTAAAAATTCTGTTGGCTGGCATTACGGATTTAAGCTACATTTAGTTATAAACTAGCGCGGAGAAATACTGGCTTTTAAACTAACGGCAGGCAATGTAGACGATTGCGCGAAGCGCACGCTGCGCGAACGCAAACCCGTACCGGAAATTACTCAAGGTTTGTTTGGTAAATTGTTTGGAGATAGAGGCTATATCTCTCACGGAGCATTTTTTAAAGATAATATTTCGTTGACAGACTGGATAAATAGTCAAGATTGTGAGGCCACAATTACATATATTGGAGATGGCCACGATGGAGTATGGAATTTATTTAAAGACATTGGAAAAGCTTCACAACGAAGAGAGATATTAGACTGATATCATCTCAAAGAAAACCTGTATAAGGTTGGCGGTTCTTTAAAGAGGCTAAAAAAAGCTGAGAATAAGCTATGGCTGGGGCAAAGAGTTGAGGCTTTTGAATTATTTGGAGATTTGAAAGGGAAAAAAGCAGCGAATT
>JAAHFN010000141.1 GCA_010672965.1 Oscillatoria sp. SIO1A7
TTAGGGGCAGCCACGGGGGGACTGCCCCTAGCTAATCGGGGCAGCCACGGGGGGACTGCCCCTACAATATTTATTGGTAACCGGATTTGATATTTTAAATTTTAAATCTCAAGTTACAATTCTTAAAATTAAAACTCAAAACTTAAAACTTAAAACTCAAAACTTCCCCAATGCCCGATGCCCAATTACTATTTGCCCCCGTAATAGAAAGCAACTTCTTTGTCCTTCAGGGGGGCAAAGTCAGCGGCTTTTAGCATTTCGTTTAGTTCTTCTTGCGGAAAATGTTTGGCTCCAATCCGAACGATACGCGATCGCATAGTATTGCTCACGCCACTGCGCTGGCGATCGGCTTCCTTGGCCATCACCTTATTATATAGATCTAATTTAGCGGCGGGAATTGGGGAACCATCCAAATCCAGTCCTTTGGCTATAGCCTCATCCACAGCATCAGCCCCAGTCATTTTTTGACTATCGGGGTTAGTTTCGATTGACATAACGATGATTTAACAGTACAAAAAGAGCATTTCCCTACACCTTACACAAGCGGGTGTGGGGTGTAGGGTGTAGGGGTGTGGGGTGTGGGGTGTGGGGTGTAGGGTGTAGGGAAACTTCTAGCAATTTTTTCCCCGTACTCTGAGAGGGCTGAAATCCTTACTTTTAGCGGCTTTCGGTACGATCGCGCCGGCACGATACCCGTCAATCGTTAATGTGGTGAAAAGACCGCAGAGAAGGGCACCCTAGGTGTGGGGTGTAGGGAAAGAGAGATGGGGGAGGGTGGGGAGGAAAATATTCTTCCCACACTTCCCACACTTCCCACACTTCCCACACCCTACCCCCCACACCCCACACCCCACGCCCTAGATAGCCGCTACTGTAGCACGGTTTTAGACACAATTCTGGTTTTCTTGCGATCGGCCTCAGAAAGTTCTTCTCCTTCTTGCAAGCGAGTAGCGCTAGTTTGCAGCACCGTCGCCCCACCTTTGTCGCCCATTTGCAGAGCAGTTTTAGCAGCCGTTTGCAGCATAGTTGCCGCACCCAAGCGATCGCCTCCTTGCAATCTCTGCTCCGCTATCTGGGTTTGCCGGTACTTCGCCAAAGCTAAAATATGCTGCTCCACCTCTGGATTGAGGTTCGGTTGATATGCCGTCAGCACGTTCGCCTCCAACGACACTGGTTCCGAAAGCAAACCTTTGTGACCCGTCGCCGGATCGTCGTAGCGTACTTGCACTCTTACAATATCCTGCCTCCCAGAAGCTAGCTGCCCCACATATAGATTGACCAAAACCACCCGCTGCACATCGGTCATCAAATCTCCCAAGCGCGTAGAATACAGACCGTTCTCTGCTTGGACGGGAAGTTCGATTGTATCCGGTGCCACTTGAGCTATTGGTTTTAGTTCTGCCAAGCGCACCTTTGGCATTAGGTTCAGCAGCAGATAAGCATTAGTCAGTCCCACTGCTTGAATCCGGTTGAAGACTGCCGAGAACTTATCCACAGCTTCCTCGGGATTTTCAATATAAGAGAGAGTCCCGCCAGCAGCATCGGCAATTCTTTCCAGCACGTCTTGGTTCCAGTGGTCTCCAAAACCCAAAGCATTTAAAGTTAGGTTTTGCTCGGCAGCCATATTGGCGAATTTGATACACCTGTCATTGCTACCATGTTCGTTTTCGCCGTCCGTGAGCAGAAATGCCTGGGAAACAGTATCGCTCTTGGCTTTCACCAATTCGTCAATAGCCAGTTTCATCCCTTCATCAATAGCAGTGCCCCCGTCTGCTCTAAGCCCTTCTATCTTTTTTTTGATTTTTGCGGGATTTTCGATCGCTTGATTGCGGATTATGACCTTGGCCTTGTGGTCGAAAGCTACCACCGAAATGCGATCGCCTTCTTTGAGCCGATCGATCACCCGATACGCGGCCTCTTTGACGATTTTGAGGGGCTGTCCGCTCATGGACCCGCTATGATCCAAAATTAAACAGAGATTCAGGGGGACCGCGCTGGCTTCTATCCCCTGTAGATCTTGCGTCGCGCCAATGGATATAGATAGCTGACGCTGGCTGCTCCCTTGACCGGCGTCAATATTGGGGTCATTGAGGGCTGGCTGCAAACCAACTTTCATAAAGATAAGCCTCCCAAGTAAAAAGTCTGTTATAGGGAATTGGGCATGGGGCATTGGGCCCCTACGCCCCGGAGGGCGGGCTACGCCTACGACAGGCTCAGGATAAAATTGGGCATTGGGACCGGGAGACATGGGACTTGTCTACCCTACTTTGAAGGTCCTCAATTCCCAATTCCCCATGCCCCATGCCCCATGCCCCATGCCCAATTCCCCACCCATAAACTAACGGATCTCCCTACCTGGCTTTCGTGCCTAGGTGGTGCGATCGCGCTATTATTAAAAGGATATCGCCATGATTAGCAAGCAAGCACTGCGCCCATGAACTCACCCATTCAGGCAGTTCAATCTCCCTACTATGGGGACGCCTCTTATCGGACACCACCCCCAGATTTACCCTCGCTGTTATTAAAGGAGCGGATTGTCTATCTGGGTATGCCTTTGGTGCCAGCCGTCACCGAATTAATTATCGCAGAGCTGCTGTATTTACAGTACGAAGACCCGGAAAAGCCGCTCAAAGTCTATATCAACTCGACGGGCACCTCTAGCTACAACGGCGAACCCATCGGCTTTGAAACCGAAGCTTTTGCCATCTGCGACACGATCCGCTATATCAAGCCGCCAGTTCACACTATCTGCATGGGTTCGGCAATGGGTATGGCCGCCATGCTTTTATCAGCAGGGACTAAAGGCTGTCGTGCCAGCCTGCCCAATGCGACTATTATCCTACACCAACCCAAGAGCTATACCCGAGGTCAGGCTACGGATATCCAAATTCGCGCTCAGGAAGTTCTGGCCAATAAATCGACTATGATTAATATTCTGTCGGAAAATACGGGTCAGTCGCCAGAAAAAATTACCAAGGATATGGATAGGACGTTTTATCTGACCCCACATCAGGCTGTAGAATACGGTCTCATCGATCGCGTTCTCGAACACAAAGAAGTCATCCCAGTTCCTACCTCTACTGGCACTCTCTAATTAACCATTGAGAATTGCTAGCAGAATTGAAAGCAAAGGCAGAATTGCAAGCCAATCTGTTCGATTCTCAATTATCAATTTTTATAGCCCTCGCTCGAAACGGAGTATCGCAGCTATGCCAATTGGCGTTCCTAAAGTTCCCTACCGAATGCCCGGTGAGTCTTATACCCATTGGATTGATATCTACAATCGTCTCTATAGGGAGCGAATCATTTTTATTGGGAAAGATATAGACGACGAACTGGCCAACCAAATCATCGCCGTGATGCTATATCTGGATTCCGAGGATTCGGGGAAAGATATCATTCTCTATATCAATTCTCCCGGCGGTTATGTCACCTCTGGTATGGCCATCTATGACACGATGCAACATATTAAATCGGACGTAGTGACGATTTGCGTCGGTCTGGCAGCCTCAATGGGGTCTTTCCTGCTGGCCGCTGGAACCAAAGGCAAGCGTCTGGCGCTGCCTCATTCCCGGATTATGATCCACCAACCCTCTGGGGGCACTCGCGGACAAGCGACGGATATCGAGATTGAGGCTCGGGAAATTCTGCGCATCCGCAACCAGTTGAACCAGATTTATGCCGATCGCACTGGTCAAACTTTGGAAAAAATCGAGAAGGATATGGATCGCGACTTTTTCATGTCCGCCGAACAAGCCAAAGAATACGGTATTGTCGATCGCGTGATTGAGGAGCGTCCTGCCTAGGACGACATTTACCACTTATTATGGTATGAGTTTCTGGGTTTAATGCAATACGACGCATTAAACCCAGAAACTGTATAGACTCACAGGGATGGAGATGAAGATTGCAGATTGCTATCAAATCTTGAAATTGAGGTCGGGCGCTTCTGTGGCTGAGGTCAAAGCGTCTTATCGGCATCTAGCGCGACAGTATCATCCCGATGCGAATCCTGGAGACGATCGCTCTCACGATAAATTCATTCAACTGCATCAAGCCTACAAGCAACTACTGGCAGCTCTAAGCTCCAGGAGCGATCGGCTCGCTCCCTCTCCAGCCAAACAAACTTCAGCGAACCAAACTTCAGCCAAGCAAACTTCAGCCAAGCAAACTTCAGCCAAGCAAACTTCAGCCAAGCAAACTTCAGCCAAGCAAACTTCAGCCAAGCAAACTTCAGCTAATAACAACTCGCCCCGCCCTTCTTCCCCGAACCCGCAAAAAAATGCTAGCAGAACAAAGGAATCTAGCAGAGCTGCTCCGTCGTCACCTGCTTCAGAAGGTAAGAGCGAGACTAAGCATGAAGATAGGCGCGAAATTAACCGCGAACCCGAGCGGGAAATAAAACGCGAACCTGCTAAAAGCTCTCCATTTCGGCACAATCCGCAATTATCGGAACTGGAAAAACTCCTCAAGCAAAAAGCTTACCGTCAATTACAAGAATTATTGAAAGGCAAGCGCTTTCCCAGAGCGATCGCCTTGGTAGAAGGTTTGGCTCGGCGAGTTCCAAACGATGCCGAGATAAAACAATGGCAGGCGATTACCTATCAACGCTGGGCTCGCCATTTGCTACAGCAAGGACAAATTGCCAAAGCGAGAATCTACCTCAAAAAAGCCCGTAGCACCGACCCTCACAACCGCTCTCTCTCGGCAGAGATAGAACGAGATTTTCGACGCATGGAGTCGGTTGTTTGATTTTTATTGTTAAGGGGTTACTAAAGGGTTGCGCTTTCTGTTGCGATTTAAATATAGCGGTTCTCAAATTTATGTATGTAAGCTGTCTGGGGTATGCAATATCCCAATATGAGAATCCCCGTTCTACAGCAGAGATAGTCAAGGGATAGTCAAGGGGCATGCTGTCGCCCCTACCAGATCGTTCATTACACTTATTTGAGAAACGCTATAGCGCTTCTAAATCATTCACGATACTACAAGAAACCCGGTAATTTTGACCCGCACCGAGTTTCTTACTTGCAAGTATCGTAACCAATTCACTATTGCTATCTTTTATTTTATAAAGCCAGCATCCTTGACAGTTGCCTTACCGCGATCGGATGCTGGCTTTACCTTCGATATCCATACCTCGATCGCTCCCATAAATGCTAACCTTCTAAAAAAAAGATCCGCTCAAATCGCCCATCTTTTTTCAGGTAAGTCTAGGATTAAACTATCCATTGCTCTTCTTTAATTGATTGCGGCGCTTGCTTAAGGAACGCCAACCCAATCCCACTAAAGTTGGAATCAAAAGGCCGGTCGTAGGTTCGGGAACTGGTTCGGGATTGGGCGTTAAGCTGATATTGATATCAGAATTTCGCTTACTTTCTAGAGGGTTTTCCCCCTGTTCTTTATAACCGATCCAAACGGCAAGTCCCATGTCATCGTTTTTGCCATTTGCTCCAACACCGATCTGGGCGGGATTCTCTCCCTCACTCCAGTCATACAAGTTAAACGTCCTGTCTCCATATTCAGTTCCCTGGACTCCGTTTAGGGTCGAGGACTTGCTTGAATGGAAGTCATAATAATACCAGGTAGCCACGTCAACAGGGCCCTTTTGATCTGAGTAAGACCCAGGGTTCAGTTCTTTTTTAGGTCCACCGGTGCCCGCATTTGCCGACTTCTTCTCGAACCAAATGTTAAAGGTAAATTTTTTGTTCGTATCCTCGGCAGCCACAATACTGCCGTAGAAATGAGCGGTACCGTTATCAAATTCATCGAAGGTGGCTGTGCTGTCGAAAACAAATTTTCCCTCAGCAATCAATTCGGGCAGCCAAAAAGAGTGCCCGCTCTTGCCGCCGTTAAGTACCCCTGCAAAATAAATTGTATATTTTAAAAAGATGCGATCGCCCTAAGAGAAGGTCCTCAATATCGGTTCCATAACAGGCCCCAATTTCAGTATAAAAGGAAAATTTAATTTATGAGATAT
>JAAHFN010000142.1 GCA_010672965.1 Oscillatoria sp. SIO1A7
TGCGGCCCGGGAACGAAACCCAACAATAGCGACAGTTTTGTTGGGTTTCGTTCCCGGGCCGCTCCCTACATTGCTATGTATCCCTTGCAAAATTGAAATGCTCCCACGCGACAGCCTGTCCGTTACCTGAATCCGTAGTGCCTATAAAAGCTGACTGCTGACAGCCGACTGCTTACTGCTATACAATGCATTTGTGTCAAGTTCCAAAATTTGCCACCAAAACGGGGCTTGCCCAATTCCCTTTTTCCTAGCTTGTCAATTCCGAATCTCAATCAGGACTTACGCAGAGATACTATTTGTAGGGTGCCGCACTGCGCACCAAACGCTATATATATAATTAAATCGTCCAATTTGCGTAAGTTCTGTCAATGCATCCTGCCAACTCTTCCGATTCACCGGTTCCAGAAGCAGCAGACGATTTAGAAACCGAGTCAATGCATCCTGCCAACTCTTCCGATTCACCGGTTCCAGAAGCAGCAGACGATTTAGAAACCGAGCCCAGGAGCCCCGAAGATGAGAGGGCAAGCCTGAAAGCTTCTCCCAAACCACCGCCTCGCAAAGGCCGGAAACTTTGGCCGGCGATTCTCGGCGCGATTATTGTGGCTTCCGGTGCGGCTTGGGGTGGGCAATTGTGGCTTTCGCGCAATTCGTCTGGGAGCGCGGCTCAGGGGCCGCAGAAAGCCGGTCGGCCTCGCGGGGTGCCGGTGCAGGTGGAAACTGTGAAGATAACGACGGCGCAGGAAATTTCAGAATTTGTCGGCAATTTAGAGGCGCAACGGTCGGCGGCAATTCGACCGGAGCGGGATGGCCGGTTGAGGGATATTTACGTCCGACCTGGCGATCGCGTTTTCCAAGGGCAAGTCGTCGCTCGCATGGATAGCAGAGAACCGGAAGTGGAGATGGCCGGGGCGATCGCAAGCATGAGGGAGGTCCAAGCTCGCCTCGCAGAATTGGAGGCTGGTCCGAGGCCAGAGGCGATCGCCGGGGCAAGAGCGCGCTTGACCCAAGCGGAAATAAGTCTGGCGGAGTTGCAGGCAGGCAATCGCTCCCAAGATATTGCTGGAGCAAGAGCCCGTTTGGAACGAGCAGAGGCCCGCTTAGAAAGCGCGATCGCTGGCAGTCGCAGCCAAGAAATAGCAGCAGCGGAGGCCCAAATTAGAGAGGCGGAGGCTACCTTAGATTTGAGCGAGCAGCGGCTGCGGCGCAATCGATCTTTAGCTGAGGAAGGGGCTATTTCTCGCGATAGCCTCGACGAAGTGGAAGCAGAAAACAAGCGAGCTTTAGCCAATCTTCAGGAGAACAAAGCTCGCTTAGAAGAATTGAAAAAAAGTCAGCGCGAAGCCATCCGCGAAGCAGAAGTAGAAGTCCAGGAACTCAAGGAAGCTTTATCCTTACAAAAGGAAGGGGCGCGTCCCGAAGAAATTGCTCGGGCTCGGGCGGAAGTGGAAGAAAGACGCCAAGAGCTGCGAGAGTTGGAGAATGGCACTCGTCCCGAAGAAATTGCTCGGGCACAAGCGGAAGTAGCGGAAGCGGCGGCAAGAGTGCGATCGTTTGAAGTTCAGCTCGAAGACACCAGAATTATCGCTCCTTTCTCCGGCACCATCGGCGACGTGCCGGTAAAAATTGGCGACTATCTCCGCAGCGGAGATGCGTTGACTACCGTGACTCAGAACGATTCTCTAGACCTGCGTTTGGAAATACCCATCGAGCGCGCTGAGGAATTGCGATTGGAGTTGCCGGTGGAAATCCGAGATGCCGAAGAGCGACCTTTACGAGAAGGGAGGATAAGTTTCATTTCTCCTCGCGCCAATACTGAGTCGCAAACTATTCTAGCTAAAGCCACTTTTGATAATCTGCGGGGCGAATTGATTGACGGCCAGTTTGTCAGAGCAAAAATTATTTGGCGTCAGCGCTTTAGTATCATGGTGCCTTCCAATGCTCTCATTTACCAAGGGGAGCGACGCTATATATATATAGTAGAGATGAAGCCGCCCGCCTCTCCAGAAGAAAAACCCCAATTGACCGCTAAAAGAAAATCGGTTAAATTGGGATTAGTCCAAGGCGATCGCTCGGAAATTGTCGAAGGTCTCTCCCCCGGCGATCGCCTGATTGTCTCCGGCCTACAAAAACTTGCCGACGGCGCGCCAGTTGCGATCGTTGAAGATAACGACAAGGGGACAAGGAGATAAGGGGACGAGGGGAAAAGGGGACAAGGAGACAAAGGGACAAGGGGACGAGGGGACAAGGAGATAAGGAGATAAGGGGACGAGGGGACAAGGAGATAAGGGGACAAGGAGATAAATAATAAATATAGGGGGCGACAGCATTGGACAATTAGGTGATTTCTGGGAAAGAAAGTACCGCTCGTTGGGAAGCGACGAGTTCCCCTCTTGCGGGCGGTGTGGGTGGGTAAAACTTGCGGAACCCACCCCAACCCCTGCCAGGAGGGGAATCGCTTGAGATGTTAGATCGGTATCTTTATTATCAGAAATAACCTTATTTGCTTAAGCGCCCCTTAATTCTTATTGATAGCACTATGACAGTTTCTAGAACTATTTGCTTGGGCTTCCTGGCCACAATCGCGATCGGCACTATTTTGCTGATGCTCCCGATTTCGACCAACGAAGGAACCTGGAACAACCCGATTGTAGCTGTTTTTACCGCCACCTCCGCTGTCTGCGTCACCGGCTTAGTTGTCGTCGATACTGGCAGCTATTATTCTGGCTTAGGACAATTCTTTATTCTCTTAATGATTCAAATTGGAGGTTTGGGTTACATGACCGCTACCTCCTTCCTGCTTATCTTGCTAGGACGCAAGTTTCGCTTGCGGGACAAAGTGGCGCTGCAACAATCCTTCGATAAGCCGGGAATGGCAGGGGTAGCGCAGTTGATTCGTTCGATTATTGCAGCTACTCTTATTATTGAAATAAGCGGGGCAATCTTGATGATGCCTCTTTTCGCGCCTGAATATGGCAATATTAGCGGTCTCTGGCTGTCTATTTTTCACAGCATTAGCGCTTTTAACAATGCTGGCTTTAGCATATTTGCCGATAGCTTAGTTCAATATGCCCGATCGCCCCTAATGAATATAGTCATAACTTTGTTGGTCATTTTCGGAGGTATAGGTTACGACGCCATTATGGAAATGTATTTTTGGGTGCGCGATCGCCTGAAAGGCCGGACAGAAAGGGGCGTTTTTTCCCTCCACTTCAAAATGGCAACCAGCACTACCCTATTTCTTTTAATAATGGGCACAATTGTTTTTTTCAGCACGGAGCTATACAATCCTAACACTCTCGGCACTTGGAGTTTCGGCGAAAAGCTTTTAGGAGCTTGGTTTCAATCTGTCACCACCCGCACTGCTGGCTTTAACACCATTGACCTCGGCCAAATGACAGCCGCAGGACTGTTGGTCACCATTGTATTTATGTTCGTCGGCGCTTCCTCGGGTAGTACCGGCGGCGGCATTAAAACTACGACTGTCCGAGTGCTATTCAATGCTACTAAAGCAGTCTTGCAAGGGCGCGATCGAGTGCTTTGTTACAATCGCCAGATTCCTATGGAACTGGTATTGAAGGCTATAGGCGTAGTAGTGACTTACCTGGCCGTGGCGATCGCATCTACAATTGCCCTTTGCATCACCGATCCCAATCTTACCCTCGTCCAAATCTTATTTGAGGTCGTATCTGCTATTGCTACTGTTGGCTTGTCTATGGGCATTACTGCAAGCTTTTCTACCCTCGGCCAATTAGTTTTAATTATCACCATGTATGTCGGTCGCGTTGGTGCCCTGCTTCTAGTCAATGCCATTCTCGGCGACCCCAAACCTACTATTATTCGCTATCCAGAAGAAGAACTCTTAGTTGGCTAGAGAAGTTATTTTTTTAGTTTTGAATTTTGAGTTTTTAGTTTTGAATTTTGAGTTATTAGGCTTTTTGAAGCGTTCGCGAAGCGTGCCCTCCGGGCAATCGCTCTTGCTGCATGGGTTTCTGGGGCGAAGCATTCCAATACAATATTTTCACTCTAAGCGCAAAAGCTGTCTCGGGAATGCTGTCGCCTCTACACACTCAATTGATATTCGATATTTCTCAAGAACGCAAATCTAAAAAACATACCTTTGTAAGGTAGGGGCAGTCCCCCTGTGATTGGCTTTAGCTTATAATATTGATAGATTCTAGATGTCTAACTTAAGACTTGATAGTCTCAAACTAAGAACTTAAAACTTAAAATGACTTGCAAACGGCTGTAATCTCATATAAAGTCCCGTCTGGAGGAGTAGCTTGAGTGAATTTATCGTCTTTGAATTTTTTTCAGAACCTGCGTGCGGACAATCAGCAATTCACTGTAATAGGTCTAGGGCGCTTTGGTAGAGCGGTATCTGCCACCCTGCACGGCTTGGGATACGAAGTCCTGGCCGTTGATATCGAAGAAAAAAAAGTAAATCTTGCTTTGAGCGATCGCATCGCCGCCCATGCCATCCAACTCGACACCACCGAACCGATTGCCCTTCAAGAAGCCGGAATTGCGGAATTTGAAACGGCAATAGTGGCGATCGGCAACTATCTGGCCCAAAGTATTGTGACAGTTCTAAATCTCAAAGAAGCTGGGGTGCCCTATGTGGTAGCCAAGGCATCCTCAGAAACTCATATGAAACTGCTGCAAAAGGTAGGAGCAGACCACGTTGTATTTCCAGAGCGAGAAATGGGCTGCGAGTTGGCACGAAATCTAACCAAACCAAAGCTCCTCGACCACTTTGAACTCGATCCAGAACACAGCATTGTGGAAGTAGTAGTGCCAGAAAAATTTAATGGCAAAACCATTGCCCAGCTAGAGCTACGCAAGTGCTATGGTCTCAACGTGTTGGCAGTAGCCGACGGCGACAAGTATAGAATTAATCCGCCAGCTAATAAGCCTCTACAAAAAGGGACGGCAATGGTGGTGATTGGCTCTAACAAAGATATAGAGCGATTGCCAATTTAAAAATTATTTGGGAAATTCGGCATTGGGTTATAGCGTTTCTCAAATCAGTGTAATGAACGAAGCGTAGGGGCGACAGCAACAAGAGAGACAATTCTTGCCGCTCTGAACGGAAATTATTGTACTCTCGTTGCTTCGCCCCAGATTATTTACATTAATTTGAGAAACGCTATAAGTCCTGTCGGATATGGGCTTTGGGCCAACGAACGAGGGATAAGCCCGCGCCCTCGCCCGTTCGGGTCCAAGCGCAGCTTTCCTCGGGTCACCGATTTAAATCCTTATATAGCAGTAAGCTATCAGCTATCAGCAGTCAGCAGTCAGCAAAAGTCCTGCAATCATTGCAATAGAGCGTTTGTAACTGTCCTAACCTTAACCGGTAGTGCTATATCTATAAGTAGTTATGCAAAATTAATTACACAAAATTCGCAAAACTTGGTATCCTACAGATGGTTGCTTTTAAGAAGCGCATATTTGGGGCCACACGCCAGCTAAAAACCAACGAACTAGGAAAATAATTG
>JAAHFN010000143.1 GCA_010672965.1 Oscillatoria sp. SIO1A7
AGGCGGTTGTTGGTGCTGGTAACCCACTGGCAGAACCGTTCCCACAAGGAAGCGCTTTCGCGCTGTTGAATGGTGGTCGTCATAATTGCCTATGATTGCTATGAGATTTTCAAGGTATGCGGTAGTGCTTTCTCTACCGTTGTTTCTAATATAACGCCAATATTGAGTTTTGTAAAGGGGTTTTAAGTATTTTTTACATGATTTGTTTTTATTGGTTGTATTAACAAATCTTATGGATGGGCATGGGGAATGGGGAATGGGGAATAGGGAATGGGGAATGGGGCATTGGGCATTGGGCATTGGGGCATTGGGGAATAGGGCATTGGGCATTGGAAGAGGCTGTCTTGGCAAGAGGCCCTTTGGGAAGTATGCCCCGAGCGCTTCGTTGGGGATCTCCTGAGCCCTATGCGCCCTTGAGCTACGGCTAGTCCCCAAGGTCTCCCCCGAGCTTGGTCGTTTGGCCCCCAATTACCCAAGTCTCCTGCTCTCCTAAAGCGATCGATCGCACAAGGGTAGGACTTACGCATTGACTCTATGAATAGGGGCGAACGCGCCCCGCGTCTGGGCCCCTGAGAATCGCGGGGGGATTGCCCCTACAAATACTAGATGTGGATAGTTTGCGTAAGTCCTGAAGGGTAGCCAATTTACCCAGGACTTCCGTACAGCTCCTATATATAGGACTTGCGCTCATAAATCTAAAAGCCCGCGAGAGAGGGAAGGGTGGGAGGTGTGGGAGGTGTGGGGAGAGAGGGAACTCCCAAGAAAGATGCAGCTCCCCGGTCGACCTGTTCCGTTGCTCCCCACCCTCCCCAACCTCCCCACACCTCCCACACTCTGCCTTTTTCAGCAAACCCTATATATATAAGGTGCGCTGCTACAGGGCCTTATATAACTGGAGCATCTCAATTTTGTCTATATCAGGACTTACGCATGGACTCTACGGGGAGGGGCAACCACGGGGGGATTGCCCCTACAAATACTAGATATGGACAGTTTGCGTAAGTCCTGTATATAAATTAATTGTATTTTTCCGAACGCCGCCATCCCTGGCTGTAAAAAGTCCTCTTACAGCCAGGGATGGCGGCGTTATAGCACTACGCATTAAATTTAGGACTATACGACTGCTTACGGAGTTTAAGATATCAACCCCAAACAAGCGATGTTGCATACCCAACATCCGCAACGCTGCGCGATCGCGCCCGAGATATGCGCTGCGCCAAAAAGCGATTTGCAAATTCTTAAATGCGATGAGGGACTTACAGCTAAAGCTTTCTGAAAAATATTGAGGAGAAAAGAATGGCTTGGGAAGGAAGAAGACTGCGATCGCGGATGCTGATTGGATACGCTATTCCCGTAGCTGTATTTCTGGGATTGGGACTCCTGGTCTATTCCAGTACCCAGAAAATATCAGAAGTTTTTAGCCATATAGAAGAGGATAGAATTATTCAAGAGAATACCGAGCAGATGACGCTTGGGTTTACCCGAATGGTGGAAGCTTTTCGAGGTTACTTTGTTTTTTTACATCAAGATTTACTTGAAGAATATAATGACGCATATATATTAATGAAGGATAAAAGTCGGATAATTATTGACTTTGAAAAATCTCTGGAAGAAGAACAAAGAGAGCGGCTGTTAGAAATGATACATTTGCAAGATAAATTTTATAAATGGAGCCAAAGACAGTTAAAATTAGCTCAAGAAGGAAAGATTGAAGAGGCAGTAGATATTATTAGAGAAAAGCAGGGTAAGGAATATATCGATCGCTTTCGTATTTTGAGTATTGAGTTTGAGAAAGCACAAGAAAAGCTGTTGAAAAGAGAGACGGCAGAAGCCAGAAATGCGATCGCTTTTCTCAGCCTAGCGGTGGCTATAGGCATAGTCGGATCTATTGCTGCGGCCATAACAGCAGCTTTGACAATCTCATCGAGTGTTGTCAAGACAATCGAGGGGAGTGTCAGCGCGATCGCTGCTTCCGCCACCGAAATGGCTGCTACCGTAGAAGAGCAAGAACGAATTGCCGCTCAGCAAGCTGCTTCTATCAATCAAACCACTACTACCATGAATGAGTTAGACTCATCCTCCAGAGTCACGGCGGCGGAATCGGAATCCTCAGCGGAGAGTGCAAGTCAGTTATTAAAACTGGCAGACGCATCAACCAAAGGTGCCGAGAGGGTTTTAAAATTGGCGGAAGGCGGAAAGAAGACTGTAGGGGAAACCCTAGCAGAAATTTCGGCATTGCAACAAAAGGTGGAAGAAATCAATGCTAAAATATTGCACTTGAGCGAGCAAACCAACCAAATTGGCAATGTTATCAATATAGTTAGCAATTTAGCGAACCAAACCAATATGCTAGCGTTGAATGCATCGGTAGAAGCAGCTCGCGCTGGAGAGAATGGTAAGGGGTTTGCAGTTGTGGCCAGCGAAATTCGCAAGCTAGCAGATAGAAGTAAGGCTTCCGCTGAAGAAATTAATAGCCTCGTTCTTAATATCCAGGGCTCGATTAATTCTACCGTGAGGGTCACAGAGGAAGGAAAAAAGGCGTCTGACTCGGGCATTAAACTGTCTCGGCAGACAGCGGATGCTTTTATGAAAGTGACCGAGGCTATAGATGAGATTATTTTGAGCAATCAAAACAATTCAGTGAAGGCGATCGACCGAGTAGCTATAAGCGCTCAACAAATTTCCCAGAGCGCCAATCAACAATATGTGGCGATTCAGCAGGTAGTAGAGGCGATTAACGCGCTTAACCAAGCCGCGCAAGAAAGCGTAAATGGGATTAGTCAAACTAAAGCAGGCATTAAACAACTCAATGAGGCTGCAGTTAATCTTAAAGCAATAGTATAGGGAATGGGGAATTGGGAATTGGGAATTGGGAATTGGGAATGGGGAATTGGGAATTGGGGAGGTGTGGGAAGTGTGGGAGGTGTGGGAGGTGTGGGAAGTGTGGGAGGTGTGCTGAAAGTTCTCCCCTCTCTCCCCACACTCCCCCCTCTCCCCCCTCTCCCCTCTCTCCTGGTCCCCTTGTCTCTAATTAACCCGGAGGCCAGCCCAGAGAACGTCCGCCGAGGATGTGGATGTGAAGGTGATAAACTGTTTGTCCCCCATCTGCCCCATCATTAATAACAAGGCGATAGCCGTTTTCGAGTCCTGCTTGTTCGGCAACCTGCTGGGCAGTCAATAGCAAATGGCCGAGAAGGTCCCGGTGTTGCGATCGCGCATCGGAAATCTTGACAATCTGTTGTTTGGGAATAACGAGGATATGGACTGGGGCCTGGGGGTTGATATCTTTAAAAGCTAGGGCCAAGTCATCTTCATAAACGATATCGGCCGGGATTTCCCGACGGATAATCTTGTCGAAGACAGTATCTACGGTCATATTGATTTTGGCAAATCGTCTCAAATGCCATTCTAGGTCAGTTACTCCACTGCCCAAATAAACTTAAAAATAACTAAACGCCAAAAAGTGCGATCGCGCTTGCAAAATTATATAAGTAACATTTGCAGGGAAAATATGCTTGCTAGAGTTTGGAGTGCATCGCTAGTCGGGATTGAAGCGGTTAAAGTTGGGGTAGAAGTGGACGTCTCTGGTGGATTGCCCGGAATAGTGGTGGTCGGCCTGCCAGATGCAGCAGTGCAAGAGTCGCGAGAAAGAGTAAAGGCGGCCCTTAAAAACTCAGATTTTGCTTTTCCAATGCGCAGGATAGTGATAAATCTCACCCCAGCGGATTTGCGCAAGGAAGGTCCTAGCTTTGATTTGCCCATCAGCCTCGGAATTCTAGCGGCATCGGAACAAGTCAATCCAGACTTGCTTGGAGATTATATGTTCTTGGGTGAAGTATCCCTCGACGGCCAACTACGACCCGTTGCCGGGGTACTGCCGATCGCCGCTGCTGCCAAAGAACAGGGCATTTCCGCTCTGGTGGTGCCAGAAGCAAATGCTCTAGAAGCGGCTCTGGTACAAGAGCTTTCTGTATATAGCTGCGCTTCTCTGTCAGACGTAGCAGACTTGCTCAACAATCCCGAACAGTACGAGCCGGTAAAAATAGAACCCGGACAGGGGTTGCCAAAATCCGACCTTGCTGGCTTGGACATGAAAGATGTCAAGGGTCAGGGTCACGCTCGTCGGGCTTTGGAGATTGCTGCGGCTGGAGGACATAATTTAATTTTTGTCGGTCCGCCGGGAAGCGGCAAAACCATGCTGGCCAGACGCTTGCCCGGTATTCTGCCTGCCCTAGAGTTTCAGGAAGCTTTGGAAGTGACCAAAGTTTATTCGGTAGTGGGGTTGTTGAAAAATAAAGGCTCTTTAGTGAGCGATCGCCCTTACCGCAGTCCCCACCATTCAGCTTCTGGCCCTTCACTGGTTGGCGGCGGCACCTATCCCCGACCCGGAGAAATATCTCTAGCTCACCGTGGCGTCCTGTTTCTAGACGAACTGACGGAATTCAAGCGGGACGTACTGGAATATCTGCGCCAACCTTTGGAAGATGGTTATGTCACCATATCCCGCACCCGCCAATCGGTCCAGTTTCCCGCCCAATTTACCCTCGTTGCCAGCACCAATCCCTGTGCCTGCGGCTATTATGGCGATTCGATTCAGTCCTGCACCTGCTCCCCAAGACAGCGCCAGCAATATTGGGCAAAGCTTTCTGGCCCGTTGATGGATCGGATTGACTTGCAAGTTATGGTCAATCGTCTCAAGCCAGAGGAAATAACCAGGCAATCTGTCGGCGAGGCTTCTGCACCGATTCGGGAACGGGTGGCGCAAGCACGCGATCGCGCCCGCGCTCGTTTTAAAGACGGCACCTCGATTCAGTGCAATGCCGAAATGCACAGCGAGCATCTACGTCGCTGGTGCGAGCTAGACGATGCCAGTCGCAATTTATTAGAAGGGTCGATTCGCAAGCTCGGTCTTTCGGCGAGAGCTACCGATCGCATCCTCAAAGTAGCCAGAACTATTGCCGATCTCGCTGGTGAAGAAAATCTATTGCCCCCACATGTGGCCGAGGCTATTCAATATCGCACTATCGATCGCCTGCCCCAATCTTGATAGTGGCTCTATACAATTTTGAATTTTGGAGCGAAGGGTCTTTGACTTGGAACCCTTGGAACCTTTATAGCGGTTCTCAAATTGATGTGAGGTTTCTGGGCTCCGCGCATCCCCCTACGGGAATTGCCATTCTACAGCCAAAATAGTCAAGGGGGATGCTGTCGCTTCTAAGTTGGTAAGATTACGCCTATTTGAGAAACACTATATCTCCGTGCAAAATGCGATCGCGCTATGGGCTAAGCCTTGGCACAATCTTAGTCTTGCAGGTTTCGCCGCAGTATTTTTAACAATAGTATTATTACCTATATAGGGCTTGCTGAATAAGTTGAAAAGGTCAGGGTACGAGTTAATGATTTCTTTTAAGTCCGGTCTAATGTGAGACAAAGTGATGTTTAAGCCCGAGCGATCGCTCCCCGGCGTAATAGATTTACAA
>JAAHFN010000144.1 GCA_010672965.1 Oscillatoria sp. SIO1A7
CTATTTTGAGACAATAGTCTTGTCTCAAAATAGGGCCAATAGTCTTGTCTTCCTGGCGAGCCTTCATCTTAGCATATTTTCTGTATGAAAACCATCTCTTTTGATGAGTCCCAGAGTGAACACCCTACCCTACGCCCCGGGTCGATACTCAACAATGCCAAATCTAAAAAACATACCCTTTGAAACGCCCCTACTGCTGAATAAAAGCTGAGAGCTGAGAACTAAAAGCTAAAAGCCGAAAGCTGAAAGCTGAAAGCTGACCGCTAAAAGCTATCTAACAGATTCGGGAAATCGAGCCTTGAGAGCGGGCAAAATGGGAGAGGGTTTTTGTGCTTGCAAAGAGTCGGGCTTGCTCCAAGTAAAAGGTGCTTTGCGAGCCGCAGACATCCAGAGCAAACGCTTGGCGCGGGTCATGGCGACATAGAGCAAGCGAAACTCTTCGGCAGTTTTGAGTTTTTCCGCTTCTTGCCAAGCTTGGCCGGCATCGGGTACGGGAAGGCCGTGGAGTTCGGCGCGAATTTGGGCGCGAGCAACTTCCGCTAAAGCATAGTCGCCGAGAAACTGTGCTTGAAGCAGCACTCGCATATGGCCGGGAATCATTGCTTCGTGCAAAAAGGGAATAAAAACATAGTCCCAATCCAATCCTTTGGCTTTGTGCATGGTAATCGCCACCAGCCGACCGGGCTTAGTATAGAGAGACTCGTTCGGATCTTCCTCAGTGTTCACTGGCTCGAACCTTTCGGAGCTAACAATTTCTGTCAGCACTTCTAAAATAGACTGCATCGAGTTCTCGCGAGCGGTTTGTTTGGCGACTCGCTCCGCTAATTTATCGGCTGTCGCCAGTTCCCCTTGATTGTAGTTCAGCTCCAGAGCCAGAAAAGAAATAAGCTGATATAAGGGCAGCTTCAACTTGGCTCCAAGCAAGCGCTTGCAAAACTGACTGGCTCGAAGCACTGGCTCGGATTGGAGCGGGTCTATCGGTCCGGGATAGAGAAATTGTTCGGGAGCGCTGGCGAGAGTATTGATGTCCTGAGATTTAATTAAACTTCGGAATACTAAAATGCGCAGGGCTGCTTTAAGATAGTCCGGGGAATGGGGGCGGTGCAGAAAGTTCATTAGCGCGAGAATTTCTGCCGGAACGTTGGAGCGGCGATCGCCTGCTGCCACTTCATGCAGCTCTATCCCATGTTTGGCTAAATTCGCTTTAATCTTATACTCCTTGGGATTGCCGAGAACTTCGGCGATAAATTGCCCTTGTCGGTTTTCCCGCACCAAGATTGCAGCAGACCTATTTTTATTTTCGATCAACAAGGAAATCGCCCTTTGTCCGATTAAGTCTATTGTCTGATAAATATCCGAGGGCGTGTAAATTTCCAAGCCGCCGCCGGTGGCTGGAGGGTTCGCATCCGGTTGCGGGTCGCCGGGGTCAACGGGTTCAATCTTTTGGTAGCTGAAAGGAGTGCCGGAACTGGAAGAGCTAGAGTCATTACCGGCAAAGGAGCTATAAGAAGAAGAGCGATCGCTCTGAAAACCATTCTCGGAGCGATCGTAATTATCCCTTCCTTTTTTAGCTTTCTCTCTTTCGTTCGCCCATTGCAGCATAAAATTGGCAGCATCGATAATACTCTGACTGCTGCGACCGGCTCTATCTAGCAGAGCCAAGCTATTTTGGCTGGCGCAGCTTTGGCAGAAACGGCGAAAATAAATCGGGTCGGCGGGGGTGAAAGTGGAATTAATCGCTTGGTTCGGGTCGCCAACCCTGATGATATTGGGCGGGGCATCGGGTTGGTTTGGGTCGCTAGCGAGAATTTCTAAAAGTTCCGCTTGCAGTGGAGTCGAGTCTTGGGCTTCGTCTTCAAATACGGCGAAAACTTGCTTTTGCCAAACTAGGCGAGCGGATTGGTTGCTTAAAACTTGTTTGGCGGCGAGAATCATATCGTCGTAGTCAATAAAGTTGCGCGATCGCAGCAAAATTTCATATTGGTCGTACAGCCCCGATGCAACTGCCATAATCTGATAATCGTCTTGAGGAACCGTTTGCGCCAACTCCCACAAATCCCGGGGCGACAAGCCGGAGGACTTGGCTTCATGGACAACCGTATGGGCGAGTTGCGGCAAGACTTCCGTGCGCAAAACCGACTGACGCCGCAGCCGCTCGGTTTCTTCCCCATCGAATTGCCGCCCTTCCAGCAAGATTGGATAGAGGCGCGGATTGGCAACTATCCATCTTTCGACGCAAGTTCTAATTAATCTATGGCTTTGGTTGGGCGTGACTAAAGTGGCATTATCTAAACTAATACCGGATAATTCTGGATGGCGAATGGCAATATTGAGGGCGAGACCGTGGAGGGTATAGACAAAAAAGCCAACTCGCGGTAATTGTAACTTTTCGAGAGTTTGGCGTATTTTTACCTTAAGATTGGCAGCAGCGGAGCGAGTGAAAGTGACTAGCAAGAGATGGTGGCGGTAATGGAGCTTGTGGCGGGCGATCGCCAAGGCTGCAGCATCTGCCATGCCTTTGGACTTCCCCGCCCCGGGCACCGCCGAAACTGCCAGAGGTCCTCCAGTCCAATCTGCCATTTGCTGCTGTCCGGGTCGGAGCCTTTCCCGAATCCTTTCCCAGGCTATCTGCCGCTGCGCCTCTAAAGATAATGTCTCGTTTGTCATCGATTGTCTGCGCTATGTCATTAGCCAATATAGCAGTAATATCAAATCCGGCAAATCGCCCTAAAAAAGTCAAGTCCTCCGTAGGACGGGCGTCTCGCCTGTCTTAGTCAGACAAGAAAAACCGGCGATCGCGGGCGAAGCATCCCAGTACGGAGGTTGCCGTTCGGATCTAAAAGATTGTCGAAGGGATGCTGTCGCCCCTACGGGATGTAAATTACACTTATTTGAGAAATGGTATAACTGTTTAAACGGATTTGATATCAAAACTCTCAAGCTAAGAACTCTCAAGCTAAGAACTCAAAACTCCTATGAAAGTTCTATTTCTTTGTACTGGCAATTACTATCGCAGTCGCTTTGCCGAATGCCTGTTCAATGCTCTAGCGGAAAAAGAAGGATTATCCTGGCGAGCTGATTCGCGGGGGCTGGCGACGGAGCGAGGGGTCAACAATGTCGGGCCGATGTCTCCCTATGCGGTAAAAAAATTAAAGGAGCTAGATATTAGTATTGTAGGAGGCGATCGCTTTCCGCGCCAAGCCAGCCCAGAAGATTTTGTTGCCGCCGAAAAAATTATTGCCCTCGACGAATCAGAACATAGGCCGCTAATGATAGAACGTTTCCCAGAATGGGCGGAGGCGATAGAATATTGGCTAATTCACGATATCGACAAGACCAGCCCCGAGCTGGCTTTGGGAGAAATCGAACGCCGCGTCCGGGAGTTAATCAAAGCTAGGGTGTAGGGTGTAGGGTGTAGGGTGTAGGGTGTAGGGTGTAGGGTAGTGTGATTATCTTGTGGGCTTTTTCACCACATTTGTGACATTTGGGTATCTTAATCCCGAAACCAGAGTCCCTGTAGGACTTTTGAGCCCCCGACAGCAGTCAGGAAATAGTATGAAGTTTCCCTACACAAGAGCACCCCACACCCGCTTGTGTAGGGTGTAGGGATTTGGCGCGATCGCCATGAAAAAACTGGGGCGCGATCGGGTAACCTGCTATTTATGGGGAATAGTAGTAGGTTGGGTTGAGGAACGAAACCCAACCATATCCCCTTTATGAAGCTGCAACAAATTCGCCGTTCGGGCTCAGGACGAGCGCCCGAACGGCGGATAAAGGTCGTTATTTGTTGCAGCTTCATACAGAAATGGTATAACCTGCTATTTATAGGGAATAGTTTCAGATTGCTAGATCGATTGCGATGCTTAAGAACAAAAAACAGCGCAAACCTAGAAGTATTGTCAAAGGCATAGGTAAAATGAAATTCGTCCGGCTGGGGATACCCCACTTTCACTGGGGAGATTTATACCATTTGCTGCTAGAAATTTCCTGGCTGAATTTTTTCGGCCTCATCAGCTTAGTTTATTTTGCTATCAATATCATCTTTGCTTTTGCCTACTTGCTAGAAGGGGATGGAATTGAAAACGCCCAGGCCGGTTCTTTTGGCGATGCCTTTTTCTTCAGCGTCCAGACGATGGCGACCATCGGTTATGGAGCCATGTATCCCCGCACTCCTTATACCCATTTTTTGGTTGCAATTGAAGTATTGATTGGTTTGCTAGCCGTAGCAATGGCGACTAGCCTCATGTTTGCTCGCTTTTCCCGGCCAACAGCTCGGGTTCTTTTCAGCCGCATCGCTGTTATCTGTCCCTACAATGGCGTCCCCACCCTGATGTTTCGAGTGGCCAACCAGCGCCGCAATTGGATAGTAGAAGCTCAAATCAGACTTAGCATTTTGCTGCCTGCACAAGTGACTCCCGAAGGCCATTCTATCCGTCGGCTGTCTGACTTGAAATTAGTGCGCTCTGAAAATCCCTTCTTGGCGCTGACTTGGGTAGTGATGCATACTATAGAACCGGGTAGTCCGCTTTATGGAGAAACGGCAGATTCCCTTAATTCCTGGAACAGTGAGATTGTCGTGACCTTGACGGGTCTAGATGAAACAGTTGCCCAGACAATTCATACCCGTCATACTTATGAAATAGACGATATTCTCTGGGACGTGCGTTTTGCAGATGTTCTCTCTATAACGCCAGAAGGAGACCGCTATATCGACTATAGCCATTTCCACGATGTAGTGCCTTTGGATAATAATATATAGATGGGAATTGGGAATTGGGAATTCATAGCTGTCAGCTCTCAGCTCTGAGCTTTCAGCCTTTAGCTGACTGCTCAGAGCTGAGAGCTGACAGCTTCCTTGGGCATTCATAGCTTTCACTCTCAGCTTTCAGCTTTCAGCCTTTAGCTGACTGCTCAGAGCTGAGAGCTGACAGCTTCCTTGGGCATTCATAGCTTTCAGGTCTCAGCTTTGAGCTTTCAACCTTTAGCTGACTGCTCAGAGCTGAGAGCTGACAGCTTCCTTGGGCATTCATAGCTTTCAGGTCTCAGCTTTGAGCTTTCAACCTTTAGCTGACTGCTCAGAGCTGAGAGCTGACAGCTTCCTTGGG
>JAAHFN010000145.1 GCA_010672965.1 Oscillatoria sp. SIO1A7
GGGGCCGCCATCGGTGTGGGGTTTGGGGTGTGGGGCCGCCATCGGTGTGGGGTGTGGGGTTTGGGGGTTGGGGTTTGGGGTTTGGGGTTTGGGGTGTGGGGTGTGGGGTTTGGGGTGTGGGGTTTGGGGTTTGGGGTTTGGGGTTTGGGGCCGCCATCGGTGTGGGGTGTGGGTTGGTGCAATGCGGAACCCACACCCACACCCCCTTTCAAGCGTATGTTTTTTAGATTTGGCATTCAACCCTCGGTATCGAGGACGCCGCCCTGGGCGTAGGGGCGATAGCATTCCCGAGACAGCCTTTGCTCATAGAGAAAACTTTGTAGTGGAATGCTTCGCCCTAGAAGCTCATGCAGCCCACCGACCGCATTCATTTAGAACAGGACTTACGCATTACCCCTGTATCTGGTAGGGGCGACTCGCGAATCGCCCCTACATTTATGTTAGAACAAGACAATTTGCGTAAGTCCTATAGAAGATTATAAAAAACATACCCTTGAAAGCTCCTAACCCCTCCCAGGAGGGTATCGCCTTATTATCACAGGACTTACGCAAATTGTCGGTTCTAAAGCTATATGTGGTTTCGGTGCGCGGTGCGGCACCCTACAAATAGCAATTATAGAGCAACGCTTATGTTTAATTTTTTTTAAGGCGTAAATGACGTGGAGTTTGCTGCATCAGAATAGGGCGTATCTGCAAAGCCCAATTCAAATAATTGCTGGTAGGCTTTTGAGCCCAGTTCCCGGGTGGGTTGTTGAGAGCGAATAATCTGAATCAGCAAGGGTACGGCCAATTCAGCTTCGTTCTTGGCGCGATGGACCAGAGCCAGTTCGTAGGTTGCCCGATCGCGCATCTGAGCTGTCTCCAGTGCTTTGTTGCGCTGTTCCTCGGCAATATCGTTATTAATACCCGAAAAGCTAGAGGCTAGTTGTTGGTGAAAATTGGAAAGCTGATTGAAAATCTCCCGGGAGCGTTGCAGTTTTTTGGTAGCCAGCTCGTAGTCTTGTTGGCCTACGGAATCTCTAGCTTCGACCATTAAGCGCTCGCCACCCTCACTGCTCAGAAGGATAGTCTCTTGGTTGAGAGGACGGCTATCCTCGGTTTCCTGGGCTTGGGTCTCCTCTTCTTGAGCAACGGATTCTTGCGCTTCGGATTTTTTAATTTCGGCGGTATCTACAAATCCCAGTTCAAATAATTGCCGGTAAGCTTTTGAACCCAGTTCCCGAGTGGGTTGTTGGGAGCGAATAATCTGAATCAGCAAAGGAACGGACAATTCCGGCTGATTTTGAGCGCGATGGGCCACCGCGAGTTCGTAGGTTGCTCCATCTCGCATCTGAGCTGCTTCTAATGCTTTGCTGCGATTGTCCTCGGCTATTACGTTGTTTATGCCCGAAAAACTGGAGGCGATTTGTTGGTGAAAGTTGGAAAGCTGATTGAAGACCTCCCGGGACCGTTGCAGTTTTTGGGTAGCCAACTGGTAGTCTTGCTGCTCCATAGCAGATTGAGCTTCTTCCATCAAACGCTTGCCGCCTTCTATGCTTAAAAGGCTGGTGTCTTGGCTTAGGGGACGGAGATCCTCGGGATCTTGTAATTCGATCGCCTCTTCTTCCAGTTTGGAGCCTGGAGTTTGGGGATCTTGTAATTCGGTCCCCTCTTCTTCCAGTTCCGAGCCTGGAGTTTGGGAGGTTTCTTGAGCGATCGCTCCAGGCACCAGGGTTAAGGCGACGATCGCGGGTATGGAAAACAAACTTGCTAGGCCGATTTGGCGAGAAGGAGAAGATACCATATTGTCGAGACCGATTGGAAATTCGCGGTTATTTTAACATTACCCTAACTAATCGAGCGGGAGGTTTGTGATGAAAGGACAAATTAATATGGGAAATGTTTCCCCCCAAGGGGTGGGGGTCGCCGATGGAGATTTGGGGACAATCTTGCAGCGGGGAGGAGAGGAATTGAGGTTGGAGAAGGCGGGCGATCGCTTCACCGTGCGTCTTGCCGACCCGGAGGAGCGCTTGCCCCATTATCCAGCAACCCAGCAGCAGCCTATTCGCGGAACTAATCTGCTGGAAGTGCGGGTGGAACCGAGCCATCTAGAAGAAGAGATGCAAGCCGCCCGCAACCAAGAGGGAATTGCTTTTGTCAGCCATGTTTATATGGTTGTCAACAATCCGGGAATGTTAGCTTACCTGACTTCAGAGCTAACCATCCAATTTGCCAATACCGTAGCAGAGGCGATCGCCCGGGAGCTTGCCTCTTCCGTTGGAATCGAGCTAGTCCGTCCCCTAGAAGAAATTCCCAACACCTATATATGTGAAGCGACTCTGGCTGCTATAGAAAATCCGATTAAAATTGCCAACCGCCTGATGCGCCAGTCGGAAGTCTTGGCGGCAGAACCGAATATCGTCATTACCAGCCAGAATCTCTATACTCCTAGAGATACTCTTTATCACAAGCAGTGGTATCTCAATAATAACGGCGGCTTCGAGATAGCGTCGAATTCTCATATTAATGTCGAGAAAGCTTGGGATATTACCCGGGGGACTCGGCAAATAGTCGTTGCGATAGTCGATGATTCCGTCGATATCAATCACCCAGATTTTCAAGGTTCCGGCAAAATAGTCGCCCCAAGAGATTTAAAAGAAAAGGATTTCGTGCCTCTGCCGGGAGAGACCACAGACAATCACGGTACTGCTTGCGCTGGGGTGGCGATCGCCGAAGAAAACGGCACAGGAGTTGTTGGAGTAGCTCCCGGTTGTGCCTTAATGCCAATCCGCAGTACCGGCTTTTTGGACGATAAAACCATTGAGGATATCTTTGACTGGTCAATGTCGAAAGGCGCTTCGGTCATCTCCTGTAGCTGGGGTCCTTCTTCCGTTTACTTTCCCATCTCCCTGCGTCAGAGTGCCGCCATTAGTCGCGCCGCAACCAAAGGGCGCAATGGCAAAGGTTGCGTAGTTGTCTTTGCTGCCGGCAATGCCAATCGCCCCACTAAAGGAACGGTCGATGAAGATGGCTGGCCACAAGACGTTATCCAAGGCCGAACCCAATGGCTCAACGGTTTCGCCGTACATCCCGACGTGATAACCGTTTCTGCTTGCACCAGTTTGAATAAAAAAGCCGCTTATAGTAATTGGGGCAAATCTATATCGGTCTGCGCTCCGAGCAACAACGCTCCGCCGGGAATGTGGTTGCAGGAAACCGGCTATACCATGACTCCACCGCGAATCCGAACTTCTTTCCAGGGTCAGGGAGTGTTTACAGCCGATCGCCTGGGAGCCGCCGGCTACAGTAGCAGCGATTTTACCAGCACTTTCGGCGGCACTTCTAGCGCTTGTCCCGTTGTCGCTGGAGTCGCGGCATTAGTGCTGTCAGTTAATCCCAATCTGACTGCAGCCCAGGTGAAGGCGATTCTCCAACAAAGTGCCGATAAAATAATTGACTCCGACGCCGATCGCCAGTTCGGTCTGAAGCTGGGCAACTACGATGCTAGCGGTCATTCCGAATGGTTTGGTTATGGCAAAGTTAATGCTTATGGAGCGGTAGTTTTGGCTCAGCGGATGCTCAGGGTATCCCAGCAAGTCTCTCGCTGGATTCGGGAGCGATTCGCGCGATCGCAAACTATTCCCGATTATCAAAAACCCAGGAGCGGTCTATTTGGGGTTAGCCTTTTGCGGGGCAGCCAGACTTCCGACACGACCAGCAGTATTTCTTTCTCCGACCCCAGCTTTGTACGAGATATCCGCGTCAATGTCGAGATAGAACATGGTTTCCTCGGGGATTTAGAAATTTATTTAGTTGCTCCTAATGGCAACAAAGTTTTGATCCAAGGTCGCACTTTGGGTCGCAAGACTCGCCTCCAGAAGTTTTATTCTAAAGAGAACACCCCTATCCTCCAGCAACTTTTCAATCAACCGGCGCAAGGAACTTGGAAGCTACAAGTAGTCGATCGGGCTTCTAGCGATACCGGCACTCTCAAGAGTTGGGAGTTGAGTTTGGGAATTTAGGATAGTTTTGAGTTCGAGCTAACCGGAGTTTTGAGTTGTGGGGAATTTAGGGGCGACAGCAACAAGAGCGACAATCTCGGCCTTAAACGGTAACCCCCGTAATGGGATGCTTCGCCCCAGACCACCTCATATTACATTAATTTGAGTTTCGCACCTCCGAGCTGCCAAATCGTCTGCCGATCGCTCCCTGACGCGATCGCTCCCTGTGCGTTGCCAGGTCTAGAACTAGGGTGTAGGGTGTAGGGTGTAGGGAAACTTCATCCTATTTTCGCGATCGCTTTCGGGAGCCGGAAAGTCTTACATTTAGGTGCTTTCAGGTTTCAAGCGGCAACGATACCCGGATGTCACCAATTGGCGTGAAAAGTTTCAGAGTCAACACCCTAGTCTCGAACTGGTATCCTTATCAAGATAAGATGAGACAATCTACAAACTCTGATAAGTTAAACCCAAAAAAAAAATCGATAAGTTTCCACTCAAATTAATGGTCGAAAGTCAGTAATTGTTAGCAGCGCCGGAAATAATTAACAGCGTTCGAGCGCGATCGCGCTCGAACGATCTGGTAGGAATTGCCGAGGCTCCCTCGGGCAGATTCCCGAGCCGGTGCAAAATGCTCGCAAACCGCTGTAGAATCTACAAAAAGCAAGGAGGTGCTACGCCCAGATCCCTCCCTGGTGCAAATAGGCTCGTTGGTGTGGAGGTTCGCGATCGCTCCCTATTCGTTGCCCAATAAGGCGCGATCGCAGACC
>JAAHFN010000146.1 GCA_010672965.1 Oscillatoria sp. SIO1A7
AAGTCAAAAGTCAAAAGTCAAAAGTCAAAAGTCAAAAGTCAAAAGTCAAAAGTCAAAAGTCAAAAGTCAAAAGTCAAAAGTCAAAAGTCAAAAGTCAAAAGTCAAAAGTCAAAAGTCAAAAGTCAAATTTTTCCATCTACAAACTCAAAACTTAAAACTTAAAACTCAAAACTCAAACAATTGATTTGCCGCTACAGCTCGCTCTATAGCCTCTAACCAGTCTTGGCGCTGTTTGGTTCGCTCGCCGAAGCGGGCAAATTCAGTTGGCCAGATGTCGGCTCGCATTTCTTCTAGGAAAATTTGCCATTCGTCTTTGACTCCTTCGGCGCGCAAAACCCGATCGCCAAATTCCTCGACTATGGCAAAGGCGGCTTGGCTGGGCTCGCAGAGTAAATCTTCTAGAGCCGTTTCGCAGTTGTACAGGGCTTCTGCTTGCAGGGTTGCGAGATTGGCGATCGCTTCCTTCGCCGAGGGAGAGTTTTGCGATAGTTTTAAAGTAGTGCGATCGGGAGTCAGCCCGTCGAGATGTTGCCGAATCCGGTGCTGGATGAGTCCGCGATAGGAAAGATAAAATTCGGCCAATATTTGAAAGCCGAGCTTGAGCTTGGTCAGGTCTGCCGGGATTTCCGCCGCGATATCTTCAATAAAAGCCGACCCTTGTCGCTCCGAGAGTCCGCCCAAACGCCCTTGGGATATCAGCACTTGGGCTACTTGAGATTTTACCTTTTCTATAGCTCGTCTTAAGCTATCATCCAAGGATAGAAAATATTGGGACAAGTGGGCGCGAATCTCGTTCATAGCATCGTAGTAGGCATTGGGGTAGCCGCCGAGGCGATCGCGTCGGCTTTTCATTTCTTCTAAGGAAGGAATCACCGAATCCCGGCGACAGGCTGCTATAGCGTCTTCCACCTGCTGTTTGAATTCCAGATTTTGCGCTTCTCGCTCTTCTCCCAACTGGCGCACCAATCCCTCCAGTCCCGCGCTCAGCTCTTGCCACAAAGGACTGAAAAGCCGCAAGAATAATGGAAACTCGCGCGATCGCTGCATTGCTTCCCCGAAAGCTTCCCGCGCTTTTTCTATTTCTAGATTAATTGCCGAATGCAGTTGGGCGAGGCGCTCTCGGCAAGCAGAAGCATATTGGCGATCGAGGCTGGCAATTCTATCCGCCAGATAGTCCAGAGCTGCATCGAGAATTTTCTCGTTGACTTCGGCGGCTTCGGCGCAATTGGCTATGACGCAGCCAACCGTATCGAGATGTTTTTCCGCCATACTCTCCGCCAAGTCCTGGCAGTTATTGCTATTATCTCCATTGTTCGAGCCTGCGGCGGTTTGGTTGAGAATCATAAACGACCATAATTTAACCGGCAAATCGAGCAAAGCCGCCCCCGCCGCGTCGTATAGTTTCACATCCACATCCGCCCAATAGTCTCCCGATGACTTGGGCATCCGCACGAAGAGGACAAAGTCCACTTCTTCGCCGAGGGTCTGGATGAGCCGTTCTTCATCGCCAATGCCGGTATCGCCCAATCCGGGCATATCGACTAAAGAAATTTGACCTACATCGGCCTTGGGAAAAGTGCAAACTATTTTGACTTCCCGAACGGCGAGATAGTTGAAAAAAACGCGATCGCCTTCTGGGGTATCTTGCGCCACATATTCCCTAATTTCCGTTTGGGAAATGCGACGGGGAGAAGGAGCCAACAGCAGCGAGCTATACTTATCTATATACTTGTGATAGCGCCGCAAATGCTCGTACTTGGCTCCCACTTCAGCGCCGACTAAACTATCGGGTAAGGAGGGCAGGGGTTGGCTGGCAAACTCATCGAGAGAGAAAGGCTTTGCCCCGAGATGCAATTGTTCGTAATAGGGAGCAATCACTTCGTCTAGAAACGAACGTTGGGAATGAAACCAAACCTCGCCGTAAGCGCTGACCAAAGGGTTGTGGTAAATAGTGCTGCGAACCCCGGTGCAGTGCTGGCGAGATCCATCGGGAATTTCCGCCGCCGTCAGTCCGGTTATGCTTTGCAAGAGGCGACTTTTGCCCTGTCTCGCTCGCCCCACTACTCCTATATTTAAGGTGTTGCGATCGAACCGGGCTCTCAGCTTGCCTAGGGCTTCGAGTTCTGCGGCCAGCCCTATCTGTATTTTGCTAAAATCCACCTCTTGGAGACGACGGGCTATCCCAGGGTCGTCAATTTGCGCCATCAGGCTTGCCCCTAGCTCTTGCAAATCCCGCAGGGCTTGGCTCAGGGAGCGGATAGATGCTTGTACTTCTGCTATCTTCTGGGCTAGCGGTCGTCGCTTCTGAATAATATTGGCAATTCGCTCTGCTCTATCTGGGCTCATAGTTTTCACTGTTGCTGAAGCTCGGTCGCCTTATTAATGTAACCCAAAGGCAGGGACAGGGGAGCAGAGGGACTTGGGGACTTGGGGACTTGGGGACAGGGGGCATTGGGCAGGGGGACTTGGAGGCAAGGAGACCGGGGGACTTGGGGGGGGACTTGAGGACAATTTTCAGCAGTCCCTTCCCACACTTCGTAGGCGTAGCCGCCCCGAAGGGGCTTGGCGGCTTCCCACACTTAGATGGCGGCTTCCCACACTTAGATGGCGGCTTCCCACACTTAGATGGCGGCTTCCCACACCTCCCACCCTTCCCTCTTCCCCGGTCTCCTTCTCCCCCAGTCTCCTTGTCCCCCAGTCCCCCGGTCTCCTTATCCCCCTGCTCCCCTGCTCCCTGCCCGATACCCGATCGTTTTGCCAGAATGGAATTATAGAGATTGCCTTATGGGAAATCTAGCGCTATTTGGAGCGAATTCGAGCAATGGATAATAATAATTTGATTAAGCAATTGCTAATGATTGGTATTGGTACGACCTCTCTGGTGGCGGATAAGCTCAAGGAGGTGACCGATCAATGGGTCCAAGACGGAAAACTAAATCCCGAGCAAGCCACCAGTTTTGTTGACGATTTGATGAAGCAGATTAAATCGGAACAAGGCAATCTAGAAGAACACCTGCAACGGCAAGTTCGCAATGTCATGCAGGATATCGGTGTTCCTCGTCAATCGGAGATGGACGAACTGCGCGGACGCCTCGATCGCCTGGAACGCCAAGTACGAGATTTGGAAAATAAACTCTGGCGCTAAAGTAGGGCATGGGGCATTGGGAATTGGGAATTGGGCATTGGGCTCCCTTCAGAGGACCCTTTCAAAGGGGTAGGGGGGATGGCAATCCCGGCAATCCCCCCTTCATCGCCGAACCCAATGGCACCCAAGAGCTTTGCCTAAAGAAAACCGATTTGGCGCTAAAGTGGTTGTTGGAAAAAGCTTGCTCTTGCATTGCTACAGATCCTGTATGCTATCGAGCAAGCTGCGGGTGCATTGGCAAGCGAGTCAAAAGCGACTGTTTTTGCCCAATGCGAACATGCCCAATGCGAACATGCCCAATGCGAACATGCCCATGCCGTTAGTATAGGAGAGTTAGTTTTGCGAGGAATTTTAATCAGCTTAGGGGTAATGCTGGTTTGCTGCCTGGTGATTCTGGTCGCCCAATTAAGCGATCGCTCTGGCTCGAAGGCGATCGCTGAAGAAATAGCTCCATCGGCGTCGGAAGCAGCAGTTAGCTCGGGGAACAACCAGACCCCTGCGCAACCTTCCCAATTGCAAGCACTGGTCGCTAGCGCTCAAAACGTTTCTAGCAATAAACCCATTGCTCAAAATACACCATTAGAGGCGCTCATAGCCAGCGCAGAAAATCAAAACATGGATAATACGGAAAGCGAAAACACTATAACCACCCCTTCTGGTCTTCAGTATGAGGAGCTAGTAGAAGGCACTGGAGCTACTCCTCAAAGAGGCCAAAGAGTTGTGGTTCACTACACCGGCACTCTCCAAGAAAATGGCGCTAAATTCGATAGTTCGCGCGATCGCAATCAACCTTTCACCTTTAACATTGGTGTCGGTCAAGTCATCCAAGGTTGGGATGAAGGCGTTGGTACTATGAAAGTAGGCGGGCGTCGGAAACTGATTATTCCCCCAGACTTGGGTTACGGTGCCAGGGGTGCTGGCGGCGTCATTCCTCCCAATGCAACTCTAATTTTTGACGTTGAATTGCTCAGAATCGCCAGTTAAGTATTTTATAACCAGGGTGTGGGGTGTGGCGGTGGCGAATTGGGAAGAGCGGAATTGTTGGTAACTGTGGTTACCTTGTCTCCCAAGCTTCCCTTGTCTTCCCCCCTCTTCACCTACACCCTACTGCTTTGACAAAGCTAAAATCGCGTGTAAATGTAGGTTGGGTTACTCGCACGAGTTGGCGAAGCCAACATTAGGGACTTGCGCAGAAATAAAGTACCAGTCCCTTTGACCACCACCGTTCGGGCTGAGCCGGTCGTTGCCCTTGAATTGGTACATTATTAACTTGCAAGTCCCTTACTCAACCCTTCCCTACAATTTTAAGCAGACAGTCCACTACACCCTACCGCTACGCCCCACACCCTAAACCCCACACCCTAGCGTCGGCGATCGGCGCTGACCCATCTCCGAAAAAGGCGGTGGCAAATAAATAGTTATAGCGCTACGCGCAAGTCAAAAGTCTCAAGGTAATAATATAAAATCCGGTTAAACAGTTACAATATTTATCTGTAGGGGCGGTGCCCCCGGGAGCGCCCCGGCCGCCCTGGTTGGTCTGGGGCGCTCCCGGGGGC
>JAAHFN010000147.1 GCA_010672965.1 Oscillatoria sp. SIO1A7
TAGTCTTCTTTAAACGTCACATCTAATACCCAATGGAGACTGTTTTCAACCCCCCAATGAGAGCGAATTGCTTTGGTTAAAACACTTGCATCAGCTTGTATAGAAGTGATGTAAAAACATACTTCAGTCGTTTGTTTGTTCCACAGGTTTCTTTTTCGTTTCACCATTACCACAGTAGTCAATCCCTTCCATTTTTTAGCCTCGTTTACATTAGGTAATTGTTCGATTGGTACGGCCCACACTTGACGATTTTCAATGCGATGGTGTCCGGCTTCTGTCTTGCCACTATAACTATAGTCAATCCCTTGCCAATCAGTGGCTTGCGCCTGCTTGAAAAATGCCTCTACCTCCTTGTAAAGGTTGCTTTGATTACCTTTTAGCGAAAGAATATAATCCCCCAAAAGGAGCGATAATTTGAGCTGCAATTTTCTTTTGGTTTCCCATAGCATCTATGGTTACGATCGCTCCTGTTATATCTATTAACTCCAGCAACTCTGGAATGGCTGTAATTTCATTCGATTTTTCGTCCATTGTTGAGCCAACACCAGATGATGTTCGCTTGCCCAGGCAGTGACAGTATGCAAGGCTTTAAATCCCTTCTCCTGATCGTATGAACCTCTTGCTGTTTTGCCATCTATACTAATCACATTAATATCGAGGTTTTTGCTCAAATTATTGACCCAAGCTAAGAAGCACTTGTGCAATTGCTGCGGGTCTATCAAAGACAAAACTCTCGAAAAAGTATCGTGAGAAGGTATCCCGTGGGGCAACGCTAAAAACGTCTCTAACCAAGCCTTTTTGCGTTTGCCATAGGTTTCGAACGCCACCATACTGTCAGCTCCACATAAAATAGCCAATACCGCGATCGTCACTATGTCGATAAGCTTATGTTGAGGTTCGCGCTTGACTCTGGGATCGTCTAAGGCTTCAAACTCTTCAATCACACTCCGTTTGAGCTTTTTGAGCGTGGGGGAAAGAGCCGGTTGTGCAAGGGGAGCAAAGCCTTTTGACATAAGTTTTTCCTGAACTCGTCCGTCACTACTGTACTCTACTGTACTCTCTCCTTTGTCTACTTAATTCAGGTTCATTTTTCGCTTGCTCGCCCTTTACTTCATTGACTATCCTATTGTCAAGTACATTTTATACAAAATAGCTGCGATTACCCTGGCTTTCATGGGTCCCTAATCTAAATAAAACCTTTTCCATTATTATAGTACACTTATTTGAGAACCGCTATAGTGCAGTGCGGCAGAAATAATCCACCAGATGGCCGGTAGCCCGGGTACAAAGTAATTTTTAATTTGAATTCTGAATTTTGAATTCCGCGCAGCGGCACTAGGATATCAAAACTGTTTTTTCATCTGCCCACTCCTGGGTCGGACTTTCACTCGGCCTAGTCTGGCTGGAACTATTTTCTAGTGGCTCTAGGGGAACTTCAATCACAAAAACCGTCCCTTGACCCGGTGCGGAAATGCATTTTAATTGGCCGCCATGTTTTTCTACGACAATGTCTCGACTGATAGACAATCCCAAACCAGTTCCTTGACCAATGGGTTTGGTTGTAAACATCGGCTCGAATAGCTTACTCCGTACCTCTTCTGGTATGCCCGGACCGTTGTCGGAAATGCGGACGATCGCACAGTTTTCTACCACCTCGGTACTAATCCTAATTGTAGCTATTGGGTTCGGGGCAATCTTCGTAGTTGTCGATGGGGATTCTTCTGTTGTCCCTGGCGGGGGTTCATTACTTATTTCTAAAGCATCGATAGCATTGGCTATTACATTCATAAAAACTTGGTTGAGCAGTCCTGGATAGCAAGACACATCTGGCAAATCGCCATAGTTTTTAATTACTTCAATTTTCGGGCGATCGCCCTTAGCTTTCAGGCGATGACCCAAAATTAACAGCGTACTTTCTATACCATCGTGAATATTGACTTGCACCTGGTTTGACGAATCAGAGCGAGAAAAATTGCGCAGAGACAGGGAAAGATTGCGGATGCGATCGGTTCCCAAATCCATAGAGTCTAAAAGTTGGGGCAAGTCCCTTATCAAGAATTCAATCTCCACAGCCTCTGCTTCTTCCTTTATTTCCGCTTCTGGATTGGGATAATGCTGCTGATAAAGGCGCACAATATTAATCAGGTCTTGACTATATTCTTTGGCATAAGCTATATTATTGCAGATGAAGCCAACTGGATTATTGATTTCGTGAGCTACTCCTGCCACCAACTGACCGAGGCTGGACATCTTTTCATTTTGAACCATTTGCAGTTGTGCTTGTTGTAATTCTTCTAGGGCTTTTTTCAGTTCGCTGGTTCTCTCCTCCACCCTCTTCTCTAGTTCAACCGTCAGTTTCTGTAGCGCGGCCTCTGCTGTTTCCCGTTCTTTTATTTCTTTTTTGAGAGCTGCCTCTGCTGCCTCCCGTTCGGTTATCTCCTGTTTCAGGGTTAGATTTTGCCTTTCCAGAGTTTGTGTTAAGGAGCGCAGCTTGACATGAACCCCGACTCTAGCTAATAGTTCTTCTTCTTGAAATGGCTTGGCTATGTAATCTACTGCCCCTAAAGAAAAACCTTTAACCTTATCTATGGTCTCAGAAAGGGCACTCATAAAAATTACAGGAATGTTATGGGCAAAAGGAGAAGCCTTTAGCTGCTTGCAGGTTTCAAACCCATCAATACCAGGCATTAGCACGTCTAATAAGATTAAGTCTGGAGCCTTATACTCGACCTGCTTGAGAGCATTTTCGCCATTCATTGCTTCCATAGTGTGAAAGCCAGCTTTTGTCAAGTAGTCGGATAGCAATTCTAAATTAGCTTTGCTATCATCTACAATTAAAATTACTCCGTTTGCTTCTTGGGTATCTGTCATTTGGCCTTAGTTAAATCATCAATCGGGGTAAGAGGCATAAGCGAAGCTCTTTTTACGGAGGCTCGCCTTTTGGGAAAAAATTAATCCTGTAGTTCCTTATTTTGCAAAGCGAGAAAACCAAAGGTTTTTAAGTTATTGCCCGCCAGATACAAACCGTAAATTCACCCGATAGGACTCTCTACTTATTGGCCGGTAATCTGGAGTCTGGCTAGAATTACCCTTAATCCAAGAGTTAGGCGTTACTTCCTTACGAAGGGAAGCGACCTTGGCTGTATGCACCCAATTGCTCTTGACTGCAAGCAATTCCGCAATTCTACGATTTTGCCATCTACCCTGTATTTTTTAGATCTAAAGCCTTTTGGTCCCATTTACGAAGTTTTCTGGCAAACGCAGCCAATTTGCGCTCTTAGGATTCGATTATGTCTGCTGGCAAGGGAATCGGTTTGAGGCAGCAAACCCAGTCATATCGGGCAAGAGGGAAGAAGCAGAGGGGAAGGGGGCACTTGGCAGGGGGAAATTTGCTGCTCCGAAAGCTCAGAGTTCCGAAAGCTCAGAGTTCCGCTTGGGATAGCACCATATAAGGGGACTAGCAGCATTTGTAAATGTGTTGGTACATTTTTACCATTTCCTTATTAACCCATTGTAGCCCCTAAAGAAAGGGACAAGAATATTAGGGGACCAAGGTTTCGGGTTAACGTAAGAATTTAGGGCGTAGGGTGTAGAGCGTAGAGAATTTGGCATTCTGCCTCCCTTGTCCTTTTCTCTGTTTTCTCCCTTGTCCCGTTAGTTAGGGGAGCCTAGTCCGCGTGGGGGTGCGAGAAGGTTAGGGGACAACGAGGCTTACGCTTCTACTGCCAATTTCTCTTTTTGACTCCAGTGAGAGTACCTCTGACCTCTTATGCCCAAATTTATCCTACGCAGGTAAAAAGGCGATCGCGCTCGGTCAGTTTGCAAGGTAAAGTAAAGGGCAGCGATTGCCAATCTAACTCATTATAATCAGCACATTTTTACCTGCTATAGCGCTACGCGCAAGTTAAAAATCATGCATTCAAAAGTCTAAAGTATAATCTTACTAAGGAACTAGCATTTATAAATGTCAAGCACTTATTTGCGTAGTGCTATATAATAAAAAAAATTGATTTAGATCGCGATCTCGCCATGAAAAAAGCAGATCCTAATACAGATACTTTACTAGAGCAGTTAGTGAATTAACCTAAACTCGTGCTGTATTTTCAAGAAATTCAAAATTTACTTGAATCAGAACGAATAAAGCGCGAACAATTCTATCAAATACTCGCCGAATAAGATCGAGCTAAATTTATTAATGGCGAAATTAAAATTCGCTCTTATATAATCGAGCGAGAAGAGAATGCTATGATGTTATTGTTAAGTCTTCTAGAGAGCTTTGTCAGCAAGCATAGGTTAGGAGTTATAGGCTCCGAAAGAACCCTAATTTCCCTGACTCGAAACGACTATCAACCCGATATTTGTTTTTTCGATAGGTCTAAAGCTATTCACTTTACTACAGAGCAAGCGCAATTCCCGGCGCCGGATTTTATTGTAGAGATTCTCTCTCCAGGTGCAGAGGAAATAGACAGAAAAATAAAATTTATCGATTATGCAGCTCATGGGGTGAGAGAATACTGGATTGTTGACTCTCTAGAAGAGGCAGGGAAAACGCATCTAATTTCTGAAGTTAAGACATAATAACACTTAAAGATTGCTGGATTTTTGATTATTTTTGTTTCGACATCTAACCCCAAGGAATTTTTCCCGGCTATTGCTGTTACGCATTT
>JAAHFN010000148.1 GCA_010672965.1 Oscillatoria sp. SIO1A7
GGGATTCGCAGTCCGCTGAAACTCTTGTAAGCTAATAATTTCAGAGGTGGTATCTAATGTAGGGGTGTGCCCCCGTGCCCGCCCCATACCAATCTAATCGGGGCGGGCACGGGGGCACCGCCCCTACGACTAATTACAGGAATTATTGTACTACGCCATAACTCCAAAAGAAATGCAAATTTTTAGTCATGTACTACTACTGGCGTGCCAACACTAGCCCATTCAAAGAGCCATTTGGCGTGATTCACCGCCACATTAGTGCAGCCGTGACTGACTGGGGTGCCAAAGTTGTTATGCCAATTGGCTCCATGAATGCCATAGCCGCGATGGTAATACATGGTAAAGGGCACGTTAGGAACGTCGTAGCCGGGACCTTGCATCCGAGCCAATTCATGTTTGGATTGAATGGCAAATCTTCCGGTGGGAGTTGGGGTTGATTCTTTGCCGGTGGAAACAACGATCGCATAAATAGGATTTCCCCCTTCCCAGGCAATTAACTTTTGCTCGCCTAGGTCTATTTGAATCCAGCGATCGCTAGAACCTTGTAGGGCTATGATGCTATTGGCAATCCTATCGTGTTCTGTATCGGCAGCAACTGGCTTCGACCAAGCGCACCAAGAATATAGAGTTAGAGCTGCAGCGGCACAGAAAAGTCCGCAGCGACGCAAGCTTGAGGATATGGGACTATTCGCGGTTAGACCCTCTTTCGACGCAATAGGATTGTAAGGCATAACTACAACAAAAAGCTAATTTTCAAGGGTTAATTTTCTGTATTTTACAAAAAAGATTTAGCGCAGGGGATTGATTAAGGGAATTCCAAGAAATAAATTACCCAATTCCCTAGGACGGGCCGAACGCCTGTCTCTCGGACAGGCGTCCTAGGGTGTGGGGTGTAGGGTGTAGGGAAACTTCATGCTATTTTCCCTATCTCTGTCGGGAGTCGGAAAGTCCTACGGGAACCGAGGTTTCTGGCTTTCCCCCACACCCCACACCCCACACCCCACACCCCACACCCCACACCCTGGGACGCCTGTCCTGTCCCGAGGGAGAGATATTATTTGGAAATCCCTAATTCGCGGACGAGGGACTCAGAACGACGAGCGATCGCCTGCCAATCTCCGGCATTTAACAACTGCTTGGGAAACAAATCTCCAGCTAGACCAACTGCAATGGCTCCTGCTTCGAGAAACTCCCGCGCATTCTTTATAGTAACGCCGCCAGTGGGAATTAAGGGTATGCGACCAAGGGGGCCTTGGAGGCTTTTCAGGTAAGCAGCACCTCCCACGGCAGAGATGGGAAAGACCTTGACGCAGGTGGCACCCGCTTGCCAAGCGGTGACGATTTCCGTCGCCGAGAGAGTTCCCGGCACGATGGGCACCTCGGCCTTTCTAGCCGCTTCAATAAGTTCTAAGTTAACGTGGGGAGTAAAGAGGAATTGGGCCCGGGCTGCGATCGCCTCTTTTAGAGAACTCTTGTCCAAAAGCGTCCCCGTGCCGACAATGCAATCGGGCAGATCCTCGCGCAAGCGATTAATTAACTGGGGAGCGCGATCGCTATTCCAAGTAATTTCAATCAGACCCATTCCCCCCCGCGCTACTGCTAAGGCCATTTTGTAACCCAATTCCATTTCGGGGGCGCGGATAACGGCAATCGCCCGGTGTCGCTCTAGCAACTCTAACCAAGACTCCGACATGACAGCTATTCCCAAGACCTTTGGCGATCGTCAGTTTATAGTGCGTTCAAATGAATTGTAAAATTCCTGTAGGGGTTCCCCGGGAGCGCCCCAGACCAATCAACCGGGGCGCTCCCGGGGAACCCCTACCTTTTACACAAATGATTTAGACGCACTATATAGTAAAGATACTGGGAGCATTTCAATCAATGTGCATTCAAGCGCCTCTTTCGGCTACCCCTGCCACTTGTCTCCTCCCGGAATTCCCAGAAGCAGCAATCAGCCTGCCACGCACCTTTTAGCGGTGCGATCGCGAAGAGCGTATGTATTGGAATGCTCCTAAGATATAGCCTTACCTTGGCCAGCTATGACTCTCTGCATTAACCCCAAATGCCCCAAGCCAGCGGATGCCCTCAACGCTCGCAACCGGATATGTCGCCACTGCGGTTCGGAACTGATCTTGCAGGGACGGTATCGGGTCAAGCGGCTTCTGGGGGTGGGGGGCTTTGCCAAAACCTATGAAATAGACGATCGCGGCCTTGCCAAAGTCTTGAAAGTGCTACAGGTGGCTCAGCCCAAAGCCATCTCGCTTTTTCGGCAAGAAGCCGCCGTCCTGCAAAGGCTCCGGCACCCCGGCATTCCCCGCGTAGAGCCCGGAGGCTATTTCACCGTTATCCCCAGAACCAGCAAAATCCCCTTGCATTGCCTGGTAATGCAAAAGATTCAGGGGCAAAACCTAGAAGATTGGCTCCAGCATCGAGGCAATCAGGCCATAGACCAAGACCTTGCCCTCGATTGGTTGCTACAGCTCGCCCGCATCCTCCACGAAATCCATCAGCTCCAATATTTCCATCGCGACATCAAACCCAGCAATATAATGTTGCAACCAAACGGTCAATTGGCCTTAATTGACTTTGGCTCGGTCAGAGAAGTTAGCGGCACCTATCTAGCCAAAATGGGAATAGGCCATAAAGGTACTATTATCGCCTCCAAAGGCTACGCGCCATCGGAGCAAGAAAATGGCCATCCCGTACCGCAATCGGATTTCTTTGGTTTGGGGCGAACCTTCGTCCACTTGCTCACCGGACGGCATCCTTTAGATTTTTACGATCCCTCTACCCAGGAACTATCCTGGCGTCAAGCAGCCCCTGAAATCCATCCGAATTTAGCAGAATTTATCGATTACCTCATGGCGCGCCTGCCCGGGCGGCGACCTCAAAATACCGAGGTTATTTTGCAACTGCTGGCACAACTTGACTTGTCTGTTTCTCACTTATCCTTGCCTGCCTTGTCCGTGCCTGCCTTGTCAGTGCGAAATAAAGCAGGCAATAGCAGTGCAATTGTTAAAAGAAGTCGTTCTTCCTTCAAGTTCTCCGCTATAGCCCAGCAATTGTTGGACGGAATCGATAGAGTTCGCAAACAATTCAAGAAGCATTTTATAGCTGGCGGTGCTTTAATATTATTAGGGGCAGTAGCATTCGCTGAAGTAAAGATTTATCAATATGTGACCTCTAACCTGGGGCAAAAAGCAAAACCAGCTTCGATAAATTCAGATAGAGAAAATCAAAAACAAGCCAATTTAAATCGACACAATTTAAATCCAAATAATTCAGAATATGCCTCTGGTTCGGTGGATTCTTTAAAAGCGCCGGATTTAGAATCGGACTTAGAAACCGGAGCTAGGGATGGTCGGGCTCCGGCAATCCCCTTAATGACCCATAAGATTCCTAGCAAAAAAATATCTCTTACTAATACCCTCGCCGGCCATTCTGAAGACGTGCGATCTCTTGCCATAAGTCCCGATGGTAAAACTCTAGCTAGCGGCAGCTTTGACGGGACGATTAAAGTTTGGAATTTGCCGGAAGGAAAATTGCTTTATACCCTGACAGGTCATTCCCAAGCAGGAGAAATTGTCTCTTCTGTCGCTATTAGTCCTAATGGTAATTCTATTGTTAGCAGCAGCAACGGCTATGGGGGGGCGATTAAGATTTGGAATCTATATACTGGCGAACTTAGATACGATCTGTCGGCACAAACTTTAGGAGTTTCTGTAGTAGCGATTAGTCCCGATGGGCGACTGCTAGCTAGCGGCTCTAATGATGGCACGGTTTGGCTGTGGTCTCTAGATAGCGGCGATCGCCTTGGCACTCTTTCCGGTCATTTCGGTACAGTTGATTCCGTTGCTTTTAGTCCCGATGGCACGACTCTGGCTAGCGGCTCTCAGGATGGCTCGATTAAACTCTGGAGCTTAAATTCTGGGGTTGGTTACAATCAAAATATATCGGCTCGAACTCTTTTGAGTCATATTGATAAAGTTCATTCTGTTGCTTTTAGTCCCGATGGCAAAACTCTAGCTAGCGGTAGCGCCGATAATAGTGTTAAGCTCTGGGATGCGACGACGGGCAAGCTGCTAGCTACTTTGTCGGGAAATGGCGGAACGGTTTATTCGGTTGCTATTAGTCCTGATGGGAATCTGCTGGCCGGTGGCAGCTTGGCAGGTAGAATTAAATTATGGGATTTGGCAACCCGCAAACCTTTGGAAAGTCTTTCGGGACATTCCCGCTGGGTGGAGTCGATCGCTTTTAGTCCCGACGGTCATACTCTGGCTAGCGGTAGCGGCGATCGCACTATTAAGATTTGGGGATTGCAGTAAGGCAGGGGAGGGTGGGGAGAGATGGGGAGAGATGGGGAGAGATGGGGAGAGATGGGGAGAGATGGGGAGAGATGGGGAGAGATGGGGAGAGATGGGGAGAGATGGGGAGAGATGGGGAGAGATGGGGTGAGAAACGGAGACCTGGTGAGAGTAGGACCAATCCTTCCATACATCGCCTCGTCCGCGAGCCCCCCGGCTCGCCATC
>JAAHFN010000149.1 GCA_010672965.1 Oscillatoria sp. SIO1A7
TCGCCTGTCGAAGCCTGTTCTGAGCCGCAACGGACAGGCTTCGACAGGCGAGCGCCCGAACGGCGAATTTGTTGTTGCATCTTCATACAGAATTGGTATTAAATGCATCCGTTACCAGCATCCGTTACATCAGTTACCCATCCGTTACCAGCATCCGTTACATCAGTTACCCATCCGTTACCAGCATCCGTTACATCAGTTACCCATCAGTTGCCAGCATCCGTTACCCATCCGTTGCCAGCATCCGTTACATCCGTTACCCATCCGTTACCAGCATCCATTACCAGCATCCGTTACATCAGTTACCCATCAGTTGCCAGCATCCGTTACCCATCCGTTGCCACATCCGTTACATCCGTTACCCATCAGTTGCCAACATCCGTTGCCAGCATCCGTTACCCATCCGTTGCCAACAAACGGGTGCGGGCGGCAATGGGCATTCGCCAACCAGTCCCAAAAGCGCGATCGGTTACTTTTAATCCTGGCGGGGCTTGGCGACGCTTGAATTCGGCGCGGGCGAGCAATTTCATAACTCGCTCTATAGTTGCCAGTTCGCGTCCGGCGGCTTGAATCTCTTCTGGGGATTCGTGTTTTTCGACGAGCCGATGGAGAATATCGTCTAGAACATCATAAGGTGGTAGGGAGTCTTGGTCTGTTTGTCCGGGCTTGAGTTCGGCACTGGGGGCTTTAGTTATGATATTTTCCGGGATAATTGCGGAATTTTTAGTTTTATCTTGCGCCTGATTAAACCAAGTACAAATAGAATAGACGCGGGTTTTTGGTACGTCAGCGATCGCAGCCAAACCGCCATTCATATCGCCGTAGAGGGTACAATAGCCCACTGCCATTTCTGACTTATTGCCAGTTGACAGGAGCAGATGGCCGAATTTGTTGGCGATCGCCATTAACAAATTTCCCCTAATCCGCGATTGCAGATTTTCCTCAGTTACATCCGATGGCAAATCGGCAAACATATCCCCCAGACAGCGATCGTATTCTCCCATAAGATTGCCAATGGACAAGGTATGGGTCTCAATGCCCAAATTTTCAGCTAGTTCTAAGGCATCAGTTACGGAATGGTCGGAACTGTAGGGAGAAGGCATCAGCACTCCCAGGACGTTTTTCGAGCCGAGAGCCCGAGCTGCGATCGCCGCCACTAGGGAGGAATCAATACCGCCGCTCAAGCCAATAACCGCCTTAGAAAATCCACATTTGCGCGCATAATCTCGCACCCCCAAGACCAGCGCCGAAAATATTTCCTCATCTTCGCTGCTAGGATCCGGCGCGATTTGCTCGGTCATGGAAAAATCGCCGCTTTGTTCGTCAAATTCCACAACTAAAAAATCAGGTTCAAAATAGCGACCCCGAGCCACTATTTCAGCAGCGCGGTTAAAAGCAACGCTGCAACCGTCAAAAATTAGATCGTCATTACCCCCCACCTGATTGGCATAGATCGCGGGCTTTTGATATCTAAGTGCCACATGGCGCAGCATCGCTTCGCGCATTTTTTGCTTGCCAACTGTATAAGGAGATGCCGATAAATTGACAATTAAATCTACTCCTTCTTGCGCTAGATCGGCGATGGGATTGCTGGCATATTTGCGCTTTCCCCAAAATTCCTCATCGTTCCACAAATCTTCGCAAATAGTTACGCCTATTTTCACAGTGCGGAATGCGACCTTAACCGTCGCTTGTTCGGCTTGCTCCGAACCGGACTCTGGCAAAGCTAAGGCATCTAAAGTAAAGAAGTTGCTGACGGTGGCGGGCTCGAAGTATCGCTCTTCGTCAAAAACATCGTAAGTGGGCAGCAGTCGCTTGTGAAAAATTTTCTCTATGTTGCCATTTTCCAAACAAGCAATACTATTAAATAACGGTTTGCCGCCAGTGCGGCTGGCGAAGGGATTGGCCTGCACCGTTCCCACCAAGACGGCAATATTTGCTGGTAGCTGTTTCGCCAGCCGTGCCAACTGGTCTGACATGGCTGCTACAAAACTGGGTTTGAGTAACAAATCCCGAGGGGGATAGCCGCACAAGGATAGTTCCGGGGTCAGCAGCAAGCGAACTCCGGCTTGTTCTGCTTTGCGAGCGGCTTCGAGAATTCTGGTGGCATTACCGGGCAGGTCGCCAATAATAGGATTGAGTTGAGCGATCGCGATTTTCATTTTAATGAGACTTACGCATTAACTCTTGCGTTCGGGGGCAAACACGGGGGGATTGCCCGTACAAAACACTATATCTGGATATGTCGTATTGAAATTTAATATAGTGGTCAGCAGTCAGCAGTTGACAACAATTGTCGTATAATGACTGTAAGAGCAAAAAAATTAAGCTCTAACTCAAACTAAGCAAGGGTTTTGGGTCTTTAGATAAGCTGTCGCGCATTTAGATTGGGATAAAAAGGGACCTCCCCCGGCGTGCTCTTTGGTTGCGGGCGTCGCGTCGCGGTATGGGTCACCAATTTAAATGCGTAATAGCTTATCTTGATTTAGCATAGTCTATACAGTAAGGTTAAGAAAATATTGGTGTAGAGCTAATGGACAAAACATGAGATACTATGTTTATTGTATAGACTTTTATTGGTTATAAATATAGCGCATTATCACAAAAATAAACAAATGCTTGAACAAAAAACATACTTAGTTACTGGGGGAGCGGGTTTTATTGGCTCTCACTTGGCCGAAGCACTATTGGCCCAAGGAAATAGAGTCTTGGCGATAGACGACCTTTCTACCGGCAGCTTGGATAACATCGACCATTTACTCAGTCACCCAGATTTTTGCTTTACTCGCGCCAACATTAAAGATGAGGTTGTGCTGGATAGGTTGGCTCTGGAAGCGAATGTAATTATCCACTTGGCAGCAGCAGTGGGAGTCAATCTAATTTTGAAGTACCCCCTACACACGATTCAAACCAATATCATGGGCACGGAGGCAGTGCTAAAAGCTGCCCTGCGCTACCGGACTAAGGTGTTGGTGGCTTCCACATCTGAGGTTTATGGTAAAAGCAATAGTCTTCCCTTCCGGGAAGACGACGATGTTATACTCGGACCGACAAGTCGTTGCCGTTGGGCCTATGCAGCTTCAAAGATGGTTGATGAATTTATGGCTCTAGCTTATTATCAGGAGCAAGGCTTACCCATTATAGTAGCGCGCCTTTTCAATATAGTGGGGCCACGGCAAACTGGGCGCTACGGAATGGTAATTCCTCGATTCGTCCAGCAGGCTCTGCGCGGGGAGCCATTGACCGTGTATGGCGACGGACAGCAGACTCGCTGTTTTTTGCATGTGGAAGACGCAGTTAGGGCATTTGTGGTTTTGTCTGAAGCCCCAGAGGCTATAGGCGAAGTGTTCAATGTGGGAGCTACAGAAGAGATTAGTATTCTGGAGTTGGCCAAAAAAGTAATCGCAATGGTAGAAGCTAGCAAAGGGTTGACAACATCGGCAGTCAATGGTCATAAGGATCCCCGAGTCATCTTTGTGACTTATGACAAGGCTTATGGATATGGCTTTGAGGATATGCAGAAGAGGGTTCCTGATAACTCAAAGATTCGCGACTACCTGGATTGGGAGCCCCGCAAAAACCTTAATAAAATTTTGCAGGATGTTATTGATTATTATGCCAATAAAGTAGTGGATTAATTTTTCAAAATATCTTAATTCTTGAAAAACCATCATAATTTTCTATATAAAAATCATTTCAGCTAAAAAATATTTATAATGTACCGACTTGATTTTGATATTAAATTAATGTTGATTTGAAAATAATTGCAGAAGCTTATTATTAAATATTGTTTGATTTAAAAATTAAATGATTTATGATAATTGGCTATGTAATAGCATATGTAACCTAATAAAGGAGTGAGTACCTATTATGTTTCATGCATTATCGATTGATGTTGAAGATTGGTATCAAGGATTAGAGCTACCCATAGGCAATTGGAATCGATACCAGAAGCGAGTCCACATTGGTATGGGGAAAATTATGGAAATACTTGAAGAATCTAATTATAGAGCTACTTTTTTTATTTTAGGTAAAGTTGCAGAAGAAAATCGAGGGTTGGTCAAAAAAATACAGAAGGCTGGGCATGAGATTGGAACGCATGGATATTCGCACCAAAATCTATCTCAAATGAATCCCAAAAGTTTCCGAAGTGAGTTAAGACACTCGATTGCTTTGCTTGAAGATTTAACAGGTGAAAAAGTCATTGGTCATAGAGCGGCTTATTTCTCTATTACAAAAAAAACATTATGGGCACTAGATATTTTGGCAGAAGAAGGAATTTTGTATGATTCAAGTATTTATCCAGTTATAAACTGGAGGTACGGAATACCAAACGCTAACAGATTGCCTTCATATATAAACCTAAAAAAAGGGTTAAAGATCTTAGAAATACCTATATCAACACTGCAATTGACTGGCTTTAATTTCCCGATTGGA
>JAAHFN010000015.1 GCA_010672965.1 Oscillatoria sp. SIO1A7
CTCTCTCCCCATCCTTCCCCATCTTCCCATCTCACTTATTAATAGTCCACTGACCTGGGTTATTAATCATCTTGACTAGGCCGACAAGAATGCCATTATAAGTTTTGTACATAGCTCCTCCTTGTTCTGCATCTAGGTATTGGCACTGAATCGCAAATTTAATCCAAACTTGAGTTTCGGCTGCCTCGGCTTCGCTGTCACTCAATTTGGCGATAAAAGCGGCTTGATATCTGCGTTTTCTCCAGGCTTCTGCCAAGTTGGCGCAAACCGAACGAGAAGAGCGACGAATTTGGTCGGTTAAAGAGTATCTTTCCTCCTTCGGAAAGTTCTTAGTGACTTCAAAAATTTTCATGGCAGCATCGAAGGCCATTTTATAAATCCCTAAGTCCTCATGGGTCTTAATCCTTGCTTCCTCCATTTGCCCGTCCACCTTTTGTTTTTTGCCATATTAACCGATTGGGGAAGGAGTGGGAAGGAGGGGGAGAGAGGGGGAAGGAGTGGGAAGGAGTGGGAGAGAGGGGGAAGGAGTCGGAGAGAGTGGGAGAGAGTGGGAGAGAGTGGGAGAGAGTGGGAGAGTGGGAGAGTGGGAGAGAGTGGGAGAGTGGGAGAGTGGGAGAGTGGGAGAGGGGGAAGGAGTGGGAAGGAGTGGGAGAGAGTGGGAGAGAGTGGGAGAGTGGGAGAGTGGGAGAGTGGGAGAGAGTGGGAAGGACTAAACGAAATTTCTCACCCCATCTCTCCCCATCTTTCCCCATCTTTCCCCATCTTTCCCCCATCCCTCCCCATCTCTCCCCATCTTTCCCCATCTTTCCCCATCTTTCCCCATCCCTCCCCATCTTTCCCCATCCCTCCCCATCTCTCCCACTCCCTCCCCACACCCTACACCCTACACCCTAACAATGGAGAGCGATTTTGGCCGAGTCTAGAGCAATAGTATCACAAAAAGTAGTAAACGAGCGAACGGGTGAGGCAATGGTAAATAGTCAAGTGACCGACGCGGTTACACAGACCAATGTAACCGTCTTGGGGGAGTCTCCCTCCCAATCTATGGGATTGGTGTATCAATCGATGGCTCAATCCATCAGTTTGTTGATGCAAAATGGAGTCTCCACCCAAGGGGGAATGCAGCAAATTAATGCCGCAGTTATCGCAACTGCATGCCGAGAAATTATGGCCGGTCCTCAGCCGGCTCCACCGCGTCCAGCTCCGGCTCCAGAGCAGGCTCCACAGGGAAATGTGGTAATAGATTATCGCGGTGATACGACTATAGCCGAGTTAGTCGCCCCAGCTCCGGGGGCAAGTACGGGAACAAGTCCCGAGCCAAAAGAAGAGCTAGGCGTTAAGACCAGTGAAGATGTTGAAATTACATAGCGGGAATGGGCATTGGGCATTGGGCATTGGGCATTGGGCATTGGGCATTGGGCAAAAGGGCATTGGGCATTGGGCAAAAGGGCATTGGGCATTGGGCAAAAAAGCTTATGCACGCCTTGTGCTACGGCTGCGCCAACAGCGTTCAGCTCAGAAGCTCCGCGCAGGCGTAGCTCTTCTGCTTTTAGCTAAACGCTGACTGCTGACCGCTGAGAGCTGACCGCTTTCTTGGGCAAAAGGGCATTGGGCATTGGGCAAAAAAGCTTATGCACGCCTTGTGCTACGGCTGCGCCAACAGCGTTCAGCTCAGAAGCTCCGCGCAGGCGTAGCTCTTCTGCTTTTAGCTAAACGCTGACTGCTGACCGCTGAGAGCTGACCGCTTTCTTGGGCAAAAGGGCATTGGGCATTGGGCAAAAAAGCTTATGCACGCCTTGTGCTACGGCTGCGCCAACAGCGTTCAGCTCAGAAGCTCCGCGCAGGCGTAGCTCTTCTGCTTTTAGCTAAACGCTGACTGCTGACCGCTGACCGCTTTCTTGGGCATTGGGCATTGGGCTAGTGCAGCGCGGCAGAAATAATCGAGCGGCCGAATAGTGGCTCAAGGCCAGGGTACAAAGGCATTTTGACTGGGAGCATTTCACTTTTGCAATTTGATGTAGGGGCGTTAGCGCAGCGTGCCCGCAAGGGCATATGGTATTCGCCAAGAATGTTGGTGGCGTTTTGGGTTATATCAAATCCGGTTAATTAACCTAAAAAAGTTAATTCTTGCGTAGGACGGGCGTCCCGCCTGTCCAAGCCCGATCTGGCGGACAGGCGGGACGCCCGTCCTACGGGATTCCAAATTTTTTGTGCGAGCATTTAACCGGATTTGATATTACTACTTACAAAATTGAAATGCTCCCTTTTGACTTTTTAATTTTGAATTTTGAATTCCGCCAATGCCCCACACCCTACACCCCACACCCCACACCCTACACCCTACACCCTACACCCCACACCCCACACCCTACACCCTACACCCCACACCCCACACCCTACACCCTACTAAAAGGCACTATGAGCAATCTAGAAGCGGTAACAGAGGCAAGTGTTTTAGTCAATCAGGCCAATCTCGACCCTAAGACCGTGAAGACGGAGGGGGCGGGCAAGGCTTACCAAGCTGTAGCCCAATCGATGGCTCTGGCCGTCCAAGATGGCACGGATTACTTGAGAAATATCGAGGCTTTAGCCATTGCAGCCCAATCAGTTTTAACCGAACAATTGGTTAAAAATACTATAGAGAAGAAGATGGAAGAAGCAGGCGACTGCGTTAAGTCAATGAGCGCTATTACGGCTAGTCTCGTTACTCCTGCTGTAGGAACTTTCGGTGCGATCGGGGATACTGCCGGAGAAGTTCTGAAGAAGTTTCCATCTGGGGAGTGACTGTGGCAGCGGATGGGGCAGCGGATGTAACGGATGTGGCAGCGGGTGGCAGCGGATGGCAGCGGGTGGCAGGGGATGGGTAACGGGTGGCAGCGGATGGGTAACGGGTGGCAGCGGATGGGTAACGGATGTAACGGATGGGTAACGGATGGGTAAAGGATGTAACGGATGGAATTGGGCATTGGGCATTGGGCATTGGGCATTGGGCATTGGGCATTGGGCTATTACAAAAAGTTGTGTAGGTTGGGTTGAGGAAGGAAACCCAACGATAGCCTGTTGATAAACATGAGTTATGCAAGTCGAAAGGAGCGATCGCTTTTAAGCGACTGTTGCTTGTTGACGAACCTAAGAATAGCGGCTCTGCGAAAATGTCCAAAGCAATCTAGGGGTAGTTGTTAGTTAAGAAAGCGATCGGTGATAATATCGAATCCGCTTAATTAACCACAGAAAAAATTTTAAACCTACCGTAGGACGGGCGTCCCTAGCGCTTAGTTAGACAGGCGAGACGCCCGTCCTACGCAGGACTTGACTTTTTTAGAGCGACTAATATCGACTCCGGTTAAATACCCACAGAATAATTTTGGCAGGACTTACGCATGGACTCTACGGGGAGGGGCAACCACGGGGGGATTGCCCCTACAAATACTAGATATGGACAGTTTGCGTAAGTCCTGTTTGGAATCTCCCGTAGGACGGGCGTCTCGCCTGTCCCCCTCCGTCCCAAGGGACAGGCGGGACGCCCGTCCTACGGGAGACTTGACTTTTTTAGAGCGACTAACTGGATTTGAGATAAGAAGCGAAGGAAGCGAATGGCAAGGGAAGAGGTAAGAAAATGAAGGAAATAGATATGAGCGAGAGCATACAGACAACCGTAGAGGAACAGAAGTCTGCGCCGAGGATGGGGGAGGCGGAGAGTTGGCGGCAAATCAGACAGGATATAAGAGAAGAAATAATGGCGGAAATCCGAGAGGGAATCCGAGAGGAAGTCAGAGGAAACGGACGGGAAAACGGTAGCTCGCAGCCAAAGAAACTGGCACCGAGTGGGAAGGCGAGCCTCGCGCCAGCGGAGGCAGCATGGCCGGAAGTTTACGAGACGGCACCGAGCCTGACGCCAATGTTTTCCGGCTATATCTATGCTCTGGGTACGGTGAGTGCCCGCTTCCCCAGTCTGAGTTTGGAAAAAGAATACATTCAGGCTGAGGCAGCAGTTGCATTGGAAAAAAATCTGGGGGCGATGACCCCTCGCCAGAAAATGTATGCGGTCTTTACCTACCAGACGCCAAAAAGGAAACGGGAGCGCTACCGTTATATAGCGCAGCAGATGTGTTGGCTTTTTAGCATCGAGAGTATCGAGAGCTACATCCTGCAGCCAAGTACGGAAGAGCAACTGTCGGAGCTTATCGATATGCTGGATAAGCCATTTGGTACGCCGCCGATGGATGTGGATGTGGTGGTGGGGGTGCGCGGACCCGTCGCACCGCCGCAAACCTGCGGTGGGATGCAGCTGCCCTTAGTGAGACTGTACAATACCTATAGTTTCCCCGTAGGCCGTCTGGTAGAGAACCTGCCCAAGCCGCAAAACATGGATGAGAACGAGTTCCAAACCTTGGTGACCCAAGTGTTTTATATGACGATGCAGCTTGCGGACAATATGGGCAACATGGACGAGCATCGGGCGCTAAATTATGTAATTTTGCAATATGAGAATATGTATGTGATGGTGGCGGAGCAAGCCCAGCGCAACTGCTCTCTCACCGACGTGCAAGTGCAGCGATCGCCCTTAAGCGACCCCTTGATGCCGATTATGGATGTTATCTTTTCTTTTACTAACAACGCAGATAAGACTGTAACCAACTTTTTCACCGAGGTGGACGTAACCGGCATGTATCCGTTTTTGAATCAGCCCATACAACCTTATTATCGGAAATAGGGCATTGGGCATTGGGAATTGGGCATCGGGCATTGGGCATTGGGCATTGGGCATTGGGCATTGGGCATTGGGCGTTGGGCGACCTGCCGTAGGACGGGCGTCTCGCCTGTCCTCCCGATCCCCTCTCCCCTTCTGGGAGGGGTTAGGGGTGGGTGGCATAGGGAATTGGGAATTGGGAATTAGCCACCTGCCGTAGGACGGGCGTCTCGCCTGTCCTCCCGACCCTTTTATAACGGGCGTCTCGCCCGTTCTACGAGACAGTATTTTAAAAAGATAATAGTGCCAATTCGATCTAAGCTTTGTGCATTAGGCAACGAGCGCCGATCGCTGACAGCTTTATGGGGCAAGAAGAGGAGTAATGGTATGCAGATAACGGCGGTTTTGGCAGCAGATCTATATCGGTTTACATACAACGGAGTTGATTATCCCTATCTGCTGTTTATCGATAAATTGAGGCAGGATTACGCTCTGTATTGGCAACAGGAAGAACAGAAGGTTGGCAGCGAGGAAGAAAAACCTTTACTAAAGTTGTCCTACGATTCCGAGGTCGAGGTAGATATGTTAGCGGAGAGCCCGAGGATAACTATAGCAGCGTCGTCGGTGGATATGACCGCAATGTATTGCAGAAGGCAGAACAAGAAGAAGCCAAATTCTTCGGGCGAGAGCGACGAGGAACCGTATATCTGGATATGGGTTCCCCTGGAAAATCAGGAGGATAAATGCTACAGTCCTACTCATAAATTCGAGGTGAACGACCAAGCTTTTCGCTGGGCTTGCGCGAACGCGATGGCGTGGAGTCTGGGAATGAAAAGGGAGAAAGAGGGGAAGCTTGAGGATATCGAACTGGATCCGAATACTTTGCCCGTGCTATCCTTCGCCATAACCCAGGCGGCGCGATTTGCTATAGTCTGCGTTGCGGTGCAATATTTAATCGCCAATCCTAACCAGTCCCTACCTTGGGAGGCGTTTGAGCCCATGTTTAATAATTGGCCTGGGTACGAGAAGGGCAAACTGGTGAAGACGAAGATGCTGGTAACGATTGAGGAAAGCAAGAATTACGCGGTAAAAAACAATAATACGCAGCTACTGGGGATAATAAAATTATTAGAAACCTGGCTTATGTACGGTACTAAGGAGCCAAAAGGCGACGCAGAGGATAAGTAATGACGGCTGAATACGAGCCGATCGCCCATAGCTGAAGGCGGGGTAATTATTGAGAACAAGGAGGAAACATGATTCCTGAACTTACTGCAAAAAAGAGAACAAAGACGGATATTTTTTCCTATTCAAACATAAATTTATATCGAAAAAGAGCCCAGGGTTCTGCCAGCCAAGGCTGTGGTTGTAGCGCCTGCGAGTCCAAAAAAAAGGCGGCATTATTATGGTGGGGTATTCCCGGTATTGCTCCAGCTAGCATGCCAATGAGATGGGGAGGTAAGTTCTAACTGCGGAATGTTTTACCTTCCATAGGGTGTAGGAGAGAGAGGTGAAAGGAGGGGGAAGAGGGGGAGAGATGGGGAGAGATGGGGAGAGATGGGGAGAGATGGGGAGAGAGGGGGAGAGATGGGGAGAGATGGGGAGAGATGGGGAGGGATGGGGAGGGATGGGGAGAGATGGGGAGGGATGGGGAGAGATGGGGAGGGATGGGGAGAGATGGGGAGGGATGGGGAGAGATGGGGCAAGCAGAAAAGTTTTTTTCACAAAAGGCGATCGCCGTTGACCCTCACTACATATAGAAGAATCGCGAGTTTTTTTAAAAAAAAGATGAATTTGCCCGCGCAAGCAGCCCGAAAGAGCATCGATATGGCCAGTGCTAGTTATGCTCGTTATGGCCGTTATGCCGATCGCCCCTTGCCCTCGACGGGGAGCTTAGGAGGCGATCGCGCTTTAAATTTACAAGCTTTGAGTTTACCAAACGAGGGAGGGGCAGAAGGCGATCGCTATGTCCTGGCTGCCTGTACTCGCTTCCACAGCTTCTACGGGAAACCGGAGTTTCCGCCCGAGCATGGTTTTCTCAAGCTGGTGGATAAAACTTCCTTAGATACTGTGGATAGTTTGTCGTTTTCCTACAACCAGGAACCGGCGAGCAAAGATGCCAAACCAGACCATCCGAGCAATCGCTGTCAGTTTGTAGAGTATATAGATTGGGGACAATGGCAGCGACTGCGAAACCATTACCGGCACAAATGCAAGCCGGAGGAATTTTCCAAAACCAAGAACAACTGCTGCACTTGCGCCAAAGATGCGTTGCAGGCGATCGGAGCTGCTGCCCCAAAAAATCTTATTGAAGCAAATGCTGGAATCGGTACGATTCGCTAGTCGAGAGGTTGGGAATTGGGCATTGGGCATGTTCGCATTGGGCATTGGGCAAAAAAGCTTATGCGCTAAGAGCGCAGGCTGCGCCAACAGCTTTCAGCTCAGAAGCTCCGCGCAGGCGTAGCTCTTCTGCTTTTAGCTCTAGCTGACTGCTTTTAGCTGAGAGCTGACCGCTTTCTTGGGCATTGGGCATTGGGCATTGAACTTTTGACTTTAAACTTTTCAGGAGTTGTGCAAATTGTCAAATCGAACGCTCCATAAAGTGTCTGGTGCGCAGTGCTATCCCTACAAATAGAGTCCTTCCGTAAGTCCTGCTTTTGACTTTTGACTTTTGGCTTTTAACTTTTGACTTGTGACTTGTGACTTTTAACTTGTGACTTTTGACTAATGCTCGAACCCAAGTCCTACCCTTTGGGACAAACCCAACTAAACCCGCTGATGGCTGCTACGGCTGGGAACCCGGCGATCGCGATCGGTATTATCGACGGACCGACGGACCTTTCCCATCCTGACTTGCAACAGGCCAAAATACAAGAGCTATCAAATGCTGATTGCGAAGCAATAGATAGTTTGGCTTGCCTGCACGGGACTTTTACCGCTGGAATGCTGGCAGCCGATCGCAGTTCCCAAGCCCCCGCCCTTTGCCCGGACTGTACCTTTATCCTCAGACCGATATTCTGCGAAGCAGGTCGCGATCGCCCGCCATGCCCGGAAGTCACTCCGGAGCAACTGGCCGAAGCTTTACAGGAAACTCTCAATGCCGGTGCCAAAATCGTCAACCTGAGCTTGGGACTTTCCGCCCCCCGCCTGCTTTCCGCGCCGGAATTGCAAAAGACATTCGATCGCGCTAGACGCCTAGGGGCTCTAGTGGTTGCTGCCTCCGGCAACTTGCAGCAAATGGGTCCGGTGCCCCTGTTCGACCATCCCTGGGTAATTCCCGTTGCCGCAAGCGATCGCTTTGGTCGGATTACCCCGGGCTCGAACACGGGGCTCTCTGTAGGCAGGCGGGGCCTGATGGCTCCAGGGCAGCAAATCGTCAGCACCGCACCGGGTGGAGGCTATACCGCTACGAGCGGCACCAGTACCGCAGCGCCTTTTGTTACGGGAGCGATCGCTTTGCTTTGGTCCTTATACCCTAACGCTTCTGCAGCGGAAATCAGGCGCGCGATTCTGCGTCCGGATATCCGCCGACGCAGCATCGCGCCGCCCCGGCTCGACGCTAGAGCCAGTTGGCAACAATTAGAACAAAGCTATGTCCAGTAAGGAGAGACAAGTTTTAGAATTGGTTTTACTGCTGCTGAAAAACGAGCTTGACTCGCGAAAAAAGGAGCGGCTATCTCGAAAGGCTGGCGCATCGGAAACTGGGGCAGATGCATTGGAAGCCGCAGAGGTCGCTTTGGGCAAGGCAGTGGCAGAGAGTTTGCAAGATTTGATAGTCGAAGTTAGTAGCGATCGCGAAGACGAGCTTCCAATAAAAGATCTAAACGATGCGATCGACGCTTGTGCGAAAATAAAAAAAGACGCCCCCCAGGATGCAGCGGCAGTTTTGCCTTTAATGAACGCATTGCAAAGCCTCCGTCGTGGTTAATTTAGGATGGGGAAGGAGTGGGAGAGAGTGGGAATGAGTGAGAAGGAGTGGGAAGGAGTGGGAGGGAGTGGGAAGGAGTGGGAGGGAGTGGGAGGGAGTGAGAAGGAGTGGGAAGGAGTGGGAGGGAGTGGGAAGGAGTGGGAGGGAGTGGGAAGGAGTGGGAGAGAGTGGGAGGGAGTGGGAGAGAGTGGGAGAGTGGGAGAGTGGGAAGGAGTGGGAGAGTGGGAAGGATTAAACAAATTTCTCACCTCATCTTTCCCCCTCTCACCCCATCCCTCCCCATCCCTCCCCCTCTCACCCCATCCCTCCCCATCCCTCCCCCCCTCTCACCCCATCTCACCCCATCTCACCCCATCTCACCCCCTCCCTCCATATAATAGGAGCTAACCGTTTCCCGGGATACGGCATTTTTCTGCAAAGTAGCAAAGTTGCGCCGAACCGTCTCTACTTCAACTCCGGTCTGTCCGGCAAAAGGGACAAAATCAGCGGAGATAGTAGCCTCTTGAGTCAGAGCGAGCCAGTTGATGGGAGTTGCTTCTGCACTAGCAATGTCTTTGCTTGGATACAGCATGCGAAAGGGTTTGCCCGCCGCATCAAAGGCAGCGAGAACTCGATGTAAATGCGGTTCGTTCAGTTGGGCGATGATGTTGGCAAATATAAGTGGCGCAGTGGCCGTTAGCCGTTGGATCGCTTCCTTAGATGCGAACAGAGGTGGCAACTGCGATCGCCCTTCATATACATCGCATTGGAGAAAGTCAAAGGAGCGATCGTTCTCGCGCAAAAACTCCTCTGCCTCTGCCTGGACAATTTCTAAGCGACCCGCATCTATATAATGCTGCACCATCGGAAAGAAAGTCAGGCAGAGCCGCAGGATAGTCGGATCCACTTCTACCACTGTTAAGTGCAGGTTGGGAAAACAGGCCAGACTCATTGCTATACCGGCTCCGCAACCGAGTCCCAAAACCAAACCCGAAGCCTCGGGCTGAAGGCAACCGACGAGAAGAAAGCCAGCGGCAAAGAAGTTATTGGAGATCGGTCCGGGACCAGAGCGAGAAGCGGATTCCCATTCATTTGCCCCAGGCTGTTTATAAACCCGGCCTTGAAGTTGCGCCTCTATCCACAAACTGCGAGTTTCTGAATCGTCAATAATTTTTATAGTGCCGAACCGTCCCGCCTCTTCCGCCATAACCACAGTTCCTTCCCGGTTCAAACTGCGCCATAGTTCGTAGGTTGTGCCGGCTTCGCGGAATCGGTGGAGCTGAAATAGCAGATATGCTTTGTTAGCTAGGGATTCCAAATGCTCGGGATTGCGCTTTATTGCCTCATCGTATGCTTCCAGGCTTTCTCGGTAGCGCTCCTGGCGGCTGTAGATAGTACCCAAATTGTAAAAAGGCAAAAAGAATTGCGGAAAGAGAACGGTTAGAGATTGATTAATCGTAGTCGCCGCATCCAGTCTTCCCTGGTGCAGGGCTACCTTGGCCGCTACTAGCTGTTCCTGTAGAAAAGGATCCGGGAGGATTCCCCGGGCTTCCGCCTCGGCGATCGCCTCCCCCGCTTCGGGTACTGTGGAACCAGCTCCGGCCATAAGATTATTCAAGACAAAGATAATGTAGTTCTTATAGCCACAAGAACAAAGCTTTGGCAAACTCACGAAAAAGACCGAGCCCAGTTGCAAAGGGATGGGGTGAGATGGGGAGGGATGGGGAGGGATGGGGTGAGAGGGGGAGGGATGGGGAGGGATGGGGTGAGAAATTTGTTTAATCTTTCCCACTCTCCGACTCTCTCCGGCTCCTTCCGACTCCTTCCCACTCTCTCCGACTCTCTCCCACTCCTTCCCACTCTCTCCCACGGGAGTCGATGCCCCGCAGGCGACGCAAGGGTAACTGTTGTAGAGAGATAACAGTTCAGCTTCAGATGCCGGTCGATAGGCATCTTGGATCGTAAGTCCAGCCCGGGAATTGAAATTAGTTGGTTTCATGGCGATCTCTGCTAGAAAGAAATTTAAGATGTTATATCGAATCCGGTTAATCGCCCTAAAAACAAATCGAGCTTCCCGTAGGACAGGCGTCCCTCCCCGAAAATAAGGACAGGTGGGACGCCCGTCCTACGGAGGGTTCCAAATTCTGTGGGTAATTAACCGGATTTGATATAGCACTACCGATTAATGTGTTTGACAACAAATGCGCTCTTTGTGCGTATGGCAGGACTAATGCTGACTGCTGAGCAGTGACAGCTAATCGCTTACTGCTATATTAGATTTTTCCGAGTTCTGCTCGAATTGTCTCCATAGCTTGCTCCATGTCTTTGTGGGTCAAGCGAATGGCTTCGGCCATTTCCGATTGAACTATGACAGCGGCCTGGGAAACTCCTTCGGTTTTGCGCATGACTTCGCTCTTGAGCCGCTCCACTTCTCGGAGAGTTTGTGCTTGGGTTCGAGAAATTGCCTCTTCGGCTTCCCGAGTTTCCCGAGCCTCCTCATTTTGGACTGCCGTTGCCGTCTCTTCCACTGTATTTTTATTAGTTTCGCTCTCCTGTCTTGCTAGCTCTATTTGTTGGGCGATCGCTTCTTTGGATGCCCGAACTGCTTCTAGGAAGGCGGCTTTTTGCTTGGCGATTTCTTCGCGAGTTATTTTCCTTATTTCTCGCGCCGCTTCTCGTTGTTTGGCGATCGCTTGTTTAGTAGCTTGAGCTTGCTCTTGTTGCTGTGGTGTACTCATTATGAATTACTCCAGATATTTTTTGATACGGTTTCGCAGAAATTTGCGGGCTTGTTGAACTCGCTTGCGAGCATTATCTTTAGAAAGGGAGAGAGTTTCGGCGATGTCGCTGTAGGATAGATCCTCGCAGCAGCGCAGAATAAATGCTTCCCGCAGTCTCGGCGACAATTCGTCAATTGCCCTATCTATCGATTTTTGCAATTCTTGGCGCAGCAACTGGCTTTCAGCCGATTGTAAGAGTGCTATTTCTATCTGGCGATTTACGATCGCAGTTTGCTTTAAATGCTCTAAGTCTCTTGTTTCTTTCTCCTGTTTGCGACATTTATCGACAAAATAATTGTAAGCTAGCTTCGCGAACAATGCTTGGCAGCTATCTATTTTTTTATCGTAGGCTGGTAACTTGTTGCAGGCTAGCAGAGATGCTTGACTCAAGAGGTCTTGAGCATCGTCAACGTTCCCGTTTGTCAATCGCAAGCAATAGCGGTAAAGGAAGTCTTTGTGAAGCAGCCACAGCTCCCAAAAAGCAATGCGATCGCCTTGTTTCAGACGCTGGAGCAAGGCTTTTTCAATTGCTTTTATTTCTGCCTTAATACCCTCATTACTGAGAGCATTGTCTAGGCTGCGAATTTGCCTGCTATCGATTGTGCCCCTTGATTGTAACATCCGTTTTATTTGAGATGAGCAATTAACAAGCAAATAGATTGTCAAATTCATGTGAGGTTGCCACCGGCGAAGCATCCCAATATGGAAGTTCCCGTTGCGATCGCCGAGACTGTCGAAGGGATGCTGTCGCCCCTACCTACCCGATCGCGTATTACACTTATTTGAGAAACGCTATATTGGCGATCTATCTTAGGACTTAGGCAAAAAGTAGCAGGCGCAACGACTTAGGGAATTCCAAAAAATAAATTACCCAACCCGTAGGACGGGCGTCCCGCCTGTCCCAGACAGCGGACAGGCGGGACGCCCGTCCTACGGGTTGCGAGGGAGAGATATTTATTTGCAAATCCTTACTTCGTGCTTAGCGCTATATATAGCGCTAGATCTGACGGTTGCGTAAGTCCTGAAACATTTATACCCGCTCGATAAAGTTTGTTGCAAGAGGTAAAAAGTAACCTAATTACTTCCTGTAGGGTCACTTTTTACCTCTGAAATAGGCAAACAGTCAGACAAAAATAGTCACAAATCAGTCGATCGCAGGGGACCATATATCGAGGATCGCCTGCGAGGGATTTTTGACTTGAATCAAGAAAATGCAATAATATTATCTGGCGAAATTAACTTTATCTCTAATTCTCAGTGCTAAAAGGAATCGTTATCTTATAAACTTGCAATAAATATAACACTAAAAATTAATCCTTGCGCTCTAAACCCCCCTTCGGGAATGGGATAGAGAGTGGCAAAAGCACGGGGGACCGAGTGCGCTAGGGATTTTGAGTTAGGACTTAGGCATCAACGCTAAATATAGGGCTTGTATCCCTGGATACAAGCCCTATATTTAGCGTTAAATACGACTTGAAAGCCTAAGTCCTGTTTAGTGTGAGCGCGATCGGCGATTGTGAAGTGTAAAAGGTGACCTCTTTTTTGGTGCGATTCTGAAATACTGCCCCTTTCGCTAGAAAAAACAAGTAATTATTTCGTCCTTTATGACTATTGAAGAAGTCTTGGTGCTAATCAGTGCCAAACGTTGCCAAAATTTAACTCCCCTGCAAAAGGCCATCTTGCACCAAACTTGGGAGGGACTCACCTACTCGGAAATGGCAGCAGCATCTTACTATGGGGAGGATTACCTAAAGAAAGTTGCCGTTGGCTTATGGCGGTTGCTTTCACACTTATTTAACGAGCCGATTTCCAAAAAGAACTTTCGTTTGCTTCTGGAACATCGCCCCCTGACCCCGGAAGAGGAAAAGTTGGTTGCTGCTTCGGGCGACCCCGACCGAGCAAATATTATTGAGTTTTCTAACGGTCCGCTTGCCCTAAATTCCCCTTTTTACATCCAGCGATCGCCTATTGAGGAGCTTGCTTATGCGGCGATCGCCAAACCGAGGGGTTCGCTGCGACTCAAAGCGCCCCGGCAGATGGGAAAAACTTCTCTATTAGTGCGGATTCTAGGTCGCGCCCGGGAGCTTGGCTTTCGCACGGTATCCTTAAACTTGCGGGAGGCCGATCTCGCAGTCTTTAGTAGTTTGGATCGGTTTTTAGCTTGGTTCTGTGCCGCCGTCACCCGCAAGCTGCAATTACCCAGCAACGCGAGCGATCGCTGGATTGATGCCTTGGGCAGCAAAAGTAACTGCAGCGCCTACTTTGAAGACTGCGTGCTATCGGCGATCGAGGAACCTTTAGTTTTAGCCTTGGAGCAAATAGACGAGCTGTTTTTCCAACCAGAAGTTGCTCAATTTTTTTGCTTTGCTGCAATCTTGGCATGAAGAAGCAATCTATGGTAATATGGCGAGCGAACTTTGGCAAAAGCTGCGCCTAGTTATCGTTCAATCCACAGAAGTGGAGCTTCCCATAGATGCAAAGCGATCGCCCTTCAATATCGGTCTAGACCTTGACTTGCCGCCATTTCGTGCTGGGCAGGTAGAGTCCTTAGCGCGATGCTACGAACTGTATCTATCAGCGGATAAAATCGAGCAGTTGATGGAGTTAGTCGCCGGCCATCCTTATTTAGTGCAGCTAGCATTCTATTGCCTCGCCCAAGAGAAGCTGACTTGGGAAGAACTGATGCAAAACGCTGCCACGGATGCGGGAATATATCACAAGCACTTGCAGCGACTATTAGGGAATCTCAACGCGCATCCCGATCTGGCAGCAGCTTACCAGCAGGTAGTGCAGGCAACTGAACCAGTCAATTTGGAGCGGCATTTAGCGTTTAAATTACGCGGGATGGGATTGGCCAACCTGCAAGAAAATGCCGTCACCCCCAGTTGTCAGTTGTATCGACAGTATTTTCTGCATTAAAAAAATAGACGTTAGCAGGGAAAAGCCTCCCGATACTAACAGGACTTAAGTATGCCCGGAAAGCCAATAGCACTCTCTTGGGGTCAACGGCCGTTGACCCCTACCACTCTCTGGCTAGTTAATGCGTAAGTCGTAACTACATCCGGGTCGTAAAGATAGTTTTCGAGGAGCCCGCTCGCCCGAAAACGGGTCTTTCCAAAACGGATTTGGGCAGTGGCTTTTGCTTTTCGCTGTAGGAGAGATAGCATTCGCTACCTCTCCTCGGCTTCCGCATTATCGTCCAATGCCTAATGCGCTCCTGAGCCTGTCGAAAGACCCAATGCCCAATGTCCAATGCCCAATTCCCAATTTTATCCTGAGCCTGTCGTAGGCGTAGCCCGCCCTCCGGGGCGTAGGGGCCCAATGCCCAATGCCCAATTTTATCCTGAGCCTGTCGTAGGCGTAGCCCGCCCTCCGGGGCGTAGGGGCCCAATGCCCAATGCCCAATGCCCAATGCCCAATGCCCAATGCCCAATATTATTAATATAATGGCAAATTCAAGCAAAATCCAGGTAATAGGTTTTCGCCGGATAACTCGGCGGGCAGATCGCACAGTTCCACCTCCTCTCCCGGGCGGTAAATCTCTGCTTGTTGCTGTTGGGGGTTAATCAACCATGCCAATTGCACTCCTGCATCAATATATTCTCGCATTTTGGCACGCAAGGTTTCTAAAGAATCTGTTGCCGACCTTAGTTCTATAACAAAATCTGGTGCGATGGGAGGAAACTTCCGCCGTTGTTCTGGGAGCAATGCTTCCCAGCGTTCCCTTGCAATCCAAGCTGCGTCGGGAGAGCGATTCTCCTACGGAGACGCTTCGCGAACGCCTCCATTGGGCAACTTAAATATAGTCGAAGAGCTGAAAGTGTAGCCCAGGCCGGTTTGCCGATTCCAGATTCCCAATTCGATAATTAACTCTGCCTCTCGATTTCCACTTTCTCCTCCGACAGGTGACATGATAATTAATTGTCCACTTGCAGTTCGCTCTAATTTAATTTCGCGGTTATTTTGACAGACTTGGTAAAATTGTTCTTCTGTCAGATTAACCTTATCTAAGTTTAATGTCCAATAAGTCATAATCATACATATACTTGCAATTGCTTAAGCAATCTTAAATAGGATGCAATTGAGAAACCCGGTTTCTTGAAGAAACCGGGTTTCTGGCTCCGGTTCGGATCGTAACCCATTTAGGATCGCTATATCTATATTATATCGTGCTAGTCTTCTTGTTGCTATACTTCCAGTAGAATATAAGTAGCCGCCATGACTCTCAAAGAACGACTACTCCAAGAAATCGAGGCATTGCCAGCGGAGCGACTAGCTGAGGCGATCGCTCTAATTCAATCCCTACAGAAAAAACCATCTCCAACCTCCCCCCAGTCTTTCCTTGCCCACCTCAAAACCATTGGCACTTGGGCAGGGGACGACTTATATCATGCCTGGTTAAATACCCACAAAAAAAATTTGTAATATCCCGTAGGACGGGAGCAGCGAAAAGTCCATACCAGCCCAAGCGGACAGGCGGGACGCCCGTCCTACGCAGAGTTTGACTTTTTTGAGGCATTCAAACCGACATGATATTAGAGGAATGTCTCGAAGCGGTCAAAGAGTCCCGTGGCCATGCAGAATTTAATTACAGCCCCAATCCTTTTGCAGACTTTGCAGACAAAAAATAGCGATCGCTCCACGCAGACCCTGGCAAAAGCGATCGCCCATTCATATTAAATCCAGTTAATTTGTTCCGAAATTTTGTAGTAGATTTAGGACATTTAGGATAAGGTATTTTTCCCTACACCCTACACCCTAAACCCTACACCCTAGAGTAAATGTAGGTTGGGTTGAACGGAGTGAAACCCAACTATACCAATCGTTGCGTTGGGTTTCGTTCCCGGGCCGCTCCCTACAATTTCAAGCTAGACAGTCCAGTAGTCTTGCTAAAAGCTGACCGCTGACCGCTGACTGCTATATTACCCAAGAATCGCGAAATCATCTGCCCCGATCGCATTGGCTTGAACGCCATTCAAAGTTACCAAGCGTTCCGCGCCCAAATCGATGAAGGTGGCACCGTCGCCTTGGACGATTGATAGTTGCTCGAAGCTTAAGCCAGCCCTTAATCCCAAGGAATCAACGCCATCTTGAAAGTCAGCGATCGCATCGTTACCGCCACCGGGGCGCAAAACAAAGGTATCGTTGCCCGCACCGCCAGTTATAGTATCGCTGCCCAAATCGCCATAGAGAACGTCATTACCTTCTCCCCCATTCAAAACATCATCGTTTTGGCCGCCGAAGAGGATATCGTCGCCGCTGCCGCCAGAAATAGTGTCATTGCCGAGATTGCCGTTAATTGTATCGGCACCTTCTCCTCCATTCAAAACATCATCGTTTTGGCCGCCGAAGAGGATATCGTCGCCACCGTCCCCAGAAATACTGTCATTGCCGAGATTGCCGTTAATTAGATCGGCAGATGCCGAACCCGTTATGGCATCGTCCCCATCGAGCGATCGCAATCCTCCGATTCGTTGGTTGAGCAAACCGGCAGTGACTGTAAAAACATTGCTGCCATTGTCCAGGTCAAAAAACGCCGGATTAATTTGATAAAGAGTCGTGGTGCCGCTGACTTCATTGCCTACCGCCAGCAAAGGACTGCCGTTCGGGCTATCTGCAGCGGCAATAAACTCCAAGCCCTCTGGACCGATATCTACTTCGTTGGGATTGATGTATTGAACGAAGTTCGGCGCTGTGGGATTACTTACGTTATAGACCATAATGCCGCCGATGCGCTCTAAGCCAATAAAGGCATAAGTGCTGCCATCGACTACGCCGGTAGCGATCGCCTCTGGTTCTGCACCTTTAGCGTCGCTGCGACTGTCAAAAGTATCGACATTGCCATTAGAGTTAAATATCTCGGGAAAGAGCTGAGCGGTAATGCGCCCGAAATCGTCGCCACTGTCGTAAACCCGATCGCCAAATTGGTCCCAAATTGTGAACGATCGCCCTCCGTAGGCAAACAGGCGATCGTAATCCCCATCACCATCAATATCGCCATTAATAGTCGAAACTTCCAGGCGTCCGAGCTGTCCTTCTTCCTGGAGAGCGGCGGGATTGGGAAATGCTGTGGGGTCGAGGGTTAAGTCCGCAACCCTCGCATCCTCGTCGCGAGCATCTCCTTCATTAGCCGTAACGTAGTAGGCTTGGCCGTTCGCTTCAAAAGAAGCAATTGAATCCGGCATAAACATCCCGAACACCGGCCAGTTTTGCAAATTAATCGCACCGTCTTCGTCGCTGGCATCTAAAGTATTGCCTGGAAGGCTGTGATCTTTATAACCCAAGCCTATTATCTCTTCAACGGTGGCAGTGCCGATATTAACTCGCGCGATCGCATTATTTTCCTGGAGTGCCACAAAAGCCGTACTTCCATCTGGCGAAACCGCGATATATTCCGGCTCCAGATCTTCAGCAACTGTTTTATCTGGAAATATCCTTACTTCCCTGCCTCGCAGTTCGTTTTCTCGGCCATTGAACGCGGTAAAATCTGCCGTCATTACCGTCGCACTTGCCACCCCGCCTGATATATCGATAATACTAATAGAGCCTTCCGGGTCTTCTTCTTCCCCCGGTTCCCCTTCATTGGCAACTAGCACTTTCTGGCCGTCCGGGGTGAAGGTTACCATATCTGGCAAGACACCTACGGTGACAGAGTTGAGAAAACTGCCGTTAGCATCAAAAAAAGCAACCGTACCTGGGGCTACCTCGTCTTCATTTTCTACCGCAACTGCTACCACTCCATTCGCCACCGCGACGCTATTAGCTCCGGCACCTATAGAAGTAACGTCGATTGTTGAAATTAGAGTTGGGTTAGTCGGATCGCCGATATCGAGAACATCAACCGCTGCATTGTTGGCATTGACCACAAACAAGCGTTGCGTTCCCGGATCGTGGGCGACAATTTCTGCAGCGCTTTCGTCGAATATTCCCGATTCGTATCTTCCAATCGGCGTTAATCCAATTGCCATTGTTCGCTCCTCACAAAAGACTGCCCGCATCCTACTAAATTTTGTTCTCCTGCGAGATTAAGATATTTTTATCTTGCGGTTAAGCTAAAAATAAGCTTAGATTAAAATAATAGATGGGCATGGGGCATGGGGCATTGGGCAAAGAATTAGGGTGTGGGGTGTGGGGTGTGGGGTGTGGGGTGTAGGGTGTGGAGATAAGTCTCCCGTAGGACGGGCGTCCCGCCTGTCCGCCCCCTTTTCCCGTAGAACGGGAAAGGGTTTTTTTAAGGAGATTAATTTGAAAATACGCGATCGCCCCAGTTAATGAGCCAGTTAACGAGCCAGTTAACGAGCGATCGCCCCAGTTAATATCGCGTTTCTCAAATAAATGTAAGGCGCAAAACGTAGGGGCGACAGCATCTCCAAGACAATCTCTTAGCTCCGAACGGGAATTCTCATGCTGGGATGCTTCGCCCCAGAAACCTCACATCAAGCGCGAGAACCGCTATGGCGCGATCGCTCCTCCTCCCATTACCCTTAGCTTTTGCATTTCGCGGCTCTTATACTCCATCGGCCCCGGAGATAGTATCGTTCCCAATAGTATCTTTTTGGTAACTATCTCACTTTTTAGTGCCTACTTTACATCAGAAAGTTACTTACTCTATAATTAGTACATCCCCGGACAGCAATACCTTGCAGGTTTTGGAAATAGCCAAAGTCTGGGAGGAGCGAGGATAGCTTGTTCCGATTTTAGAGAGATCCGTTTTTAATCAGAGAGGAGAACTACAAATGAGCAACGCTGTAATAGCCGATCTTAAACCTGCTGTTTTAACCCTGGAGCCCGGTACCTACTACTGGTGTTCTTGCGGCCAGTCCACCAACCAGCCCTACTGCGATGGTTCTCATGCAGGCACCGACTTCGTACCTTTAGCCTTGGAGATAACTGAGACAAAGCAGGTGGCGTTATGCTTGTGCAAACAGACTGGGAACCAACCCTTTTGTGACGGAGCCCATGCCAAGTTATAAGCGGTAATATAAAATCCGTTTAACAATACTTTCGTAGGACGGGCTTTACGTCAGATACCCCGGCAGGGAGACATGGGGACATGGGGACATGGGGACATGGAGACATGGAGACATGGGAGAGAGTTTGGGGAGCATAATCCGTTCTCCAATTCCTCCCACCCTTCCCACACGCCCCCTGCCTCTTCCAATGCCCCATGCCCCATGCCCGATGCCCCATGAACGAAATCAATTTGAAAAATGCGCGGATATGGTTGATGATGAAGATAAGAAACTGACGCAAAGAAATAGATTGCTAGCCCATGAGTAATCCTGGTTTACCCCCAATTTATGCCGATACGCCGGTGGAGCTGGTCCCAGACCAAATAGTCTCCTCTTTCCCAGCCAATACCTTTTTAGAAAATCTGGCGATCGCCCCTGACGGCACCTTATTCGTGACAAATCACGAAGTCGGGGAGATTTTGCAGATTACGCCGGAGGGAGATACCTCTATTTTTGCCAAGAACGACGGTAAGGTTACGGGCATTGCTTTTGCTCCCGATGGCGGACTTATTTTAACCGGCTGGAATGCTGAGGGATTATCTATTATTCTCTACGCCGCTCCTGATGGTGCTATAGAGCTACTAGCGACCCTGCCCGAGGCCATGTTTCTCAATGGCATTACACCTCTGTCTCCAGATCTATACGTTACGGCAGATTCTTATCGGGGCTGCATCTGGCAGTTTGACCGGACAACTGGCGAAGTCTCTATTTGGTTGGAACACGATCTCTTGGCTCGCAGCAATCCAGACAATCCTTTCCCTGCTGCTAACGGCATTAAACGGTTTGGGGATACTCTTTATGTTTCCAATACTGAAAAAATGCTGCTCCTGAAAATTTCTATTGACGAAAACAATCTACCCGGAGAACCGACAGTTTTCGTTGCCCCAACTAATATAGATGACTTTGCCTTCGATCGCGAAGGCAATCTCTACGCTGCCACCCATGTTTACAATAGCGTCCTCAAGATTACTCCTGCTGGAGAAACAACCGTTGTTGCCCAAGCCGAACAAGGAGCGATCGGCAGCACTGCAGTGGCCTTTGGACGGCGAACTGACGATGCTAGCAGCATTTATATAACGACCAATGGGGGAATGTTTTTGCCTCCCCCCGGGGGCGTGGTTCCGGCCAATTTGGTGCGCCTTGAGGTCGGCAATCCCGGACATTCTTTCAGTTTTTAGTCAGCTACAATGGACAGCCAGAAAGAATTAATAACCGTCGTCATTGCCCAACGGGTACAAGCTGGTCGAGAAGCCGAATACGAATCTTGGATTAAGAATATAACTCAGGTTGCCAGCACTTATCTGGGATATATGGGTATGAATGTTATTCGACCGCAACCGGGAGTTCGGCCGGAATATGTGGTTGTGTTTCGGTTTGACAGCTACGAAAACCTAAAAGCCTGGATGACATCGCGAGAACGCCAGTATTGGCTCGCCCAAGCCAAACCCTTAGTCGCGTCCGATCCAGAAATTCAGCAAATTAGCGGTATCGATGCCTGGTTTTCCATACCCGGTCGGGCTTTGACAACTCCGCCCCGATATAAAATGGCTTTGCTTACCTGGGCAGTTGTGTATGTATTAATCAATTTTTTGAATACATTCGTAACGCCTTTACTGAAACCTTTGCCCCTCCCGATAGCATCGGCGATCGTCTGTGGCATCATGGTTGTTTTGCTCACTTATATTGTGATGCCACAAGTGACCCGGTTATTTAGAAGATGGTTGTATTAGCAATACGCTATTTTCCGCAGGGAACGATCCCCCCAACCCCCCTTAAAAAGGGGGGCTTAATACCGTTTCTTTATGAAGATGCAACAAATTCGCCGTTCGGGCGCTCGCGCTTCGTTGCCCAGTCCGTTAGCGGGCTATGCCCTCCTTGGGCAGGCTACGCCAACGACAAGCGAGCGCCCGAACGGTGGATAAGGTCGCTATTCGTTGCATCTTCATACAGAATTGGTCTAAGACTATTGCCCCCCTTTTTAAGGGGGGTTGGGGGATCGGGCGTTGGTAAGCGATAGGGTATTTGTTGGGTTACTCGCACGAGTTGGCTGCGCCAACGCGAACGCTCTGATTTTTGATTTTGGCGAAGGTACTGATTAGAATTGGGGGATTGGGAAGTTTCATTCGGGCAACCAATCCCCAAGAATGCGATCGCTAGAGTAGGGGCAAGCGACTGGAAATGTTGCAATATCCAACCCAGTTTGTCTTGCTGCCTCTCGACATGCTCTTTTGTATTCCTTGTCAAGAATTTCATTTGGATAGTTTTTGAGACTGGGGCTATCCTCAATTTTACGACGAATTTGCGAACGACCATCGTTAATTGAATCTAGCCAACTATCAGAGCGACGTTGGGGTTGATATTCCCACTTGAGTAAATGAAGAATTATGCGTTCCATCTGGGAACCAATAGCACTCCGTTCGCTTTTGCCCAAATCTTCCACCTCTTGAATCAGATGCTCCCAGTCAACTTCTTCCAATCTTTTCTCACGAAGAAGACGAGCAGTGCGGTCTGCCCATAACGTCAGGTCGGTATCGTAGGTTCCTAGCATATTTCACCTTATATAGCTTTCAGCAGTCAGCTTTTAGCAGTCAGCTTTTAGCAGTCATATCAAATCCGGTTAAATACCCGCACAAAAAATTTGTAAATTCCTATGCCCCTCCGGGGCAGGCGAAGCCTACGACAGGCTCAGGACGAACGGTTAATATCAAATCCGGTTAAACAGTCACAGTTTGTAGGGGTTCCCCGTGCCCGCCCCGGGAGCGTCTGGGGCGGGCACGGGGCGGGCACGGGGGCACGGGGAACCCCTACGGGATTTATTTATGAGAGATTAACCGGATTTCATATAATTAAGCGGATCTGATATCAGCTTTTATATAGCACAAGCAAACTTCTATTCCCATTCCTCAAGGGCTTGCTGCGAGAGGGCGGCGAAAGTTTCCCGCAAGCGCTCCCAATTTATTTGGTTTGCTGGCAGGTCTTGCATTAGCTCTCCACCTTGTAAATGCAGTACCCGGTTGCTGAATTCCCGGGCTAAATCCAATTGGTGATTGGCCATTAAAATAGTCATTTGGCCGCTGCTAGCCAATTCGCTCAAAAGTCCGATGGTATGAGAAGCTCGACCGATGTCTAAAGCAGAGGTCGGCTCGTCTAATAACAAGATTTTTGGTTGCACGACCAAAGCACGGCATAAGGCGATCGCTTGACGCTGACCTCCAGATAGCTGAATTTCCGAGCGATCGAGCCATTGCTGGGGAATGCGCAATTGCTCGATCCAGGTACTGAGTCTTTGGCTGATTTCTGGCGGCTTCATCCCTCGCAGTTTTAGGGGATAAGCAATAGCGTCTCGCCCGGTCATTCCCAAAAGCTTGGGCTCTTGCAGCACCAAAGTAACTTGGCGTCGCAATTCGATTGCCTGCAAAGTCCGGTAATCTTGCCCTTCTAAATATATAGAGCCGTTGGTGGGTTCGCCGAGCCGATTCAATAAGCGCAATAGCGAAGTTTTTCCAGAACCAGTAGCACCTAGAATGGCAAGGCGATCGCCTGCTTGCACCTCAAAGGAAATATCCTTAAGAATCTGCTGCCCCAGTTTGGTGGTGAGGCTCACCCGCTCTAGAGTTAGCATAGTAAGGCATAGTAAGTTTATAAGTCCCGATTAACCCAAAAAATTGCGGATTTTGTCGAGCAGAAAATCGCGATTGAGCCGAGATATATTGGTCATTTTGATTTCTTTCGGACAAGCCACTTGGCACTCGCCTTCGTTGGTGCAACTGCCGAAACCAGCAGCATCGTGGGCGGCGACTAGATTGCGGGCGCGCTCGAATCGCTCCGGTTGTCCTTGGGGTAGCATATTCAGGTGAGAAGCTTTGGCAGAGACGAAGAGCATGGCGGATCCATTTTTACAGGTAGCTACGCAGGCACCGCAGCCAATACAGGCAGCCGCATCAAAGGCGTCATTGGCAACTTCTTTGGCAATGGGCATGGCGTTGGCATCGGGAGCGCTACCAGTTTTGACGGTGATGTAGCCTCCTGCTTGGATAATGGTATCGAATTGGCTGCGATCGACCATTAAATCCCGAACTATAGGAAAAGCTTTGGCTCGCCAGGGTTCGACGACAATAGTGTCGCCGTCGTTAAATTGGCGCATATGCAATTGACAGGTTGTTATTCCCTTTCCTGGCCCGTGGGGATAGCCGTCGATGTATAGTCCGCAGGAGCCACAAATTCCTTCGCGACAGTCGGATTCAAAGACTATTGGTAGCTTGTCTTCTGCTTCTAGGGAGCTGTTGAGAATATCTAGCATCTCCAGGAAGGAGATATCCCGGGAAATATTATCCACATTGTAGGTTTCAAAGCTTCCCTTTTCTTGGGGCGATCGCTGTCTCCAAATCTTGAGGGTAAATTTCATATTGGTATATTTCGATTATTTGTTCTATCAATTATAATCAATCTAGCCACCAGAGTTAATTTTTTAGCTTTTTAGTACGATCGCGACTTACGCAAACTGTACCGCCTCAAGTTATATTTAGCGAGATGGTGCGCGATCGCGCACCATCTGTAAAGTGTCTAGATGTAAGTCTCGATTATGTTATTCCAGGGAATAGCTGGGAAGTAAATAACATAACGCCCAGAGCTACGACTCCAGCGACGAGCATTAGTCCGGCGGGCATAAACTTGCGAGTTTTCGCCAAACGGATAGCGAAAACTACTATCAAAACAGTCGTTACCAGCTTAACGAGAAGCATGGCCCAAGCAACTCCTTGAGCTGCAGCTATGCCGCTGGCCAGCAGCAACAGACCGCTAACAACCCCAGAAATTAAGGAGACTTTGCTTTTGACTTTGACGTAGCCGATAATCCCGCCGACAATGGCCAGGATGCCATAGGCGATCGCGGCAATAATACTTGCATTCATAAAACAGGTTTCTTTTCTCCCTACACCCTACACCCTACACGAATCGCATATCCTTTGGCTCCGCCCTATGCGTAAGCGCATAGGGCATATCGCGAGCATGGGCGTAGCGCGAAAGTCTATAAAAATCAGCTTCGATGCCCGGAACTAATAAAGCGCATCTTCATCCAGAAATGCAAAAGGGCGATCGTGCGAGGGAGCGATCGTGCGATCGGCAAATTTGCTAGCGGACCGCGCTCCGCACCGACCGACCGCTCGACCGGGGGTCTGGGGAGTGTGGGAGATGTGGGAGGTGTGGGAAGAATTAAATAAAATTGTCCTCTCCCCCTCTCCCACCCTCCCCACCCTCCCCACAGCCTTTTTCAGCAAGCCCTATATATTGTGCCCTTTTGCCCAACTTCCTAATCCCGATGCCATCCCGACCAGTTTTGCGACTGTCTGCTCCAAAAGAGCTATATTTCCCTACCACCAGGAAAAAAATAAGACCGCTTGAGATAGTGGTAGGGCAATAGCACTGAAAGGCTCTTTGGGGTTGATAGCTTGGAATTATAGAACTCAAGGGAAAAGCAACAAAGGCGACAGCTTCTCGTAATATTGGGTCCTCTAGACCCGACAAAGAGCCTAAAAATCCGCTCCCGGGCTTCGGTCCTGCATAAAAGATTGTTTTTGCGCCAATACAAATATAGAAACGAACCGATAAGGAGAGTAACGATATGCAAGCCACTCACGCCGAAACAGCCCCCAGCTTCTGGGCCTCTATTAGTCTTTGCGCTCGCTCTTTCGCACAAGCGATCGGCTACTCCAGCCAAATACGAGCAAGGTTTAGAAAGCACCGACAACAATACCAAGTATGGTCGAGCTGAGCCCCGCTTTTGCGGTGACCCGCATCACTTACCTCTCGACATCTGCGTCATCTAAAGTCAGTCTCGGGCATCACTGGAGCAGCCAGAAAACATCACCCTTTGTTTGCGGGCTCGATCGCTCCCATTTCTGCGAGATTGGCAGATGATAAAGATGTCGAGTTCAATCGAGTACCATCATGATTCTTGCTCTCAATCCCACCAATCCCACAGTCAATCTTCTCCCGGGCGCTATTAACGAACTTATCGCCGTTGTCCGAGATACCAATAGCATTACCAAAGCCGATCGCTATGGGCTGATGGCGGCCATTTTAGATGAATCCCTCAGTGAAGAGGACCGTTGTTCTATCGATCGCCTGTTACGCTCTCTATATAAAGGAAGAGTTAAAGTCGTAGATGAAATTTCCTATGTATTTTGAGACCTCTTGACTCATAACTAACTCAGGACTTGGACTCGACATTCTGCCCGCTGATTTCCCCAGAGATGGAAAATAGCGAAAAGCAAAAAAAGAGGGGTAAGACCCCCTCTTTAAAAGATATCAATTTAATAAATGCACCCTGATAGCTTCCCGTTCGACAAAGAGCGGGAATTCTTAATTTAAGAATAACTCAGCCCAACAAGAATGGGTAGGGGGGCGCGAGACATTGGGGGAACAGGGGAGTAGGTGGAAGGCACAAGAGGGGAAAGACACTCCCGGCCATCGAGGGTTTAGGGATACATTTTTATGCAGATGACTGCTAACCGATCCTGGACTTTCGCCCGCTTGCTTGCCCGTGATGCCGATCGCGGATTTCCCAGATTGGCCTGACCAGGGTTGCCTTGCGAACATCACCAAATTTCCAGGATGCGATCGCCTCAATCCTTGCGAACATCAAGATAGAAGTACGGACAAATAGATTTTCCCGGGTATTAATGAAATAGGCAGATTCCCGCTCGGATGAGACATCTGGGTTGCGAGTGCTATTGGAATGCAGAATCCGCCGCTCGCGCTTCATATAAGGAGGACATTACCAGGGAACGGCCCGGGAGTGGCTCTACTGGTACGACGAGGCAGGTTCTCGATATTCCGCCCACGAAGAAGTGGCGGCAGAGGAGCGAGCCATGAGACTAGCAGCGGAACAAGCCGGACTGGCAGCGGAACAAGCCCGACTGGCAGCGGAACAGCGAGCCGAACAATCCGCAGCGCAAGCCAAGCAATGGAAAGCCAACAGGACTTACGCATTACCGCCATATCTGGTAGGGGCGATTTCACCATTTGCCCTACATTTAGGTTCTATCGGCCAATTTGCCTAAGTCCTGGCCAAGTTAATAGAGTTGGGAATCGATCCCGACGATCTATAGCAATCCCCGTGGCTGCCCCGATTGGTATGGGGCACTCCCGGAAAACCCCTACATGGCATAATTCATTGAGACTTACTATATTAGGACTTACGCATTAAAGGTATATTTGGTAGGGGCGATCGCGCGAAATCGCCCCTACATAAAGGGATGCATCTCTACAACTTGCGTAAGACCAATTCTTTATGAAGCTGCAACAAATAATATAACGACCTTATCCACCGTTCGGCCACCGTTCGGGCGCTCGTCCTGAGCCCGAACGGCGAATTTTGTTCCATCTTCATGCAGAAATGGTATAAGTCCTGTATATATATCGGGAATCAAAAAGCAATTGCGATAGGTTAACAGCGATGTCAGATAGAATCTGCTTGAAAAATTACGCGGGTATCTTGCCAGCTATTGTACTGGGGACTTTACTATGGCCGGCAGGAGCGCGAGGCCAAATCGCCCCAGATGGGACGCTCCCGAGCAATAGCGTTGTAGTCCCCGAGGGCAATACCCTGCGGATAGAGGGAGGAACTAGAGCTGGGGACAATTTGTTTCACAGTTTTTCTGAGTTTTCTATCCCGACCGGCAATGAAGCTTTTTTTAATAACGCTGCGGATATAGAGAATATTTTCTCTCGGGTCACTGGCGGCAATATCTCTAATATTGACGGTATCGTCCGTGCCAATGGCAATGCTAATTTATTTTTGCTCAATCCGGCGGGGATGATTTGGGGAGCTAATGCGAGGCTGGATATCGGCGGTTCTTTTGTCGGCACTACTGCGATCGCTCTTTTATTTGAAGATAATAGTATCTACAGCGCCGCAGACACCGATAGCCCGCCTTTGCTAACTATTAGCGCTCCCATTGGCTTGCAGTTGGGAGCTAATCCCGGGTCGATTCAAATTCTGGGCAACGGGCACAATCTCAGCTTCGACGATCGCCTAGCAATAGAACGCGAAAATAGACCTAGCGGCTTGGCAGTCAGTCCCGGTCAAACTCTAGCTCTACTCGGGGGAAATGTTGCGATCGCCGGCGGCAACTTAACTGCAGAAAGCGGACAGGTAGAAGTAGGTAGCGTCATCGCCGGACGAGTAAGCTTAACGCCGACGAATCCCGGTTGGCAATTGGGCTATTCTGAAATAGAGAACTTTGGCGAAAACCTTAGCGAAAACTTTGGCGATATTCTGCTCTCCCAAGGCGCTTCGATAGATGTCAGCGGCAATGGCGGCGGCTATATCCAACTTCAAGGGCGGCGGATTTTAATCCAGGAAGGGTCTTCTATTTTAGCAGACACTTTGGGCAACGCTCCGGGAAGAGAAGTTCTTATTAGAGCAACGGAATTAGTAGAAGTCTCGGGAACCGCGCCGGACGGCTTATTTTTTGGCAGCTTATTTGCGGCTGTCGATCCTGGGGCTACGGGTAATGGCGGCAACCTAACTGTAGAAACTCCTCTTTTCCAAGTTGTAGAAGGCGGGATTATTGGCGTGGATACTTTTGGAGATGGCAATGCAGGAGTATTGACAGTAAGAGCGACTGACGTAGTATCTAACTTTAGCGTTTGGTCTGGTTCGACTTTTGCCGATGCTACCGGCAATGGGGGAACGATTATTATAGAAAGCGATCGCTTGGTACTGGAAAATGGAACCCAAGTATTGGCCTTTACGAGAGGTGCTGGCAATGCAGGGGAGATAGTAGTGCGAGCCACGGAGTCATTAGAAATCCGAGGCTCTAGCGAAGTAGGAGCAGATATCTTTAGTAGCCTCTTGGCGACTACTGTAGAATCTGGATCTACCGGCAGCGGCGGTAATTTAACAGTAGAAACCGGACGCTTAATTCTCGGCGATGGCTCGGCCATAACTACGGCGACTGGTGGCATCGACGAACGGGGTCGGGCGGGGAATTTGACAATTATAGCTACGGAATCCGTGGAAGCGACGGGCAATAATCCCGAAGGCGCGCCCTCCTCTATTAGTAGCAATAGTTTTATGGGCTCGCCGGGAGGAGAAGTCAGGCTGGAAACGCCGCGCTTAGTCGTCCGAGATGGGGGACAAATTAGTTCGGGAACTTTTGGCAGCGGCAATGGAGGCAGTCTGATAATAGAGGTTGCCGAACAAATTGATATCGCCGGTTCTACAGAAGCGACAGAAGTTCGCAATCAGGATTTTTTTGAAGACGAATCGGGAACGAGATTTCCCAGCGGCTTGTTTACTGCCTCGGAAGGTAGCGGCAATGCTGGCAACTTGACAATTAGAGCCGGTCGGCTAGAGGCGAGCGATCGCGCGGAAGTCGCCGTAAGCAGTATCGGCAGCGGTGCTGCTGGCAGTTTGGCGATCGCCATTCCCGATATTCGTCTCGATAGCAGAGCCCGACTCCGAGCCGACAATACTGCTGGCTTGGGCAATATCAATATAAACACTCAAGATTTGCGCTTGCGAGGAGAAAGCCAAATTTCCACTAATTCCCAAGGAAACGAACCGGGGGGCAATATTGCGATCGCGACCCAACTACTAACCGCTCTGGATAATAGCGACATTACCGCCAATGCCCAAAACAGCCAAGGCGGCCAAGTGCGGATTGTAGCAGACGGTATTTTTGGCAGCCAATTCCGAAATAACTTAACTGCCAAAAGCGACATTACTGCTAGCTCTGCTTTGGGCGCTGAATTTAGCGGCGTAGTAGATATCAATACTCCCGATACCGACCCAACTTCGGGATTAGTCGAACTGCCAGAAAATCTTACGGACCCCAGCGACAAAATAGTAGCCGGTTGCGCCGCCTTTGCCGGAAGCGAATTTATCGTCACCGGGCGCGGAGGCTTACCCCCGAGTCCCCTCGACACCCTCGATCGCGAGCCAATCGCCAGCAACTGGCTGATGCCAAATCTGGGCGATTTTCCTAAAAAAACCAATCCCAATCCCGTAGGACAGGCGTCCCGCCTGTCTCTACCGGATCTAGAGACAGGCGGGACGCCTGTCCTACGGGGTATTCCAAATTTGTTGTCTTTGCCAATTCCCAATTCCCAATTCTCCAGACCCACCCCCCAATCTCCTCCCGGGCAGCAGGTTCCTAATTCCCAATTGCCAATTCCCCAATTAATCGAAGCAACGGGATGGATTGTCAATGGCGATGGTGAGGTAGAGCTGGTGGCTAGGACTGCTAACGAAATGCGTCGGAGTTTTTGGCGTCAGGTTGCCGAATGTAGCGATTTGTAAGTAAGCGGTCAGCTCTCAGCTCTCAGCAGTCAGCTCTCAGCTCTCAGCTCTCAGCAATCGGCGGTCAGCGCGATCGGCAATCGGCAATCGGCGGTCGGCGGTCGGCTCTCAGCTCTCAGCGCGATCGGCAATCGGCAATCGGCGGTCAGCTCTCAGCTCTCAGCTCTCAGCTCTCAGCTCTCAGCTCTCAGCGCGATCGGCAATCGGCAATCGGCGGTCGGCGGTCGGCTCTCAGCTCTCAGCGCGATCGGCAATCGGCGGTCAGCTCTCAGCTCTCAGCTCTCAGCGCGATCGGCAATCGGCGATCGCAGTCAGCTTGTAGGGGCGCTTGCGCGCAGGCTGCGCCAACGCCCCTACGGCCGGCCCGTAGCCTTAAAATTGTAGGTTGGGTTGAGGAACGTTGGCGCAGGCGTTGGCGCAGCCTGCGCGCAAGCGCTTAGCCTGCCCTCCCGGGCCAACGCCTGCGCGAAAGCGCATTGGACAAAAACGCCCAAACCCCCCAAAACCAAAAAATTGTTGTATCATAATTATTTAGGTAAAAAAAACAAAAAAACGGGCCCCGAGGGCGAGCCCGAATCCTAGCTAATTGGGTTAGCGCAAGTAGAGCAAGCCTAAGTCTGTGAGTCCTTGTAGGGCTATCTCGCATTGCTCTTTAGACAGCTTGCAATCCCCGAGCAGTTGGCGATAGTCGCGGTCCTTGTTGTAAAAAATCAACCAGGATAAAACAAACATTTCCTCGCGAGTTAGGCTGCGACGGCCCTCAGTATTGCTATTGGTATCGATCGCTAGCCGGTTTAGATCCCAATTAAAATCGTTCATCATTTTTCATTCCTATTAGGTTGACTGGGGGGCTAACAGCCCCCTTTTTTCTCTGCTTTCCTCTACTATAGCAAAATTTTTTAGCTTGTCAAGTCTTTTTTGCATTTTTTTTGATAAGTTTTGTTAAATTTTGGAAACATTACCGGGCCGCAAGCGGCGATCGCCAAAACATAAAATCCGGCCTTTGTCTAGGTAAAATTACCATTAAAGACCCTTAAGCTCATACAGTTAGACTATTTTTGGAAAATACTTGTAGCTCAGCCACCGCCAATCGGTAGCCTCATGTAGCGTTAATGCTAAAGTTCTGTAATTTAGATTTTAATAGTAGCAAGCTATTAGCCTGTCAAAATAGAATTGGCGATCGGGAATTGGGCATCAGTTATCGTCGCAATACCTATAAAGAATGTTCGGCAGCATCCTACTAATAGGCTACTAATAAAGTAGGCAAGATACCCGTCCCTAGAATATGGCTAATTGGGCATTGGGCAGGCAGGGTGCCGTACTAAAGTATAAGGTCCTTTTCTTTTTGAGGGGACTTGAGAGCGATCGCCGTTTTTACCCCGGCCGGACTATTTACCTATGAATTTGCGACCGAGCTAGTATATAGTCGAAGTTTGTTCGAGTTAGCGAAAAAGATATGCAGGATTGGTTAAGGGTGTGGGGAGCGACCAATGCCGTGGGGTTTGCCTTCCAACCGATTTTAGAAACACTGGCAGGAGAGATGGCAGCCGAGGAATCTACCAAGAAGCCAGCAAAAGTGGCCTCCGGACAAGCCATCGCCGAATTCTTGCTTGCAGTGCAGCAAGAGTTAGAAGACAAAGACTTGGATGCCGAGGAGGTGCGGCAGTACGCCCAACCCCTGGAGCAGTTTCTGCAAGACCAGTCGGTTAAAGAAGTTCTCAATAGGGCTTTTGCAGAAAATCGCCTTTTAGACGCTTCTGGATTGGCCAGGACCTGGACACGCCTGAATTTGCTTCCCCTGCCAGAGGAGTTTGATTGGAAAATCGTGCTTCGGGGATACTTGCAAGAGGTAAAAGCTATAGCCTATGCCCAAAAACTAGCGGAGCGCCTGGGAGGGGAGAGGAAACCAAGCCTGACATTAAAGCAAATCAAAAGCGAACTATTCGGCCAATATTGGTATAGCGAAAATTGGCATGGGGTCATGCGCTCCCTAATGGGAATGGTCGATACCGCAGGGGCTGGGGAAATAATCGACTATCTCTTAGATATAGATGGGGAAGCGGAAAACTTTCTCAATATTTTTTTGGCAGCAGACTGCTTAGCCCAAGCGAGCGATCGCGCGGCGATAGAACCGATAGCAGACAAAGTCCTGGCTCGTCTAAAAGCTCTAACCCAGTACAGAGAAATAGACGGCAAAGTTTTAATTCGCATGAGAGCGGTTTCTAAAATCGCTGCTGTTTGGAGCGAAGATCGAGAAACAATACCTTGGCTCAAAGACCTGGCGCAGTCGGATGTTTATGACTCGATCCGAATGACGGCAATAGACGAGCTATCTGGCTCCTGCGTTAACGATGAGAAAACTATAGATTGGCTCAAAACTCTGGCTGGGTCCGAGAGTAATGAAATGACGCGACCTAGTGCGGTGCGAGCCTTGGCCAGGAATTGTGCCGACGACCCCAATACGTTACCGCTACTGAAAAATTTGCTGCAATCGGATCCTTATTGGCTGGTGCGAGAATCCGCTGTAGAAGAACTGGTGCGAGGCTGGAAAGACGACCCAGAAACCTTGCCTTTGCTGAAAACCTGCGCTAGTTCCGACAACGATGCAGAAGTGCGCATTGCCGCCGTGCAGGAATTAGCTACAGGCTGGCAAGACGACCCGAGTGCGCTATCTTGGCTAGAGCGTTGTGCCAGTTTGGACGAAGATTGGCAAGTGCGCCTAGCTGCAGTGCGATCGCTCGTTGTCTGGGGATGCAATACCGATATTTTAGCTATCCTGAAAACTCGCAGCAGCCTAGATAAAAATTGGCAAGTCCGAGTCGCCGCCTTGAAAGAAATAGCCAAAAGCTGGTGTGCAGACCCGGGCACTTTACCCTGGCTGAAAAATAAGGCTATTTCCGAAAAATATTGGGACGTGCGAGTTGCCGCCCTCCAAGAGCTAGCTACAGGTTGGTTTGACGACCCAGAAACCCTATCGCTTCTTAAAACTCGTGCTATCGAGGACAAAGATTGGCACGTCCGAACCGACGCTATCCAACAATTGGTAAAAGGCTGGTATAACAACTCGGAAACTCTATCTATTCTCAAAAATCGCGCTAGCGAGGATGAAGATTGGCACGTCCGCGTAGCCTCTATCCAAGAACTGGTCAAGAGCTGGTTTGACGACCCAGATCTGACATCTATTCTCAAAAATAGTGCCAAGGAAGATAAAGATTGGCAAGTGCGACAACAAACCTTGCAAGAGCTGGCTACGGGTTGGTTTGAAGACCTAGAAACTTTGCCGATTCTCAAAAATTGTGCTAGTAGCGACCCGGCTTCTGACGTGCGCATTACTGCAGTGCGAGAATTGGCTGCCGGTTGGGCGGAAGACCCGGAAACATTGCCGATTCTCAAAAATTGCGCTCGCAGCGATCGCGACTGGGACGCTCGCGTTGTGGCTTTGCAAGAACTGGCGCTGGGTTGGCAAAAAGAACCGGAGACATTACTAATCCTCAAAGGCCGCGCTGGGGAAGATGAAAATTGGGCAGTGCGAATGGCAGCGCTGAAACAGCTAAGCAACTTTTGGCTAGAAGATTCCGATATTTTATCTTTGATAAAAAACCGCGCTAGGGAAGATGAGGATTCCTTCGTCCGCCATAGCGCAATACAGGATATGGCTGGATGGCAGGACGATTCGGGGAAGTTCGCTTTTCTGAGCGATCGCGCCCTAAAAGATACTTTTAAATTCCCCGAAGACGGCACTATCAATCCTCGGCAAACTGCACTGGAGGCGCTACTAGAAGAATATGGCGATCGCCCCGAGACTCGTCCTGACATTATAGAGCTGTTGCGCGACAGGTCGGAAAACGACTCGGACGAAAAATTGCGCCAGTTTGCCCGGACGAAGTTAGGCGAATTAGAAAAATAGAGTTTTAAGTTTTGAGTTTTAAGTTTTGAGTTTTAAGTTTTAAGGAGACTTCTGGGAAAGAAAGTACCGCTTCCCCTCCTGCGGGCGGTGTGGGTTCTTACCCGGTTGCAGTACCCACCCCCAACCCCCTCCACCCACCTCAATCGTTTATTACACTTATTTGAGAAACGCTATATAGCGGTTCTCAAATTGATGGAAAGTGTCTGGGCGAAGCATCCCAAGATCGGAATCCCCGTTTTACAGCAGAGACGGTCAAGGGGGATGCTGTCGCCCCTACCCGATCGCTTATTACACTTATTTGAGAAACGCTATATTCTGGTACTTTTATTACCAGAAATCACCTAAGTTAAAGAGTTTTTAACTGGACAGTGCAAAGTTCTAATATCAAGTTAGGTTAAATACCCACAGAAAAAATTTGGGATCTCTCGTAGGACGGGCGACACGAGGGTCCTACGGGGCGGGGAGGACAGGCGAGATGCCCGTCCTACGCAGAACTTGACTTTTTTTAGGGCATTCAAACTGACATGATGTAATGTAACTTCTTGTCATCAGCGGGTTTCAGCCAGATCGACCCAAAGAAGAAGCGAGCGGCGGGTCTGAAGGGCTGTAAGCTTTTCCCTGAAAGCGTTTCAGCCTTCCCTTGTATTTCTTGTTTTAGGAGAACTTTGCACTGTCCAGTTAAAAACTCAAAACTCTCAAGCTAAGAACTCTCAAGCTAAGAACTCAAAACTTATCTTCCTTGGAGTAACGACAAATGAATGCTTATAAAAAACTTAGAAATATAGCAACAGCAGCTTTACTCTGCATTATTTCTTTGTCCTGCACTGCTACGATGACCAAGAATGCCGTCCAGAGTTCTGAGGAGCAAAAGCTGGAATATGGCAAGTTAGTCGTACCGAGTCATGCCCCATCCGATTACCTGCTAATTCCCGTCGGCCTGCCCATCGAATCTAATAAGAGTAGAGGTTTTATCAGCAGCAAGGGCGGCTATTCCGAGAAAGATATTTATGGTGTTATACCGTATAATCTAGTTTTTTATAACAAGACTTCTGGAGAAGCTCATTTGCTGTTGAAGCGCAACGCGCTTATAGATAATTTTACTTTTTTGACGGAGAAACCGGAGGTACAACCGGGAAGATCCCAGCCAAAAAATAAGGGAAAAGCGATCGCTCTTTTGGTTAAGTTAATTGAAAATGACACCAATGGCGATGGAGAGATAAATCGCCAGGATGCGATCGTTGCCTACTTGGCGGATACAGACGGCAAAAATATCAAGCCAATTATGCCCCCTAAGACAACTCTTATAAGTTGGCATCTGGATGCTAAGCTTGGTTTTCTCTTGCTCAAGATTAGAAAAGATGCCAATAACGACGGAACATTCACTAAAGAAGACGAAACCACTTTTATCCGGGTCAACCTGGAAAATCCCGAGATAGGCACGGAGATAATTCCCGAAGCAGTTCGCCAGCAGATAGAGCAAGGAATTTAGTAGTGGATTGGGAATTGGGAATTGGGCATTGGGAATTGGGAATCACATCCGCGCTATTCTCCCCCCAAGGGAAACCCACCCCCTGCCGCGATCTAGTGCGCGATCGCACGCTGATTTTGGGGTGGGCTATTTTCCCATCCGGGCTAGCTATTGGAGCATGCCAAAGCACTTGCGGGCAACAAGTCCTTTGGCTCTACCTCCTAGCGGCCTGGATTTTTTGAGTTATCTTTTTGAGTGAAAACACCTCCTTGGGAGGGTTTGTGTCTTTCTCTTTCAACGGGTCGCGGTTAGCGGCCCTTTATTTATACCCCCTCTAGGGAGGTACAAATATATCTTAGCACCGTTTTGATCGAAAAACAACATTGAATCTAAAAATTTTCTGGACTTTCTAGAAGGTCTAGACTTTCTCCACTGTTGTATAGCCTAATGTTACAGCCAGAATCCCCTGCTGCAAGCCAATGGTCCCTGAAAAAAGGACCTTATGTATGTAAACCTGTTTAAAAACTATCAATTATCAGCTATTAACTATTGCTTTTATTGAATTTTTGTAAATTTGCTTAAAAAAAATGAGCTAGACTCGGATAAAATTAGATTCGGATTTATAACGCAAGCGATCTGCTCTGTTGGGTCACGTTGGAGGAAAGATGGATTTTTTGACTAATTTTTTCAGCAACATTAATTTTGAAGTCATTTTTCAGTTGACCTTCGTCTCCCTGATTATGATTTCTGGTCCAGTGGTAATTTTTTTACTGGCTTTTCGCGGGGGCGATCTCTAAGCAGCCTCTGAGTATAAAATACTAGCCCGACCAACTGGGTCGGGCTTTTTTATTTGGAGCAAAAACCACAAACACGGGGTTTGGGGTGGGTGTGGGGAGTGTGGGGAGTGTGGGAGCCGCCAACCGCCGAAGGGGCGGCTACGCCTACGGAGAGGGGGGAGAATTTTCTCCGGCTCTTCCCACCCCTCCCACCCTTCCCACCCTTCCCCGTCCTACCCCACAGACCCCACACCCCAAACCCCACACCCCACACCCTACCAATGAATTTGGGCGAGTTTGGCGGGGGGATAAGCATACCAACGGTGGAGCCGTTCCAGCTCTCGCTCTAAAGAGTCGCTCTGGGCAAAGCCATGACAGGGATAGCCCAGTTCGCGCAGAGCGGCGATAAGAGTGCTGGGCGCAACCCACCACTTCTGGCCCAGTCTTAGAAGGTTGAGGGGTTGAGCGGGAAATTCTTGCAAGTGTTTTTCGAGGAGCGATCGCAATTGTTCTGGGGCAAGCAAGGTCGGCAGGCGATCGTATTTATAAACTTGGCGAGGTTTGCCTTTAGCCAGGAGCCAGCGCAAATGGGTGATAGAAGGGGGCAAGGTCCAGAGCAAAAATGCCTCGCACGGACCAGTTGGGCGATCGCATTCTATCTGACAAGACCAGTCTTTCTGCCCTCCATTAGCCCCGGGCTCCCTGGAAATCGAGGACGGCCTGCCGGCCCCGTAGGCCAAAACCCGTCCTCGCAAGAAAGGCAGCAACCTTTCTGGGGGGATACCGCTAAGCCATTCCGGCTGTCCCCTTACCGGCGGGGGTTCTGGCAAAAGCAGAGAAATATCTTTTCGGCGAGAAACGGTAAAAGTTTTTGTTGCCTCCCGGGCTATTGCCGGATTGTTTCCCGCCAGAGAATAGGACGAACTTTGCTTCGGCAGGCGAGCGCTAACCAGTTCTAGCTCTACAGTGGTATTGCCATTCCAGGTATTCTCGCGCAGCTTATAGGCAATATCGATAACTGGGGGAAGGGGAAAATAATCCCCCCATCGCCAAGCGATCGCCTTAATTTCAAAAGGCACTTCTCCAGAAACCATGCCTCCATAGCCGCTAGCGAGGGTTAACTTAACATGTCCCTTACCTACAATTCTTTGCTCGACCACCCTGACATTGGCGCTCCAGAAAACAGGAGGCGGATTTTCTATACCGCAGGGCTGAAAAATATCGGTTTGGCGATGAAACTCCAGACTAATTTCCGGCAGCGGAACCAGAGCATCAATCGAGATAACTGGCTTGAGGTGGGCGACTTCCAAACAGCGACGGGCAAAAATCCGCAAAGAGGCGCGAAAGTCCGAGAGAAACTCGGCAGATAAAGAAAAACCGCCAGCAGCACGATGGCCTCCATATTTATCCAGCAAGTCGTCGCAAAATTGCAAAGCTTCAAAAACATGAAATTCTGGAATACCTCGGGCAGAACCGCGAATATGTTGTTTTTCTTCATCTTCATAAGTGCCGATAAAGACCGGCACTCCGTATCGCTCTACTAAACGAGAAGCGACAATGCCGATGGTGCCGTGGTGCCAGTCCGGTTGGACGATAAGCAAAACCCGCTCTTCGAGCAAGTTTATCTGGCTTTCCTCAATTAGAGCGATCGCCTCGTTCTGAATCTCCTCGCACAGAAGCTGCCGGCGTTTATTAGTTTCCTCGCACTGCATCGCTCGTTCCAGAGCCAATCCCATATCGTCTGTGGTCAGCAGGGAAATCACCGTTTGCGGATCGCCAATCCTACCCACCGCATTAATTCTCGGCCCGAGACGAAAACCTATTTCGTCCGGCTTCATAGTTTTTTGGGCTTTACCCCAATTTTTATTGGCGTTATTTAGGGCATGATTTTGGGGATTATTCTGGGGATTATTTTGGGCGGCAGCATTAACGGCAAAAGGCTGCTTGGCAACTGGAGAGGAACTGGCACCGGAAATTTGGATTAGCGCTTGGACTCCCGGTATTTTAGAGTCGGGAAGCTGCCGCAATCCCGATTTCACCCAGCGGCGATTTACCCCAGTCAGAGGTGCTAAATCCGCTATCGTACCCAAAGTCAGCAGTTCTCGCATCGGGGCGATTAATTGGCGGGCTTTTGCTAGTCTGTCCGCTAGGGAAACTGCCAAAATATAAGCAACGCCAACTCCAGCAATTCCGCGATAGGGCGAGTCTTCCGCAATCAGTTTTGGGTTTAGTATGGCAGTAGCTGGCGGTATTTCTTCTGGAACTTCGTGGTGATCGGTGACAATAACATCTAAGCCTAACTGACGAGCCAAGGCTATCGGTTTGACGGCGGCTATGCCATTGTCAACGGTTAAAATTAGCTTGACTCCTTCCCTGTGAAATTCTTCGACGATGCGACTGTTGATTCCATAGCCTTCAGTCATCCGGCTGGGAATTGCGTAATCGACTCGGGCACCTAAGAAACGCAGCGATCGCAGCAAAAGTGCCGTGCTAGTCATGCCATCGGCATCGTAGTCGCCACAAATAGCAATTTTGCGACCCTCGGCAATACAATCTCCTAAGAGCGCCACGCTTTTGCCCAAGTCGGCAAACTCCTCCATCGGATCTGGCAAAACCATAGAATCGGGCTCTAAAAATATTCTTGCTTGTGCTGGGGTTTCTATACCCCGATTAATCAAGACTCGAACCAAAGTTGGCGATAGACCAGTTGCCCGCACTAAGGAAGAAAGCAATTCTGGGCTTTCGGGATAAATATTCCATCTATGATTGGGCAAGCGGCGAGGTCGAGGGCGATCGGTTTGGCTTTGAAACATTGCGGTGGGGAATTGGGAATTGGGAATTGGGAATTGGGAGTGTGGGAAGGGTGGGGAGTGTGGGAAGGGTGTGGGGAGTGGTGTGGGAGGTGTGGGAGGCCGCCTACGAGGTGTGGGAGGCGTCGGAGGTGTGGGAAGAATTAAATAAAATTTTCTCCTCTCCCCACACTCCCCACACTCCCCACCCTTCCCACACTCCCCACACTCCCAATTCCCAATTCCCACACCCTACACCCTACAGCCTCGAAGGGGAACCCCAATCTTTTAGATACCGCTGCTAGTGGGACCTAAATTCTTAAGAGCGCCCGATTCCCGATTCCCAATTCCCAATTCCCAATTCCCGATTCCCGATGCCCGATGCCCGATGCCCGATGCCCGATGCCCGATGCCCGATGCCCGATGGCCGATGCCCGATGGCCGATTCCCGATGCCCGATGCCCGATGGCCGATGGCCGATTGCCGATTCCCGATTCCCGATTCCCTCTTGATGAACCAATAGCAGGTCATTTCCGTCTAATAATTAAGATCGAGAGGTAAGGAAATCCCTAAACTACGACTATCTTGTCAAGCCAGATAGCTATGCTATTATCGAAACAAAGAGGCAATTGCACCGCTGGTCAGAGCCCAGGATGCGAAAACTAGAAGTAAAACCGGAAATCTCTCTGGGGGCGCAGCAGCAGGCTAATGAAAAATTTTTAAAAGAGAAAATAAAGAAGGGCCAATGTCAGGGTCGAATGGCAAAGCAATATGCTCTAGGGAAATTTTTCTGGTAGCGGATATAGCAGTAAGCGGTCAGCTATCAGCAGTCAGCTTGAGCGCCAAAGCCTTGCCAATTCAATCTATTGGCACTTTGATTCCTGTCCGCGCCCGAGCGTCGGTAATGCTATAGAGCAGCCCAAACAGGAGTCGCAAATAACATTGCTCGGAAAAATTCAGGCCAACTAGATAGTTGCAACAAGCTAGTGCCGCTGCGCGGAATTCAAAATTAACGCATTCAAAATTCAAAATTATTTGTATTTTATTTAGATCTATTTAGATCTAAAGTATCGAGAATCAGCTAAAAGGAGATTATCTTAATTTTTTACCTTAAAAAATAAATAAAATTGGCATTGAGGCATAAACAAACAATAACGGCAGGAAAATAACTTAATCAGTGAATTTTCAGAGTGAGTTAAGGACTTGACGAATTGGCAAAGATAGAGTTTAATGAATAAAAAGGTAGGGAGAAAATTCGATGAGTTGGGAAAAGTCTTTGGAGTGGGGTAAATTTTACCGTGCAAGGAAGCTAGCAGCCTTGGTATTGTCTCCAGCGATGGTCATGCTGGCCTCGCTATCGATACCGCAAGCAGCAAAGAGTTTGGAATTTAATACCTCGGGCTTGGAGATAGGACAACCAGACTCGTCAGTGGGGGGAGGCGTTCGAGGCTTATATTGTAGCGTCCCTGGGGATGCCCTCAAGGGATTGGTGCCCGGCCAAAACCAGGATATAGTAGGAAAAACGGTATCAAAGACCCCCACATTGTACTGGTACATTCCCGAAATTAAAAAAGAAGATGAAGAAAGCCCGGTAGCTGCAAAAACCGGAGAATTGCTGGTGCTAGATGAAGAGGGGAACCAGGTATATTTTGCCGAGTTTCCGCTGCCAGCTAGTCCGGCTATAATCAAGCATGAGATTCCGGCATCGGCGGGACTCGAAGAAGGGAAAAAGTACAAATGGCTGATGGCGATAGTCTGCAATCCGGACGATCTCAGCAGCAACGAGGCCGTGGTGGGAGAACTGCGGGTAGTAGGAGAGGAACCAACTCTGGAAAATGCTCTGGCATCGGCCAAGACAGCTCTGGAGCAGGCGGAAGCATATGCCCAGGCCCAGATTTGGCACGATACAGTCGATAGCTTGGCCAAGGAACGCAATAAGTACAAAGAAGAATGGGAACAACTGCTCGCATCCGTGGGGCTTCCCATTGAAATTGCTAGAGCTGAGGTAATCGATTGCTGCGAGGTAGAAGAATAGTTGGCGCGGGCGAAATTGGGTTTCTGGCTCCGGTTCTTGTCTTAAACTTATTTAGGATTGCTATATTGTTTGTAACGCCGCCATCCATCAATGGCGGCTTTCGATTATGAGAGACATATAAACCGAGATAATTTAGCTTGAGTATAGTCATTTCAATTAAGGATGAGACAGTTACGTTAGCCTGATTGTAAGGGCGAGAGCGCGAAATAGCCCCAACCGTCTCGTTTTTATTTGAAATGACTATAAGTTTGGGTAAAGCTTGGTTGTATTTCTGTAAAAAGCGATAGTAAAGTTGCAGTTGAAGCCTAAAAAAATAAAAATTATATGAAGGGGAAAAAATCGATCGCATCCATGAAGAAGCTAGCGGCTATGCTAGCTCCAGCATTAGTTTTGTTGTCCGGGCTGTCAGCACAGCGGGCACGGGGTTTAGACTTTAATACCCCTGGTTCTGATATTGGGCAACCGGGAACCTCGATTGGTGGAGGGACGAGAAACTTAGAAATATGCAAGATCCCAGAAGGGGAGGAGCTAAAGGCATTAATGCCCAGCCAGAATTTGGGAGCAGTCGGTAGGACAGTTTCTAAAGCGCCTGCACTCTACTGGTATCTTCCAGAAAATACGGCCACATTAGGAGAAGTGGTGGTTGTAGATGAAGAACGAAACGAGGTATATTTTGCAGAATTTACTCTGCCTTCAAAGTCTGGGATAATTAAATATGAAATTCCAGCATCGGCGGGGCTCGAAGAAGGTAAGCAATATGAATGGCAGATGGCACTCGTCTGCGATACCAACGATAGGACTCAGGACGAGTTCGTGCGGGGCAATCTGCTGGTTGTAGCTCAAACAACTGGTCTGGAGGACGACCTAGCAGCAGCAGCGAACAATGCTTTAGAGAAAGCTTCAGCTTACAACAAGGCGCAGATATGGCACGATACGGTTAGCAGCCTCGCTCCGGCAGCAGAGCAATATCCAGAAGAATGGGCGAGATTGCTGGAGTCTGTGGGGCTACCGGAGGAGATTGCTACTGCTACGGTAGTGGATTGTTGCACTGCCGAAAACTAAGACCTAGGGTGTGGCGGTAGGGTGTGGGGTGTGGGGTGTGGGGTGTGGGGTGTGGGGTGTGGGGTGTGGGGGGAGAATTTTTTCCAGTTCTTGCCACACCTCCGACACCTCTGACACCTCCGACACCTCTGACACCTCCGACACCTCCGACACCCCCCACACCTCCCACAGGCTTTTTAGATTTATGAGCGCAAACCCTGAGTAGTGTAGCGTAAGTCCTGTGAGAATCTCCCGGTGGCTCTTCTGCTTCGAGGCGATCGCAGATGACCTAAACTCAAAGATAAGGTGAAATAAAAAAAGGAGAAAGGTGACGATGAGTTGGAAAAATTTGATGCCATCAAAGAAGATGCTGGCTCTAATGTTAGCTCCAGGGATGCTGTTTGTATCTACCCTATCGATGCAGCGATCGGCGCTGAGTCTGAGCTTTGAAACCCCTGGTTCTGATGTGGGGCAACCGAGAAGCTCGATAGGCGGGGGCGTGCGGGGCACAGCCTGTGAGATCGATCCAGAAGAAGAAATCAAGGGATTGATGCCCAGCCAAAACATAGGAGCAGTGGGAAGAACTATTTCTAAAACGCCGACTTTATTTTGGTACGTTCCTGAAAATCAAGCCGAGATAGGAGAAATAACGATCGTAGATGAAGCAAGAAAAGAAGTCTATTCAGCCGAGTTTGCCCTGCCTTCAAAGTCGGGAATAATCAAATATGAAATTCCCGAATCGGTAGAACTCGAAGAAGGGAAGAAGTATGAATGGCTGATGGCGCTCGTCTGCGATCCGGACGATAGGGCTGCGGATGGGTTTACTCGGGGGCATATGCTCGTAGTCGAAGAGTCAGAGGATCTCGAAGAGGAACTCGCAAAAGCAACAAATGCTTTAGAAAAAGCTACAGCTTACAACAAGGCACAGGTATGGCACGATACGCTTAGCAGCCTGGCCGAAGTAGCGGATGAATACCCAGAGGAATGGACGGAACTGCTAGAGTCGGTGGGACTAGGGGCGATCGCCACTGTAGATGTGTTAGATTGCTGCACAATAGAGAACTAATCTCGGTGCGGCCCAATGTGGAAAAAACTAAGAGACGCGGTCTGGGAATGGCGCGGGGTATGGATAACCGCACCGTCAGTGACGGCGCTGATTATCCTCCTGCGCTTGACTGGTGTGTTGCAATCCTGGGAATGGTCGGCATTCGATAGAACTTTTCATCTAAGGCCCCGAGAAACTGCAGATCCGAGGATTGCGATCGTGGGCATTGACGAAGAGGATGTCAAACACTTGGGGCAAGCAGTTATAGAAGACGAAGTTTTAGCCGACTTAATCTCGAAACTGGCAGCAATGGAGCCGCGAGCCATTGGGCTTGACTTTTATCGCAACTTGCCGGAAGGACGCGGACATGAAAAGTTAGTCGAGGTTTACGAATCTACGCCCCAACTCGTAGGCATCCAGAAGGTAGTTGGGGACAGGCGGGATGCAGTAGATCCGCCACCGGAGCTAAAGGCTAAAGGGCAAGTAGGATCTAACGACCTGCAACTTGACGGTGACGAAAGGGTCAGACGGGGTTTGATATTGGTTGGCGATGCAGATGGAAACACCATCCCCAGCTTTGGCCTGTTAATGGCCTTATTTTATCTAGACGACGAGGGGATAGGTTTTAAATTTGACGAAGCTGGTAATTTCTATATAGGCGAGACGAAAATTACCCGGTTTCAAAAGAATGACGGCGGCTATGTGCGAGCGGACGCGGGGGGATATCAAACCTTGTTGAACTATCGCGGACCGAGCCGACATTTCGAGACGGTATCGATGACCGCCGTCTTGCACGATAAGTTACCGCCAGACTGGGGAAAAGATCGCATCATTTTAATAGGCAAGGTTGGAGAGAGTTTTAAAGATATATTTTTTACCCCCTACAGTAGCGGTCTAGTCAGCAGTCAATCGGAGCCAATGGCGGGGGTAGAGATTCATGCCAACTTGACCAGCGAACTGCTGAGTGCCGTTTTGGACGATCGCCCCTTGCTGGATAGTTGGAGCGAGCCCGTAGAGTGGCTGTGGATTTTTCTCTGGTCTGCAGTGGGTGCAGTATTGACCTGGAAATGGCGCTACGGTTCCGGTGTCAAAGCAAGCATCGAAAGAACTATTGGCGGTATTGTAGCGATAGTTGCCCTAATAGGAAGCGTATATTGGGCATTTTTATACGGATTGTGGATTCCGATAGTACCGCCTTTCTTGGCTATGCTAGGATCGGCGATCGCCATCACGGCATACATCGCTCGCTCGGCGGGAGATATTCGCAATACCTTCGGACGTTATCTCAGCGATGAAATTGTCGCGAATTTGCTGGAACATCCCGAAGGATTGTCTATGGGGGGGGAAAAGCGCAAAATAACTTTGCTTACCTCGGATTTGCGCGGATTCACCGCTACCTCAGAAAGATTGGAACCCGAAGATGTAATCAAAATCCTCAACCACTATTTGGAATATATGGCGGATGCTATTACCTCGTTTAATGGAACTATTGATGAATTTATGGGGGATGGCATTTTGGTTCTGTTTGGAGCGCCTACTGCCAGAGTGGATGACGGGAAAAGAGCAGTAGCCTGCGCGATCGCCATGCAACAAGCGATGGTTCCGGTCAACAAGAAAATGCGAGAATGGGGCTTGCCGCCTTTGGAAATGGGCATCGGCATCAACACAGGAGTTGTGGTGGTCGGCAACATAGGCTCTGAAAAGCGCACCAAATATGGGGTTGTGGGCAGCCAGGTGAATCTCACCTATCGGATAGAATCTTATACTCTCGGGGGTCAGATTATTATTTCCGAGCAAACCTTGCACGAAGCAGGGGGGGAATCGATTGTTAAAATAATAGGTGAAAAACAGGTACAGCCCAAAGGGGTTAAAGAACCCATTACTATCTATGAAGTCGGGGGCATTGGCGGGGAATATAACCTCGATATAACTAGAGAAGAAGAGGTATATTTGCCTCTGACCGAAGAAATGCGGCTCCAATATGTTACTCTGGATGGCAAGCATGTGGGCAATAAAGCAATTGGTGCTAAGATTATCAAGCTTTCTGCTAAGGGAGCGGAAATTGGCCCTGTAGTAACGGCAGTCCCAGTTGTAGAAAACGGTGCCCCCAGGCAAGTAGTGCCGCCAGCTTTGACGAATATCAAGATAAATCTACTGGGACAAGAGACGCCGACAGGAATAAGCGAAGATATCTATGCCAAGGTTTTGGAAATGCCCGAGCCCAAGAATGGCAGCTTTTATATCCGCTTCACTGCTAAACCGCCGGATATAGCAGCCAAACTCGAAGCGGTTTACAAATCCCTTGAGGGACAAGCAAGTTAAATAGAGGTAGAATAATAAAGGGCGAATGAATTTAGGGTGTGGATTCGTCCTAGACTGCTGTAGATTGACAATAAAAATTATGAAGCTAATATTTTTAGGATCCGGTTCTGCTTTTACTGTAGGACACGATAATTATCAGTCGAATATGATTTTTGAGAGCGATCGCGGCCGAAAGCTCTTGATAGATTGTGGATCTGATATCAGATTTTCCCTGAATGCCCTTGGTTTTTGTCATATGGACATTACAGATATCTATATCAGTCATTTACACGCAGATCATGTTGGGGGTCTAGAATACATAGGATTTACAACTAAATTCGACCCGAGGTGCAATAAACCAAACCTTTATGCCAGTAAGGAGCTGGCTCACGACCTCTGGTATAGAACCCTGTCTGGCGGTATGAGGTCAATAGAAGGGGAATTGGCTACTATAGATACTTTTTTTGAAGTCCATCCAGTTCGTAAGGGTGGTTCTTTTACCTGGGAAGGAGTTGAATTTAAGTTAATAAAAGTCATCCATGTAGATAATGGCTATTTTATGATGCCCAGCTATGGATTGTACTTTGAAGTAGATGGAGTTAAAGTCCTGTTAAGTACGGATACGCAATTTAAAAAGAACCTGAACGATCTGTACAAGCAAGCAGATCTTATTTTCCACGATTGCGAAACATCCTTTTTTCCGACTGGAATTCACGCTCACTACAACGAGCTAATGACCCTTCCAGCTCACATCAGAAGTAAAATATGGTTATACCATTACGAACCGGGCGAACTTCCCGATGCGAAAAAAGATGGATTTAGAGGATTCGTCAAGCGAGGTCAGACTTTTGAATTAGTCCGGGAAGCATGCCGCGAAACCCAAGAGGCGATCGCAGTATAAGCAAAAAATTAGGGTGTAGGGTGTAGGGTGTAGGGTGTAGGGTGTAGGGTGTAGGGTGTAGGGTGTAGGGTGTAGGGTGTAGGGTGTAGGGTGTAGGGTGTAGGGTTTAGGGTTTAGGGTGTAGGGTTTAGGGTGTAGGGTGTAGGGTGTAGGGTTTAGGGTTTAGGGTTTAGGGTTTAGGGTTTAGGGAGAATGGGGAGAATGGGGAGAATGGGGAGAGAAAATATTGCTTAGTTATTCCCAGACTTCCCACCCTTCGCACACTTCCCCCTCTCTCCTTATACAGATCGATCGATATTATCCCAAGCCGATCGCTCTTGGTTGGTTAGAAGAGCTGTAAATGGCGACTCTGATGCCCTATGTTATTGACAAATTAAGCTACTCCCGCAATACAGATAAAAATTAAATGAATTTAGACTATCTAGGAGTTGCAAAAATTGTAGTATCTAAAGCTATCTGTAGCCAAAGGTGCGCGCCTAGTGCCGCTGCGCGGAATTCAAAATTCAAAATTCAAAATTCAAAATTACCTTGGAGCCAGGCTCCCGGCCATAAGAGGGCTGGTGGAGGGGGCATCGCGCTCCGATACTCTGGTACTTTTATTACCAGAAGTCACCTAAATAAAGAGCCGATGCGTAAGTCCTGGCATCCCGCGATCGTTCTTAGCACTCTAACTGCTTCGTCAGTAGCATTGGCGATCGCGCTCCCCGGAGTAGCTCAAATAGTTCCCGATACAACCCTGCCCAATAACTCTACGGTCAATCTAGAAGGAACGGTTAGGCGGATTGGCGGCGGCACCGCAGTAGGAGAAAGCCTTTTCCACAGCTTTGGGGAATTTTCAGTGCCAGCAGGGACTAGCGCCTATTTTGACAATGCCTTAGATATTGAAAACATTTTTTCTCGGGTAACCGGTACTAATACTTCCAACATCGATGGGTTAATTAGAGCCAATGGCAGCGCTAGTCTATTTCTGCTCAATCCCAATGGCATTGTATTTGGGCCGAATGCAAGATTGGATATCGGCGGCTCGTTTTTTGCCAGTACGGGCGATCGCATCGTATTTAATAACCAAACTTTCTTCAGTGCTAGGGAGCCAAACGCTCCGCCATTATTAACAGTTAACGTTCCCCTGGGCTTGCAATACGGAGCGAATCCAGGAGAAATTCGGGTGCAGGGATTGCCAGGGAATCCAGAGAACCTACCGCTTGGTACTTTGCAAGTCAATCCCGGAGAGACCTTGGCTTTAGTCGGCGGCAATGTAACCGTAGATGGAGGCTCGTTGCAAGCTGCGGGGGGTCGAATAGAGTTGGGAGGATTGGCCGCTCCGGGAATAGTAGAAGTAAATGGCGATCGCAGTTTGAGTTTCCCAGATGGTGTAGAGCGAGCCGATATATTACTTACCAATAGCGCCAGAATCAGCACGGCGGGTGAAATTGGCGGGAATATTGTGATTCCCGGCCGGAGGATAACCATCGAAGGAAATAGTATTCTTGAGACGGGTGTTGCCCGGGATTCCGCTCAGGTAGAAGTTGCTGAAGTTGCGAACGCAATCTTAGATTCGCCTGATTCAACTGAGGTTGATTCCGCTGAGGTTGAAGATATTGTAGGAGATATTGTAGGAGATATTGCACTAGACTTTGATGGGGCGGATGCAAGAGATATTGCAGGAGATATTGCAGGAGATATTGCACCAGATTTTGATGGAGATATTGCAGGAGATATTGCACCAGATTTTGATGGGGCGGATGCAGGAGATATTGCACCGGAGGATATCGAGTTAGATTTTGTTGCGGCGGCTGTAGCCGAAGAAATTACGATTGGAGACATTACGCTAGATGCCACGGAAGCAATAAATATAGAATCCAGTCAGATTAGGAATGTTGTAAATTTTGGTGTTGCTGGCAATAGCGGGGATATCCAGATTAATGCTGAGTCGCTCTCTTTGAGCAATAGCAATCTGGATGCCAGTAACTTTGGGCGAGGGAATGCGGGGGATGTCGTGCTGCGGGTGAATGGGGCAGTGGCGATCGCCGATAGCACTATTGCCAGCGATACCTTTGCAGACCCCTCTGGAGCTGGAGGGTCGGCGGGTTTTTTTGAAATTTCTGGTGCAGACTCCGTAGCAATAGCCAATAGCAGGATTTCCACCGAAGGGGCGAGCCTTCGCGATCTCGTAGTCGAGACGCCGGTTGGCACAATTGACGCCAACGATAATTTGCAAATTTCAGGGCTAGACGATAGTCAGGACTCCCAGAGATCTGGGGAAATTGCGATTGAATCTCGGACTATTTCCATCGATAACTCAATACTTAGCTCGACAGCTAGCGGCAATAGCCAGGGCGGTAGTATTTCTGCGATCGCTCGGGATAGAGTTCGCGTTGTCGGCAGCAGGGTAGCCAGCACCACCGAAAATGAAAATATAACAGAACAATCCGTCCAAAGCAATATCAATATTCTTGCCACAGAAGGAAGCGTCGAGCTAAACGAAGCAACTATCAATACTGCTAATTCTAGTTCTGGATTGGCGGGAGATATTTCGATCGCTGCTAGGGAAGGGGTCTCTATTGTCCAAAGTAATCTTTCCAGCACGGGCAATATCGGTTCGACCTCAATTGGCATATTTGACGAACAAGCAGAAAACTTCATCTTTCCCAGAACTGTTTTAATCGATAGCTCTGTTATAGCGGCTAACAATCAGGCCATTAATGCCAATGAGGCTACTCCAATTAATGCGGGTAACATAGCGATCGGAGCAATAGAAAATCTGGCCATAGTTAATAGATCTCAAGTAGCCGCAACTACCAGTCGCCTAGGAAATGCCGGAAATATTTTTTTACAGGTTAATAACGGCGGTCTTGTTATATCAAACAACAGTCAAGTATCCACCGACAGTACGGCAACAGCCCTAGGAAAAGGTGGGAATATTGTAATATCAACTAATAGATTTATACTGTCGGATAGGGCAGAGTTGAGCGCTACAACTCAAAACGATTTTCCGGGAGGAAACATCAGGATCGAGAGCAACATATTAGAGCTAATGACTGGTGCCACAATCCTAACGACGGCTTTTGGTAGGGGAAGGGCTGGGAGCATAACTATTAATGCCACGGACAGGGTGGCAATATCGGGAGAATTAAATACAGACAGGTCTATCCTATTTGAGAATATTCTGGGACAAGCTGGAGCAACTCAGGAACAAACAGACCTAATCATAGAGGCTTTTGCCAGTGACAACATTTTGACCCTACTCGGTAACAATGATAATCTGGAATCGAGCAGGGGACAAGCAGAAGCAATTTTATTGGCGGCAGGGTTAACTCAGGAGCAAGCCGACATGACGTTCGATCTAGTGATGACAACAATAGATAACCAAACTGCCTTGTTGGCTCAATCTGAAAATATCGAAGGTACGGGCAGCGGAGAAATTGCTATATCTACTGGCTCGTTTTCTTTAACTGATGGAGCCTATATAGAAACAAGTACCTCGGGAGCCGCCGATGCTGGTTTGGTAAGTATTCGGGCTAGAGATAGCGTATCTTTGAGTCGGTCTTCCATAACGAGCAACGTTAGACAACAGGCAACGGGGAACGGAGGCAGTATTAGCATTGAAGCTGGCTCGGTTTCCATAAGCAGCGGTTCGACTCTGGACTCGGGAACCTTTGGCCAAGGGGACGCAGGAGAAATATTGCTGCAAGTAGATGGAGCTATTTCGATGACTGGTTTGAGCAGCTTGTTTAGCGATGTTGGCTCGGCCGACTCTGAGGGAAATGCAGGAAAAATAGTTATCCTTACTGGTTCCCTAGATCTGAGCAATAGTGCTTTTATTGAAACGACTACCCTAGGAAGCGGACAGGCCGGAGATGTTATTATTAATGCCCCCAATGGCATTGTTTCTTTTCGCAACGGTGGGGCGGTTTCCAGTAGCGCTCAAGGAGGAACGGCAGGGAATATAGCAATTAAAGCTTCGTCTCTGGAACTGAGCCAAGGGAGAATTCAAGCCAATACTGACTCGGGAAATGGCGGCAATATCGAGGTAATGGTTACGGATCTGTTGACGCACGATCGCAATAGTTCTATAACTACCAATGCAGGCACTCAAGGAGCGGGCGGCGATGGTGGCAATATTGTTCTCAATGCAGATTTTTTAGTTGGTTCGAGAAATAGCGACATATCTGCCAATGCCTTTGAAGGCTTTGGGGGTTTTATCCAAATTAACGCTACGGGAGTTTTTGGTCTGGAAGTCCGGGAAAGCCTGACCCCCAAGAGCGACATTACGGCGATTTCTCAGCAGAATCCCGATTTAAGCGGACAGATAGAAATAAATTCGCCAGAAATTGAAAGTCAAGGCATTGTCGGAGTCCCGAGCAACTTTGTGGATGTGGAAGGATTGATAGATCGAGATATATGTGCAGTTGCAAACCAAAACAGTTCTTTTTCCATAACCGGACGCGGCGGTTTGCCACCGAATCCCGCCGAGCCCCTAAATGGGTCTGGGGTTGTAGTGGAGTGGGCCGAGATGTCGGAGAGTGTGGGAGGTGTGGGGAGAGGGGGAAGGGTGGGGAGGCTGTGGAGTAGAGGAAGAACTCAAGAAAATTCTCCCGTCTCGGTCCGCTCTCCGATGGCGGCTCCCCCCCACACCTCCCACACTCCCCACCCTCCCCACACCTCCCACCCTTCCCAGATTATCGAGGCGACGGGTTGGACCCAGGCGGAGGATGGGACGGTTATTTTAACTGCGAATCCTCGCGAGGGGATAACTGAGGATCTCGATGGAAACGGATTAAGACACCCGGGCTGTCGGTAAGATTAGGATGTAGGGTGTCGCGAATGGGGAATGGGGAATGGGGAATGGGGAAGAGCGGAAGAGCGGAATTGGGAAGAGCGGAATTGAGTTTTATTGCACAACTTACGATGGTTTAGAACCTTCTTGTTTGTAGGGGCGATTGCCCGGAGGGCAGGCTATGCGCTCTTTTGCTGCTCTCCCCACCCTCCCTCCCCCCTCTTTCTTCCTACACCCCACACCCTACACCCCACACCCTAATTATTCATGGCATCGATTCAACCCCTGCCCGTAGAAGTTGTCAATCTCATCGCCGCCGGTGAAGTTATCGACTCCCTGGCCGCCGCATTGCGAGAACTGGTAGAAAATTCTCTGGATGCGAGGGCTACTCGAATTGTAGTGTCTCTGTGGCCCGACCTCTGGCGGCTGCAAGTGGCGGACAATGGCACTGGCATGGATTTGCCCAATTTGCAGAAAGCGGCGACGGCTCACGCTACTAGCAAAATTCAAGCTTTGGACGATTTGCGCCGAATTACTAGCTTGGGATTTCGCGGCGAAGCGCTCCACAGTTTAGCTCAGTTATCCGATTTGGAAATTAGAAGCTGCGTGCCTGGAGGCGAAGGGTGGCGCGTAGTTTATAACTCTCAAGGAAAAGGATTGCAGTTGGAACCGGCTGCGATCGCTCCCGGTACTGTTGTTACTGTTTCCAACTTGTTTGGCATCTTCCCGGTTCGTCGCAGCTTTACCTCCCCAGCGCAACAGTTACGAATGGTGCAGCTCACTATCGAAAAAATTGCCCTCTGCCATCCCCAGGTTACTTGGCGAGTAGAAAAAAGCGATCGCCCCTGGTTTGCAATTAGTCCGGGCAAAACCGCAAAACAAATATTGCCCCAAATTCTCCGTGGCGTCGAACCCAGCGATTTAGAATATTTGTCTTTAGCTCTTGGCAATCCATCGGATCCGCCCGAGAAAAATTATACCCAAGCGATCGAAGCTACTGAGGCTGGCTCTCAAGAAAAGTCGAGGGAGGATTCTGCTCTAGTTATGGAAGACAGCAGCGCTTATGGCGAGAAGCAGTTTGGGGAAGATTCTGCTCTAGTTATGGAAGACAGCAGCGCTTATGGCCAGGAGCAGTTTGGCGAGAAGCAGTTTGGCCAGGATTCTGCTCTAGTTATGGAAGACAGCAGCGCTTATGGCGAGAAGCAGTTTGGGGAAGATTCTGGCCAAACCGATCTAGAAAAAAAATCAACAAGAAATCTACCAAGAGATAATCAAAAAGAAAATAGACTTTCCTTGGCTATGGGTTTGCCCGATCGCTGCCACCGACGCAGGCCGGATTGGGTGAAGGTGGCGGTAAACGGGCGTTTGGTGCGATCGCCGGAATTGGAACAAGTAGCTATAGGAGCCTTTGGCCGCACTTTGCCCCGCGATCGCTATCCCTTATGCTTCTTAGACTTGAAAGTTACTGCAGACCAAATTGACTGGAACCGACATCCGGCGAAGGAAGAAATTTATTTGCAGAATCTAAGTTGGTGGCAGGAGAAGATTAAAGAAGCTATAGCTCTTGCCCTGCGTCTGAATGCCGAAGCGGCTCCCGCTGCAGCCCAAGACCGTATCGTCGGCCTGCTCAAAGCTTCGGAAGAAAAAGGCTCTTACCGTTTTGGCCGGTCGCAGCAAGAAAAAGCGAGCAATCCGCTCCAATTGCGGGCGATCGCTCAACTCCATAACACTTATATATTAGCCGAACATCCCAGCGGTGTCTGGTTGGTAGAGCAGCACATCGCTCACGAACGGATTTTGTACGAGCAATTGCAAGCAAGCTGGCAGCTCGTTCCCCTCGAAGCGCCGGCAATTTTAGCCAACCTATCCAAAGCTCAGCTCGAACAATTGGAAAGATTGGAATTGGACACGAGCGAATTTGGCGATCGACTTTGGGCAGTACGCAGCGCTCCAGAACTGCTCGTAGAGCGGGAAGACTGCACCGACGCTCTCTACGAACTGAGCTTAGCCGGAGATTTGGAAGCCGCCCAAGTTGCAACCGCCTGCCGCAGCGCCATCCGCAATGGCACCCCTCTGACTCTGCCAGAGATGCAAGATATTTTAGACCGATGGCAGCAGACTAGCAATCCCCGCACCTGTCCCCACGGTCGTCCTATTTATTTACCCCTAGAAGAGACAGACCTCGCTCGCTTTTTCCGCCGCCATTGGGTCATCGGCAAAAGTCATGGAATTTAATTGAACTGGGCATTGGGCATTGGGCATTGGGCATTGGGCATTGGGAATTGGAAGTCAAAAGTCAAAAGTCAAAGGTCAAAAGTCAAAAGCCAAAAGTCAAAAGTCAAAGGTCAAAAGTCAAAAGTCAAAGGTCAAAGATCAAAAGTCAAAGGTTAATAGTCAAGGGTCAAGGGTCAAAAGTCAAAAGTCAAAAGTCAAAGGTCAAAAGTCAAAGGTTAATAGTCAAGGGTCAAAAGTCAAGGGTCAAAAGTCAAAGGTCAAAGATCAAAAGTCAAAGGTCAAAAGTCAAAGTTCAAAAGTCAAAGGTTAATAGTGAATAGGCGATTGCGCTATACCCTCCGGAGGGCAGGCTACGCGCCCCGCGAACTGGCGAACGGAGGGAGTGTGTTTCTTCACTTTTGACTTTTGACTTTTGACTTTTACCCCAGTCCCCTTATCCCCTGTCGTCGCGATCGCAGCTATCCCATAAGTCGATATTCCTTGCCCCTGTAAAACCTCGGCCGCTTCTCGACAGGTGGTGCCGGTGGTATAAACATCGTCGATTAGCAATACGGCACCTCGCGGAGGGCGGCGGCGAAATACCTTGCCGACAGATAAAGCGCCGGAAATTTCACGCGATCGCTCTTCTGCAGATAAACCAAACAGAGCTTGCGTCTGGCGAGTTCGCTCCAGACCTCCTGCCTCCATTGGATAGCCGGTCAAATCGCAAAAACTTTTAGCAATTAATTCCGCTTGGTTGAATCCTCGCTCCTGGAGTTTTTTCGGGTGCATGGGAATCGGAACAACCGTTAATTTGCCAGCACGGCGATATGGGCTTGAGTTCAGCCATGCTTCGGCCAGAGCTAGACCGAAGAGTTGACCGAGTTCGGGATGATTCTGGTATTTCATAGCAGCGATCGCCCGTTTCATCACTCCGCCGTATTTCCCCCAGATTAATGCCGGTAGCTTTCCCGACCAGAACTGCTCCGGCCTAGCAAATTGGCAGCGCATCAACTGCCGATGGCAATATTTGCACAACACCTCCTCTGCAGGGCGATCGCATAAAGGACAGTTCGGTTTCAAAAATAAATTCAAAAATGGTCTTAGCAATCCAGTCAACTTGCTCATCGTTTGCCCCCAATGCTTCTATATATATAGGTAGGGTTTGCTGAAAAAGGCAGAGTGTGGGGAGGGAGAGGGGGGAGTGTGGGGAGAGGGGGAAGAAAGATGGGGGAGTGTGGGGAGTGTGGGGAGAGGGAGAACTGTGGGGAGAGAGGGGAGAGAGGGGAGAACTTTCAGCACACTTCCCACACCTCGTAGGCGGCCTCCCACACTTCCCACACTTCCCACACCTCCCACCTTTCCCACACTCCCCCCTCTCCCCACACCTCCCACCCTTCCCACACCCTACACCCCAAACTTCCCAAACCCTACACCCTAATTTATAGGGTTGCCCAACCCCCATCGACCAAAATTTCCTCGCCCAGCATGAAAGAAGAATCGTCGCTCGCTAAGAACAATACGGCTTTGGCAATCTCTTCTGGCTTGCCAAAGCGACCTGCTGGAGTCCGAGCAATTACTTGCTGTGCGGCTTGTTCCATTGCCTCTTGGGGCATTTCTATTTTGCTCCAGATCGGCGTTTCAATCGCACCGGGCGCGATCGCATTAACTCGGATTTTGCGATCGAGGAGTTCGAGGCTAAAGGAGCGCGCCAAAGAGCGAACCGCTGCTTTAGAGGCCGAATAAACGCTCTCGCCCATCATTGCAGTTTGGTCTAGACAGGTAGTGGTCAAAATAATGCTGCCGCCATCTTTCATAACGGGTTCCAACTTTTGCACCGTGAAAAATGCACCTTTAAGGTTAATGGCCATTTCTTCATCAAATCTGGCTTCGGTTACCTGTTTAAAAGGAGCCACTTTCGCTACGCCTGCATTCACGAAGAGAACGTCTATCGAGCCAAAAATTTCCGCAACCCGTTCGGCAAGGCGATCCAACTCTGCCAAGTTCTTTACATTGGCCAGCACCGGGCTTGCATTGTCCCCAAGCTTTTGAGCGGCTTCTTGCAGGCGAGTTTCATTTTGTCCGGTGACTATGACCCGAGCCCCTTCTTCAAGAAAGAGTCGAGCCGTTGCAAATCCAATTCCCGACGTACCACCTGTAATAACAGCAGTTTTCCCGTTCAATCGAGCCATGATTAATATTTGTCAAGATAGCGTTAGATTATCCCCTGTTTTTTCAAGCAAAGCTAGAAAGACTAAAATCTGGGGGAATATCCTGAATTCTACCTTGGCCGATTGCCTGAATCGCATCTTGGAGAGAGACGTCTCCGGTATAAAGAGCGCGACCGACAATAACGCCAGTCACCCCGCTAGGCTCCAGCGCCAGTAAACTTAGCAAATCAGTAACAGAACTGACGCCTCCAGAGGCAATAATAGGAATTTCTATCGCGCCAGCTAGCTCTCGCAAAGCGGTAATATTAGGTCCAGTGAGGGTGCCATCGCGGTGAATATCCGTGTAGATAATAGCAGCCACGCCCAATTGAGCCATTTTCTTTGCCAGGTCTGTGGCTAAAACTTCGGAAGTTTCCAGCCAGCCACGGGTTGCTACTTTGCCTTTGCGGGCATCGATACCGACAGCTATTTGCGCGGGAAATTCTTGACAGAGTTCGGCGACTAAATCGGGATTTTCTACGGCGACGGTGCCCAAAATTGCTCGCTCGACGCCTAGAGCAAGAGTATTGCTTACTGAAGAATAATTGCGCAGTCCGCCACCAACTTGGACCGGGACGGGAACGGTTTTGGCGATCGCTTCAATTGCTTCTAGATTGCGGGGCTCTCCGGCACGGGCTCCGTCGAGATCTACCAAATGCAGCCTAGTGGCCCCCTGTTCTACCCATTGCCGCGCCACTGCCACCGGGTCTTCGTTAAATACTTGCGATCGCGAGTAGTCTCCCTGATACAGCCGCACGCAGCGTCCTTCTAATAAATCGATCGCCGGAATAACATCCATCGCTATTTCCCCATTCAAGACGATCGCTATTATGCCCTAGTTAGGGTTTGGGGTGTGGGGTGTAGGGTGTGGGGTGTAGGGTGTGGGGTGTGGGGTGTGGGGTGTGTGGGAAGTGTGCGAGGGGTGGGAAGTGTGCGAGGGGTGGGAAGTGTGGGAAGTGTGGGAAGTGTGGGAGGCCGCCTTGCCGCGAAAGGGCGGCTACGCCTACGAGGTGTGGGAGGTGTGGGAAGAAGGCGCAGAATATTCTCCTCCCCATCCTCCCCCTCTCCCCACACCTCCCACACTCCCCAATCTCTCTTTCCCTACTGGGATACAGACCAAAAACGTACTTCACCCAAGGTAACTGGAGTTAGATCGCTAACGTCAATAGTAAAGCGAAATACTTTTTTGGCACGACGACTGTTTTCCGGGTCAAAAAATTTCAGCTTTACATCCCAGCAGTCGCTGCCATAGCGGCAGAATGGGCTTTTTTCCACATTAATACTATCCAGTTCCATGCCGTTGGCCACTGCTTGAGAGAAAGCTTGCACGGCTTGGAAAGCATTGGTGGCGGCGAAATTCAGGGCGCGATCGCGAGCCATCTGCCCTAAATTGCGCAAATCGTAATAAACGCGGTTGAGGAAACTGGTGAGGGAACGGCGCATTATAGTTTCGTCGGCTTCTGCCTGTTCCGCACTAACCGCTTGCAATGCAGACTCAATTAAAGTGTTGACTTTCCAACCGTACATCCCTCGGGGGGTATTGACTTTGACAACCGGCACGATTTGACCGGAAAAGAGCTTAACGGTTTTATCGGTAAGCTTGCCGGGAATACTGACTCGTTCGATATAGTCTTCGTCTCCTGCAGATAAGGTCTGACCGGCCAGCATATATTGCATCGTCTCATAGATATTGGCGGCAAATGCTCCCACGGGCTCTATAGCATAAATCGGCGTGAGTTCCAGGTTCAAAGTCCAGATAAGAGATTTGGCTTCCCACGGGTTGTCTTCCAGATATTCCACCATTTGGCGGGAATCGTAGGGATTGGCGGGAACCTGGGTATTACCCACGGTGACGGCGGGCATAAATTGTTTGAAGCTATCGCGGCGGGCTTCGGTGCCGAAATCGTATCCCAAAACTCCCAAGGAGTAAATGAGATTCGATCGCAAGCTGGGAGAAATTTCGCTCGCCACAATGGCACTACTATTATAGGATTTGCTATTATAAGCATTGCTATCGTAGGTATTGTTGGCAGCGATTCTTTCTTCAAGACTCTTTGCGATTCTCCCTTGGATATCCTCCGCGATCGCTTCTAGATAATTTTCTCCAGTTCTTGCCTCTGTTGCTTCTCCCATTGTGCTTCGACTCCGCTCAGCCCGAACGGTAGCGATCGAAGAACGCTCTTGGACTGGTACTTTATTTCTGCGCAAGTCCATTAGCGCTTCTCCGTCTCCCATCGGCGCTTTTGTTAGGGGAATATTGCTGGTAACTTCTCCGGCGATCGCTTCTCCCATTAGCGCTTCTCCGTCTCCCATCGGTGCTTTTGTTAGGGGAATATTGCTGGTAACTTCTCCGGCGATCGCTTCTGCTGCCAAGGTTTCTTCTGTCAATCGGGTTCCTGTTAGCAGTTCGTAAGCTCCGTAAATATTAATACGTCCCAATAAGCAGCGTTCCGGTTCCTCTACTTCTTCTGGGTTGCAAGGGATAGCACTATTAGTAAGGGCAGCACGGACAGCTTCGGCATCGGGAGCGGCTCCCCGTTCCAGTTGTAAACTCATCAGCAAAGCTGCAACGCCCGTGACAATTGGCGTGGCGCAACTGGTGCCTTTTTTGCGGACGGGTTCGTCGGTTCCCGGCTGCGCCCCCAGGACATTTTCTCCCGGTGCAATAATCCCTTGAGTGGCATACTTGCCCCCAAAATTACTAATTTTTAATGGTTCCCCCGTATCTTTCATCGCGCCAACGGCCAGAACATTGTCCAAGACTGCGGGAATGCACCAGCACTCTCCTTTATTGTTGCCAGCGGGAGCGACTATTAGAATATTATTTTGTTGCGCTTGGCGGATGGCTTTGTCTATAAACTCTTGGGCGATTCCGCTTTGGGTGGGGTGACAAACGCTGCAGTGAATAATGTTAGCCCCTTGTTCGATCGCGGTGCTGATGGCACGGGATATATTGAGGGGGTTAAGACCATCATTTATAGAATAGGCGATCGGTATGTTGATAACCGTAGCGCTAGGGGCGATGCCTTCTACGGGAGAATCCGGTTGTCCGCAAATAACACTAATAATATGGTTGCCGTGGAAGCGTAGGTAAAGGCTGCCGCGAATATTTTCGTCGGGGACAGCCGCAGCCAGCATTTCTTTTTTTTCCTTGTCGCTTTTATCGCTATTTTCTATTTCCAGAAAAGTTTCCAGATCTTGGGAGTCGGCTTCTATAGCCTCGGCCCAGTAGGGATCTATGCGAGTGAGATTAGCTCCCTGAAAGCAAGCGCGTTCTAGTTCTACTGGCCCGTCAAGAACGGCAATTTTGATGCGCCGATCGCCTTTTGTATGCGATCGCAAAGCAGAAAGTCCGGGGATGTCAGCGAGGTCGGGCATGGTAAGGGTGTAGGGTGTAAGGTGTAGGTGTAGGCAGAAGAGGCAGGAGGGAAGATGGGGCAACTGCGTGCCTAGCTTTTTATGCTTTTAAAGTCACATTTGGAGATGCGATCGGGAGCATTTCAATTTTGCAAGGGATACATAGGAATGTAGGGAGCGGCCCGGGAACGAAACCCAACAATAGCGACAGTTTTGTTGGGTTTCGAATGCTCTTCTTTTTATTTAAAATTTGGCTACATACAACTCTTAACTTGTTTGTATTTTAATCTTTTTTTGGACCTCTGTTTGCACATTCATTTTTCACTCTATTTCCTACATGGCTCTTATGACATTTAGCTGTATTTTGTCATCCCAGTATAATCACCATACCATATCTCACATTTTCTTTACAAGCCCACCTCAAAAAAATACAGAATTTAAATGACAGTAAAAAACACAGCTATATAGCATTTATTTTGGGCCTTGATTGGGTTAAGCCGCGATCGGGTGACATCCTAGGCAATATTTCTGAGCTAGACCTTTATATATGCTTCATCTCCTAATAGTCCAATCAACAACCTTAAAAAGAACTGAAACCTTTTTTGGCAGCTATTATATGCCCAGGAACAATTGTAGTAATACAGGGATAAACTGATAGAAATATGGGGATTAGCCCCTAAGGGGTTAATCCCCATATTTTTATCTAATTGTTTTATATAACTATAGCAATGATTTTATAGGTTGGGATTCGGTTTATCAATTCAATATTGAAAATATGCTACATTTAAACTTATTAGTATTCTCAATCTAATTAACCTGTAGAAAATACTTAGATAAGAATTGCTTGTGGAATGTGGGATTTAATATTTTATTTTGAAAAAGTATGTACGGTACTCAAAAATCTATTTTGCAGATACAAACTTACTGCTTGACAAAACTAGCTCGGATCTAATAACCGCGATCGCCAAAAATATTCGCAACCTATTCACCATAGCTGATATCCTGCCAGTCAGGTCAGTATCTGTAGCGGTAAAATGCGATCTAAGTCACTGCCAAAAAACTCGATCGTTTGTTAATAATGCGGTGAACTCCATAATGCATCAATAATTTTCAGTCGGAAAATTCAATCCGCTCTCAAATCCTTTGCGGTTCATCTGTGCAACATGAGATTCTGGAACTGTTTCTCGCCTGCGAAAAACGCAAGTTTATTTTTCCAATATATTTTATGCCAAAAATACCAAAACGACATATTGAGTTGCCGATCGTTAACTAATGATTGAAATAATGAGAATAAGAGAATAAGTAATATTTAGGCAAGACCAAGCCTTCTTCGATAGAATAGGCCATCAGTTCGATAGAGACCATCATGGATCCAGCGATTGAAATTCCCCGCCTGTTGGATGTGATGCCGGCCAGCGGTCGCATGAACGCCAAAATTACTTCCAAGCCGGAAATGCCCAAAGCGATAGATTGTCCTTTTCCCGTCCCTTGGAGGCAGGAATGGCCGATTTTTATTAATTTTGACCTTTGGAGCCAGCTATCGCTGCCCCAAAGAGATTTGCTACTCTTGCGAACCGTTACTTGGCTACAAAGGGTCCAGTGGTTGAAGCTAGACCTATATCAAGGAGTAGCGATCGCTGGCTTTTTGGGCAGCCTCATAGAACTCGCCGGAGCGGATCCAGTGGGGGCAATCGCCGCTGGTGGCTTGAGTTTCTTCGCTGGCTCCCAAATCTGGCGCAACAACCGCAGTACCCAGTCCGAGTTGGCAGCGGACGAAGCAGCGATACAAGTCGCCCAGCGACGCGGCTACTCGGAAACCGAGGCCGCCGCCCATCTCCTGGCCGCTATCGAAACTGCTGCCAAAATTGAAAGGCGTCCTAGCTTGAGCTTTTCCGAACTGATTCGCTGCCAAAATTTAAGAGCGATCGCAGGCATCTCCCCCTTAGGAGTTCCCAAAGAGTTTTGAGTTTTAAGTTTTGAATTTTAAGTCAAAAGTCTCAAGGTAATAAGTCAAAAGTCAAAATGCAAATCATTTTTTAATTTCCGTCACTCGCCAGCTTAGCTTCAGGTTGAGCCAGAAATTCCAGACGGTAACGGCTGCGATCGCAATTAAATTAGCCAGATAGCGATTCACCCCAAACAGATTAAACAGTAAATTTAATAGCAACACATTTAGGGTCAGTCCTACCAAGCAGACTATATTAAACTTTAAAAACCGCTTGCCGCGCTGCCGCCAGCCTTTCTGTCCTCTAGATATGTCGGCAAAAGTCCAGGCATCATTCCAGAGAAAATTATTGGCGATAGCCACTTCGGCGGCAATAATCTTGCTGCGAGTCAGACCCCAAGCCAAAGTGCTGGGATCGCTGAGCAAGTAAAGTACGGCCATATCCACAAACACGCCGCTAAATCCCACTACCCCAAAGCGGACAAACCGGCCAATTTGCCACAAGTCCAGGCGCAAGCGAACCAAGTGCCCCAGATACTCTAGATATTGTTTCCAAGTAACCTTACTCTCACCTTCTTGGCGTTCTTGAAACACATAGCCCACCTCGACGACTTCCCTGATTTTGCCACGCCCTAGAACTTCGATAAGGATTTTATAACCCAGAGGATTCATTTTTTGAAAAGCGATCGCGCTTCGGCGCACCATAAAATAGCCGCTCATCGGGTCGGATACTCTTCCCACCACCCCGGGCAAGATAACTAAGCCAATAGTCTGCGCGCCTCGGGACAAAAATCGCCGTATAAAACTCCAGTCGCTAACGCCGCCTCCTTCTACATGACGGCTGGCAACTACTAAATCCGCTCCCTTCTCCATCCCATCTAGCATCTGCAGTAATACCTCGGGAGGATGTTGTAAATCCGCATCAATCACTCCCAATATTTTTCCTTCAGCCGCCTGCCAACCGCGAATCACTGCAGTAGATAAACCTCTTTCCTTAATGCGGCGCATTGTCCTGAGTTGGGGATAGTCTGGCATTAGCGATTGAGCAACCTCCCAAGTTCTGTCGGGACTATCGTCATCTACAACAATCAGCTCGTATTCTCCCGGTATTTTGCGATCGAGTAATTCGGTTAAACGCTCGACTACAGTCGGGACATTTTTACTTTCCTGGTAGGTGGGCAATACCAAGGAAAACCAAACAGGGCGAACGCCATTGGCGCTATTTACCTCCTCGTCAATTTTCAACAAACCTAAAGGTACTGGTAGCAGGGAAGAGGAGCGATCGTTATTCATGGTAGTATTGGCAAGCGCATATATAGATTTTTATGATAGCGAGCAAAAGCAGAAACCTTGCAGGACCTTGCAGGAGTCTCGCAAACATGCCTCCCAGGGCGATCGCCTTTGGATGGCGTGCGGGAAGTGTCTTGCTATGTAGCGGCCCTTAACCACGGCCTGACTCGCCTCAAATAAAACTTTCCCCTCTCCCTACGCCTGATTCGCGAAATTCTTAGGATTTTCTCAGGGTAAACTCATCCTGCGATCGCCTTAATCTCTTATTACTAAACTGAGAAAAACTAGAAACCGCCGACGGCAGAGAACAAACAAGAGTAATTTGACAAATAGCAGCAATATTTATGAACAGTTTTATTTCTATCTTAGATGGCAGCCAGGAAGTACCTAGCAACAATTCATTGGCCTACGGCTTTGCCAACCTAGAACTCGACGCCAGCGGTACGGCTCTAAGCTACAACATCACTATTGTGGGCTTAGACTTTGGCGCCCTTGCGGGTCAACCTGCCCAAACCCCGGATACTGGCGATGATGTCACTGGACTGCACTTCCACCCGGGAGCCCGAGGCGTCAATGCCCCAGTGGCTTTTGGCATCTTCGATCCCGACCAAGACCTCGACGATCGCAATATTGCTTTTTTCCCTGGCGGTGCCGTATCCATCACTGGAATATGGGAACAGACCGATAGTGGCAACGAGCCTTTGAGCAACTTTATCGGTCAGCTTCAAAATGCTGCTCCAGGAGCAGATGTCTCCCTCTACCTCAATACCCACACCCAAGAGTTTCCGGCTGGGGAAATTCGCGGTCAAATTGTTGCCAGTAACTCCGATAACTCCGATAGCCCATTTCGCTCCCTGGACGGTCTAGCCAATAATGAAATAATCTCGGGAGCCGCTCCCACTCAAACCACCATCGAATTTACCCAATCCGGCAGCACCCAATTTTCCGAGGGAGGTGCTAACTTTCAGGGCGGAGAAATTGCTGTCTTGGGCGACTCTCGCCTATATGCCTCCGGGTCGTTCTCCTATGTCTTGGGCAACAATCCCGGTACGATTACCTTCGATAACCCTGCCACCTCAGTCCAGTTTTTCTATGTAAGCCAAAGTACCGGCGGAGCTTTTACAGCAGAAGCGTTTGACAGCCAGGGTAATTCCTTGGGAAGCGTCTCTAGCAACGCGCCCACTAGCTTCGGCGACCCCGCTAATTTTGTCTCTTTTGAGAGCGGAGTAGCGATCGCTCGAATCCAACTCAGTGGAGGCATCATCGATAACTTCAGCTTCAGCACTGGTGGGGGCGATCCCGGTAACAACGATCTCATTCTCGGTCTAGATGGCAATGATACGATCGCCGTCGGCGGTGGAAATGATATTTTCAACGGCAATCAAGGCAATGACATTCTCATCGGCGGTAGCGGAAACGATGGTATCTTTGGTGGCAAAGGCGATGATGTCTTAATTGGAGTCGATCCCCTATCCGGTCTCGGTTCTGGAGAAATCGATCGCTTATCTGGAGACTTAGGAAACGATACCTTTGTCCTCGGAGGTACGGGACAGCTATTTTACAGCGATGGCAACACCGCTAGCCCGGGAGTAAATGATTTCGCAGTAATTCACGGGTTTACTCTCGGACAAGATACCATTCAACTCAATAGCACCGTCAATTATGTTTTAGACACCAGTCTCTTCTCCGGCAGCACTGCTATTCGAGTTGACGATGATGGCACCGCCGGTCTCAGCCAGAATGACGAGGTAATTGGCGTTGTAAAAGGGGTCACTGGTTTGACCCTCAATGGTGGAGCTTTTACCTTAACAGATGCATTTGCCTTAGACTCCTTGCAAACAATTCTAGCTTGAAGTAATATCAAATCTCATTAAATAACCCAAAAAAATAGAATATCCCGTAGGAAAGGCATCCAAAAAGCCCCTATCCAGGCTGGCATACTTTTCCTAGGGAATACCTGTTTTTAAAACGCCCAAAAAGCCTAGTGCCGCTACGCGGAATTCAAAATTCAAAATTCAAAATTCAAAATGCTTTTGTAGCTTGGCTTTCGACCACAAGAGAGCTGGTGAATTATTTCTGCCGCGCTGCACTAGATTGTGTCATTCAAGATACTATTGAATTCTCCAGACTCAAATCTTTTTCTAAGTTCTTGGCGCTTAATTTTGCCGATCGCCGTTTTCGCAATTTCTTCTTTGGCAAGCGGAATCAGATAATCTGGAGTCAATCCAATCTTTGTCTTAATCTTTTCCTTGATTTTATCCATCAATGCTTTTAAAGAATTATCCTGGCTGTCAATAGCACTAAAAAACACTGCCAATCGATCGGTATTGCTGCCGTTGTCTCTGACTGCACAAGCAGCAGTATAACTAATATCGACTCCTTTTAGCTCTTCTACGGCAGCCTCAATATCATGGCTATAATAATTGTTCCCAAAAATAATAATAACATCTTTGAGCCGCCCGGTAATTGTTAGACGCCCATCTTTGAGAAACCCCAAGTCACCCGTATTAAACCATCCATCTTTAGTGAAAGCTTCTCGATTGGCCTCTTCATTCTGATAATAACCAGATGTGACGGTTAAACCCTTGACCTGTAATGCACCAATTTTTCCCTCTGCAACTAACTGGTTTTGGTCGTTGACAATCCGCAAATCGACTCCAGGAATGGGCGCTCCTACTTCCACAAACAAATCTTCGTCCGTAGTTGAAGAGAGTGAAAAGCGATCGGAAAAAGTGACACCGGAGGAAACCTCTGCCATTCCCCAAGAAGGGCGCATAGCTGTAGGAGCTAGTCGGTAAGGAGCTAGCAACTGCAAAAAACGCCGCGCTGTTTTAGCAACAATAGCTTCAGCTCCATTCAAGAAAAATTTCATCGATGATAAATCCCATTGCCGCTCTGCATTCTCCAAGTCACTCTGTAAAAGCATTGCTTCAACAGAGTCATTAACCAAGCTATAGGCAAAATTTGGGCCGAAGGCAATGTTAACTTTAAATCGATCTATACAATCCAGCCATACAAGCGGATCTTGTAGAAATAATTGTAATGGCAGATGGATTTGCTGGCATCCTAAATAAACATCCCGAATATGGAAATATATCAGCCCCGCCACATGATCTATAGGAATCCAGTTTAAGGTAATATCTGCTCTGGTAAAACCGTTCATTTCCACCGAACCTATAATTTGACTCAACAAATTTCGGTGGCTAAGTACAACACCTTTTGGTATGCCCGTGCTACCAGAAGTTAGCATAATAACCGCAACATCGTCCGGTCGGCTATAGTACAAGTTATTGTCTGGTTCGCAGTCGCGCAACTTCTCAACTGTCCGTACCTCAAATTTTCCTATCTCGGCAAGCTCGGGTATATTAGGAATCTCAGCAGCAAAGCTGGCATCTGTCAGTAATAATGGTCGATCCAGCATCTGCAATGTATGGCAAAGCTTGCTAACTGTTTTGTTGGTGCTTTGGTTTGTATAGCTAATATTGCTTACGGGTACTGGAACAAAACCGCCTAGAATGCAGCCCCAAAACCCAGCAATAAAGTCTTGATAAGACTCAATTTGAAAAACGACTTTTTCTTGAGGACGCAATCCTATTTTTCTAAGACCGCACAGAATTCGTTGTGATTCTAAAAATAATTCTTGATAGGATTGGTTTTTTTCTGACTTATCCAGTTGTATATAAGTTATTCCTCGATCCGATCTAGCTGCTTTTTCTAAAATATCGGCCAGGATGCTTGAGCTGCTTGTCAATTTAGCTAACCTCCAGAGCGATCGCTTGTTCGCGAGGACTAGAGCTAAAACTCGTTAGAGCTATCTTGTTTGATTTTTTTTCAATATAGCGTTTCTCAAATTAATGTGAGGTGTCACCGGCGTTGCATCCCAATATCAGAATCCCCGTTTTACAGCAGAGATGGTCAAGGGGGATGCTGTCGCCCCTACGTTTCTAGGGTCCGATTGTTGATTACACTTATTTGAGAACCGCTATAACCGACTAACTCTACGAACAGTTATTATTATGTCTTTCGATCTTAATAGAAGGGCAATAGTAAGTATATTGCCTTTCTATTAACTAAGCAATAGAAATCCTAAATTATTATTTGCTATATGTTAGAAACACGGTGGCAGATACGCTTGTAGGATTGCTATAGTCTTAAAAACTGCCGTAAAACCACTTTGATGGATCTTCTAGATCTTCTGACGCAAAATAACCGCTACGGAGATTAGCATATTCGTCGCGGGATATAGAACCATCTTTGTTTATATCCATATTATCAAAGCAGTGCTTAATGATTTCCTCGTTGGTTTCCCCCAGAGCTTTCAACAATGCCTCATATTCTTTGAAACTAATTGTACCATCTCCATCCACATCCAAGCAATCAAACATCAGTTTGTTGACTTCTTGATTTTTGGCAATTTGACTGGAATCCATTTTCTCACGGGCTTCAAAGAATTCCTGCAAACTTACTTTTCCATCTCCATCTGTATCGGCAGCAGCCAGATAATTGTCCCAAGCCTTGCTATAGGTTTCGAGAATTTCTTTATATTTGCGATCGCTCTCTTTTAAATCAAAAGACTCAGCAATTTTTTTACCTACTAGCAGTAAATCTTCCTTCTCCAGCAGTCCATTTTTCGTTCTATCGTACTTATAGAATGCTAAAGCAATTTTTCGCTGCACAAAAGGGGATAGCATTTTTTCTCCTTTTAATTATGTTTTTTACAATTGTTGGAGCAAGGATATCTATAGCAGGTCTAAATCATTCGTGCAATTTGTAGGGGCAGCGATCGCTACAATTGCCTGTCCCGTTCGGCTCAGGCCAGCGATCGCCACTCGGCTCCCTACAGAAATTGCACGGTTTTGGTCTTGCTATAATGGGCCTTGCTTAATCTTTATTTCCATCAGTATATTAAAGCAAAGATTGACAAAAATCAACTAATATCAAATCCGGTTAAACAGTTACAATATTTGTAGGGGCACCGCCCCTACGGGATTTATTTATGGAACAGCTACGCAGATTTGATATAAAATTTGCACAAAAATAAATTTGCCGCCTTTATCTAATCTAATCAGCCTAGTAGAACAGGCTTCCGAAAAGTCCCAGCACTAGACAGGGACTTTTCGGAAGCCTGTCCTACGGGAAAGCTTATTTAGGGCGATTAAACAGATTTAGTATGACAACGAAAATACAGCAAAAAACGCCCGCAGAAACGGGCGTTTTCTATTTCCTTTAACTACGGCTAGGGGTAGGGTGTTGACTCTAAGGGTTTTTCACCGTTGTGGCCGTTGTGGTCACACTCGGGGATCGTCACGACGAACATCCCAAAACCTCTCTTCCCGTAAGGCTTTCCGGCGACAGAAAAGCGGTCGGGAAATCAATACCTTCGCCAAAATCAAAAATAAGAGCGATCTCGTAGGGAGCGGTTGAGGCACGAAACAAACGCAAATACGTTGGTTTGACGTTGGGTTTCACTTCGTTCAACCGCTCCCTACGATAAAATGGCGAAGGTATTTGAAATAGTATGAAGTTTCCCCACACAAGAGCACCCCACACAAGAGCACCCTAGGCTAGGAGGCAATCTACTGTTATTTAGCCACTACGAAGTTAACCAACTTTCCGGGAACTACAATAACCTTTTTAATCTCCTTGCCGTCAATATACCGCCGAGCAATCTCCGACTCCCGGGCATGTTTCTCTAAAGTCTGCTTATCCGAATCCGCCGGAACTTGGATAGTTCCCCGGGTTTTGCCCATAATTTGAATCACCAAAGTGATTTCATCCATCACCAAGGCCGCCGCATCCACCTGCGGCCAAGCTTGCTTGTGAACCGAATCAGTTCCGCCAATAGCTTGCCATAACTCCTCAGCAACATGGGGGGCAAAGGGAGCCAAGAGCAGAATCAAAGTCCGAATCCCTTCTCCATAAACCGGCGAATCTTTGCAACTAGCCTCAGAGATAGCGTTGCTCAATTTCATCAGCTCGGAAATTGCTGTATTGAATTGATAATTGCCATCTAAGTCTTCGGAAATTTCCTTAATCGCCGTATGAACAGCCCGCCGCAAATCTTTTTCCGCTTTACCGAGCTTGGACTTAGCCTTGCTAGCCTCCGGCGGGGAAGCTGAGGAAGCAGCAAACTCTCCGACCGATCGCCAGACGCGATTTAAAAACCGATATTGCCCTTCCACATCGGCATCGTCCCACTCCAAGTCTTTTTCTGGCGGCGCTTTGAAAAGGACAAACATCCGCGCCGTATCCGCTCCATATTCCTCCAAGACTTGCAACGGATCGACGCCATTGTATTTAGACTTGGACATTTTTTCATAGAAGACTTGCAATGCTTCTCCAGTATTGGGGTCTTTAGGATTGCTGGAGTCTTCTACTAGATTCGGGGGAATGTATTTGCCAGTAACCGGATTTTTGTAGGTGGTTCCTTGAACCATACCTTGGGTGAGGAGGCGCTCGAAGGGTTCGTCGCAGTCGAGCAAACCGCGATCGCGCAATACCTTAGTAAAAAACCGCGAATATAATAAGTGTAAAATCGCGTGTTCGATTCCCCCTACATACTGATCCACCGGCATCCAGTCATTGACTTTTTCCGGAGCGAAAGCTTCCTTGTCGTTCTTGGCATCGGTATAGCGCAAGAAATACCAAGACGAATCGATAAAAGTATCCATCGTATCGGTTTCCCGCTTTGCCGGTTCGCCGCAACTGGGACAAGGCACGTTTACCCAACTTTCTAACTGAGCCAAAGGCGAAAGTCCGCGCCCGGTAAAATCCACATCCTCCGGCAAAGTGACCGGCAAATCCTCTTCTGGCACCGGCACCGTACCGCAACTGGGACAGTGAATAGCAGGAATCGGCGTTCCCCAATATCTTTGGCGAGAAATCAACCAATCTCTGAGCCGATATTGCACCCGAGCCTTGCCAAAGCCTTTTTCTTCGGCCAATGCAACGATCGCCTTTTTCGCTTCTATAGAGGCCATTCCATCAAATTGCCCGGAATTGACCATAATTCCCGGCTCCGTATAGGCCGCCTCTGGTTCTGGGGAACCATCGTCGGCCTTTGGAGGCGCGATCGTCGTTATAATCTCCAGATTGTTTTCCTTAGCAAATTGGAAATCCCGGGTATCGTGAGCCGGTACGCCCATCACCGCCCCAGTCCCGTATTCATAGAGGACATAATCTGCAATCCAAATAGGAATTTCCTTTCCAGTAAAAGGATTGACAGCCGTACCCCCAGTGGGAATTCCTCGCTTGGGCTTATTCTCAGCAGTTCTTTCTAGCTCGCTTTCGGAGGAAACTTCTTTGATAAAAGCGGCGATCGCTTCCTTGCGTTCTGGAGTCGCAACCTGCGGAGTAAGCGGATGCTCGGGAGCCAATACCACATAAGTCACGCCATAGACAGTATCCGGGCGCGTAGTAAAAACGCCGATTTTCTCATCCGTACCGACGATGGGAAATTCTAAATAAGCGCCAGTGGATTGGCCTATCCAGTTTGCCTGCATCAATTTGACCCGTTCTGGCCAGCCGGTCAACTTATCCAGGTCATTTAATAACTGTTCGGCATAGTCGGTAATTTTGAGAAACCATTGTTTGAGCAGTTTCCGCTCTACTTTGGCACCAGAACGCCAAGAGCGACCCTCGCTATCCACCTGCTCGTTCGCCAACACCGTTTGGTCAATAGGGTCCCAGTTTACCGCCGCTTCTTTCTGGTAGGCCAGTCCCGCATGGAAAAATTGGAGAAAAATCCACTGCGTCCATTTGTAATAGTCCGGCGCACAGGTAGTCACTTCTCGACTCCAGTCCAGAGAGATGCCAAGTTTCTGGAGTTGCCCTTTCATCTGGGCAATGTTTTGATAAGTCCACTTGGCCGGATGGACTCCTCGGTCGATCGCCGCGTTTTCCGCCGGCAGACCAAAGGCATCCCATCCCATCGGATTCAGGACCCGATACCCTTGCATCCGCTTGAGTCGAGCAATCACGTCAACGATCGCATAAACCCGAACATGACCCATATGCAGGTTTCCTGATGGATACGGAAACATCGATAGGGCATAAAATTTGGGTTTCGATTCTTCTGGCGCTTTATCTGGCGCTTTATCTGGCGTTTCGTCTAGACCTTGCTCCACCCAGGTTTTTTGCCATTTTTCCTCGATTGATGCCGGGTTATATCGCTCCTCCACGATGGGATACTCCTGTTTTTTGCTTATATGTTGCTGTACATGGATAATTTTGGCACATTGTGGCTGGAGTGTGGGGTGTAGGGTGTGGGGTGTGGGGTGTAGGGTGTGGGGTGTGGGGGGGTGGGGTGGACCTATGTGCTACATACAGCCCTAAATTACGCAAATTGTCACGTCGAACTCTATACATAAGTCAGGACTTACGCAAATTGTAGAGATGTATCCATTATGTAGGGGCGAATGCCATTCGCCCCTACCAGATATAGTGTTAATGAGTAAGTCCTGTAAATATAGTTTGCTACTGAGGAAGTCTGGGAATAGACGCGATCGCCCAGATCCTCCTAGGGGCGATTCGCGAATCGCCCCTACTCATGTCCGCCGGAAAGCAATAATAGAGAAGCCGGCCAGGTCAATAGAAATCGCACCTGGAAATAGAAAAATGACCGCATCAGAAATTAGGGTTTTTGTTTATGGCACTCTCAAGCCTGGGGAACGCTTCCACCAGTCTTATTGCGCCGATCGCCTGACAAGCGCGCAACCGGCGATCGCTCGCGGCCAACTCTTTCATCTTTCTTTATGCGGTTACCCAGCCATGATTGTTGGCGATCGCCAGGTGCGCGGATTTCTTCTTTCTTTTACCGAACCCAGCATCCTCTCAAATCTAGATTGGCTTGAGGATTACGATCCCAATTCTTCCCCAGAACTCAATGATTACAATCGGCAGGAAATCGAGGTGTTTGATACCGATGGCAATTCTCTGGGTCAGGCTTGGGCTTACATAATGAATCCCGAACGAGTCCGCGCCAATGGCGGAATCGATCTAATTGATGGTTGGTGGGAAGGAAATAAATATTAGCTCTCAGCTCTGAGCTCTCAGCTCTGAGCTCTCAGCCCTCAGTTTTGCTCGTTTGGGCATTTCATGTCGCAATAAGGGTCGCCGATTTAAATGCGTAACAGCTTACTATGTAGGGGCGATTCGCGAATCGCCCCTACATACAGGTGCATCGTTTTTCCCTACACCCTACACCCTACACCCTACACCCGCTTATCTATCGGCTTTACCCGAATCAATACTGCGATCGAGCTGAATTTCCTGGCCAACGGGAGCTGCGATCGCTGCTTTGGGAATAACTACTATTGGCTTATTCAAAGCGATAGTCAGTTCTTCCGAAGCTGGCGACTTTTCTATTACTTGCGCCATTTGCGAACTCACCGACTGGCTGGGAATCATTCCCGGTATAGCTGCCACAAACGCTGCTGCGATCGCGCTGCCTGCCAGAGCCATTGCTCCTCGGCGACGGCGGCAATCCAGAATCCAGAAAAACCGCTTAACTGTCTTTGCAACCGAATCTTCTTGCCCTTGCGGTACTGGAGTCCCTTGCAACTTTTGACCCAGTTGCCGCAGTTGCATATACAAGCATTTTACATCTGGATCGCTATCGAGTAACTGGTTTACTTGCCGACGTTCTGCTGCTGTGGCTTCTCCATCAATATAGGAACTTAATAACTCATAAATCTTGCCCTCGACTTTTTTCGAGAGCCCCATTGCTAACTTTTCCCCCTGGGCTAATTGCTCTTTTGGCAAACCCTTGACCCCCTCTGGCAAACCTTTTAAACCTTTTGGGGTGGGCTCCCTGGGAGCATATTGGGAGGGAGCATAGTGCGATTCAATTTTCTGGATCATTTCACTACCACCACCGACTCTTTCTTCGCGCTAACAGCTCGCGTTCGGGCAGCTATTTTCTCACCCATCATAGCCGAGCTTTTCGTTTTCGCGATTTTTTTAATAAAACGTAATCTTCTCGAACATCTATAAATCGGCATCTATCGATCGACTAACATCGAACCCAGGCAAAGGGACGGGGAAGGGGGCGAGTTCCATCGCGCTACACGTCCTCTCCGATGTCGATTGGATGCCTAACTGTCAATAATGCCTAACTGTCAATGCCTAACTGTCGAGGTATTTTTGCAATTGCAATTGGAGACGCTGACGAGCCCTAGCGATTCGAGACTTCACCGTTCCCAAAGAAACGCCGGTAATTTCGGCAATTTCTTCATAGGCCAGACCTTCGATTTCCCGGAGGACTATGGTAGTGCGAAAGACCTCTGGCAAATCGGCGATCGCTTCGTGCAATTGTTCGTAAAATTCTCTTGTAGTCAGCTCTTCTTCTGGACCGGGTCTATCCGTAGCAATTTCCCAATCCATTTCGCCGTCATCTACCGTTCTGGGAGCATCCAGAGAAAGTGGGTCCCTTACGCGCTTGCGCTTCCGCAACTCGTCGTAGAATAAATTTGTAGCAATCCGGCTCAACCAGCCTCGAAATTTTACTGGCTCGTTCAACCGCTTGACATTGCGATAAACCCTTATCCAGACTTCTTGCGCCAAATCTGCCCTATCTTGCCAGTCTGGGGCCAAGTGATAGAGAATTTTTTCTACATGGGACTGATACCTGCGCATTAGCTCTGCAAATGCGGTTCTATCCGGGCGCAGCCCTTCCTGACAGAGCGATACCAGATCGACGTTAGAGAGTTGGTCTGGCTGCACTACCGCTTGTCGGGAAGCGGAGTTTACTTGTGGACCGTTTGTCCAAGAAACAGAATGAGAGTTACTCATGGGGCGGAATTAGCTCGCTTAATCGAACTCCAGGATTAGTTGACCTTTATATTGTTGCAAAAGTTCCTTGATTTGGCTAGGCTCGGAGCAGACAGTTTTCAGACTGTCACCTTTGCTACTGTTTTTCTTCCCTAGTTGCGGATCCCATCTAATTTTGTAATTAGTAATAAGCCGCTGGCTGGCTAATACCGCTAACTGGATGCAGGGACAAGCGCGCCCCTGCCTTTGAGGGGTCACAACCTCTATCGCGACCTGATTAAATTAATATTAATGCGAGCGAGTTAGCTTGGTATAACAGCTAGGATCTCTGCTCCAAAAAAAGCCGGCGATCGGTTAACTTTGTGCCACGATCTATTCCTCAGGTTCTAGACCGACTTTTCCGGAGAGCAACTCGGGCTGATTAATTCTCGAGCAAAAATCGGCACTACGTTATTTTCTTCCCACACCACATAGCTCCTGCGCGGCCCGCTGCTTCTGAGGCGCTCTACTCCCAGACTCAAAAAGCCATCGGGCACTACCGGAATATCGGTTTTGACGCCAGTGGTATGATAAACGGCCATATCCACAGCCCAAAACCAATTTTGGCGATCTGCCCAAATAAATTCGAGCAAGAAGAGTAGAAAATTGGGAATAAAATTTTGATCTTCGTTATCGACAGGAGTCTCGTCCGAGCAAGGTAGTTCGGCGCTAGTAGGTAGATTTAACTTAGATTTCGATTCTACCATTGACACGATCGCCTATCGTTTTTTTATATTTTATAGGGATTATCTTATGCGTGCGATGCGATTGGAGCCAGAAACCCGGTTTTTTTAATTAAAAAAACCGGGTTTCTTATATATCGCAAATAGTATGGGATGCGATTGGAGCCAGAAACCCTATTTTTTTCAACAATACCTTCGCCATTTTAGCGTAGGTTGGGTTGAACGAAGTGAAACCCAACGAGGCCAGAACGAGAATGTTGGGTTTCACTCCGTTCAACCCAACCTACACATATGCACTATTATGGGATGCGATTGGAGCCAGAAACCCGGTTTTTTTGAAAAAACCGGGTTTCTTATATTATATTATATATCGCGCTCCTAAATGATTCGCAAATCTCTTTAAATACGCTAACTCCCGATCGCCTTATCCCTAAATCCAGTACGCGAAGATAGTGGGTCCATATCCAAGGTGTCTGAGGGAAGGTGGGAAAAGCGAATATACTAAGTTAAAATAGGGGAGGTAGTTGAATGAGCAAAGGATATAACCGATTGAGGGCGATCGCTAGCATCAATCGCCGCCAATTCATCAAATATGGCGGCTTGGCGCTTGGGGCTAATATACTTGCGGCTTGCTCCCCTAACAGCAAAACAACATCAAGCAGTGCCAAGGGGGATTTAGAGCCTGTCACCTTGGACATTAGCTGGTATGCCGAACCAGATTACGGCGGTTTTTACCAGGCTTTGGCAACGGGTATTTATGAATACTATGGTTTGGATGTAACTATCAATGCAGGCGGCCCCAACGTTAATTCCAGCCTGTTGTTATTGGGAGGTGCAGTTGATTTTTCCCTGACGGGTTCGAGCAGTGCCATTAAAGCAGTGCAAGAAGGACTGCCGAAAATTACGGTTGCGGCTATTTACCAGAAAGATCCTCAAGTTCTAATTGCCCACCCCGATATGGGTAACGACTCCCTGGAACAACTCAAGGGCAAGCCGATTATGGTTTCTCCCCATGCTAACCTAAGCTATTGGCCATTCCTAGAGGCTAAGTACGGTTTTACTAGCGATCAAAAACGTCCCCATAGCTACGATCTGAGGCCATTTATAGTCGATCGCAAAGCTATTCAGCAAGGCTACTTGACTTCGCAACCGTTTGCAATTGAAAAGCAGGGTGGCTTTAAACCAGTAGTTATGCTTTTGGCCGATTATGGTTACAATCCCTATGCCAATGCGATCGAGACGAAAATCGAAACAGTCGAAAAGAAACCAGATTTGGTAAGGCGTTTTGTCGAAGCTTCGATTAAGGGTTGGTATAGTTATTTGGCAGAACCAGAAGCTGGCAATATTTTAATCAAGAACATCAATATGAAAATGAGCGACGATCTAATTGCCTATACTATAGCTAAACTAAAAGAAAAAGAAGTTCTTATGTCTGGCGATGCCAAGACTATGGGCATTGGGGCGATGACAGATGCAAAATGGGAAGCTTTTTTTAGCGAAATGCTCGAATACGGTATTTTCAAAGAAGATACTAATTATAAAAAAGCCTACACTTTGGAATTTGTAAACAAAGGGGTAGATTATTACCAATCTTAGCTGTAGAGGAATGGGAAATGGAGAATGGGGAATGGGGAATGGGTAATGGGGAATGGGAAAAGCGAGGTCGTGAAATGAGCAAAGGATATAACGGATTGAGGGCGATCGCTAGCATCAATCGCCGCCAATTTATTAAATATGGCGGTTTGGCGCTTGGCACTAATATACTTGGGGCTTGTGCCTCTAACAGCAAAAAAGTCTCAAGCAGAAATTCCAAGGGTGATTTGGAACGAGTCACCTTGGGCATTGGCTGGTATGCCGAAGCAGAATACGGTGGTTTTTACCAGGCTCTGGCAACAGGTATATATGAAGACTATGGTTTGGATGTGATTCTCAGGGCAGACGGAGCCCAAACCAATAGCACCTTGTTGTTAATGGGAGGCGCGTTCGATTTTGCACTTGGCGGTTCTATTGCTTCAATTAAAGCTGTGGAAGAGGGAATTCCTAAAATTGCGATCGCTGCCATTTTCCAAAAAGACCCTAGAGTTTTAATTGCCCACCCCGATATGGGTAACGACTCCCTGGAACAACTCAAAGGCAAGCCGATTATGGTTTCTCCCCAAGTTGGTCTGAGCTATTGGCCATTTTTAGAATCTCAGTACGGCTTTACCAGCGACCAGAGGCGCCCCTATAACTTCGACGTGAGACCATTTATGATCGATCGCAAGGCTATCCAGCAGGGCTACTTGACTTCAGAACCCTTTGCAATTGAAAAGCAAGGTGGCTTTAAGCCAGTGGTTATGCTTTTGGCCGATTATGGTTACAAACCCTATAGCAATATTATAGAGACCACAATCGAAATGGTGGAGAAAAAACCAGATTTGGTCGAGCGTTTTGTTGAGGCGTCGATTAAGGGATGGTATAGTTATTTAGCGGAACCAGAGGCTGGCAATGCTGCGATACAAAAAGAAAATCCAGATATGACAGAAGAGCAGATGGCCTATACTGCTGCTAAAATTAAAGAATACGACATTATTATATCTGAGGATACGAAGAAGCTGGGCATTGGGGCAATGACAGACAAGCGATGGGAAACTTTTTATCGCGAGATGGTCGAGTTCGGGGTTTTTCAAGAGAACACTAATTATAAAGAAGCCTATACTTTGCAATTTGTAAACAAAGGGGCAGATTATTACCAATCTTAGGAATGGGGAAAAGACTAGGGTGTAGGGTGTAGGGTGTAGGGTGTAGGGTGTAGGGTGTAGGGTGTAGGGTGTAGGGTGTAGGGTGTAGGGTGTAGGGTGTAGGGTGTAGGGTGTAGGGTGTAGGGTGTAGGGTGTAGGGTGTAAAGTGTAGGGGGAAAGAGGGGAAAGAGGGGAGAAAATTTCTGCTTTGATTCTTCCCAAACTTCCCAAACTTCCCAAACTTCCCAAACTTCCCAAACTTCCCAAACTTCCCAAACTTCCCAAACTCCCCAAACTTCCCAAACTCCCCAAACTCCACACCCCACACCCCACACCCCACACCCCACACCCCACACCCCACACCCTATACCACTATTAAAGTTGTGAAATCTCAGACAGCAATTCAACTGAGCCATGTCAGTAAAGTTTATGCCAATGGCACCGTTGCCCTGCAAGACGCAAGTCTAACAATTAATGAATCGCAATTCGTGACTTTAATTGGGCCATCCGGTTGCGGTAAGAGTACCCTGCTGCGCATTATTGCTGGGCTTAGCAGCGCGAGTTCTGGCAGGATTGAATGGGACAGCCAGGTTCGGCAGGAGCTAGCTTTTGTCTTTCAGGAACCCGCCCTGATGCCTTGGGCTAATGTCAAGGAGAACGTTCGCCTACCCCTGAAGTTGGCTGGCATATCTAAAAAAGCTTCTGAAAATGCAGTTCTCGAAGCTTTGCAATTAGTCGGTTTAGATGGCTTTGCTCTTGCCTATCCTCGCCAGCTATCCGGCGGTATGAAAATGCGGGTATCTATTGCCAGAGCGCTCGTAACTCAACCGAATGTCTTGCTAATGGACGAGCCGTTTGGAGCCTTGGATGAGATTACTCGCAGCCAGCTAAACCATCAATTGCTAGATTTGTGGAGTCAAAAGCGTTGGACGGTCGTTTTTGTCACTCACAATATTTACGAAGCGGTCTATATGTCCAATAGAGTATTGGTGATGGCAAACAGCCCGGGCAGAATCTTCGCCGAGGTTGCGATCGACGTGCCATATCCGCGCTCCGAGGAGTTTCGCATCTCCCCAGAGTACAACAAATATTGCCGGGAGCTTTCTGCTCGTCTATCTGAAGCTATGATGGAATCTTATACTAGGGTGTAGGGTAGGGTGTGGGGTGTGGGGTGTGGCGCAGAGTGAAAAGTGATATAAGTTTCACAGGAGTAGTAAATTGTTAAATCGGCAGCATCTACCAACGGCCATCAAAAAGGGCAGCTTCTTATTCGGCTCTTTATTAATAGCAAGCATCCTTAGCAACAGTCCCGCCCAAGCACAGTCTATTACTGAAGCCAGCGATGGCACCGGGACAATAGTTAACCAAAGTGGCAGCCAGTTCGATATTGAAGGAGGCACATCCTCTGGTTCAAACTTGTTTCACAGTTTCGACAGATTTGGACTGGAAACCGGAGAAACTGCCAATTTCCAAACTGGCTCCAGCGTCGAGAATATTTTAGGGCGGATTGTCGGCGGCGACGCCTCTATTATTAATGGCAACATTCAGGTAAGCGGCAGCAATGCCAATCTATTCTTGCTCAACCCAGCGGGGATTGTCTTTGGTGCCGACGCAACTTTAAATGTTATGGGTAATTTTACCGCTAGCACTGCTAATGGAATTGGCTTTGGTAACGGGAATTGGTTTTATGCTATTGGCGATAACGATTATACAGCACTAACCGGGAGCCCGAGCGAATTTGTTTTCGGTTCTGGAAATGGAGCGATTATCAACTACGCGGATTTGGCTTTAAACCCTGGAAGCAATCTTACTTTACTGGGCAGCACGGTTCTGAGTACCGGAAACCTGGCGGCTCCCGGCGGTCAAATTACTGTTGCAGCAGTTCCTAATAGCAGTCTGGTGAGGGTCGGTCAACCGGGACATCTGCTCCATTTGGATATCGATACTTCTAGCACTCCTAGCATTCCAGCCAGTAACTTGCCCGCCTTCACTCCCCTCGATTTGCCGGGATTGCTAACAGATGCCGGAACTGTCGGCAATGCTACTCAAGTAACGGTTAATAGCGATGGCAATGTGGTGCTGACGGGTTCTGGTTTGTCAGTCCAAGATGGAGATCTGGTAGTTAACAATGTCGATAGCTCTTCTAGTACGGAGAGCGGCGGAGCTATTGCCCTTTCTGCCAATAATAATTTAATTGCTAGCGGGGATATTAATGCGGGTTCTAGTTCTGGGACTGGTGGAGAAATTGCCATTGAAGCAGAAGGTAAGATTACTCCAAGCAATATCGCTACCAGCGAGAACAATATTACCCTATCCGGTGCTGTCGTTCTGGAAAACGATATCGCGTTTGCTACCGGCTCCGGTAGCGGCGATATTGTTTTTAGCAGCAAGGTTGACGGTAATAGTGAACTTAGCCTCGATGCCGGAACTGGCAACGTTGAGTTTCAAGATGCTCTGGGCTCTTCGGCTGCTTTGACTCTTTTGGATATCGACGCCGGGGATGTCAATGCTACATCGACTCTAAATCTAGGAGGAAAGTTGAAGATTAATGCCAGCGGTGCGGTGAACCTGAGTTCTATTGTTACTAATGGCAATCCCGTTAATATCGAAGCAAGCGACAAGATTACGAGTAGCGACATTCTTACACGTTCCCTGGGCGACGCAGGCAATGTCAGTATTGCTAGCCATAACGGTGACATTAGCCTTGGCAAAATAGATGCTGAAGCCCAGAACAACGGCAGCGGTAATGGTGGGGAGGTTACCCTGGAAGCCCTCAACGGAGCCATTTCTCTCTATGGCATTGACGCTGGCTCCAAGGAAGCTGGCAATCAAGCCGGCGATATTTCGATCCGAGCCCGGGACAATATTACTGCTACTGAAAAAATAATTGCAACTGCTCACAACAATGCCGAGCCGGGTAATATTGAGATAACTAGCACGGAAGGAAGCCTTGACTTAGATGATATTGAGGGGGCAAGTCGTAAAAACTCAGTTGCAAATGCTGGCTCTATTACCTTAGAGGCTACTCAAGGAAATGTCGACACAGGTCAGCTCTGGACTGGTGCATATTATGGAGATGCCGGTTCAATTACTGTAACGGCTGGTGGCAACATTGTTTCTTCTGCGGACAACGGCTCTCATTACATTCTTGCCCGTTCCCGAACGGAGGGAAACGGAGGAGAAGTTAGGCTTCAAGCTGGCGGCGATATTGTTATTCCTAACGCCATACAGACTGCAGCGGTAAATGGTAATGGCGGCTCTGTTTCCCTGAGCAGCAATAATAGTGTTACTATTAACAACGTTATCACTTATTCCGGGCTCGGTGATGGCGGCTCGATTAGTATAACTGCCCTTAGTGACATAGAATTCGGAGAACTTTTTTCGGGAGCGTTCGCGGGCAATGGTGGAGACATAACCCTAACCACAGGCGGCAAGATTACCGTAAATTCGAGTCGGCTGTACGAATACTTTGCTGGAAATTGCGGGGGGTTTGATGCTGTCAACGTTCAATGCAAACCGGATGGCACTTTGGAGATTACGCCCAACGGAACTGCTTCTTATCCGGCGCTTACATGGTTCCTAGGGATTTACACCGGAAAAATTACGATTTCTAAATCCCCTTCCAGCAGTGAATCTGTAGCAAGCTCTAGCGGCAATAGCAGCCAGACTGGCAATAGCAATAGCAGCCAGACTGGTAGTAGCCAAACTGGCGATAGCAATAGCGAGCAAACTGGGGATAGTAATAGCGAGCAAACTGGGAATAGCAATAGCGAGCAAACTGATAATAGCAGTCAAACAGAAACTGGCGATCGCGGTCAAACAGAGGATAGCAGCGATCGCAGTCAAACTGAAACAGGCGATCGCAGCCAAACTGAAACAGGCGATCGCGGTCAAACAGGTCAAACAGAGGATAGCAATAGCCAGCAAACTCGGGATAGCAATAGCGAGCGAACTGATAATAGCAGCCAAACAGAAACAGACAATAACGATAACAGCGATCGCGGCCAAACAGACAATAGCTCTAACGACAACCTGGGCATTGAAAGTATTGAAGTCGATCGGGAAGAAGGCGACGATACTGATTCGGTAACCATAACTCTGGAACTCAAGAGAAAGGAGACCGGCGAGACCGAGAGCAGTTCCATAAGTGTCAGCGCCGAAAACAATGAGGACGGCACCACAACTTTTTCCATCAAAAATAGCAACAGTTCTAGCAGCCAGAGCAATTCCACAACTGCCCCAACAGATTACCAGGACAGTGCAAACTCTGCTAGCGAGGAATCGGGCAATACTGTGGAACGGATAACAAATCCTAATATAATCGCTTCCCCCGCATTCGGTAAGGGAGGAGAAGTTACCCTGAACGCTGGCAACGATATTGAGGGCGGCTCGGTGGTGACCCGCCCTTTCGAGATAGGCTCCGGCGGCAATATTTCTGCAGCTTCTTCCGAAGGGGGGATCGATCTTAACGGTCAAGTGAACAGTTCCGGTCGCAATGACAGCGGCGGTGACGTGACTTTAACTGCCCAAGACGATATTAATGTTAGCGGCAATATTGATACTTCGAGCCAGACGCGCAACAGTCCGCCGCCGGATTTAGCCTCCGTCGGTATCGCCCTTCCTGCAGAAACCGAGCAGATTCTCGAACGGCCTAATCCCAATGCTACTGGCGGCGATGTCTCTATTAATAGTACGGCTGGCAGCGTCGATGTTAGCAATATTAACTCTTTTTCTGATACGGGCAATGGGGGCAATGTCCAAGTTGCTGCCCAAAACGATGTCGCAACGGGGAATATTAATACTAGCAGTCCTAATGTTGCCGGTTCTGTCAATTTAGCGAGTCAGTCGGGAAACGTGACTGCTGGAGATATTAATGCCTTGGGCGGCGTTCAAGATGGAGCGGTAACTATCAGCGCCCCCGGTGAAATTAATACTGGCACAATCCAATCGAGCAATGTTTCGATTAATCCACCAGCGCCTCCCGCTCCGCCGAGTCCGAGTAGTAGTTCTATTGGGGGGTCGCTTTTGCCCCAGCCTACTATCCCTGTTGCTCCGACGCAGGCGACTGTCCCAGCACCGAGTCCCGCACCAGAAAATTTAGTAGCACCAGTGCAGGCGATGCCAGAAACGCCAGCAATCTCGAATTCTTCTGATTTTTCTGTGGAAGCGATCGCTCCTCCCCCTCCAGAAATTCTCTGCTCGCAATCTTCCTGCGCAACTGGTGTCAACGCGCAGCAACAGCTACCGAGCGCGATCGCCTACTCCCGGAATATTACCGAGTCTAATATTGCTGTCGCTCCCATCCTCAATATCATCGACCCGATCGCTGCTCTGGAGGAAGGCAATATAGAAAATGCAATACAGGACATTGAGGAATCTTTTACTCGGGAATATGCCAACTCTGCAGGGCAAGACTATCCGGGGGTAACCATGAACCTGTCGAGCATCCGAGATACTTTGAAGAGCATTTCCCAGGAAAACGAAAATATCAAACCAGCAGTTATCTATGCGATCGCCAATCCCGAGCAATTGGGGCTGATAATGATTACCGCCGAAGACAAGGACGTTAACTTGAGCCAAGTGGATACCGGCCTGCGCCAAGACCTTATCGGTGAAGTAGAGTTTTTTTACAGCCAAGTTAAGGATAAGAATTCCGAGAAAGACGCTTATTTACAAAACGCCAGCAAACTTTACGACAGGCTAATTAAGCCTCTGGAAGCAAAACTGGAAGAGCAAGGCATTAACACTCTAATATTCTCAATGGACGCTGGTCTGCGCTTGTTGCCCTTGGCAGCCTTGCACGATGGCGAAAAGTTCCTGATAGAGAAATACAATATTGCCCTCATCCCCAGCGTCAGTTTGATGGACACCAGCTATGTGGGTATCAAAAACCCGCGAGTGCTGGCAATGGGAGCGGATAATTTTCCCGATACTCGCCAAGAGGATTTGCCCTACGCTTCTGTAGAACTAGCTACTATTACTAAGTTGCTGTCTGGCCAGACTTTCCTCAACGAGGATTTCACTCTAGACGGTCTTAAGGAGGCGCGGCGACAAGAGGAATTTTCTATAGTTCACTTAGCTACCCATGCCGTTTTTTCTCCCGAACTGCCTTGGGAGCAAGACAAAGATAATCAAAAGACAAAAGACAATAACTACATCCAGTTTTGGGAAGAACGAGTAGGTTTAGAGGAACTCCGGGAAGTGGAATGGTACAATCACTCGACGGTGGAGCTATTAGTTCTCTCCGCCTGCGAAACTGCTTTGGGAGATGAAAAAGCCGAGATGGGTTTTGCCGGTTTGGCGGTACAAGCTGGGGTCAAATCCGCAGTTGCTTCTCTGTGGAAAGTAAGCGATGCGGGCACTTTGGGCTTGATGGCGGAGTTTTACCAAAATTTGAACAATGCGCCCAGCAAGGCAGAAGCTCTGCGCCTTGCACAATTGGCTATGTTGCGGGGCGAAGTTCGTATTGATGACAATAAGCTAGCGACCCGGGGGCTAGAGATTCCGCTACAAGCGGCGAAAAGTTCCAAGAGCAATAATCTCGATCTAACTCATCCTTATTATTGGGCGGCGTTTACTACCATTGGCAGCCCCTGGTAGTGGCAGGGCGGTCCTAACCGTCCTAACCTCTAGAAGCGATCGCTATCTTTTGCGATCGTAGGGGCTTTTCGCGCTATAAGAAAACAAGAGCGTTATATCCCTGTAGGGGCGGTGCCCCCGTGCCCGCCCCAGACCAACCGACGCGGCCGGGGCGGGCACGGGA
>JAAHFN010000150.1 GCA_010672965.1 Oscillatoria sp. SIO1A7
ATACCTGGTTGAGCCTGGAAACTCTACCAGTATTGAACATCCCTACGACATAAGTCAACGGGGTGTTCTTTTCTCTATCAGCCTGTATTCAAGGGCCCAACTATACCAGAACTTCCCACTGTCCAGTAAATAAGAAACTATTTACTAGACCAAAGAAGGTAAAGATAGCTTTCGTTGCTGGAACATTATATCGTCAGTCACAATTGTTATTTTTCTATCCGATCCCGAGCAATTAAAATTATATCGAGGTATCTTTATGGTGTAATGCTAATGCCGCTCGACGAGTCGAAAAGGACGAGGCAGAAGATCTTTGAAATACTACTCTCATTAGCTCAAGAGGGGGACTTTGAAGACGCCAAACAATTTTGGACGAGGATTTTATAAATGTAAGCCAAACTGTAGTAACTCAGGCCGCCTTGTCTATCATTTTTTTATGATTATATTACTATTTAATTAAACATATTTTAATGAGCAAAAAATATCTAATATAATATACTAGACCTCTCTGGAATCTGTAGTGATATAAATATGTAGGATACATCCTTGAATTCCGTAACGTAACCAGTTTTATTGGCTGATATTTTTGCACGGATATGCTCCCTAAGACGCATTAACAAGGCTCCCGAACCTACCGCTTCTTTCTAAAATTGGCGAAGGTATTGTTAAAGAAACCCGTCTTTGAAAATAGACGACGGCATTGGGCATTGGGAATTCGGCAAAAAGTTAGGGTGTAGGGTTTAGGGAGAAGAAAAATTGGGGAGGGTCTTGCACCTTGTTTGCTAATGTTTGCTACACTGATAAGCGCTAGATCCTAAGTAAAGCTCGACCGAGACCCAAAAGATAAATGGTGGAAATTCCCAAGGATATCGAAGAAGCGGTGGAACAGGCGAAAGCGGCCACCAAGGCGGCTCTTGCTGCTGGCGAACAGCGCCTGCTGGTAGAAATCGCGATTCCGGAACTCAAGGCTCAACCGATCGCCGAGAAATTTATTCCCGTCCTGGCAGACTCAAAGGGCGATCGCCTGAAAGTCTATTTCCCAGACGCAGGGGCCGCTGCACTGGCTCGCCGCGACTGGGGCGAAACTCCCTATACAATCAGGGGAATGCAAGAAGTCAAAGGAAAAATCCAGCCGACTGACGAGATTTTCTTATTTATAGAGCCATCTTCGGTGGAAATAAAGGAATTAGAAAAAATGTGTCGGGAGGCAGGCGATCGCCCGGTGGTAATGCTCTTACCCAAACTTGAAAATATCGCCACTATCGGTATTGGCTACGCCGCACGCCAGTTAAGGGAGCGGTTTATCAACACTCTCCAAACCTCCTACTACATCCAGCCTCTAGAAGGAGCTTGCATATTCCGCTCCTATCCATCTCCCTGGCAAGTGTGGCGGGAGATGGCTGACGGCTACGAGCTTATTTCCGAAACTGCCGAAAAACCCGTCGGAGAAGCCCTAGACCAAATTCTCTCCGGGAGCGATAGGACTAGGGGCGAAACAGCCGAAGCTGCTGCCGAAAAGCCAGATGGCTCGGCACCTCAGCAAAAAAAACCAGGTGTAATGACCAATCTCAAGCGCCTTCTGCGTGCCCTAAGTCAGTAAGGGCGAAACAGAAAAGGCGAGACAGAAAAGGCGAGATAGAATAGGCGAGATAGAACAGGCGAGATAATCAAACAAATCGGGACTTACCCTTGCCGGAGCGATTCAGGACTTTATTGTAGGGTGCGCGCCATATATAGCAGTCAGCAGTCAGCAGTCAGCAGTCAGCAATCAGCTAATGCGCGGAGCGGGGAGCGTAGCTCTTTTGGCACGATCGTGGCCGTTACTAGCTCGGAGTGCAAACATTAAATTGCGCTAACCAAAGATGCGTAGCTATATAAGTTCTCTCTGCGTAAGTCCTAAAATAATGAAAGACCAGATAAAATGTTGCGAAAAATGTTCCCTCTCTGTGTGGGAGCTATTCTAGGGTGGAAACTATTTATAAAACTAGCAATGTATGCGTTAGTGGAGCAAGTGGGATGACTAAAACAACTGACCGGCGTATTTTTATCGGAGATGTCCACGGTCATTATGAAGGATTGATGATGCTGCTCGAAGCGATCGCCCCGGGGAAGAGCGATCGCCTATTTTTCGTCGGCGACTTAATCGACCGGGGGCCAGGTAGTTCCCAGGTGGTCAAGTTTGTCAAGCAAAACTCTCACTCCTGCGTCCGTGGTAACCACGAACAACTTATCCTTGACGCCTTCCAAAATAACCAAGTCAATCCCTCAGCGCTCCAAGCTTGGCTCTATAGCGGCGGCGAAAACACTGTAGCTAGTTACTCGGATGCCGCCGCCCTCCTAGAAGACGTAGAGTGGATTAGAACATTACCTTTATATATAGACTTGGGGGACATCTGGTTGGTTCATGCTGGCGTTCATCCCCAACTTCCCATAGAGGATCAAGGTGCCGAAGATTTTTGCTGGATTCGCCGACCATTCCACGAAATGTCTCAGCCCTATTTTCCTAACAAGCTTATTATCATCGGCCACACGATTACTTTTACCTTTCCCGGCGTTGAGCCAGGAGAGCTTGCCAAAGGTAAAGGATGGCTGGGGATTGAAACTGGAGCTTATCATAGCAAGAGTGGCTGGTTGACTGGCTTAGACGTTACCAGCCGCAAAGTCTATCAAATTAATGTCTTTGTAGGTAAGGACAGCCTCCGCATCCTGTCCCTAAAAGAAGCAATTAGGCGAATAGAGCTATCGGCTCTGGCTACTTCTCTATGAACGCTTTGGCTTAGATAGCCAGCATTTGCGCGATCGCCATTCACAGCAAGCAATTCACAGCAAAACATATACTAATCCCAAACTCTTGTGGATATAGCAGTAATATCAAATCCGGTTAAATAACCGCACAAAAAATTTGTAACGTCCAACGAAGGGGCTCAGGAAGGTCAGGACTGACGCATGGGCTCTATATCTGGTAGGGGTCAACCGCCGGAGTACCCCTATATTTAGGTTGACAGAAGACAATTTGCGTAAGTCCTGAAGGTGCGATCGCAGAGTTTCCCGGGTACAAACTGCCTTACTGCTATAATTCTTCCTGGAACCTAGTGGGAAGGAGGGGGAAGGAGGGGGAAGGAGGGGGAAGGAGGGGGAAAGAGGGGGTACTCCCCATGTCTCCCCTTGTCTCCCCCCATCTCCCCTTGTCTCTCCCAAGGGGCCATTGCTAAAAACTAAATCGAATTTCTGCCAATGGAAAACCCACCCGCTGCCGCAACAGGGTGCGATATCGGCGGGGGTTTTGGGGTGGGCTATCTTCCCATCCGGGCTAGCTACTGGAGTAAGCCGACGGACTTGTTGCCCTTAGTCCCAAGGCTTACCCGGCGCCAGTCCGGTTTTTAAGGGAGAAATTTTTTCGAGTGAGAACACCTCCTCACTAGGGTTTACTTACTTAACCTGTACTTCAAAGGGTCGCGGCTAGCCGTGGCCCCCTTTTTTTCGCACCCCTTAGCTAGGGAGCTATACGACTATCTTAACACGGTTTTTCTGGAAAAACAACATTAGAAGCAAAAATTTTTTGCATCTTCTGAGCTTCTACAGCTTCTGGACCGTCATATAGCCTAATCTTACAGCCAGGGTCGCTATTACTCTACCGCCAGCCAAAATATTGTAGCTCCGCCACAAATGTTTGCGGACTTTCCGGCTCCCGAAGGCGATACGGGAAATAGTGCGAAGTTTCCCTACACCCTACACCCCCTAAATATAAAGTATAGGGTGTGGGAGGTTTGGGAAGAGTGGGAGGGAGAAATTTTTTTTAGCGAAAACACCTCGAATCTACGATCTACTTAATATTAGGACTTACGCAAATTGTCTTGTGCGCCCTAATTGTAGGGGTACTCCGGCCGTTCCGGCCGGAGTACCCCTACCAGATATAGAGCTAATGCGTAAGTCCTGAATATGTGCTGTAAGGGGTCGAGGTTAGCCGTGGCCTTTGTTTATGCACCCCTTAGCAGTAAGCAGTCAGCAAGAGAGCGGTCAGCAGTCAAGCTGCTGCTGGCTGGCGCACTCCCCACCCCTAACAAGCGGGTGCTCTTGTGTAGGGTGCTCTTGTGTAGAGACACTTCATGCAATTTTTACCGTACTCTGAGAGGGCTTAAATTTTTACTGTTAAAGGCTTTCGGGATGCTCGCGCCGGCACGATACCCGTCAGTCGTCAATGTGGTGAAACCTACATTCCGCACTACAAAGTGTAGTATATTTGGCGGCCAGAATTTGTTGAGCATAAATACTCAACGAACTTGGGGACGGTCAAGGTTTATTACAAGTTAACTACATGCTACAAATAAGGGTTG
>JAAHFN010000151.1 GCA_010672965.1 Oscillatoria sp. SIO1A7
GACCCCCGAGATATACCCCTTTCCCTTCACGACGCTCTTCCGCTCTTCCATGTCTCGAACTTTACTTTTAATTCCCCCCCCCCCCACACCCCACCCCCCCCACCCCCCACCCCACTCCCCACACCCCACACCCCACACCCCACACCCCACACCCCACACCCCACACCCTAAATTATGGCTCTTGGGATGAAACCCGTTCTAGTTGTTTTTGCGCCTCTATATAAACCTCTCCGAGTTCTTTGCCGGCAATGGGAATGCTTTGATATTTGACCTGGCCTTTGAGTAAAACAGTATCTCCGGAACTGGGGAGGTCATCCCGGGTCAGCACCCAAACAGTACCTGTAGGATCCTCCAGTTCGTAAGCGCCACTGCCGATAAAGGGAGCTTGCCTCCCAACCTGGCCCTTGAGATAGACTGTGGAGTATTTTTGCCAAGAATTTTTCACATCGCCGATAGGGGTTGTCTTGACTCCCCCTAGCTTGGGCATATTGCCACAACCAAGAAAGCCACCGAGGAGGAGGGCAAGGGTGCTAATTTGCAAAATTTGGCGTCTGGCTAGCATCGCGAGTAAGTAGCGACCTTAGAAAATTAGTAAACCGAGAGGGCGATAGCGCCCATTGGTTTCACGCCCAAAATACTGCCACTTCCGGAAAAATATCTCAAATAGATGTTTCTGGATGGGTGGGTCGGTTTGCCATAAGTCTAACGGATGCTCGTTCAAAGCGATCGCAGGATATGGCAATCTGAAAAACGGAGAACAAAAAACGAGCGATCGGGACGTCTCATGCAAACTGCGACTTTACCAGCCCCAACCCCAGCAGAAACCAGTCTAGCCCTCAGCGAGACTGCCATCCGTCGGCGCAAAACTCGTCCGGTTCCCGTGGGCAAGGTCACTATCGGCGGGGGCTACCCCGTCGTAGTTCAGTCCATGATTAACGAAGACACCCTAGACATAGATGGTTCCGTAGCGGCTATTCGTCGCCTGCATGAAATTGGTTGCGAAATAGTCCGCGTCACCGTTCCGAGCATGGCCCATGCCAAAGCTTTAGCCAAAATCAAGCAAAAACTAATAGCTGCTTACCAGGAAGTGCCCTTAGTGGCCGACGTTCATCACAATGGCATGAAAATTGCCTTGGAAGTGGCCAAGCACGTTGACAAAGTGCGGATTAATCCGGGTCTGTATGTATTTGAAAAACCCAAGGCCAATCGTACCGAATATACTGAGACAGAATTTGCTGAAATCGGCGAGAAAATCCGCGCTACTCTGGAACCCTTGGTGATTTCGCTACGCGAGCAAAACAAGTCCATGCGGATAGGCGTCAATCACGGTTCCTTGGCCGAGCGGATGCTCTTTACTTACGGCGATACTCCAGAAGGTATGGTCGAATCGGCTTTGGAGTTTATTCGCATCTGCGAATCTTTGGACTTCCGCAATTTGGTTATCTCTTTAAAAGCCTCGCGAGTGCCGGTAATGCTTGCTGCCTATCGGTTGATGGCGCAGCGCATGGATCGGCTGGGGATGGACTATCCCTTACATTTGGGAGTTACCGAAGCCGGGGATGGGGAATACGGTCGGATTAAATCCACCGCTGGCATTGGCACTCTCCTGGCTGAGGGGATTGGCGACACGATTCGGGTCTCCCTCACCGAGGCTCCCGAGAAAGAGATACCAGTTTGCTATAGCATTCTCCAGGCCCTTGGCTTGCGGAAGACAATGGTGGAGTATGTGGCCTGTCCCTCTTGCGGTCGCACTTTATTTAATCTCGAAGAGGTGCTGCATCAGGTACGGGAAGCTACTAAGCATCTGACGGGGCTAGATATTGCAGTAATGGGATGTATTGTCAATGGCCCAGGAGAAATGGCCGATGCCGATTATGGCTATGTTGGCAAGCAACCCGGTTATATCTCCCTGTATCGCGGACGCGAAGAAATTACCAAAGTCCCGGAAAATCAAGGGGTTGAAGAGTTAATTAAGTTAATCCAAGCCGACGGCCGTTGGGTAGATCCGTAAATTGGGGAATTAGGGAATTGGGAAGAGCGGAATTGGGGAATTGGGCATTGGGCATTGGGCATTGGGAGAGATGGGGAAGGGTGGGAAGGGTGGGAGGGGTGGGAAGGATCGGAGAATTCTCCCCCACTCCCCCCACTCCCCACACTCCCCACACTCCTGGTCCCCCAGTCCCCAAGTCCCCCCAATATAATGGTCCCCAAGTCTGCCAATATAATGGTCCCCAAGTCTGCCAATATAGTGGTCCCAATAAAAAGCAACCCCGCCCAGCCCGTGCTATGGTAAGGATATGTGGCAATTCGCGATCGCATTTAAATTTTGGGTTCTCCCTTGACCGAACAAATTGGAAGTATGGGAACACTAATAGACATCAGGGCATCGGATGACCAATAATTAATAATGTTGTTTATATGAAAGAGCTACTCCCTAATTGCCAGCTAGAAATTAGATGTGGAGCGCTCGATCTTCCCATTTCAAACAATTTCCGGATCGCGGATGGTTCGATCCTTGTAAAGTATTATCTTCCCGGCTCAGGAGAAATATGGTGAATACAAAGCGTGGCCTTGTTTTAGGTGCAACAGCAGTAGCGTTGACTGCTGTCACCGTAACAGGAGCGGGCCTTCATTTGTCGCAAAGTCAAGCATTCTTCCAAGAAAGCCCCAAAGAGTTGGTGGATGAAGTTTGGCAAATAATTAATCAATATTATGTAGATGGGACGTTCGGCGGGGTTGATTGGACGGGAATTCGCCAGGAATATCTCGACCAGCGGGATTACGAGAATAAGGAGGAAGCCTACGTCGCAATCCGGGAAATGCTCGAAGAACTGGAAGATCCTTATACCCGCTTTATGGATCCCCAAGAGTTTAGGAATATGCAAATCGATACCTCTGGGGAGCTGACAGGGGTGGGCATCCAATTGACGAAGGATGAGGAAAAAGACCAGCTAATTGTAATTGCCCCCATTGAAGATACGCCAGCTTTTCAGGCGGGGATTCAGGCCAGAGATGTCATTACCAAAATTGACGGTCGCAGCACCGAGGGAATGGATATCAATACGGCAGTGAATCTTATTCGAGGGCCGGTAGGGAAGGGAGTGATCCTGACGATTGAAAGGGAAGGGGAGAAAGAAACAGACTATCTGATTATCCGCGATCGCATCGAAATCCATCCAGTTCGCTACAGCAGAAAAGATACTGCAGCGGGTGAAATCGGTTACATTCGCCTGACTCAGTTCAACGCCAATGCTTCCTTGGAGATGCGCGAGGCAATTCGCGACTTGGAAGAGCGGGATGTAGCCGGATATATTCTGGATTTGCGTTCCAATCCGGGGGGCTTGCTGCAAGCTAGCGTGCAAATTGCCAGTATGTGGATTGATGAGGGGACGATTGTCTCGACGGTCAACCGCAAGGGAGTAATGGATACCCAAGAGGCAAGAGGAAGGGCTCTTACAGATAAGCCTTTGGTGGTATTGGTGGATGGCGGTTCTGCCAGCGCAAGCGAAATTCTCTCGGGAGCTTTACAGGATAAAGAACGGGCATTGCTGGTTGGCACGAAAACTTTTGGCAAGGGTTTGGTGCAATCAGTACGCGGTTTGGGAGATGGCTCGGGACTGGCGGTGACGATCGCCAAATATCTGACTCCTCTGGGTCGGGATATTAATAAGTTGGGCATAGAGCCAGACATATCAAAAGAGCTGACAGAAGAAGAACGAAAGGAATTGCGCGGCGATCGCACTTTAATTGGCACGGAGCGAGATCCTCAATATTCCACCGCTCTAGAGGTCCTAGAGCAGGAAATTGCCAAAGCCAACAGCCAGCAGGCAGGGACCGTAAATAAGTAATAATTAATTAATCATTAATCAGTTGGGGCGACTATTAGAAATTAATAGTCGCTTTTTTGATAACTTAATTTTATCAATTAAATAAAAAAAATATTTATAATTAATACTGTTGTAATATATATAGCAGTACGCAAATAAGCGCTTGACATTTATAAATGCTCGTTCCTTAGTCAGATTATACTTTTGACCTTTTACCTTGAGACTTTTAACTTGCGCGTAGTGCTATATCATTAAAGATACATCAGTATCTCTCAAATCGCCCTCAAAAAGATAGAACAATATAGGCTCTATGTCATAATTGAGGAA
>JAAHFN010000152.1 GCA_010672965.1 Oscillatoria sp. SIO1A7
TCTATTTGATAAATATCTGGAGCTAAAATGTTAGGTTCTATGGTTATCCTAAATTCAAATAATCCCTTAGTAAAATTTATATAACAACCATTGTAAGCTTGATGGCTAGTGAAAATAATTCCTTTGAGTTTAGACTTAATTGCTATTCCTACCATAACGTTTTAACACTTGTCAAAAGCCCTACATTGACAAACAATCTCAAAAGGTTCTTTATAGCCAACTTCTTTAATTTTTTTGCCTTCTAAATTTACTATTTGAATATTAGACCATTTTATTAAACTATTTGGATTAGAGTATGGGGTTCTTAAAGTGGCATCACTAAGACTCCCATTATCTCTATCATTAAATGAATTTAGATTAATATATTCTTCTATTGTTTGCTGAATATTTCCATTGAATAATAATTTTCCGGTATCTAAGAGTATCCCTTGCGTGCATAATTGAAGAATTGATGATAAGTTATGGCTGACAAATAAAACTGTTCTTTTTTCTCTAGTGGCTACTTCTCCCATTTTTCCTAAACATTTTTTTTGAAATTCGACATCTCCTACTGCCAAAACTTCATCTAATACCAAAATCTCTGGTTCTAGATGAGCTGCCACTGCGAACGCTAGTCTTACATACATCCCACTTGAATAGCGCTTGACTGGGGTATCAATAAACTTCTCTACTTCAGCAAAAGCAACAATCTCATCAAATTTTTTCTTAATCTCTACTTTGCTCATCCCTAATATCGAGCCATTGAGATAGATATTTTCTCGTCCTGTCAATTCTGGATGAAAGCCCGTTCCAACCTCCAACAAACTGGCAACTCGACCATTAATCTTTACTCGACCAGTAGTTGGTTCGGTAATCCGACTTAAAATTTTCAATAAAGTCGATTTACCTGCACCATTTCGGCCAATAATACCAACTACTTCACCTTGTTTAATTTGAAACGAAACACCTTTTAAAGCCCAAAATTCTATGCTATCAGACTTTTGTCTATCGGTAGGTCGTAATAGCTTTTGACCGAGAGATTTTACTCCATTTGCAATAACATCTCCCAGATTTGAGTAATTGTCAGGCTTATGATGTCCGATAACGTATTTTTTACCTAGGTTTTCTACTTCAATGACAGTGTTATCCACGAAAGATTTAAACTTTTATATTTTTAAGATTTACTATTTTTTGCGATCTATTTTTAATTGATTCAGACCTATTTTGATTGGATTACTAGGTATCTATATCACATCAGCAAAAGTTTTTTCCATACGCCGAAAATACCAGATTCCACTAGAGAATAATAATCCAACTATTACTAAGGATAGGATGAAACCCGGCCAATAAATTTGTACATCTCCACCTAAAATCGCCCACCGAAACCCATCAATTACCCCCACCATTGGGTTCAGAGAGTAGATTAATCTCCACTGTTGAGGAACCACTTGGCTACTGAAACCCACAGGTGAAACATAAAGGCCAAACTGGACGATAAAGGGCACAATATAACGCACATCTCTGTATTGCACGTTCAGAGCGGCAAACCAAACCCCTGCCCCCATTGCGCTGGCTAAAGCAATTAACAGAAAGATGGGCAAGGTGAGAATACGAAAAGTAGGTACAAAATCATACCAAGCCATCAACCCCAAGAGAATCATGCCAGAAATCATAAAATCCACAACACTGACAATAACGGAACTAGCAGGGACAATCAAGCGGGGAAAGTACACCTTGGCAATTAAGTTGGCATTGCTAATTAGGCTATTACTACATTCCATTAAGGTGTTAGTAAATAACTGCCAGGGTAGCATGGCCGCAAAGACTAAAATCGGATAGGGGGCGCCTTCAGATGGTAACTTGGCCAATTTTCCAAAAACAAGCGTAAAAACAAGCATTTTCAGGAAGGGACGCAGTAGTGCCCAAGCAATGCCAATGGCAGTTTGCTTGTAGCGCACCAGAATATCGCGCCATGCGAAAAAATAAAATAATTCTCGATAACGCCACAGATCTAGAAAATACTGCTTTTCGGCGCGTCCGGGTTCAATGATTAGTTCTCTCGATCGCATCCGTTGATTGTAGATTTATATTTTGCAATATGCTGAAGGTGTATTGGAATAGGTGGTCGCTCAAAATGTTCCCGATCTTGTAATTTAAATTTTAACACGACCTTACAGATCTGCAATATATGTAAGGTGCGTAATGCGCAACCTACACCAAATGTAGAGTTCGATCTGACAATTTGCGCAATTCCTATTTAAATTAAATCTTTGTCAATTTTTTGGACGATTTCTTCAGCGATCGCCAGGGAATTGCCGCAGGACTGGGGTGCATTCATGCCCGATAGCCCCCGATAGACTGAAAATCTTGAACCAAACTTCCCTCTGGGAGACGGCCTATGCACTGACTCTGGCTCCAAGTCTGCCAATCATCCGCTTGGATTTCGCGAACTAACTTTTGCAACGACTGACAAAACAATTTATTACTTAGCGATCTGGCTCTCCTGGATTTAAGGTGTAAATGTTAAGTAGTAGCACAAAATTAATTACACGGAACTGGAGCTGAAACCTAGTGCCAGCAAGAAAGCGAGTGTAAATAATTTTGTCGATGTACTTACAGAGGATACTAAATAATTGAGACGAAAGGGCTGGAACCATTGAATTACCGTTTAATATGGACCAGTTCGCCACCATAGATCCAAGAGAGCCAGCGATCGCTGCATTTCTTACCAACTCATGTCTTGTATATTGTTCCCTTGTTCAATTTAAAAAGCTTAGAGGGTCTTAAAAAACCTAATTTTTAAAGCCGTGGATAGATAACTCGGGATTGTTTTCAATATAGACATTTTTGATTCTCCATACTTTCGCTCTAAACAAGAT
>JAAHFN010000153.1 GCA_010672965.1 Oscillatoria sp. SIO1A7
AAGGAAAACCCACCCGCTGCCGCCATCTGTGCAATGTCAGCGGGTAGAGGTGGGCTATCTTCCCACCCCGGCTAGCTGTTGGAGTAAGCCAAAGGACTCGTTGCCCCGAGTCCGAGGCTTACCCGATCGCAGCCGGTTTTTTGAGGGAGAAGTTTTTTGAGTGCAAATACCTCCTTGCTAAGGTTTGCTTGGTTTCGTGTGTGTGAAAGGGTCGCGGCTAGCCGTGGCCCTGGTTTTTATGCTCTTTCTAAGGAGCTATAAGACTAGCTTAGCACGGTTTTGCTCGAATTTCAACATTGGAGGGAGAAATTTTTTGCACTTTCTGAACTTTCTCCACTTTTTGCATTGTCGTATAGCCTAATCTTACAGCCGCGACGCCGGGGGCCCATAGATTGGCTGGCCTAGTTTTAAAGGCCCCAGCCTATCTGGCTTTACAGCCGAGATGCTTGCGGGGATGCTGTCGCCCCTACTTTTCTAGGGTCCGATACTTTATTACACTTATTTGAGAAACGCTATATATTAGTATTTTAAGCTATTGCAGGACTTACGCCTTCTCGTCAAATTTAGCGCCATATGTTCTGGTGCGCGGTGCGGCACCCTACTAATAGCGAGATGAGCGTAAGTCCTGTATTGATGGAAGAAAAAGGTTTTGGCTAAGCTTTTTTCCCAATGCCCAATGCCCAATGCCCAATGCCCACTATCCTAGGGCGGCTTGAACCCATTGTTTAATTGTCGGCAGGACATCCTCGATCGCCATTTCCTGGGAATTGCGGCTAGCCCGTTCTACCACTTCCACCTTGCCATCTTTCAAAGAGCGCCCGGTGACTATGCGGTAGGGAATGCCAATTAAGTCCGCATCTTTGAATTTCACTCCGGCTCTTTCTTTGCGATCGTCGAGGATAGTTTCGACTCCTGCTTGGTTCAAATCGTTGTAAAGTTTTTCGGCGGCTGCGACTTGCTCTTGGTCATTGATATTGGGAATAACGACAATGGCATGATAGGGAGCGATCGCCACCGGCCAGATGATGCCATCTTTATCGTAAGACTGCTCCACCGCTGACTGAGCCAAACGAGATACGCCGACCCCATAACAACCCATAACTAGAGGCTTTTCTTCTCCCGCTTCATTAGTATAAGTCGCCCCCATCGCTTGGGAATACTTAGTTCCTAATTGGAAAATATGGCCGGCCTCAATGCCGCGAGCGCTTTGCAGGATTTGGCTCGGGTCGTGAACTGCGCGATCGCCCGCCGTCGCCTTGCGCAAGTCTATTACCAATTCTGGTAGCGGGAATTGCTCGCCCCAATTAGCGCCGACGACATGGTAGCCGGACTCGTTGCTGCCCGTGACGAAGTTTTGCAAATCCACTGCAGTTTTATCGATTAAGCGCAGAAACTTAGAATGAACTTTTGGATTAGAAGCAATATAGCGATCGCTCAAGTCCGGGGCAATATAGCCCAAAGGCAGGGGAGAGGAACTCCATTTTTTCTGCTCCTGGGCATCGGGCACCGAAAGCGCCACCAAAGTTTTCGCCTCATAGTTTCCGGCCAATCGGCTTAATTCATTTTGCAACTTCACTTCATTCACGTCTTGGTCGCCGCGAATCGAAACCAGCACTAGCACCGTCAGACCCGTATCATAGACTGCCTGATAGAGGACATTTTTGACAATTTGAGTTGCGGAACATTTCAGAAGCTGGCAGATAGTTGCGATAGTCTCCGTACCGGGAGTATCTAGCTTTTCATAGCTGCTAAAAGGCGAAAGTTGCTTTTCCTCTGGCAAAGAGACCGCCTTCTCGACATTGGCTGCATATTTGCCATCTTCGGTGTAGAGAACTTCATCTTCCCCGGCTTCGGCGAGAATCATAAATTCCTGAGAACCGGAGCCGCCAATAGCTCCGGAGTCTGCATCTACCGCTCTGAAAGCCAGACCGCAGCGGCGCATGATATTGCTGTAGGCGCGGTACATATCTTGATAGGTTTTTTTGAGGCTTTCCGCGTCGGTATGGAAGGAATAGCCATCCTTCATTATGAATTCGCGGCCCCGCATTAAGCCGAAGCGAGGACGGATTTCATCTCGGAATTTGCTTTGAATCTGGTAGAGGTGCAAGGGGAGCTGTCGGTAAGAGCGAATCATATCTCGGGCGATCGCCGTGATGACCTCTTCGTGGGTAGGTCCGAGTCCTATTTCCCGCTCTTGCCTGTCCGTCAGGGAAAACATAATTCCCTCGGTTTTCGTATAAGTATCCCAGCGACCGGACTCCTGCCACAGCTCCGCCGGCTGTATCTGGGGCAGCAAGCATTCCTGAGCGCCGGTGGCATCCATCTCTTCGCGGACGATTTGCGAAACTTTTTTGAGAACGCGCCACATTAGGGGCAAGTAAGCATAAACTCCGCTGGCAATCCGACGGATGTAGCCAGCTCGCAGGAGCAATTTATGGCTGGGAATTTCCGCTTCTGCAGGATTTTCCCGAAGCGTGACGAAAAGCATGTCTGTAGCGCGCATCTATTAGAACCTTCAATGAACGGAGGATTATTATCTCAGAATTGTAGGATGGGCGTCTGAGAGTCCCTGCTGAGGATTGGAAAAATTTAAGATTCTCTTTTTAAGATGGGTGTGGGGTGTGGGGTGTGTGCTGTGGGGTGTGGGGTGTGGGGTGTGGGGTGTGGGGTGTGGGGTGTGTGCTGTGGGGTGTGGGGTGTGGGGTGTGGGCTGTGGGGTGTGGGGTGTGGGGTGTGGGTTGTGGGGGGTGGGGTGTGGGGTGTGGGGGGTGGGGTGTGGGGGGTGGGGTGTG
>JAAHFN010000154.1 GCA_010672965.1 Oscillatoria sp. SIO1A7
ACAATTAAAGCAAAAATTAAATATTGTTTTAGCTGGCTTCCCTCGACTATCTCTATTATTTTTCGATTAACATCTATGCAAGGGTTCGTAAGGAAATTAAAATTAATTTAGATGCGTTTACCCTGTTATGCAGGCGGACTATTAACTGATAAAAAAGCCCTTCGGCTTTGGCACTTTCGCCGTTTTCGTCAACGATTTTGCAAACTCGCACCTGCTGCAAGTCTCCCCCCTCCGGCAGTTCGCCCCAGCCCCGGAGCCTGTCCGGGCGCAGGTCGGGAACGAGTTGGGCGATTAAGCTGGTGTCGCTTGGCTCCCTACTGGCAGGATCGAGAACTACGCGGTAAGAGATGTCGAAGCGCTCCATCAGCCGCAGAAAAACCGGATAGAGTTCTGGCGGATAGCGATCGCCCGGGTCTCGCTTCGGGTCGTTCCACAAGTAGCTCAGGCGATCGAACGCAACCAAACCTTTGCTGTTTTCGCGAGTTTCTTTGTCGTCGAGAATGAAGCTTATCGCTTTGGCCAGCCAGTCCGGTTTCAGAATGACGATATCGCGCAGAATCGGGTCGTAGTCGTAATGGATTAAATGGCCAAGGGTATGGGAGATTTTTAGGAAAAGCTCCGGTTGGGATTCTGCCAAACCATGCTGGCGGCACAACTCAATTGCCTCTTGGTAAGAAATATAGGCTCGATCGCTTGCTTGCAAAGCCTCCCGAGCCCGCTGCCAATTGGCCGGAACTAAGCGTCCCATTTCTGGGAGGTCGGCGGCAACCCGGGCTATGGCCTCTTTCAATTCATCGATGCGGATGGGTTTCTTCGTTTGGGGGTCGGGCTTGCTGTCAACATGGAGGAAATCGACGATCGCCTCTGTGCCGAAGCGATCGCGAATTTCTTGGCGGTCAATGTCTGGCTGCCGCTGCCCCGGCCCGCCGTGAGTGGCCACCACCAATACTTTGGCCTCTGGCGCTCGGTGCTGGACTAGGGTCAGCCATTGCTCAAGCGAGCCCTGTTGCGGTCCTTCTCTTGGCTTCCAGACCGCCAAATAAACTGCTGGGGCGCTGAAAAACATTTGATGGGTGGGGCGATAGATTGGCTGGCCGCCAAAATCCCAGGCATTTAAAACTATTTCCGTATCACTCGTATCACTATTAGGGCTGAAAACCTGTACCTCTTTAATCTCTACCCCGTGGGTTGTGAGCCGGTTCTCGACCCATGCCTCCCCTCGTAAAGCTGCCAGTAGGCTGGTCTTACCCACCTCCCCTTCGCCAACCAAAATCAGCTTGGCCTCATTCAAAACTATTTGGTCTTCAGCCTTAGCTTTAAGATAGGTCTTGACTGCCTCCAAACCCTCCTCGTATGCTGCTGCCAGTTCGGGATTTAAAGGATTGCCGTCAAGCCAGAGCCATTCCAGATGTTCTAGCTTTGCTAAAGATGCAGGTAGATCCTCCATCCTGTTATAAGCTAAGTTTATGTGTTTTAGTTTGGATAGTTCGCCCAGCCAGTCAGGAACAGAAGTTAGTTGGCAGTCTTCCAAGTCTAAAATTTCAAGATTTGGCAATTGACGGATTGCCGGACTAATAAAGCCAAGCGGATTTCCTATCTTTCCTCTTCTTCTATGAGCCATAATAAATTATTTATATCTTACAAGTGACTCTATTGTAATAATTAAATTCTATTAAATAGAAAATACAAGTTTTTTTAGAGTTTTAATTTGACTGACTGAATTGGGAATAGCTTTAATTTCATTGTTACCCAGGTAAAGTTCTTGCAGAACTTCTATCAAACCTAAAGATTCTGGCAACATGGTCAATATATTGTTTGATAGGTAGAGTAATTTTAGGTTTGACAAATTGCTCATGGTCTCTGGTAAATCACTCAGGCTGTTGCCGGAAAGGTCAAGCTCTCTCAACTGAGTAAGGGAGCAGATAGCCTCTGGCAACTCTGTTAGGTTGTTACCGGAGAGGTTAAGCACTTCTAACTTCGTAAGGGAGGCGATCGCTTCCGGCAGCATTGTTAGTTGGTTGTCGGAGAGGTCAAGCACTTCCAAATGAGTAAGAGAGGCGATCGCTTCTGACAACTCCGTTAGTTTGTTATCAAATAAGTAAAGCTCTTGCAAATAGGTTATACTTGCCATTGCTTCTGGTACTTCTGTCAGTTGGTTATGTGAAAGGTCAACCACTTTTAACTGGGTTAGACTTGCGAGATCCTCTGGTACTTCTGTCAGTTGAATATGTGAAAGGTTAAGCACTCTCTTTCGCCGCGCTTGTTTTATTTGCTCCTTTGCCTTTCGGTATGCTTCGTCTTTTGCCATTGCTATTTTATTAGAGTGTTAGAGAAAATGGAACTATTTTAATTTGTTGATTATAGCTCGAATAGCAAAAACTTTGCTTGGGCATTGGGCATTGGGCATCGGGCGTGGCGCATCGGGCATCACGACGAATCCTCGAAATAAGCCGGAGGGGCCGTAGGGGCGACAGCATTCCCGAGATAACCTTTGCTTTTGACGCTCACTTATGAATTGGAATGCGCGGGCCCCAGACACTTATGCCCCTCACTGGCAACTCCAAATTTGAGGCGATCTTGCTTACCCGGAGGGCGATCGCTCTTGTTGCATGGGTTTCTGGGCGAAGCATTCCAATACAACAATTTTGCTCTAAAGCGCAAAGGTCCGATACGGGAATGCTGTCGCCCCTACGCACCTTACACGCCCTA
>JAAHFN010000155.1 GCA_010672965.1 Oscillatoria sp. SIO1A7
CAAGATTAAATATGAATGGCTTCCAATAGACGCTTATTGTACCTGGGAAATTTTTGTTGACGCTATTGAAACAATTATACGAGAATTTGGAGAAACTTATGTAATTAATTTTGATTAACTACTTATTAGCTCTGGCAGCCGCGCCGGGCTCTGCTGTAGATTCCAACCACTTGCGCCGATTGCAAGAAACTAATAAATGTATGGGCTGCGACTTGGTTGGTGCCGATTTGAAAGGGGCCAATTTGAAAGGAGCCAAACTCATTGGTGCGGACCTGCGGGGTGCTTTTCTGACCGATGCCGATCTCAGCGGTGCCGATCTCAGTGGTGCCAATATCCGCTGGGCTGACCTATCTGGTGCCAATCTTATGGGAGCCAGAATGATTCGCCCCCACCAAAATATCCTTGGCAGGCGGGTGATTCGGACTGTAGAGCCGGCGATCGTGATTGCCCATCTCAATGCCACCGACCTACGCCACGCCAATATGACAGGAGCGAACTTGTCTAAAGCCAGCTTAGTCGGTGCCAATTTAAGCCGTGCAAACTTGAGCGAAGCAAACTTGAGCGAAGCTAATTTAGCTAGAGCCAATCTACGAGAGACAAACCTCGATCGCGCTAACTTGAGAGGTGCCAAGCTAACCAAAGCTTATTTGATAGACGCTAGGATGAGTCGGGCTGACCTGAGTTTTACCTCCCTAAGCGGCGCTTTTCTAATCGATGCCAATCTACAGGGTGCTTCTCTGCGAGGAGCGGATTTGAGTCGGATTGAGTTAGACAGTAATTGTAACAACAACAATTCCTGCTCTCCCACGCGCTTGGATTCTGCGAATCTCGCCGACACAGACTTGCGGGGAGCAAACCTAAATGGTGCGATTCTCCTTGGTGCCAATCTCCAAAATGCTAATTTGTACGGTACTAATTTTAAACAGGCAAACCTAGCTGGGGCAAATCTGGAGTCTGCGATTATTAGAAATACAAATTTTACCAATGCAGACCTGACTGGGACTTTAATGCCGATCTACGGAGCGAACGATTTCTAAGCAAAAATACCTGCGCTAACAATCCTATATCCTGCTGCCACGCCCCACAGGCTACCCTTTTTGCAGCAGGGTCCTTTGAATAAACTGGCGATCGCAGGTCAAAACTTTACCAACAATCCTAGGCCAATTTAGTTCGATTGAACCCCCACCTGCATTATTTTGTAGGGACTATCAAAACAAAAAACGTCGATGATTACATCCATATCCCGAATTAACGATACCCATCGGGTCATACCGGGCGAACTTGATATGCCTAAGCGCCTGTTGCTGGGTCCAGGACCATCCAACGCAGATCCACGGGTGTTAGAAGCCTTGAGTGCGGCTCCAGTGGGCCACTTAGATCCTACTTTCATCGAGTTGATGAACGAAGTTCAAACTCTACTGCGCTACGCATGGCAAACGGATAACCATTTAACCATTCCGGTAAGCGCCACGGGAAGTGCAGCGATGGAAGCAACTATGGCTAACTCGGTAGAACCTGGAGATGTAGTCTTAGTTGGAGCGATCGGTTACTTCGGGCACCGGCTAATAGATATGGCCGGTCGCTATGGCGGTGACGTGCGCAAAATGACCAAGCCTTGGGGCGAGGTTTTTAATATCGCTGAAATCCGGCAAGGCTTGGAAACCCATCGTCCCTCCGTCTTGGCCTTAGTCCATGCCGAAACCTCAACCGGCGCTCGTCAGCCATTGGAAGGAGTCGGTGACTTGTGTCGGGAATATAACTGCCTGCTGGTTTTGGATACGGTAACGAGCCTCGGCGGAGTGCCCCTATTTCTAGATGAATGGGGTGTAGATTTGGCTTTTAGTTGCAGTCAAAAAGGTCTTAGCTGCCCTCCCGGTATTGCTCCATTCACTATGAGCCCCCGTGCGGTGGAAAAACTCCAGCGGCGGCAGGTACAAGTATCTAACTGGTATTTGGATATGTCCTTGGTTAGCAAATATTGGGGTAGCGATCGCACCTACCATCACACCGCTCCCATTAACATGAACTATGCCTTGCGAGAAGGCTTGCGCTTATTGGCACAAGAAGGTTTAGAAGCTCGCTGGGAACGACATCAAGCTAATGCAGAATTACTTTGGGAAGGCTTGGATAGCTTAGGTTTGCAGTGCCATGTAGAACGGGAATTCCGCCTGCCAACTCTCACCACTGTTCGCATCCCATCTGGGGTTGATGGTAAAGCAGTAACCAAGCACCTGTTAGCGGATTATAACCTAGAAATTGGTGGCGGACTCGGCGAACTAGCTGGCCAAGTTTGGCGCATTGGTTTGATGGGCTTTAACAGCGATCGCAAGAATGTAGAGTTATTATTAGATGCTCTAGAGACGGTTTTAGCAAAACCCGAGGTCAAAAAGTAAAATAGTAAAGTAGCGTCTTTTCGAGCTTGGCCGTTTAACCTACGATTGCCTCTGGGGGCAGGGCATTATCTTATTTGGTTTTTCTCTCAATTAGGATAATGCCCTGCCCCCAATCTATGCCAATCTTTATATATCGCACTACCGATTAAGGTGTTTGACAGTTACAAATCGCGCATACATGGCTTTTGAGGGCAGGACTTTAGCTGACTGCTGGGGAGCATTTCAATTTTGCAAGGGATACATAGCAATGTAGGGAGCGGCCCGGGAACGAAACCCAACAAAACTGTCGCTATTGTTGGGTTTCGTTCCCGGGC
>JAAHFN010000156.1 GCA_010672965.1 Oscillatoria sp. SIO1A7
GTGTGGGGGAAGTTTTTAGGGTGTAGGGTGTGGGGGAAGTTTTTAGGGTGTAGGGTGTGGGGTGTCGGGTGTGGGGGAAGGGTGTGGGGGAAGTTTTTAGGGTGTAGGGTGTGGGGTGTAGGGTGTGGGGAAGTTTTTAGGGTGTAGGGTGTGGGGTGTAGGGTGTAGGGAATCATGCTATTTTCCGAAAGTGCCCCGCGTCTGCGCCCCTGAGAATCGCGCCCCGCGTCAATGTGGTGAAAAAGCCCGATCGCCCGACACCCCACACCCGACACCCCACACCCTAAAAACTTCCCCACACCCCACACCACACCCGCTTGTGCATAGACATCTTTACATGATGGGAGAAGCAATAAGGTCTTACCAAGATTTAAGGGTTTGGCAAGAAGCTATGAATTTAGCTGAAGCGGGTTATCGAGTAACTAAAAACTTTCCTAGAGAAGAGCTTTATGGAATGACTTCACAAATCCGTAGAGCCTCTGCTTCAATTCCTGCCAATATCGCAGAGGGGTATGGTCGAAAAAATAGAAAAGAATATATCCAATTTTTATATGTGGCGCAAGGTTCTCTTAAAGAACTAGAAACACATCTGTTACTTTCCATACGAGTTCAACTAGCTCCTCCCGATCGCTTTTCCACAATTCTGAGTCAATGCGAATCAGTAGGAAAACTTCTAAGAGCCTTAATTCGGTCTCTTGAGAATAGGGTGTAGGGTGTGGGGTGTGGGTTGTTGGGTGTGGGGTGTAGGGTGTGGGTTGTGGGGTGTGGGGTGTAGGGTGTGGGGTGTGGGTTGTTGGGTGTAGGGTGTGGGGAAACTTCATGCTATTTCCCGAACGCGCCCCGCGTCTCCGCCCCTGAGAATCGCGCTTTGGGAGCAGGAAAGTCCTACAGGAAAGGAGGTTTCGGGATGTTCGTCGTGACGACACCCTAATGTCACCAATTGGAGTGAAAACCTCCAGAGTCAACACCCTAGGTGTCGGGTGTCCGGTAAAGAAGGGGTAAAGAAAGGGGTAAAGGATGAAGAATCAATTTCTGCCTTCGTCTTTCGTCTTTAACCTACACCCCACACCCTACACCCTACACCCTAAAAACTTCCCCACACCCCACACCCTACACCCCACACCCTAATTATTGATGCTTGCGGATTCTATCGCCACGGGCAATGACCCAAAAGAAAAATATTTAGTCTTATTTCGCGATCGCGCTACGAATGAAGGCATCAAAATGCTGCAAGATTTGGCGGGAGCTAGCAGGGTTGCCCGAGCCGCCGACTTTCAGGCTAGCGCCGCTAATATGGCACAAGTAGCAGATGCAGATATTTTAGTTTTCGATTGTTTGGGCGCTGGGGTACTCGATATCGAACCAAAACAATTGCAGTCCCTGCGCGTGGGAGGCGATAGTCCGATTCTGGCTATAGAGCAAGAAAAAATAGTAAGCGCGACGGTTGGGGCAGCCCCGCCGAAAGAGCTAGACTGGCCTACGGAGATCCCCCCTTGGTCCCCCCTTAAAAACGGGGGAAAACCGGAATTTACTGCCGTCCTTAAAAACGGGGGAAAACTGGAATTTACTGCCCCCCTTTTTAAGGGGGGTTGGGGGTATCTGACCTTAAGCGAAAAGTATTGTATGGCGATCGACGAGGAGACGAATTCCGATTCGGGAGAAAACCGGCCAGAGCATCTTCGCTATCTTTCTGAAAAATATCCAGATAATTTGCTCGAATGGGAGGCAACATGGGGGCTGCAAGCTACTGATGTTTTGCGATCGCGCTTTAGCGGTTCGGGAATAAAAATTGCCGTCCTGGATACCGGCTTGGACTTGACTCATCCAGATTTTGTCGGACGGCAGATTGTCAGCCAATCCTTTGTCCCGGACGAGGAAGTACAAGATGCGAACGGTCACGGAACCCATTGTATTGGCACTGCTTGCGGTTCTCTATTTCCGCAAATTTTGCCTCGCTATGGCATTGCCTATCATGCCAAAATCTATGCGGGCAAAGTATTGTCAAACCAAGGCAGCGGTTTGACCAGTCAGATATGGGCGGGGATGGAATGGGCGATCGCCAATAATTGCCAGATTATCTCCATGTCCCTGGGTCGCCCCACGAAAGTCGGGGAATCCTATTCTCCGACTTACGAAACTTTGGCTCGGCGGGCGCTGCGGCAGGGTACTTTGATTGTCGCTGCGGCGGGCAATGCCAGCAAGCGTCATAAGGGTATTATTAATCCCGTCGGCCATCCGGCTAATTGTCCTTCTGTTCTCGCTGTCGGCGCTATAGATTCCCAATTCCAAATAGCTCGTTTTTCCAATCGGGGCATCAATCCAATTGGCGGCAGAATCGATCTTGCAGCGCCGGGAGTTGACATTTATTCTAGCTATCCGATGCCCCAGAAATATAAAAGACTCAGGGGAACGAGTATGGCGACGCCCCATGTAGCGGGAATAGCGGCTCTTTATGCCGAAGCCACCGGCTGCACCGGAGCAGATCTTTGGCAACTTTTAGTTAGTAACGCCCGACCTCTTCCCCTTCCTGCAGCTGATGTAGGTAGCGGCTTGGTGCGATCGCCTGGGTAGGGTGTGGGGTGTAGGGTGTGGGGTGTAGGGTGTGGGGTGTGGGGTGTGGGGTGTGGGGTGTAGGGTTTGGGGTGTAGGGTGTGGGGTGTGGGGTGTGGGGTTGAGGGCGCGGGGTGTGGGGCGTAGTGT
>JAAHFN010000157.1 GCA_010672965.1 Oscillatoria sp. SIO1A7
GGTTAAAAATTACCGGAGCTCAATGGAAGTCAGAAAATGTATCTCAAATGCTTAAACTACGCTGTGCTTATTTAAACTCTCATGGCCTGATGAGAAATTATGCTTAGTGCATAAATGGGATGCTCCCCTTACACATCTACTCAAAGTATTAATTCTGATGTAGGAGTAGCTTGTATAGATTATTTTTTTCCAAGCAAAACTGAGATGCCAACAATAATAGTAATGGACCAGGCATCTATCCATAATAGCAATGCTATTTACGAGAAACTGGAAGAGTGGAAAGAGCGTAATATTACTCTGTTTGAATTGCCGAGTTATTCGCCTCATTTAAATATAATTGAAATCTTGTGGCGCAAAATTAAATATGAATGGCTTAAAATAGACGCTTATTGTACCTGGGAAATTCTTGTTGACACTATTGAAACAATCCTACGAGAATTTGGAGGAGAAACTTATGTAATTAATTTTGATTAACTACTTACATTCACTCACTATCTTGATAGTTGGGCGAGGCACGCCAGCATATCCACGGTCATTACAACCGGGCATTCGCTTGTTGCCTCATCTCGCCCCAATACCCCATGCGCCTTTCTCAGGGGCTGGTGGGCTGACCGACCTCATGCCCACAGTAAGTATTGGGTTACTTCGTTCCGTACAGAAGGCCATTATGACCGTTTAGACCCGTCCTTTCCACCGGAGCCCCTATCTCATCCATTCCTTAACACGACAGGTTTGGGAAGCTCCTTGACCATGTTTCGGTCGCAGCGTGTCAGCCTTTTCGCTACTTTAGAGTCACGATGGTTGCAAACGTTCGCCAAATGGCTGGTCTCCTGCGGTCTTGCTAACATTGGACCCCACTTAGGCTCGGGAGTTTACTGTATTGTTTCCCCGCTTCGGTCCGCACTTGAGAATCGTGCGAACTTAGGGATAGCGTTACCGTTTTTATCCCTTCCGGTTCGGCTAGTACGATAGTCCGTACTCACTTAGTTTGGTTGGTTAGAGATATTTGGTACTCTCAGGCTTGGGTTTGAATCCATTGAGAGACATCTGCACAGTTATCAGACCTGGGCTCTTTGTTGAGCCCTGAGCGCTGACTGGGCTTTCAGTTGGGGCGCCTATGCGCCTTGTCCTTCACAGCCCTAAACGAATCGCACCGCATTCCCTCTATACCTGGTAGGGGCGAGAGTGCGAAATCGCCCCTACATTTGGGGTTATATTTCCATGCTCTGCGTAAGTCCTGAAGAAAAGTCCACAAGAAGCGGAGATTTAGCCTAGACAGAGTAATGACTAAGCTTTCAAACACTTCCTATAGTCCTATTGCAATTACTTTTTAGTTATCAATCTTTCCTCCCTGCGGGAAGTTTTTTGTCTTTTTTTGGTTCGTATTAGACTATTTTTTGTATATTTATTACGATCGCTGCCAACGATCGCTCTTCAAACTCGCTCTTTCTCACATTATATCGTACTTAAGAGAAATCATTAACTCCTACCCCGGTCTGTTTCGACTTATTCAGCAAGCCCTATATAAGGGTTAGTTTTAGCTTCTCCGGATAGGGCGCAAGAGATCTGTAACTGGAATTAGAAACCCCGATCCAGAGGTCTCGGATGCGTACTTACTCTTTTATCGTTTTTTCAGCAATGCTCTTGGCGAGCCCTGTTGCCGCTAGAGACATTGGGTCTTCTTCGGTTCCGCTACCTGAAATTACAACCACCCAAGGAGTATCAGCCCAAGCAGAACAAAAAGATGACATTTCTCCCCATCGGGGCAGCGGAAGACGGGATTTTTACCTTCCTATCCTTAGGGATGATAATTCTTTTCCTTGGTAATTATAGGGAATAAAATCTTTTGGCTGATTCAAATCTAATCCCTATTCACGGGTAGCTATGCTTAGGACAACCAGGGTCGTCAACCAGCACCAGAAGGTGTATAAATGTAAAATCCCCCTTTCTTAAACAATACCTTCGCCAAAAAAGAGTAGGGCCGGGTATAGTAAGGTTATTGTCTACCACAACCACAACCTCGTAATCTATACCCAGCCCATGCCTGACATATTAACACTTCTACAATGCTTGCGACCATATATGGGGACCACCAGTATGCGTCAATTGAGTCGAATCGTCCAGGCCATGCTAGCAATCCTAGGGCCGCGTGACCATGCTGGGGATTTCCCGGTGGACTCTTAAGGGCGGAAGTTACCGAACCGTACAAAGATTTTTTAGCACGACCCTACCTTGGGCAACGCTACTGTGGGTGTTTTTCCGCGCTTCTTTTGTGGCGGGAGAAGGACGTTTATTTACTGGCCGGGGATGAGGTCGTTGTAACCAAAGCTGGCAAAAAAACCTACGGAATCGACCGCTTTTTTTCAAGCCTGTATGGTAAACCGGTATCGGGACTATCCTTCTTTGCCTTGTCGCTCTTTATGCGTCAAGGAAAGACACTCATTCCCAATGAGTATCGAACAAACTGTATTGACAGAAGAGGAAAAAAAGATAACCACCGGCAAACAAAAGAAGAAGAATTCAAGAAAGCCAAAAAATAAGTAGTTGATCAAAATTAATTACACAAAATTCGCAAAACTTGGTATCCTACACATGGCCGCTTTTAAGAAGCGTCTTTTTGGGGCCAACTGCCAACTAAATTCCATTCGATAAGGAAATAATTG
>JAAHFN010000158.1 GCA_010672965.1 Oscillatoria sp. SIO1A7
AAGACAGAGGGATAAAGATAGCAACAATTAGATATTTGTATATAATAAGCAAAATCTTTTGTTTCTATCTTTATCCCTCTGTCTTATATATCTCTTTTAGTCAGCCAAAATTCAGACATAAATTATAGAACCATAGCTCCTTTAAGTGTTTTTTGTTTTCTGACTATATTTATGGGAATAGAAACTTTTTTGATTAGTATTCCCTCTAATTCAAGATTTTACAGATATTTTAAGCATTCATCCAGAAAGGTATTATTCTGCCTTCTATCCTTTGCCTGTATGTTTAATATTCTTAGTGCCAACTTTTATCTTCAAACTTTGGCAAGCAATCATTCCTTGGAAATCCGTTATTTAAAGGACGAAATAAGTTCTGTTCCTATAGAAAATATAAGTAGTATAACGGTTGTAACTCCAAGAGATTCTTCAATTATTGATAATTCAATTTATGACTTAAGTCATCTCTCTTCTTCAAATCCAGACGTTATTCATCCAATGCTAGCTGCTGCCTTTGCGGAGATGTCGGCTGTTAAGGAACTGGAAAAAATAAGCATTGTTGTATCTCATCATGGCAGGAAGATTGTTAAACCAGTAATTCAGTTAGTGCAAGAAGGTTATAAAGGGTTTAATATTATAAAGTTTGACGATTCTTTCTATGGTATTTTACAAGGAGAAGGAGTATTTAGTGTCGAACGCATTCAGAGCCAAGATTATTCAATTTTCTTTGTCGCGAACAAGAAATCTAATATTATAGAGAAAATCGACCAATATATAGAAGCAAACGATCGCTTCAAAAGAATATTAGCTAATCAAAGCTATAGAGAATTCAATGAACTCAAAGGAAAAAAACAGTTAGCAAATGAAGAGCTGGCTATAGAACAGTTAGGAAATGAAGAGCTAGTTATAGATATGAATAAGATAAGATTGTTCTGAGTAAAAAAAACATTAGGATGATGAAACTCTCACAATTTAAGCTTCATTTTCCCAACGCTGTATACAGCGTAACTTATTTAGTCCTGGTACTATTGTCTTCTATTTTCTTGGTGAAGCTCGTCCAATCCTAAATAATGGCGATCGCCTCTTTGATCGAGATAGCACTGGCCATAGAACCAGAAAGGCGATCGCACAATATTTTAATCTTTAAATCATCAGAAACTTTGCCAGTTCTGGATATTGGCGGAAATAGCCATCAATGCTTGCTAATTTTGCTTGATACTCTATCGCTGTGGCCATGATAATTCTGTCAAAAGGATCTCGATGAATTGGTGATAAATTAACAGCACCAGACGCGATCGCCGGAGTCAAAGGAAAAAGAGAAATGCCTGAAGGGGCTAAGGCTTCTTGAAACCATTGATTAACATCACAAGGCAATAATAAACGTCCTCTTTGCTCTGCTAAAGCTACTTCATAGCAGGAGACAGAAGAAATCCCTACTCGATCGGCTGTTTCAATTGCATCTAACCAAGCCGCCGGAAATCGTTCCCATTCTAAATTTATAAACCAGATCCAAATATGGGTATCTAAGACAATTATTTCAGACATTCCCAATCCTGCTCATAAACAATAGGATTTACCAAATCTCCTAGAGTTTTCCCCTTACCCGCAATCAATGGTGAAGGTTGACGACGTTTTTCCGTTAGTGGTTTGCTTTCTTCTAGGATTGAGATCCTAATTCGCGCAGAATTAAAAGGCGGTTTTTCTGTTAACCACTTAATTTGGCCATTTTCATATAAGGCTTCATATTGCATTGCTCGGTCTCTCGATATAACCATAGAAATATTATAACTCTAAATACGATCGCCCGGGAGTATCCTCGCATACCTTAAGCGCTCTGTCTTGGCAGAAGAGAGAGACAAGCCATTATAATAGTCGGTATAGTCGTCCAATATATCGCTGATTTACCAGGAAATATCTTTATGAAAACATCGTTTATTATTCCTTTTAAAGACGAAGTGCAATATGCGGAAATAACCATGAGAAATGCATATTTATTTTTGTCAGAACGGGGAATTGACTTTGAGCTTGTTGCAGTTGATGACAGTAGTGATGGAACATGGGAGATTCTGCAATCGTTTGAGGAGGGACGCGAAAATGTTGTTGCCGTGAAAGGGGGAAATCCTCCAGGGTATGGGAAAGCCTTGCGTAAGGGGTTTACTGTCGCCACTGGAGATATTATTATTCCATTCAACGGGGATCTTAGCGATTCGCTTGATGATGCGCTCGCATATATCCAGCTAATTGAGAACGGATATGAAATGGTCTTTGGCTCGCGTTTTATTGCCGGGGCAACCGCTACTTCTTCCGCAGGAATTAAAGGGTTTATATCGCAGTTAGGTAATGCATTTATCCAGTTGCTTTTTTGCACAAATTCTAGCGACATGACTAATTCTTTTAAAGCCTATAGAAAGATGGTGATAGAAGATATTAAACCAACAGAAAACGGATACAATATTGGTATAGAGATTGCGTTAAAAGGCATCCTTAAAAAGTATAAGTACACGACAATTCCTATATCTTGTTTAGAGCGAAAGTATGGAGAATCAAAAATGTCTATATTGAAAACAATCCCGAGTTATCTATCCACGGCTTTAAAAATTAGGTTTTTTAAGACCCTCTAAGCTTTTTAAATTGAACAAGGA
>JAAHFN010000159.1 GCA_010672965.1 Oscillatoria sp. SIO1A7
CCCCCCCCCCCACACCCCCCCCCCCCCCCCCCCCCCCCCACCCCCCCCCCCCCCCCCCCCCCCCCCCCACCCCACACCCCCCACCCCCCACCCTACACCCCACACCCCACACCCCACCCCCCACACCCCACACCCGACACCCCACCCCCTAATTCTGGGAAAAGCGATCGCCAAAATACTGCCTGTACAACCGACATCTGGGACGGCAATAATTTCCCTCTAATTTCACGAGCCCCATACTACTTAACTTAAACCCCAGAGCCGATGGCAAGCGCACTGGCTCCGACGAGGCTACTGTTGCTTCCATCGCCTCCATTAATTCGGGATATTTTTCCAGATTCCACAAGTGGCGGCGCAGGTGATCGCCATAAAGTCCCGCTTCTGTAGGCGCTTCTTCTACTAGCTGCGCGAGAGTAACGTCCTGGCAAGCTATATGATACATGGCGAGCCGTACTAAATAAGGATGTCCCCCTAGCAAGTTCATTAATTTTTCTACTTCCTCACTGTTCCAAGCTAATCCGTATCGCGCCGCTAATTCTTGCACTTGCTTTGGAGTAAATTCTGGCAGCTCGATGGGCAAGCCTACATTAAAAGGAGACTTGTTAACGTCTAGGGGAATATATACTTCGGTGGAGTGAACTACTACTAAGCGAAAGTTTTTCCAGATATCGCGCCGCTTGGATTCTTCGTGGAGCGATCGCAGCAAGCCAAAAAAGTCATCGGCAACTTCCGGCGACTCAAAAACGCGATCGACTTCATCCAATCCCAAGGTCAGTGGCGCGGCAACTGCAGGTAATAAATACTGTTCTAAGTACGCCTTGCAGCTTTGGTTGCTGCCAATTATATCTCCCAACTGAGCGTACTTAGCCAGTTGCGCTGCATCCAGTAGCTCCAACTCCAGACTAATGCTGGCGCAAAACCACTGCAAAAACCGCTCTGAGCTGTCGAATACCCTTTGGTTGGCGAGCTGAAAACTTAAAGCGACGGTTCGCGAACCTTGATTTTCGGCGCTATGCAGAATTCGCGCTAGTAGAGAAGTTTTGCCCATCTGCCGGGGCGCTTTTATGCGGATTAGCGCTCCCGGTTGCCCAATAGTTTCATAGCAGCGCTTCTCTATGGGCGGACGCTCGATATAAAAATGAGATGCTAGCTCGACTTGTCCTTCGGGTAATCCTGGCGAAGCGACGGGCAGAGGAGCAGAAAAAATCGCTATCTCTTGCCTAGCATTTAATTGGGAGTTAGGAAAGCATAGTTGAGAGTCAAGCTTTTCTAATTGGTTAGTTTGCGGCCGATCTTCTGTTTCGGTTTGGGTAAGAATATCGCTCCAATTTACAGCTAGTTCGCGATCGCCAGGTAATGCGGTGCGACTTTCTCGGATTATTTCCAGCAATTCGGAGATGATAATGGCAGTATTCGCAGGATTGCGCCATTGCCAGAGCTGTATTTTTTCTAAATAGCGAATCAGCTCGAAGGATAGTAGGGGTCTGCCTTTTTTTCCAGCGATCGCACCTATCCATATTGGTAAAATAGCTGGCTTTTGGGGAGTGAAGTGGTGCAGCTCTTTGGCGGATTTAATCTCTTCAATCGGGATTTCGCTAGAGAGCGATCGCGCCGATAGTAATAGCAATAGATAATCGCAGCGATGCAAATGTTCTGTAGTAGAAGTAGGATTGGCGATCGCCGCAATGTGACCGGCAAACCGCAAGGCTTGCTGCAACTCTTGCGCCAGAGCGGGACTGTCGGAGCGATCGCTAATAGAAATAGTTGCTTTGACCTCGCGCTCTTGCCCTACAACAGGCCCATTTCCCAAGTCGGCCACGTCTCGCCATTCCTGCGCCAAAACCCGACAGATTTCCTGAAAATTAATGTAATCAACAGGTCGGCCGTTCAGGAAGTTGCTGACGGTGGATTGAGATATTCCTAAGTCCTCAGCGAGTATTTTTTGGCTGGGAAAACCGTTGCGCAGGAGAGATGATTTAACGGTTGAAATGTAGTCTTGGCGAACTTTTAGAGATCTGGGCATAGCTGCTAGACGGGCATTGCACGTTGAAACTATCTTAAACGCCTACAACCCTATCCATAAGGTACGACGTTAGCTTTGGGTTGTTTTTGGCCCCCTACGATCGTGGTTTTAGGAAGCCGCCTACGAGGTGTGGGAAGTGTGGTGGGTTTCATAGCTTTCTGGGGCGAAGCATTCCAATACAATAATTTTCTTTAAGAAAAAAGTCTGTCTCGGGAATGCTATCGCCCCTACGCCCCGGGTCGCGTCCTCGATAGCTCTCAATAATGCCAAATCTAAAAAACATGCCCTTGAAAGCTCCCCTCTCTCCCCACACCCCACACCCTACACCCCACGCCCCACACCCTACACCCCACGCCCTACACCCCACGCCCCACACCCTACACCCCACACCCCACGCCCTACACCCCACGCCCCACACCCCACCCCCCCCCCCCCCCCCCCCCCCCCCCACCCCCCCCCCCCCTCCCCCCCCCCCCCCCTCCCCCTCCCCCCCCCCCCCCCCCCCCCCCTCCCCCCCTCTCCCCCCCCCCCCCCCCCCCGCCCCCCCC
>JAAHFN010000016.1 GCA_010672965.1 Oscillatoria sp. SIO1A7
AGGTCGATTGGACATGGCGAATGCGATTCGCCGTCCCTCGACCTATTGAGCTATTCTTCAGTCGATCGATCCTCCCTTCCTTATCCTGAACTGGCCCTAAGCCTACTTTTTAGATGGGTTAGTCGGCTCTAAGGTCTGTTGTTTGGGCATTTCAGAATTCTAGCTTATCCCGAATTCAGGTTAAGATTTAGGGATAATCTTGATACTGAGGTTGAGTCGATGTAGAGTTTTCGATGAGCACAAGTGTAACGCCAGACCAAGAACGCTTTATCCAAACCAAGCTTCAAACGGGTAAATACCGCTCCGCTGAAGAAGTCTTGGAAATTGCATTGCGGCTACTGGATGAGTACGATCGCTCCTTAGCTGAATGGGTTGAAGACATTCGAGCCAAAATTGACGCGGCGGTTGAAGCCTCAGAGCATACCGCTCCAGTTGATGGCGAAACGTTTGTTAACGGCATCTTGGAACGGTTTCAGAAAGTCAAGCAGTCATGAGTCGCTATGTTATAGCGGTTCTCAAATAAGTGTAATAAACGATCGAACCCTAGAAACGTAGGGGCGATAGCATCCCCGCTCTGGACTCTGCTGTATAACGGGGATTCTCATATTGGGATGCTTCGCCCCAGACACCTCACATCAATTTGAGAATCGCTATATCAATGGCCTTGCCAGTCAAGACCCGAACGAAATTGCTGACTACTTTGCCGAAAACAATGTTGAAGCCGGGGAACGATTCTTTCAGGCTTTTAACCGCAAATGTCAACAGCTTATTGCCTTCCCAAATAGCGGTAAAAGCTACGAATCTATCCGTCCTGGGCTGCGAGGGCAATATGAATGAGAAATACATTATTTTTTACAGAATTCTCAAAGATGGTATTGAAATTCGAGCGAGTTGTCAGCGGACGGCGGGATTTCCCAGCTATGTTTGCGGAATCTAATTAAAGGAGTATCGCGCGCCACCTCAAACAGCTTCTGGACATAAGCTCTATTCCCTGAACGCCACCCTTGTCAGACCAAAACCGATGCAGACTGTGGCGATCGCCCCACCCCATGACGATCGATCGGAATGGGTTATTGGCTCGCGGATCTGATATAACTCCCGAGACTAATAGCATAATATTCACAATTGGAACAGCAAAATAATCATCAGAACCGATGCCAGACTGGCAAAAAGCGTTCTAACTAAGTTCCATATATTCCAACGGGGCTCGAAGTCCATCCGCGCCGCCTTCAGGGCTGTTTCATCCATGACATTGACGTTCAGCGCCTGGAGTTGGTTGTTTAGCGGTACGTTGATTGTGAAGGTAGATAACTGAACCCCTAGGATGTAGATGAGAGGAGCTGAGATCGACAGCAAACGCAGAGCGCCATCCAGTTCTCCAAAGCCCAGACCCGCTGCCGCCACCGACGCCACTATGGAACCGATCCAGACCGCCACAAATAGCGGCTGGTTATTCTGAATAACACCGTCGATAGCCTGAAATGCTCGGATAAATTCACGGTCATTCAACGTTTTGATACCGGGCATTACGATTGTGGCAAAGGCAAACAGGAATCCTGCTACAAGGGAACAGAGCAAGGTTGCCGCGATTAGAACAATTTGAAAGGTTGCTTCGGTTGACACAATTGAAGTTCCTTAATTTGAAAAGTGAGCAGTTATATCAAGTCAGATTAAATACCTAAATAAAAAATTTGTAATCTCTCGTAGGACGGGCGTCCCGCCTGTCCCTCCCGCTATTTAGGACAGGCGGGACGCCCGTCCTACGCAGAAGCTTTTTTTGGGGCATTCAAACTGACATGATATTGGAGACAATGGGTCAATTTGTAAAGAAGCCAGGGAGCAAACAGCGCGATCGCGGTCTGCTCGGCCGGTTCCCTTTCTATAGCGTTTCTCAAATTGATGTGAGGTGTCTGGGGCGAAGCATCCCATTACGGGGGTTACCGTTCTACGGCGGAGATAGTCTCGGGGATGCTGTCGCCCCTACGTTTCCTTCGGTACATTTATTTGAGAAATGCTATATGTCGCTTTTCAACAGGACTTACGCATTCCCTCTATTCGGTGTAGGGGCGATTTCGCGCTCTCGCCCCTACATTTGGGGTTGTATTTCCATGCTCTGCGTAAGTCCTGTTCAAGACTGGGGCAATTTAGTATGACAAACTCGGCGTCTGGTGCAGGGATGACCGATCTAAGAGTTGTTTGAGGATAAAATCCGCGACGTCTGCCCGAGAAATCTGGAGGGTAATATTTCTGTCGTTGCTGGAGAAACTGTGACGATAGCGACCTGTGTGCGGTCCATCGGTAAAGGCGCTTGGACGCACAATAGTCCAATCCAAATTACTGTTTTTCACCAGAGCTTCCTGCCGTTCGTGGTCGGCAAATACCTGGCGCAAAATGAAGCCAAACATAACGTACTTCCAGTAGAAGTCCAGGTTGCTCCAGCTATCGCCAGCCCCCAAGGTTGACTGGCAAATCAATCGGGATACCCCTACCTTTTCCATTGCTTGGATAATTTGCTGGGTACCCTCTGAGCGGATCTTGCCGGTTAGCTTTTTTCCAGAACCCAGCACGCAAACCACGGCATCCTGTCCCCGAATGGCCTGCTCTACGGCCTCCGAATCCATCACATCCCCTTGGGCAAAGCTGAGTCGAGGATGTTGGAGATCGAGCTTGGCCAGATTTCGGGCAAAGGCAGTCACGGCGTGTCCCTGTTCGAGGGCTTGCTGAACTACCTGACAGCCGACGGTTCCGGTAGCCCCAAAGATTACGAGTTTCATAGGCTGATTCCTCCATCAAGACATCCCTAGCCTATAAACAATGATTTGGTGGCGCTTGTCATTTCTTGCGCGGTTGTCACTTTCTTGCGGTGACTTGTGAGATCGAATCCGGTTAAACAGTCACAGTTTGTAGGGGCGGTGCCCCCGGGAGCGCCCCAGACCAACCGGGGCGGCCGGGGCAACCACGGGGGGATTGCCCCTACAAGCAACTAGATATGGATATTTTGCGTAAGTCCTGACGAAGATGCAACAACAAATCCGTTCGGGCTGAGCGGAGTCGAAGCCCTGTCCGAGGTATAGGCTATGCCCCAGAGGGCAGGCTACGCCTACGACTCCGCTCAGCCCGAACGGCGGCCGAACTGTGGATAAGGTCGTTATCTGTTGCAGCTTCATAAAGAATTGGTCTTATATAAAATTGAGAAGGATTTCAACTGGCACAGAAACGTCCGAAGGATGTGAGGTGCTGACAAGATATCGCCATAAGCAACGTAACTGCGACCCTTGAATCTATGACTCTTGCTCGATCGCAACCAACTGATTCATTTCCCGAAGACTCGGATTCAAGCGAGTCAACTCTAGCCCTGGAAACAGAGACGATTCAGATTGAGCATCTTCAGTTTCCTGCGGGGGAAGGGAACTTTCAATCTGAGATGGCCCACACGCTGTTTGTGAATCTGACGTCGCGCCCCCTGCATTACCTGCAGAAACAGGATGGAAAAACCCATACCGGGCTATATTCTCATGGCGATATGTTAGTCACCCCTGCGAACACACCGCTATTTGTACGATGGGAGGGGAATGAAAATTGTTTGCAGATTCAGCTACCAGCATTGTTCTTGAAGCAAATTGCTGAGGAAACTTTGGGAAAAAACGGCGATCGCCTCACGCTAGTCCCGACGTTTCAAAGTCGAAATCATCAGCTCGAAGCGATCGCGACGTTGCTGATGGCAGAAGTTCGGCAACATCAACCCAACGGTGCGCTGTATCTGGATTCATTGGCAAATGTGCTGGCGGTGCAGCTACTACGCCACTATGGGACAACCTCAACTCAAGTGCCAAGTTATGAAGGGGGATTGCCCACTTATCAGCTCAATCGGGTACTAGACTGCGTGGATAGTCGATTGGCCGAGGACATCAAGCTGGCTGACCTGGCAGGATTGCTGGGGATGAGCCAGTTTCATTTCGGACGCATGTTTAAGCAGTCTATGGGAATTTCGCCCCATCAATATGTGATTCAGCAGCGAATAGAACGCGCTAAACGTCTCTTGAAAAATAGCGATCGCGCCATTATTGATATTGCCCTAGAATGCGGATTCACCAGTCACAGTCACCTCAGCAAGCAATTTCGCAAAGTGATGGGAATGACACCTAGAAACTTCAGAGCCCAGAAGATATAAGCATTGGACTCTAGGAAGGCAGAGTGTGGGGAGGGTGGGGAGTGTGGGGAGAGGGGGGAGAGAGGGGAGTGTGGGGAGTGTGGGGAGAACTTTCAGCAAACCTCTAACACCTCTGACACCTCTGACACCTCCCACACTCCGGCTTTTTAGGTTTATTCAGCAAGCCCTAAATATAAATACATAAAATTGGATCTGAAGAGAAATGCTAGTCTGGCACGCTTAAAATTGTAGGTTGGGTTGAACGGAGTGAAACCCAACTATACCAATCGTTGTGTTGGGTTTCACTCCGTTCAACCCAACCTACAGTTACACACAATTTTAGGTTTGCCAAAGCACTACGAAAGGCAAGGGTGATTAACCGGATTTGATATCAGTAATTATATCAAATCCGGCTGTTAACAACAGGTAAAACAACGCGGGAAGTAGCCTAAATTACTAGCTACAGTCTATCATAGCTGCATGAATTAGTCAAAAACTATAATTCAGGACTTACGCAAACTATCCATATCTAGTATTTGTAGGGGCAATCCAAAGAGCGATTCTCAGGGGCCCAGACGCTTCGCGATCGCCCCTATTAATAGAGTCTATGCGTAAGTCCTATAATTTATAAAGAGCCAAATACAAAGGAGACTAACGCCAATATTTTTAATACAGCGCAAATCTGTTGGCCGGGGATCCATTAATCGCGACCGAGGCTGTAACATTAGGCTATAGGACAATGCAGAAACTGCAGTAAGTGCAGAAGGCGCAAAAAAAATTTTCCATCTAATGTTGACATTCGAGAAAAACGATGCTAACATGGATTTATAGCTCCCTAGCTAAGGGGTGCATAAATAGGGGCCACGGCTAATAACCGCGACCCTTCGTCACTGGAAAGATGTATCAAAACTAGCAAGGAGGCATTTTCAATCAAACAATTTCTCCCTTAAAAAACCGGCCTGCGGCGGGGTAAGCCAATGACTCTCGGACAAGTCGGCCGTTGGCACGCCCCCAATCGCAGGGTCCGGCCGGGAAGATATCCCACCCAAAAGCCCGCCGATTTCGCACCCTGTCGCGAGCAGCGGGTGGGTTTTCCTTGGGAGAAATTTGCTCTTGTTTTTAGTGCAATACAGGACTTATAGCAGTAAGCGGTCAGCAAGAGAGCGGTCAGGAAAATGCACCCCAAGACCAACCGGGGCGCTCCCCGGGAACCCTACAAAGGCTGTTTAACCGGATTTGATATAAATACATCAGGACTTACGCAAGCCTTGTCCATATCTAGTATTTGTAGGGGCAATCCCCCCGCGCACCGAAGGGAGAGCGTTGCTCTCGCCCCGATCGCTCTTTGTCGTTGCGTAAGTCCCGTACATAAAATTGCACCTTCAGAAAAATGCTACCTTCAGAAAAATGCTAGATCTTTTAATCCAAGTCTGGTCGAAGCAAAATAAAAGAGCGATCGCCTGTCTAAGCCTAGCGCCTCTAGCGATCGGCTGTGCTGCTGCAGGTGTTCTCGATTCGCTTCCCGATCCCGCCGCTAGCAGAGCTTCAGAGGAAACCTTGGTGGCCGGAGAACCAATGGCTCCACAGCCAGAGCGGGCCTTGAGCGAACCAGCAGCCAGCAGCAGCCAGCAGTTTGCCCTTGCTGACAACAACCTGGCGATCGATTTAGAGGTAGGAATGCAGTACGCCGATGCTCGCGCGAGGCTTCTTAAGAAGGGCTGGGTTCCGGTAGAAGCGCCCGAACCCGGTCCTTACGGTGTCGAGCGTATGGCTTACGATGCTGGCTTTACGGAAGTTGCGGGCTGCGCCGGTACCGGAGCGGGTCAGTGCCGATTTGACTTTATACATCCGGGGGAGCAGAAATCCCTTGCGGTGATTACCTACGGTGGGTCTAGGCTAGAAGTTGCCGGCTGGAACGTCCAATCCGTTTCCCCCGCTGTGGCCGCAGCAGCAGCGAGTAGCAGTTCAGCGGCGCAGGTGCAGAGGGTGATTCCCATGCAGTTCCAAGGCGAGTGGAACTTCAGCTTAGAGGGCTGCGGCGTGGGACACAGCGACGGGCGGCTGCTTATCGGGCTTAACCGAATCGAATTTTATGAATCGTCAGGCACCGTGCTGGAGGTTGTTACCCAAGGGGGCCATAAAATTATGGTGACGTCTGAGTACGCCAGCGAGGGAGAAATCTACACCGAAACGGATTCTTTTGAGCTATCGAGCGATCGCTCAGTTTTAACCCATAGCGATGCCAACGTTGTTCGATATCGCTGCTCTAACTAATGGAGCGTCAAAGCTTATCGGGAGGTGTGGGGAGTGTGGGGAGAGAGGGGAATGTGGGGAGAGAGGGGAGAACTTGCCAGATCGTGCAATAATAATTATCATTGTCATTCTTTTGTGCTAATGTCATCAGAATTTGCTGCCCGGACTTCAGTTGAAGCTGTCGAAGAAGGGATGCTCTTGGCTCCTAAGTTTGACGTCAATGGGCTCATCCCCGTTATAACCACGGATGCTGCAACCGGCGAGGTGCTGATGCACGCCTATATGAATGAAGCGGCGTTGCTAAAAACCATTGAAACAGGCGAAGCTCACTACTACAGCCGCAGTCGTCAGCAGCTCTGGCACAAAGGCGCGACCAGTGGGCTTGTGCAGGCCGTGCAGCAATTGCTGATTGATGACGACCAGGATTGCCTGTGGATGAAGGTCAAGGTAGCAGGTTCAGGGGCCAGTTGCCATGTGGGCTACCGCTCTTGCTTTTACCGTCAGATTTCTCCTGGTGAGGGGGATGATAAGGCGAGTCGGCCCATTGCGCTCGCGCTTACGGAAACCACCAAAACTTTTGACCCCGTAGCTGTCTATGGCGATGCTCCCAATCCTACTCAACTTTGAACCAAGGAACAATACCTTCGCCAAAACGCAAAAACACCTTACTTTTAAGGAAGAGCCCCAGTTGACAAACACAACAAATACCCGATTGTTAAGCAATGCCGGATCCCCCCAACCCCCCTTAAAAAGGGGGGCTTCAGAGCGGCTTGAGAGCTTAGCCCCCCTTTTTAAGGGGGGTTGGGGGGATCGTGCCGGTGGTAAAAATGGCGAAGGTATTGAAGGAAGGTACCGGATACTAACGAGGGCGATCGCGTCAATCTGGAGATTTGGGCGTGCCCCAAGAAATAAATTACGCAATTCGTAGGACGGGCTTCCGAAAAGTCCAGTGCCCCAAGAAATAAATTACGCAATTCGTAGGACGGGCTTCCGAAAAGTCCGGTGCCTAGCTAGAGACAGGCGGGACGCCTGTCCTACGGGGAAGCGAGGGAGAAATATAGGACTTACGCAAAATATCCAGATATAGTGTTTTGTAGGGGCAATCCCCCCGCGATTCTCCTTACGGAGACGCTATGCGCTTGCGCGCAGGCTCCGCCAACGCGAACGCCCCGTTAGTAGAGTCAATGCGTAAGTCCTAAAATATTTATTTGGCAATCCCTTACAGGAAAAAATGCAAGCGGCGATCGCTGACACATCGCTCTTCTGACGATCGCTCTTGAAAGAGGAATTTGCGCCTATTCGCTATATTCAGATGACACCAATTCATAACCGTTGAAAAATGACTTCCACTACCCAGCAACTGCCTCCAAATCTAGAAAAGATTATTAAAAAGTTTCAGCGCATCACCGAAGAGAAACGACGCTACGAATATCTGCTGTGGTTTGCGAAGCGGATGCCGCCTTTTCCCGATGAGGCCAAAATTCCCGCCTATCGGGTACCGGGCTGTGTGTCCCAGGTGTATGTCACCGCTACCCTTCAAGACGGGTGCATTGTTTACCAGGCCGATGCGGATGCTCAAATTCCCAAGGGGCTGGTGGGACTATTGATAGAAGGACTCAATGGCATGCCACCGGAAGAGGTTGTGCAGTTGTCCCCCGACTTTATTCAGCTAACTGGGCTAAATGTCAGTCTCACCCCGTCTCGGAGCAATGGTTTCTACAATATTTTCAAGACCATGCAGCAACGGGCGATCGCCCTTACAGATTCTCTCTAGCGATTCGAGGAGGCGAGCAAATGCAATGGGCAATTTTGAGTGGTATTGAGGGCAATTTAGCGGCTTATGAGGCAGTGTTGCAGGATATGCGAGAGCAGCGCAATCCGGTTACTGACCTATACATAATCGGAGATGCGATCGGGCTAAAGGGTGATAATGATGCGACGATCGAGCGACTGAGATCGCCCCGCTCGGGAGAACTCGAACCCCAGGTTTGTATGGGTTGGTGGGAAGAGCAATGCTTTAGTTTGCATGGGCTCAGTGGGTTGCCAGATGCCCCGGAACTGATGGCCCAATTTGGGGGGGATGGGGTCAAGCAACTGTGGGAATCGGTATCGCGGGAGTCGGTGGGGTGGTTGCGATCGCTCCATTTCGGCTTTCATGAGTTGGACTGCTTGCTCATCCACGGCAGTACCGTGAGCTATGCCGACGAGTTGACCCCAGAGACACCTGCAATTCAGTTGTGCGATCGCCTCATCCGCGCCGATGCCAATACCCTATTTTGCGGGCGATCGGGCCTAGCCTTTGAATGTTGGGTTCAACCCCAGCAATTACGCTCGACAGTCACGACCCTAGATGGGAAACAGGAGCCACAGGAACAGGGGAAAACACCCCGCCGCGTGGTGGGGGTTGGCTCTGTAGGGCGCACCCAAGGTCTGGCAACCTACGCCCGATATAACCCTGGCAACGATCGCGTGACCTTTAGCACTGTAACCTACGGATAAACCCAAAGCTGTCGATGAAGACCTGCCGCTTTAGCTTCATTCTCTTTGAGAGGAGGCGATCGCGTGGGTCTCCTTGGGTTTTGGCGATAAGTAAAACTTATATATACCCCAAGTCAAGGCGCGCCTTTTTTTCTCCAAAATTGCATACTGAGATACAATTTACACCACCCAGGAAAGCCTATCTCGTTCCCCATCACCACTTAACCGGCAATATTCTTAACAATTTGTAAAGATTATAGTGTACGATGTCTAAGGGTGACGAGCGTTATAATATTGATCTCAGAGGTAAAATATCGCCCTGCACGATCGTGCTGCGATACCTCTACACAGGCAAGCTAACGTTCTACCCAAAAACGATTTAACTGTTACGACTGAATCGTTCGACGAATACGCTTACTGACCCGTTTACTGACTGAACTCTATCTATGACCTTCTCCATTTCACGCGACGATATCCGCAAGCAGGCTATCCTTACTCAAGCTAAAGCTCCCGTTTCGGACGAGGAAATGCGGCAAGCAGTCCGCACCTTGCTCCTGGGTTTAGGGGAAGATCCAGATCGCGAAGGTCTGCGCGACACCCCCAAACGGGTCGTTAAAGCCCTGAAGTTTCTGACCTCCGGCTATAACCAATCCCTGGATGAATTGTTGAATGGGGCCATATTTGAAGAAAATACCCAAGAAATGGTGTTGGTGCGTGACATAGACTTGTTTAGCTCCTGCGAACACCATATCCTGCCTATTTTGGGACGCGCCCATGTCGCCTACATTCCCAATGGCAAAGTCATTGGTTTATCCAAAATTGCGCGCATTTGTGAAATGTATGCCCGTCGCTTGCAGGTGCAAGAACGGCTGACTCAACAAATTGCTCATGCCTTGCAGGGACTCTTGCGACCGCAAGGGGTTGCTGTGGTGGTGGAAGCGACTCATATGTGCATGGTCATGCGCGGGGTGCAAAAACCGGGTTCCTGGACCGTAACCAGTTCCATGCAAGGGGTGTTTGCAGAGAATGCCAATATGCGTCAGGAGTTTATGGATTTGATTCGCCATCCCTTATCGAAGCACTAAGGATTTCTTCCTCAGCAGCCCAGCCGTTGCTCTAGCTACTGCTCGTTCCACCCACCTGGGAAGGACCTATACGAGCGATGGAGGCAGAAGCAGAACGCTTTACTGCTATGCGGGAACGCCTGCGATCGCAATTGTCGGTTCTAGAGGAGATTTATTTTAACGGTCGTCCCCAACAGCGGCTGCCGGGGAATCTTAATATTAGCGTCGGCCTTGGATGGGGCGGCGCTCCTGCTGGGATTGCAGCAGATGAACTCACCCCAGAGACACCTGCGATTCAGTTGTGCGATCGCGCAGGGGCTCCCGAGGAGCATCGCCTCATCCGCGCCGATGCCAATACCCTATTTTGTGGGCGATCGGGTCTGGCCTTTGAATGTTGGGTGACTCCCCAGACAGATCGACTCTCACGACCCGACTGTGTGGGTCAAACCGCCCGCTTTCGGTATCTCAGCCGCAAAACGAAGAGATCCTACTTGTACTACATCCGAGACTTTATCCTGTTTGACCACAAGCGCCACCCCAGAGAGATGGGAGCCCCAGAAATCCGCGTTTCCTTCATTCCCAAACTCGTTTCAGCGTCAGCGTAAACCCTGGCAAAACCTGCTCTCCCGATAACTGTTTCGGATTCTCTAACACCTCAACAGCTTGGCCCGGACGATAAATCTCCACACGCTTATTTTTGGGGTCAATTAACCAGCCCAACTGTGCCCCATTCTCTAAATACTCCTGCATCTTTGCCCGTAGATCCTTGAGAATGTCGGTTTCCGATCGCAACTCGATCGCAAAGTCTGGACACAGGGGCGCAAAACCCTTGCGTTGCTCTGGGGTCAGAGCGTCCCAACGCTCTTGACGTACCCATGAAGCATCAGGAGAACGGGTTGCTCCATTAGGCAGTTCAAACCCACTTGAAGAATCGAAAGCCAAACCATGACCCCCTTCTTCTTCAATCCACCGGGCGAGGAAGTAGCTGAGTTTCAAGTTGCGATTGCCAGTTTCGCTACCCGTTGGTGGTGTCACGATAAATTCTCCTGTTGCAGTTCTCTCAAGTCGAAGTTCGCGATTCGCCGCAGCCAGCATTGCAAACTGCTCCGGTGTCACGCGCAGGGTCAATTCCTGGGGAAGTTGGAGCCATAGGGGTTTAGATTGAGCGGAAGCTTGGACGACCATCATTCTACATCACACGGCTATCTCACTCCCATCTTAGCAGTCAGCGGTCGGTGCGTCAGCGGTCAGCAGTCAGCGGTCAGCGGTCAGCAGTCAGCTATAGCGTTTCTCAAATAAGTGTAATAAAAAACGAAAATGTAGGGGCGACAGCATCCCTGCAACCATCTCGGCTGTTTAACGGAAATTTCCGTAATGGGATGCTTCGCCCGCTTCGCCCGAGAAATATCACATCAATTTGATAACCGCTATAGAGCTAAAAGCTGAAAGCTGAAAGCTTTTTTGCCCAATGCCCAATGCCCAATGCCCAATGCCCAATTCCGCTCTTCCCAATTCCGCTCTTCCCAACCTTACGTCCGTACTTCAATTTTTCTCACATTCAATCCCTCTGCTTGCTGAGGTTCTTCAAAATATTGAGTTACTTGTAAGAAAACCTCCTTCGTATCGAAACTAGAACGCTCTGGTTGTTCTTGTTGCCTTTTAGCAATATGTTGAAGACAAATTTCGTTGCTGGCTTCGAGATAAACCATTTCATGTGGAGATTCTACTTCGGCACTTAAATTCTTAAACCACGCTCTTTGTGAGGCAGTATTCGCCGGGAAGTCCATAACGACATTCGTTCCGGCGCACAAAATATCTTGCGCTAGCTTTTTGACAAGCGATCGAAGTTGGCGAGAAAATTTGAGATAGTCGTCGAAAGATGTAATTTGGCCTGGATAAAGTTGAGAGAGCCAGGTGTCCTCAGAGATCGCAACGGTGTTTTTCTCCTTCGACAGCTCGATGGACATTGAAGTCTTGCCAGCGCCCATCTTGCCGCAGAAAAAAATCAAAGTTCCTTTAGATTCCATATCCATCGATTAATACTACTTCTGTATGAAGCTGCAACAAATAACGACCTTTATCTGCCGTTCGGGCTGAGCGGAGCCGAAGCCCAGCGCCTGCGCGCTTGCGCTTAGCCCAGCTAATGAACAAATAACGACCTTTATTCGCCGTTCGGGCTGAGCGGAGTCGTAGGCGAAGCCTGCCCGGAGGGCATAGACCAGCTAACTTAGCCTACTGGGCTTCGACTCCGCTCAGCCCGAACGGTGGGTGCATCTTCATAAAGAATTGGTCTCCGCGATCGCCATTGCATCACTCTGGCGAAAATATAGCGATTCGCCTTCTTTCGACCCAATTCCCCATTCCCCATTCCCAATTCCCAATTCCCCATTCCCCCATTCCTAATTTTCATAGTCCCCAAAAAGAATCTGGTAAGGGCTCGTCAAAATCATCGCTCATCACCATTGCCTCATAATTTAATCCCACCTTGGATGTCGCGGGTTGCTCCATAGGCAAGGGCATGACTTTGGCTAAAGGTACTCCTTCGCGAGTCAATAGCACCTCTGTCCGCTCTTCAAGCTCGGACAAGAAATCTATTAAGTTTTCAGATAAGTTAGCAATATCAAAGGTTTTCTGTGACATTTTTTTATCTTTCCCAAGTTCCCCTTGTCAAGTATAACTTATTCTGCTAAACCTCGCACCTGAGCCTGCCGTAGGCGTAGCCTGCCCGGAGGGCATAGGAGCCCAATTCCCAATGCCCAATGCCCAATTAACCTCCATCGGTGAAACCTAAATTCCTCAACTCCTCCACCGTCACGCCCAAGACCCGCGCCACCTCTGCCAACAATTCCGCATCCTGGGTAGCTCGATAAAGCTCTCCTAACCTCTGCAAACAATTGCCAAGCCAATGCTCGTCTTGAAACTCAGCCCAAATCTCTAAAGCTTTCATATAATTGGCCTTTGCCTCCTGCAGTTCCCCCAGTTCTTCGGCAGCTTGTCCTAATTGGTAATAAGTGCCCGCTTGGGAAAAGAGATCGCCATATTCGATCTTGATAGCGAGAGCTTGTTCATAGAATTGCCGTGCCTCGGGTAGCTCCCGCAATTGTTGGGCAATTCTTCCCAACTGGTGGTAGGTCTTGGCTTGGGAATAGCGATCGCCTTGTTTGTCATATATATCAAGAGCCTGTTGGAAGAATTGCCGCGCCTCGGGAAACTCCCGCAATTGTTGGGCAACATTTCCCAAGTTGTGGTAGGTGCTGGCCATAGAATGGCGATCGCTATATTCGCTAAAAATACTGAGAGCTTCTTGGTATAATTGCCGTGCCTCGGGTAAAGAGCGCAATTTTTGGGCAACTACTCCCAACTGGTGGTAGGTCTTGGCTTGGGAATAGCGATCGCCATCCTCGATATAGATAGCGAGAACTTCTTGGTATAATTGCCGTGCCTCGGCAAACTCGCGCATTTCTTCTGCAACTCTTCCCAAATTGTGGTAGGTCTTGGCTTGGGAATGGCGATCGCCATACTCGATATAGATAGCGAGAGCTTGCTGGTAGAATTGCCGCGCCTCGGCGAACTCTCGCATTTCTTGGGCCACTATTCCCAACTGGTGGTAGGTCTTGGCTTGGGAAAAGCGATCGCCATCCTCGATTTTAATAGCGAGAGCTTCTTGGTAGAATTGCCGCGCCTCGGCAAACTCCCGCAATTCTTCGGCAACTATTCCCAATTGGTGGTAGGTGCCAGCTTGGGAATGGCGATCGCCATATTCGATCTTGATAGCCAGAGCCTGTTGGTAGAATTGCCTCGCCTCGGAGAACTCTCGCAATTCTTCGGCAACTCTTCCCAACTGGTGGTAGGTCATTGCCAAAAACCTCTGCCTCTCTCTCTCTTCTATACCGCTGAGGTTTGGAAGCAATGCCAAGAGTTGCTGGTAAGACTCCTGGGCTTGAGGATAATTCTTGGTCTCTAAGTAGCAGTAAGCCAGCATACCCAATGCCGTAGCTATTTCCAGACCCATTTTCCCCGTTTGCAGATCGGCGGGATAGGCTTCTAAGGCTCGATTGACGAACTGCGACAATTTCAGGGCGCTTGGGAAATCGTTACTAAACCGAAAATAGTCAAGCAAACAGAAGAAAATCCTAACGCCTTCCTGCCTTGCCAAGCAGAGCTGCAGGGCGCGGTAGAGATTTTCATATTCCAGGCGGCAGAGGGCGAGACCCAATTGCCGCTCTTGGGGCTCCTTGGATTGCATCAAGTTATAGTAGCTGTCTGCTAGCCCTCGACAGTGATTTTTAAATCCTTCCTCCAGAGCCGCGCCGGTGGCCTCCTCCAGTTCCACTAGCTTGGTTTTGAGAAAGTAGGGAAAAACGGGTTGAATCGTCAAAAGGTGTGGATTAGCCGAGTCTATAGGCGAGAGCAGTCCCCAGGTAATGGCTTGGTCTAGCGCCTCGTCGAACTTGTCGAAGCTATAACTCTCGAAGGCAGCCAGCTTTTGCAATTCTTGAATGTAATTGGGGATACCCGTGCGATAAATAAAGCCGCTAAACGGTGCCAAGCATAAGAGCAGTTTTTGGGCGTCGGGGGAAAGATTGCTGTGGGAATATTCGACGCATTTGAGAATGCTTTTGGTTTTATCGTCGCTGCCGCTATCCAAATTGACATCTGCTGCGGCCAAGGCTTCCAGAATTTCTGCTGGGGATTGGCCCTTGAGGTTGGCCAGGACTACTTCCATCGCCAGGGGATAGCCCGCCAGCAGTTTCATCAGGCGGTTAAATTCCGGATCTTGACGCACGGCCTCGATTCGGTTTGCTGCTAAATGGCCTGCTAAATGGCGCTTGAGGATATTTTGAGCTAAGAGGGAACGAGCTTCCGGGTCTAAGCCGCGCAAAAAATAGACATTATTTTTAAAAGTGCTATCTCGCAGCCAAGCCTCGTCGCTGCGAGACCCCAGCACTACCCGGGTTGCGCCGCCGACTAAGCGAGCTAAGAAATCGCGAATCTGGTTTCGCTCCTCTTCCGGCAGGGTATTGGGAATCGCCAAAGCTTCTCCGGTGACGGATTCCAAATTATCCAAAATGAGGATATGGGGTTCGGCGCGCAACTTGCGGATTAATTTTTCCAGGCGCGCTGGCAGATTCGTAGCCTGAAACTTGGCCAAGTCGAAACGAGAATATAGCCCCTCGCCTATTTGCCACAAAATCTGCTCTAGAGTCCAAGCCTTTTGGTCGTAGCCAAAATAGAATATTTCCTTAGCAAAATTGGTAGTCTGCCACCATTCGCGCAGATAATTGAGCAGGGTAGTTTTGCCGCTGCCGCCCATCCCCTGTAAAAGCAGGATATTGCCGCGCAGCAGGGCTTTCTCTATTTTGAGAATCTCCAAATCCCGTCCCACAAAGCCGTATTCTGGCTCGGGAAAGCGATATTTACTCCCCAGCGCCTGATAATATTGCTCCTCTTCTTCTTGGGCGAACGGGCGCAAGTTTAGATTTAGGGTTCGATTGGCATAGGCCACTGGCAGCAGCCAGTCTTCTAGGTCTATCTGCGAATTAAAATAGGCTCTGCGATTCTTATTATTATAGAGTTCCCTGCGACCGAGGCGGATGGCGGAGGCGATATCTTGTTTGGCAAAAAGATGGCCATAGAGCTGCTCCATCATTAGAGCCGCTGCAGTGACCGTAACGGAATAGCCCATTGCCACGACTATATTCGTCCCCGCTGCCATCAAGCGACTGCCCAGGCTGGTTTCTCGGAAATCTTCTGGGTTCGCGACTTTTTGGCGATCGTCCGATCGCACTTGTTTCCCAGATTGGCAGGCATTGAGGATGCAGATAGGTATTCCCGAACCCGTCAGCAATTCCGCCAACTCCGTCGCTTCCACCGGATCCGCCTTGCCCTTGCTTTCTCCTTCTAAAAATAGAAAGGCTTTTACTCCAGAATATGCCGGCAAGTCCGATCGCCCATAGCGATTTTGGAAAGAATAGCGATCGCGCCGCTCTTCGTTTTTCTGGAATTGCTCGAAAGTCATCAACGCTCCGTGGGCGTCGAAGTGAATCGCGTGATAGTAGCCCGCTCCCCTTTCCTCTAATTTTTTTGCTAAAGCTTCGTAAGTCCCCGGCCGCAGCAACTCCACGTTTACCAGCAATTGACTATTTTTAATAGTCTCGATTAAAGGTCGGGAAATAGTGCGATAGGCAACATCGTTTTCTTCATTGGGTCTGGCGGTTACCAGCAACAAATTAATAACTGGCGAGGGCTCGACCTCCGCCATAACGGGAACTTTTCTGATATGCTTGCGCAGCACCGTGCAATCCACCGCCAGGGGTCGCGGCAAATCCGGGTCTCGCAGGGCTTCCCAATGCAGGGCTTGGAATTCTGGGCTTTGGCCGACTATCTCGATCTGCAGCCGACCCAGCTTTCCCCGCAGTTGCCGATATTCGCTATAGGCATCGATATCGGCTCTGAAGATTTGCTCGAACAACCGCTTTCCATAATCCTCGATACTGGCCGCCGCTTCCGAAGCTTTGACCTTATCTATAGTGGGAAATCTTAGCCATTGCTCGAAGTACCACTCTAGGCGCTTTTCTTGCCGCGCCTCAAAAGGGTCTGTTACTGCGAGCGGATATTCGGTGCCGCCGTCAAAAATCAGTGCGGCCTCAAATCCGGCCTCGGTTTTCTGTTTTTCGCGAATGGCAATAGTTGGCATGATTGGGATTTTGGATTGAGAGACTCGCGATCGGTGCTTTCCGGTTCCCATTATAAGACCAATTCTTTATGCACCGTTCGGGCTGAGCGAGATCGCATCCGTTACTAATCCGTTGCGTTCCCATCCGTTACATCAGTTACTAATCCGTTGCGTTCCCATCCGTTACATCCGTTACTAATCCGTTGCGTTCCCATTGAGAGCGATCGCATACCAAACCATCCGTTAAATCCGTTACTCATCCGTTGCGTTCCCATCCGTTACATCCGTTACTCATCCGTTGCCAACCATTCTCGGCTCTGCAAGGGACCCAAACCTAACCTCTCATCGGCAGCGTGGGCGAGGGCAGCTTTATAAAAAATGGTATTATCTATTTATGTTGACCAATAGCAAAAGAATCAAAATCTATGGTACAACAACTAGAAAAAAACCAAAAACCAGAGATAATATATCCAGACAGCGACGGCAAGCCAATGTCAGACAACACAGAGCAATATAAGTGGATTGTCATCATCAAGGAAAACTTAGAAATTATATTTGCGGCAGTTGCCGAAGTATTCATAGCGGGAGATTTGCTCTGGTATCCAACAGAAGGCTCAAGAAAGTGCCAAGCGCCGGACGTGATGGTAGTATTTGGGCGACCAAAGGGAAAGCGAGGCTCGTACAAGCAATGGTTAGAAGAGGATATTCCTCCCCAGGTAGCGTTTGAAATCCTGTCTCCAAGCAATACGAAGTCGGAGATGTCGGATAAACTGCGATTCTATCAGAGTCATGGGGTAGAAGAATATTACATCTACGACCCAGACAGATTAAAGTTGACCGGATATCAACGAGAGGGAGGAAGCTTGAAGGCCATAGAGAAAATGAATGGTTGGATATCTCCGCGTTTGGGAATCCGGTTCGAGATGACAAAAGAATCTCTAGAGCTATATCGCCCAAACGGGCAACGCTTTTTAACTTCTGTGGAATTAGAGGAGCAAGTACGAGAGGCCCAGGAAAGAGCGGCTGTAGCAGAGGATCGGGCTCAACAGGCTCGGGCAGAAAAACAACAGGTCCAGGAGCAATTACAACAAACTCAGGAGGAAAAACAACAGCTTCAGGAGCAAGCTACTGAGGCGAAATCCAGGATACAAGCACTAGAAGAAATACTGCGGCGACAAGGAATTAATCTTGACGATCTGTAGGGTCTAAAAATAAATGATAACCCCGGTTTTTTTGTAAGCCCTGGGTTTCAGCATGCAGAGAAACCCGGTTTTTTGAAAAACCCGGGTTTCTGGGAGGGTTTCTGGGCTCCTATTAAATTACTGGGACGAATCGCACTTTCCAAATAAAATAGCGGACAGTGGGATTATCTACAGGAGACGCTCATCTGTAAAGGTCGGGAGCCGCCCCTAACCTCTCCCGGGATGGGCGGGCAAGGACAGCTCGATAAAAAATGGTATTATTTATTTATTTATGTTGACCAATAGCAAAAGAATCAAAATCTATGGTACAACAACTAGAAAAGAACCAAAAACCAGAGATAATATATCCAGACAGCGACGGCAAGCCAATGTCAGACAACACAGAGCAATATAAGTGGATTGTCATCATCAAGGAAAACTTAGAAATTATATTTGCGGCAGTTGCCGAAGTATTCATAGCCGGGGATTTGCTCTGGTATCCAACAGAAGGCTCAAGAAAGTGCCAAGCGCCGGACGTGATGGTAGTATTTGGGCGAGAGAAGGGAAAGCGAGGCTCGTACAAGCAATGGTTAGAAGAGGATATTCCTCCCCAGGTAGCGTTTGAAATCCTGTCTCCAAGCAACACGAAGTCTGAGATGTCGGATAAACTGCGATTCTATCAGAGTCATGGTGTAGAAGAATATTACATCTACGACCCAGATAGATTAAAGTTGACGGGATATAAACGAGAGGGAGGAAGCTTGAAAGCCATAGAGAAAATGAATGGTTGGATATCTCCGCGTTTGGGAATCCGGTTCGAGATGACAAAAGAATCTCTAGAGCTATATCGCCCAAACGGGCAAAGGTTTTTAACTTCTGTGGAATTAGAGGAGCGAGCGATCGCAGCGGAGGAGCAGGCCCAACAGCTTCAGGAGCAATTACAACAAACTCAGGAGGAAAAACAACAGCTTGAGGAGCAAGCCACTGAGGCGATATCCAGGATACAAGCCCTAGAAGAAATACTGCGGCGACAAGGAATTAATCTTGACGATTTGTAGTATTGAAAAATAAATTAGAAAGCCGGTTTTTTGGAAACCCCGGCTTTCTGAGTTCCTCCACCTGTCCTACTCTTTTTTCAAGACTTTGCGATAAACTGCTTCTGTTTGCAGAGCCAGTTTAGGCCAATGAAACTTCTGCTTTAATTCTTCATAAGCATTTTCTACCAAACCCCGGGCATAGTTTGGTCTTTGCAAGATTTCTAGAATGCCCCAGGCTAGAGATTCGTAATTATTGGCTTCGGTGACGATGCCGGTTTTGCCGTGCTGCACTACTTCGGGCAGGCCGCCGGTATCGGAGACGACGACGGGCACGCGGGAAGCGAAGCCTTCTAGAGCAACAATGCCAAAAGGTTCGTAGAGGCTGGGGAAAACTGCACAATCGGCCACGGTTTGAAATTTATGTAGGTCTTCGTCGCCGATGAAGCCGGTAAAATAGCAATTATTCCAAATGCCGATATCCCAGGCGAGGCGCTTGAGATTGTCTGCATTGCCGCCGCCGACTATAACAAATTTGACTTTGCCTCCCATTTCCCATAAGACTTTGGGAGCGGCACTGAGCAGAACAGAGACGCCTTTTTCATAGGCGAGCCGACCGACATAATAGACTATTTTCTGATCGTCTGCGGCAAAGCGGCGGCGAAATTCCTGGGAATTAAATTCGCTCAAGCGGGGTTTTTTTTCTGGGCGTATGCCGTTGTAAATGACATCAATTTTTTGCAAAGGTATCCCTAGCGTCTGCTCTACTTCTTGGCGCATATAGTTGCTGCAGACGATTACTCGCCAAGCGTTGTGGGCTAAGTAATTTTCTTTGCCATTGACGTAGCGGTGTTCTTGGTTGTGGATGCCGTTGTAGCGGCCGAATTCTGTGGCGTGGATGGTGGCGATTAAGGGAATTTGGAAATGGTCTTTGAGGGCGATCGCGGCATCTCCGACCAACCAATCGTGAGCGTGAATCGCATCAAAAGGACCTTTTTCTAGAATCAACTTGCCCCCATGAGTTCCCATGCTCTCATTCATATTGGCAACCCAATGGAAAAAGTTGTGCGAAGGTCCTACTGAAACGCGATGCACTTGAATTCCCTCAACCACCTCATAGCTCGGTGCATTGCCAAATACTACAGTCATCAGGTGAATCTCATGTCCGAGCTTAACCAATTCTGGATATAATTCCGCTACATGGCGAGCAATCCCCCCGACAAGTCTGGGTGGAAACTCCCAGCTCAAGACCAAAATCTTCATCTGCCCATCTCCCATACCATTTTTCAATAAGACTTAGCCAGTCTTCCAGCCGGACCGTAATTATGTTTTTAAATATAGCGGTAAGCAGTCAGCGGTCAGCGGTCAGCTTATGCGGAATCTCCTGCTTGCCTTATCCGTCTCGATTCAATTCCCGTAACAGGGGTTCTATTTCCTGACGGTAAGCTTGCCATGCGGCTACTGCAGTTGGATCGGATTCGGTATCTCGCTGCATCAAAATTACGCCATCTTTAAAACCTTTTATGCCATAGTCCCCATTAGCATAAACCCGTTCGATAACGGTGGCACTTGCGTCGAGGAGCCGTCGGTCGTGTTTGAAGGCAGGAAGATACTGCTGGAATTGCCATAGGTCGGCGATCGCATATTCCATACTAATAACAACTCCGCGATCGTTGCGCAGCAGAAGTGAGGGAAATCGGACAATTTCCCGCCGCCCGGATAAATGAGGGACAATATAGGTAGTTGCGGCAACGCTCTTATCCGCTGGAATTTTAGCTAAAAACGAATAAATAACGCTACTGTGCTGCCATTGACGCGGTAGGGATACATAAACCCAGGGATCGATAGAATCTGGTATCAGGAAATAAAAGGTGCGATTTGGGTTAGAGGTAATCGAAAATAGAATAGAAAGGCAAATACAGATAGTCCAAAAACGCTTCATAGATATTTTTAGGACCTTTGGATTTGCTTCCCGCTCTAGCTTGGCTCCTTGAAAAGAAAGTAAGGGAATTTTGGAAATAAGGGCAGCAATAGATTTTCGAGCCCGGGCGAGGAATTCTCCAAGGGGAGCGTTAAGGATGTCTTGACGCCCAGACCACCAAAGGATAGTTCCGTAACAGAGCCCGGGCACCACTGTCATGGCATAGCGAATGTTAATGGCTAGGGGAGATTGGCCCTGCTGCAAGAAAATTGCTAGGAGGGGAAATCCGGCGATCGCCCAAGCAGCTCCAGAGAAAGCGGGGACAAAAGCAAAAGGCAGCCATTGACCTAGCAAATAGCGAATTTTGCGATCGAAGGGCGTCAACAATTCTACCAGCACTAACCAGGGTTGGCTGATAAAAGCCCAAAGGATATCCAGGGTGGTAGCTTCGTCTTTATCTACATATTGACCGAAGCGCTCCAGCATAAAGCGGCGGGAAATATCCTCGGAAAATAGGGGCATAATCAGATTGGTCAGCACCAGCATATAGCCAAAGCCGAGGGTACAGGCGGCGAGACCAGCTCGGGGAAAGCGTCGGCTCAGAACCATATAAGCGCCGACGCCAAATAGAGAAATCCCCCCATCTGCTCGGACTGCTAGAATACAAACAGCCAAGAACCAAAATAATCGCCACCAGCCTTTTTCCATTGCTAGGAGCAGGGTAAAGACAAAGAGGGGAATTTGACAGTTATCGGCAAAGTTGGATAGTGTAGGACCAATTATGGCATTTGCGCCGTAATAACCGATCGCGATCGCCGCTGATAGCTCCCCGGACAAGTGCTGTCTGGCTAAGATGTAGAGTACAAGACCGGCCCCAGTAACCAGGGTAACCTGGAAAATTGTTAGGGTGACCGGCCAGGGAAATAAGGCATAGATAGGCAGCCAAAGCAATAATGCTGGAGTAAAATGTTGTCCGAGCCGGTGATAGGAAGTCGAAGGCACTTCGCCGTTGTGGACTACATTGGTAGAAAGAGTAGAAGACAGGGAACTCTGAAAAAAGCGACCGTGGGTGCCGTTCCAAAAGACTTGGTTGAAAATGCCTTGGTCAAAGGAAGCGTAAAAGGTGTAGTACCTATGCAAAGTCAAAATGAGGGTTAGCATAAAGAAGGCGATCGCAAAGGCGATCGTCGTCCTCCACGGATTTTTCTGCCAGCTCGACAACATTACTCCCTCGTTTTTCAGCTCGACTTTAGATTTTAGACAAAAAAATGGCTTTTATAGCAGAAAGCAGTCAGCAGGAGAACGGTAGGAGCGAATGGCTATTCGCCGGCAGGAGAGCGGTTAGGGCGTAGGCTCCCGCCTGCCCTACGGAGGGCAGGCGGGAGCCTACGCCAACGCCCCTACAAAGCCGATCGCTGACTGCGCTCAAGTTTAGGCGATTTGCCATTGGCTCCTACAGGGCGCGAATGTGCTTGCTATTGCCTTAATCCAAACAGAACTTACAGAATAACTTATACAAACAGTGCGATCGAAAGCTATATGTAGATTAATGTGCTAGCCTCGCACCCTATGAAATAAGGTCTATGCCTTTGTCCTGCCTAAAGGCTGCATACAGTAAATACAGGTCCCTATAATAGATACAATTTGTTTCTAGATCGGGAATTCCGGAATGTTCTCCTTGCTCTATTGCACCAAAAGAGGGTAACGTATGCAAATATAAATAAAAACCAAAGAAAGTTTCCCAGCGAAGGTGGATTCTTCTCAATAACAAACTAGCGTCAACAGTATATCAAAAGTGCAGGAGTCAGATTGCATACCATCAATAATTAATTTTACCGTCAATTCCGGGACACCGTTGCAGCTTGTGCTGTTTGTAGATCGGCGACCTGGTTCTCGGGATAGGATTCGCAAAATCCGCAGTTACCTGCAAGACTTGCGCCAAGAATACATATTTGATTTTCAGATTGTCGATGTGGCGGAACAGCCCTATTTGGCAGAACACTTCAAAGTCATCGCCACCCCCGCCCTAATCAAAATCCATCCCGAGCCAAGGGAGATGTTGGCTGGCAGCAATTTGGCGACCAAACTAGAACAGTGGTGGAGTCGCTGGCAGCGGTCTGTAGAAGATTATGTCAAAGAGTTGAATTCAGATCCCAACGCTCCCAGGAGGCTGGCGAGCCCAGAGCTAATCAACTCTGCAGAGCTGATGAGGCTATCGGAGGAAATTTTCCAACTGAAGCAGAAAAATGAAGAACTCCAAGAACACTTGCGGTTTAAAGACCAACTGATTAGGATGTTGGCTCACGATTTGCGCAATCCCCTAACCGCTGCTTCCCTGGCGCTTTCTACTCTAGAATCGACCCAAGACCCCAGCAAAAGCCAAATCGTAGCAAAAAGACCAGAGTTTGTCCCCAATCTCATCAAACAGGCTCGCACTAAAATCCGGACTCTCGACGGGCTAATTGCCGATATACTGGAAGCCGCTCGCGGTGCCAGCGCCCAATTCTGCCTCCAGCCCGAGAAGCTGGATTTGGCAGAGTTGTGCGAGCATATCCTCGCTGATTTCTCCGAGCGGCTTAGATCCAAAAGCCTAAAATTAGAAATTGATATTCCCAACGACCTACCCCCGGTTTATGCCGATCCAGAGCGGGTGCGACAAGTAATAGTAAATCTGCTGGATAATGCCTGCAAATATACCCCAGAAGGCGGAACTATTCAATTTTCCATTCTCCACCGCACCAGTCAGAAAGTTCAGGTAAGCATTTGCGATAACGGACCGGGCATTCCGCCAGAGAATCAAGAACATATTTTTGACGATAGATTCAGACTCGAACGGGATGCAAAAGAAGATGGCTATGGAATTGGGCTGTCTGTATGCAGGCGATTGATCCGGGCTCATTACGGTCAAATCTGGGTTGATTCTATTCCGGATAATGGGAGCGAGTTTCACTTTACTCTGCCGGTTTACCGCTATTAGAGAAGGAGCGACGAGACTGCGATCGCGTTAATGCCGAATCGCTATCAACGCGAAGCTCGGACCGTTGGGATGCTCTGGCTGTTCGAGATTAATATCAATCTCACTGTAGCCCAGGTTTTTTAAGCAAGCTAAAATGTCCTCCCGGCTCATCCAGTAACTAAATGGCCTGCTCCCTCCACAAAAACCGGCATCATCCAAAGCTTCTAAATATTCCCTACGGTAAAGTTTATGCTTAAAGCCGTTGTATTCTGTATCTATACTGCCTGGGAATTGTCGATTTATTTTGTGAGGATTCGCTTCCACCAGGTCGCGATCGTAGTAGTGAGTCCAAATAAATACGCGATCGCTCACTTGGGAAATTAAGCTTAGTAGTTCAACCGGGTTTGTCATGTGGTAGAGAACTCCACTAGCAATACAAAGATCGAACCTTTCTGAAGTTCGCAGATATTCTACAAAGTTTCCAAAAAGAAATTGAGCGCGTTGTAGCCCCATAATTTCTTTGATAATTAGACATTTTAGATAAGCTCTTGCGTTAGCTTCAACTGCGACAATAGAAGCAGCTCCAGCCTTCTCCAGCATATAAGTATGTCCGGCTTCTAAAGGACCGAGTTCGAGTACGGTTTTATTGGTAATGCCTAAGCGCTCGGCTACCCAGTGAATGCGCACATCGTTAAACACACTAATATGTCCAGCTTCTAATTTATATAGGTCCGGCAATTTAGAAGCCCATTCTCCTTTAAATAAATCCAGGGCATTTTGTGCGCTTGGTGTTGATGTAACGTAACTGTCGAGAATTTCCATGCTTTTTTTTGATCGTTGTGGTAATATTTTATTTGATTAGTTGGTTGGGTTATAAATATTTTATAGCAATCCTGAATCATTTGCGCGCGCGGGGGAGTGCCCGATGGCGATAGAAACTGGTCCCCATCATGGCTGCCCCCACAAGATCCGATTGGTTTTATCGGCATTCTGTGAGCGGCTTGCTATATTAATCTCTATCTTCTTCTGGAAGTTCTCGTAATAAGGGAGATAGTGCCGTGCGAAACGCCCCTACGGCCTCAGAGTCAACACCCTACACCTAGTATTCTGTCAAGAAAGAATTGGGCATTGGGCCCCTACGCCCCGGAGGGCGGGCTACGCCTACGACAGGCTCAGGATAAAATTGGGCATTGGGCATTGGGCATTGGGCATTGGAAGAAATTGCTCAACTATTCAAAACTACCTTGACGGGCTACTAGGGTGTTGACTCTGAGGGTTTTTCCGCACATTGACGACATAGGGGGAGCGCGTAAGTCGCGAAAAACTCTGAATGTAAGGATTTCAGCCCTCTTTGGAGGAGGCTTTGGAGGAGGGACAAAAATTGCATCAAATCCCCCTTTGCCTTTTCCCCACACCCCAGACCCCAGACCCCACACCCCACACTCTATTAGCCTTTGCTTTCTTCTGGAAGTTCTTGTAATAAGGGAGAGAGTGCCTGATTTAAGCGACCGGCTCGGAGCAATTCAGCGTAGGTGTTAGCTTCGATATTTTGCAGTTCTTGCTGAAATTGCTCTCGGACAAAGTCTTGCAATCGGGGCTGGTCGGAGCGCAGAGTTTCGATTTCTTTATCCAAGCTCTGGAGCTGTTCTTGGATAAAGTTGGTTTGGGATTGATAAAAGTCGGGGGCTATTTCCGGTCGATCGCCAGTTTTTTGCAGATAGTCCAGGACTCGAAGCAGGGCTTGGCGACGGGCGATCGCTTCTAAATATTGCGCCTCGCTTTTTTGTTCTCCCAACAAATTCAAGAAAAATAGCAGCGGTTTAACGGTCAATCCCTGAACTAGCAGGGTAAACAAAACCACCCCAAAAACCGTGGCAATAATTTCGTCGCGAGCTTCGAGGATAATGGGAACGCTCAGGGCTAGCGCGATGGAGACAGAACCTCTCAATCCACCCCACCACAATACAGTCTGCTGGGGCAACCCTATTTCCGAACCGGCCAGCCAGTTGCTCAGAGCGCCCAGACCATAAATAGCGATCGCCCTGGTAATCAGCATCGCCGCAACTGCGATCGCGATCGGGGTTAAATTAGCAGCCAAATCTGCAAACTGGATTTGGTCGCCAATTAGCAAAAATACAATTGAATTGACAAAAAAGGCTAAAAAATCCCAGAATTCCGATACAATTGCCCGCGTGCGCGGATTCATGCCAATTCTGGAACCAAAATTTCCTAAAATTACGCCAACAATCACCACCGCAATCACTCCAGAACCGCCGAGTTCTTCGGCAACCAGATAAGTGCCATAGGCGGAAACCAGAGTTAAGGATTGCTCCACAAAGGGTAAGTCAAAACGTTGGGTGAGGTAGGAAATGCCAAAACCAATCAAACTGCCAACACCTATGCCTATGCCAACAAAAGCCCCGAACTGAGCGATCGCTTGCTGGACTTCAAACTGCTCGGCACCTAAAGCCAATCCCACCAGCAAAGTAAAGGAGACAACAGCTACGCCATCATTAAATAAGCTTTCTCCTTCCATGACGACGGAAAGGCGCTGGGAAACGCCGAGTTCTCGAAATAGAGCAATAACCGAAATGGGATCTGTCGCGGAAAGACTAGCTCCCAGCAATAGGGCTGCACTCAAAGGTAGCGATGTAAATGTGCTTAAAGCCCAAGCAATGCCCAAAACGGATATCGCCACGCCTAAGATTGCGTATAAGCTCACCGGGACTAAGTTCTGTTTCAAATCTTTCCAGTGGAGATTCCAAGCTGCTTCAAATAGCAGAGGAGGCAAAAATATCAACAGAATCAGTTCTGGCGAGAGATTGACCAATCGCACATCAACAAAGGCTAAGCCCAATCCGACTATGACCAGAAGTAAGGTATAGGGTATTTCGCGTACCCAACTAAAGACGCGGGGGAGTGTCGCCACGCTTAAGGATACGGAGAGGACGACCAGAAATCGCTCTATACTCTCCTTGATGCTTTCTTCGCCAGCCAAGGTTTCTAATGCCATAAGGAAAATGATTTTTGAGTAAGGGGAATGGAAACGGGAGACAGGGGGAGGGGGAGACAAGGGGACAAGGGGATCGGGAGAAGGGGATATAAAGGGACCGAGAGTGTGGGAAGGGTGGGAAGAGAGGGAAGGGTGGGAAGAGAGGGAAGTGTGGGAGAGAAGGGAAAATTTTCAGTAGCCCTTCCCACACCTACCACCTTGCCCCCTTGTCCGTCCTGAGCCTGTCGTAGGCGTAGCCCGCCCTCCGGGGCTTAGGGTCCCCTTGTTACCTTTTCCCCCTGGTCCTCTTGTCTCCCCCAATGCCCAATGCCCAATGCCCAATGCCCAATGCCCAATGCTCACCCGTTCAGGTTACAATGTACTGCTGGAAAAAATCGAAACGTCAGGAGAGGTTAAGATTGCCTACACTTGGGGTCAACATTGACCATACCGCTACCATCAGACAGGCAAGACGCACGGTAGAGCCGGACCCAGTAGCTGCCGCCGTGCTGGCAGAACTTGCGGGAGCAGATGGAATTACGGTGCATCTGCGGGAAGACCGACGGCATATCCAAGATCGGGACGTGCGCTTGCTGCGCCAGACAGTGCGCACCCATTTGAATTTGGAAATGGCAGCCACCGAAGAAATGGTAGGAATTGCCTTGGATATCAAGCCAGATTATGTGACTCTGGTGCCGGAACGCCGGGAAGAAGTAACTACTGAGGGGGGTCTCGACGCTGCCGGACAAAGCGATCGCTTGACCGAGGTAGTTGACTCTTTGCAGTCTGCTGGCATTCCAGTTAGCTTGTTTATAGATGCCGACCCAGCACAAATCGAAGCCTCGGCTAAAATAAAGGCTCAGTTTATAGAATTGCATACCGGCTGCTATGCCGAAGCGGCGAGCGAAGAAAAACAAAAAGAAGAATTAGCAATATTGACATCCGGCACTCAGCAAGCGCGACTTGCGGGTTTGCGAGTAAACGCCGGTCACGGACTGACTTACTGGAATGTTTATCCAGTGGCCTGTATAGAAGGCATGGAAGAACTCAATATTGGCCATACTATTATCAGTCGCGCCGTTCTCGTCGGTATGGAGCGAGCGGTTAGAGAGATGAAAGCTGCGATCGCCGGTCAATAGCAAGAGTATAACAGAGTATAGTTATCTTCTCCGACGCAGTAAAATATACAGGACATTAGACCAAGGACTTAGGACGATGCAAACTCATTATTACGTTCTGGCTTCTCAGGATTTTTTAATTAAGGAAGAACCTTTTGAGGAGGTTCTCAGGGAACGCACGCGAAACTATCAGGAAACAAAAAAAAATATTGATTTTTGCCTGGTGTTGCAACCGGCTTTCCTCGAAGAAATCAAAAAGGCGGCCAGAGAGGCGAACTGCCCCGAGCCATCAGTAGCTGTTCTTTCTACGAACAAAACATTCATTGACTGGGTTAAACTGCGCCTAGATAATGTTACTAAAGGCGAATTTCAGGCATCCTCAGAGACTATCCCCGAGCTGATTGTCTCTCAACAAGGTATATGGAGTCCGTCTCTCCAAGATTTAGGCTGGACAAGCTACTTTACTATACCAAACAATTGGGATGGGAGTGCCGAAACCCTTGTATTAGTAGCGAACGCTCCAAGCTATTCTTGAGCCCGCCCCTAATACCTATAAAAAATAGCGAGGGATAAGGTTATTTCTGGTAGTAAAAGTACCAGAATATCGGGGCTTCTGCCCCCTCCCCTCCTGCGGGCGATGTGGGTGGGTGGAGGGGGTTGGGGGTGGGTACTGCGACCGGGTAAGAACCGACCCCTTATTCCCCTCCGGCGGGCGGTGTGGGTGGGTGGAGGGGAAGCGGTACTTTCTTTCCCAGAAGTCTCCTAAAAAGCTAAAAGAAGCTTTTTATCTCCCTATTTCCTGTTTTTTTGTTTTTATATTTGAAGATAATGCAGATTTGTTATAGCAAGAAATAAAATGGTAAAAGATAAATCCCCCCTAAAACAGCAATTAATTATCGCTAATTTTAGTAATAAGCAAATCCGCCAATCCAGGCAACGATAACGCCTAAGATAGAGCCGACTAGCACTTGAAGGGGGGTATGTCCCAATAATTCTTTAAGGCGCTCTTCGGTCAGATCGTGTTCTTCAAACAACTCAACGATTTGGTTGAGGATGCGTGCCTGGTCGCCAGCAGCGCGGCGGACGCCAGCGGCGTCATACATAACAATTACGGCAAAAATTGCTGCTAGTGCAAATTCGGTACTTCCCCATCCCACTGTTTGACCGATGCCTGTAGCCAAAGCAGTTACTAGCGCAGAATGAGCGCTGGGCATACCGCCAGTTTCAATGATAATTTGGGGATTGGGCTTGCGATTTTTGGCCAAGTCAATGAAAAACTTTGATACTTGAGCGATCGCGCAGGCGACGAAAGCCACTAGCAGCACCCGGTTGTCGAGAACGTTGCCAAATTCCTTCATGGTGTTTTGCACCTTGTTTGATTTGCTGAAACGTAATTCTTGGGAATTGTTTAGGACTGGCGGCTGACAATAAAATCGGCGATCGCTTGCAGGGGAATAGCCTTGGAACCATAGGGTTTCAATTCGGCTTTGGCTGCTTCGACCAAATCCAGCGCCCGCTGCTTCGATTCTTCTAGTCCCCAAAAGCGAGGATAAGTGGCCTTAAGCGATCGCTCGTCTTTCCCAGCAGTTTTACCCAACTGCTCTTGGGTTTGGGTAACATCGAGAATATCATCGATAATTTGAAAAGCCAAGCCAATATTCCGAGCATAGCGAGACAGCCGTTCCACTTCAGCATCCGCCGCCCCAGCTAAAATTCCCCCGCAGACCACACAAGCTTCTAGGAGTGCCCCGGTTTTCCGGGCGTGAATAAAATCAAGAGTTTCTAAGGAAACATCGGGTTTTCCTTCCGATTCGAGATCCACCACTTGGCCGCCAACAACCCCAGCAGGGCCAAACGCACGACCCAAGTGCGCGATCGTCTGCAAAACTAGCTCCGGAGGGACATTCTTGGTTTCTCGGGCGATTGACTCAAACGCATAGACTAGAAGCCCATCCCCAGCCAGAATAGCAATATCTTCTCCATAAACTTTGTGATTCGTCAGCTTGCCCCTTCGGTAATCGTCATTATCCATTGCGGGCAGATCGTCGTGAATCAAGGACATGGTGTGAACCATCTCCAAGGCACAAGCCGTAGGCATTGCCATATCAATGCTGCCGCCAACGAGTTCGCAACTGGCCAGACATAAGATAGGCCGCAGTCGCTTGCCGCCTGCTAGAAGAGAATAGCGCATCGCCTCATAGATTTTCTCTGGGGCTTGTACTGGAAGAAAACCATCCAGAGCAGTTTCTACTAGCTTCTTGCGGGATCCTAGATAGTTTTTAAGGTCAAATGGAGGTTTTGATTCTGGCCCATTTTCTACATCGGACAATTGTGCCTCCCTCAATTCAGACAATTCTGCCTCCGTCAATACTGTTCCTTGTGCTGTTATAGTCATCTCCTGTTTTGCTCCTGAAGTCATCTGCACATATCAGCTAACCAACGGTTGCATAATAGTGCTATTTCGCTATTTCCTTGCGGAGCGATCGCTCCGGTTACACGATATTGTTGAATTCGCCCTTAGAATTCGTTTTTATAATTCGCCCTTAGAATTCGTGCCAAAAGCCCTTCTAGCGTCAACCTATTGTTTTTGTTTGGCGCAGGCGGGGTGGAAAATCAAAGCCTATCGATTTGGTTCTCAGTTTATTCTATGGGGCACTGCGCTCCTCAATATAGCACTACACATTAAGGTATGGGCAATTTCATGTTTGGTAGGGGCTTTCCGGCCGTATGCCCTCCGCAGGGCAGGCTCCGCCAACGCCCCTACGAACCCCTTATCCTAAGCCGTCTTGTTAGTGCAATAAACGATGCCTGTCCAAAATATTGCCCAAATCTTGCCAAACTCAAGTTACCAAACTCAAGCCAAACTCAAGCCTTAATAGTTAATTGCCTTGTCTATTCCTGCTAGCCCCTCTAGCTCCCTTGCAATCTACAATTCCTCGCGTTGGCTATAGCTCTGGAAAGTATTCTGCAAGAGCATGGCTACGGTCATTGGGCCAACCCCACCAGGCACTGGAGAAATCCATTCAGCGACTTCTTGGACTGACTCGAAGTCAACATCGCCAACCAATTGGGATTTGCCAGAAGGATTACTAATCCGGTTGATGCCAACATCTATGACAACTGCACCGGGTTTCACCATGTCAGCAGTAATGAATTTAGGGCGACCTACTGCCGCGATGAGAATATCGGCACTGCGGCAAATTGCCCCTAAGTCTGTGGTTCTCGAATGAGCGATCGCTATAGTGGCATCAGCCTCCAATAGCATCAGGGCCATAGGCTTGCCTACCAAAATACTGCGACCGATAGTTACTGCCTGCTTGCCTTGGAGGTCAATCTCGTATTCTTTTAGCAGTCGCATTATCCCTGCTGGAGTGCAACTGCGCAAGCCCGGTTCTCCTCGAACCAGACGTCCGAGGTTAACCGGGTGCAAGCCATCGACATCTTTATCTGGGTCAATTTGCTCTAGCAAAGCAACGCTGTCTAAGCCCTTCGGTAGGGGTAGCTGAATCAAAATCCCATCAACGCGAGGATTTTTATTCAGGTCGGCGATCGTCTCAGATAGTTCTTCCTGTGAAGTTTCCTCTGGAAAATGACGCCCAAAGGAAGCCATTCCCACTTTGGCGCAAGCTTTTTCTTTGTTACGAACGTAAGCTGCACTAGCTGGGTTATTGCCAACCATCAACACTGCCAATCCTGGAGGTCGCTTATTGGCTTGCTCCTTAATGCGGGATTGGAGTTCCCTCTGAATTTTTTTGGCAAGAGCCTTACCATCTAAACTACGGGCCGTTTTCGATTCCATTGCGGTTCGTTCCCTGCATTCGCCAATATGCATCACCAAGCTGTAAGTTAAGAGTGCCTATTAATACAGGGCCTAATACAGCAAGATTAAACTCGCTCTACTTATATCATTTATTTTCTTTTTGCTCGGTGCTATTGCGCTTATGACTTTCAGGACTTACGCAGAGACACTATAGATAGGGGCAGCCACGGAGGGATTGCCCCTACAAATACGCTTATGCGGAGGGATATTTTGCGTAAGTTCTAACTTTTTTGCTATAGATCGCATAGGGAGGCGACAGGCGTCGCCTCCCTATGTTTATCAAAAATTGGGTAAATCTAATTTTTTATATTTTGACTTCTCTGTAGTTCAGGCTACATCTCCCATTTTACTATTAATTTTAGAAATAAAGCGGTTGAACTCCTGTTCCCGTCTGCGACCTTGTTCGCTCTCCAGCCACTGTTTTACAGATGTAGTAGCGTTTTTCATCCGCAGTTGGCCTGCTCTAAATTCATCCAGAGCTGCTCTTAGAGTTTCATCTGATAGTTGTTCCACCACTGAGTTGATATATTCGGCAGCCATAAGAGCAGCTTCTTCGTCTGTCGCTGGTCCCTCTGTCCCTGCTGCCTCGTGGAATCGGCGCGCTAGACGGTTAAATGCGTCATAAGCTTCTTTGCTCATTTTCCACTCTCCAATAGCATATATTTTTTTATATATTGTAACTTTAGCTACAAAATTAAAAAATGTCAAGGATTTGGCTTGCTCGATTGCTTGGCTTAGGAGCCTGGAACGCTATTTCCTTAAGGATTTCAAGGCAAGTGGGGACGCAAAGCTAACTTTAAGAAAGGCCCAGATCAACGCAAAAAGACCAGAGTCCGCAAATTATTTTCCCTAGCACCAGAGACAGTAGTGGTTGCAAGAGCAGCAGCTTCCTGGATCTTTGGCCATCGATCGCCTCGTTACCTGGGGAAACAAAGTCGGGTCACTTGTCGTGCATTACCTGTTATTAACTTGCAAATAAGTATCGAGTTTCCCGACACCCCACACCCCACACCCTAGCCTGCAAGTATCGATTAAGGCTTTAACTGAAGGTTAATTTTTAGGAGATGCGATCGCTACCGGGCAGCAAAGAAGCAGCAATTAATGCCACAGTTCCCCCAATAAGCCCCAGACCAAGCCACCTACCAAAATTTCGACCTTTTTTATAGGCGACCAAAGCCGCTACAGTACCAATAACGCAGTGAGCCGCCATCAATTCATAAAACAATTTTGCATTATCCATCATCTTTCCCGACAAAACCATCCTTTTTTTTATCTGATTATATTAATTGCGCGATTGTAGAGCCCTATCCAGTACGGCACGAGCTTCTTCTGCCTTAGCTCGGGCTGCTTGGTAGCGCTGATTGGCTTGGGCAAATGCTTTGAGAATCTTAAAGCCTTCTTTGAGATTGGCAATTTCTTCCTCGCTAACCGCTTCGTCGGCAAATAAGATATCAATTTTGGTGCGAACTTCCAGAGCCTGTTCCCGAGCATTCTCTACTTTTATCTTCAGAGTAGCAAGACTGCTAAGTATCTGGACCGCCTCAGTCACTGCATCTTCGCCGTTATCCTCTAGCTCTGGCTCCTTGACTTCAACAAACTCTTCCGGGCTAAATCCCTCTTTTAGTTCTGCGTCGAGTTGCCCTTCTTCCATCAGCTCCATCAGTTTGTCCATAGCTCGATTCCGAGCTTTGGCCGAATCTCTATTACCAGGAACTGTCAAAATAACTTCTGGTGATTGGGGTAGTGCGTACTGAACCATATTAAAAATTGGGGGAATTGGGGGAATTGGGAAGCTCGGAAAAAGGGAATTGAGAAGCTCGGAAAAAGGGCCAAAGCTCGTAAGCCTATAGGTTATTAGCCGCCACACCTATACATTGGGCATAATAGCAAGATTTTAACAGGAAAGGTACAAGCGTAAAATTGATTATTATTTACAGGCCGTTGGCTAGCTTGCGAGTCGTCTGGGCATTGAGGTGAGCTATAAATTCCGCATAAACTCTATTTGTAGCTTTAACACTGCGCACCAAGCACTGGCTATAGTGCTGCTGACATTTTGCGGTTCTTGCTTATTAAGGGTTGCTTATTGGTTACATATTACATCAAGCAGCAAATAACCAATTATAACCAATCAATGCCCAATGCCCAATGCCCAATGCCCAATAGCCAATTGCCCCATTCCCAGTTATCAACAATACATAAAATTATCAAAATCTATTAACATAAGCGTTAAAAAGCCAATATTTCCCCCATCGTCCTTAGAGACTTGTAATGACAGAGCCAGACTCAGGATTTCAATCTATAGCGTTTCTCGCTCTTGATGTGAGGTTATCTAGGGCGAAGCATCCCAATACGGGAATTAACGTTCTACACCTGAGATAGTTGCTCTGATGCTGTCGCCCTTACGGTTTCCTTCATTATACTTATTTGAGAAACGCTATACTTCCAAATCAGAACTCCCATCCCTGACCAAGATTGCCAAGATTATGAAGATATTGTGTTCGGTCAATGACAAGGATATTTGCAGCCATTTTTTCCTTAATGGGAGCGCAATCTAACTGTCATTAAGCCGATTTTAACTCAAATAAGCTTTACATTTTTAAAGTATTTCTGGGTAAAGTTTGGCGGCGCATTGCCATTCCGTCTAGCCTAGAATTAGATTGGCTGGCTCGCAGCATTCTAGAATAGTTTAATTTTGATGCCGAGCATTTATACTTATTTGCTTATAAAGACCGTTGGGGTCGCACGATGTATATAGCAGTAAGCAGTCAGCCCTATGCCCTCCTTGGGCAGGCTATGCCCCAGAGGGCAGGCTACGCCTACGCCTAGACTTAGCCTCGGGACATGCTTTCAGCTTTCAGCTTGAGCGTCAAACCCTTGCCAATTCAAGATGTTGGCGTTTTGCAACTGTCAAACACCTTAATCGGTAGTGCTATATCATCCCTATATGCAAAAACAGCCTTTAAAAGATGGATTTATCGTCGGCGATTTGCCACTGAATCCGGGGAGAAGTATGAATTTTATTTATAAATTTGAATAATATTAATAGCTTGAGTTTAATGTGGATTTAATTAATTCTATAGCTCTGTCAATGGATAGGCCAAGACTTTTTGAAGGGAAAGGCAATTCTCTACCACAGTATTGGTATAGCTTGGAAACTAGATAATAAAGTTAATTTTTAAATTTTTTTAGGTCAATATTAAGATGCCCCCTCGTGGAAAGCAGGTTAAAGATCGCCTAAGTTCCAAAACATAATTTTGCGTTCGGAAGTGCCTCCAATAATAGCCTGTCCGTTAGGGCTAAAAGCGACAAATCTAACCGTATCGGAAGGGTCGCTTAAGGTGCTAATCAGTTCTCCAGTTATCATATTCCACAGTTTAATAGTGCGATCCTTGCTGCCGGTAACGAGAGTTTGTCCGTCGGGAGCGATCGCCACCGAAAACACTGAATCTGAATGACCTTTAAGGCTCCGCAGGGTTTCGCGAGTATTTAAATTCCAAATAATCACAGTTTTATCCTCGCTGGCGCTGGCCAGGATTTGTCCGTTAGGTGAAATTGCGATCGACCAAATTATGCCTGAATGTCCCTCTAGAATGTGCAGTAGCTGCCCGGTTTGATAGTTCCATATTTTAACGGTATTGTCATGGCTGCCGCTAGCTAGTGTCGGTCCATCGGGGCTAAAAGACAGAGAAGAGACAGCCAATAGATGTCCTGGCAAAGTTTGCAACAGTTCCCCGCTTTTCAAGTCCCAAATCTTAATCGTTTTATCCAGAGAACCGCTGGCAATTGTTTGGCTATCGGGGCTTATGGCAACCGACAAAACCCAATCTGTATGTCCCTCCAGAGTATGCAGCACTTTTTCAGAGCGCAGATTCCAGACCTTAATCGTCTTATCGTCACTGCCGCTAACTAAGAATTGGCCGTCCGGGCTGATGGCCACAGAGCGCACTCGGCTTGTATGTCCGGATAAGTCATTGCCTCGTTTGCCACTTTGCCAGTTCCAGCGTTCGATTGTACGATCTTCATAACTACCACCGATAAGGGTTTGCCCGTCAGAACTAACAGCAATTGAATTAACTGCCATTGAATGCTCTTGGAAGGTGCTGGCAAGAGCTAAGCGGTCTGTAGCCACTGAGGTAACATTGGGAATAGATTCCGACTCGGCCTCCGCAATAGATTCCGGCTCCGCCTCCGCAATAGATTCCGGCTCGGCCTCCGCAATAGGTTCCGACTCGGCCTCCGCAATAGATTCCGGCTCCGCCTTTGCAATAGGTTCCGACTCCGCCTCCGCAATAGGTTCCGACTCCGCCTCCGCAATAGGTTCCGGCTCGGCCTCCGCAATCGAGCGGAAATCTCGAACTGCTAGGGCAACGCGATTGGAGATAATTTCGCTGGGAATGCCCAGCAACCCCGGCCATAGAGGGGCGCGCCGGTGAATTCCCACTAGCTCGCCCCTGCTATCTAGAACTGGCCCGCCGCTCATCCCGGCTTCTGTGGTCTGTTCTGTTTTATAGGCCAAACTATAGCCGCCATCTAGAGGATCGTCCCCCAAAGAGTCCGTGTTAGTAGGATCGACTACTTCTTGGGGAACGTAACGAGGATTGACAATTTGTCCGGCTGTAAATAAAGCATTTGTTCCCGGCTTAGGCCAGCCAAAAACGTAAATGGGCGAATCCTCTATTAATCTGGCAGAATTTCCTAGGGTTGCCACGGGATAGTTTTTGCTGCTGACAAAAGGCAATAAGGCTAAGTCCACTCCATCGAGTGGGACTATTGCTCCATAGTCAACGCTATGGATTTCGCCATCGGGGGTTTCTATTCTATACGGGTTTTGCTGTCGTACCACATGGGCGGCAGTGAGGGCGTAATAAGTGTCGCTATCCCGACCAATAATAACTCCAGATCCTTCAGCGGCCCATCCCACACCTATACTTTTTGGCCTGTGAATTTTAATGGCGATCGCTCTAGCTATATTCTCTACTTCCGCTTGGTTTAGCGCCACTGCTACGGGAACGGGAGTTGCGATCGCCGTGGCAACGCAAGGAACTACTAGCAGCAAATTGGCAAAATCTATCCTCATTTCTTAGAAATTACCCTCAGAGATTTTTTTACTCTTTAAAGTAGCGCTTATATTGCGCAAAGATAGTCCAATTATACCCTGTAAATTCAGGGGCTTTCTTGCTGTGTTTGCCCCAGTCTCTCTATTGGTATAGCCCAACTAGAGCTTTCTAGCAGTTCTCGCGACTGGCTTACTAAGGTTCCATCTTTATACTCATAAGGATTTTGATTTCCCGTGCCAAATGGTAGGGGATGGCTGTGCTTGCCGTTAATGCCAACCACTTCTCCCTGGCTGTTTATAAGAGGTCCCCCACTCATACCTTTTTGTACGTCCACATAGTATCCAATCTGATACCCCTGGCGCATCTCCCGGTCGAGAACCAGGGAGACAGATCCCGCCATGCAGGCAAATCCTCTGGAGCTAGAGGGTTCCGCCAATAGTGGAAATCCTGCCGATAAAACGCTATCTCCTGACTTTAAACTGGAGCTAGCTCCTAACATTGCTAAGTTGTAAGTAACGGGACTATCAAACTGCAATAATGCCAGATCGTCGCCGGAACTGCTGCGAGCAAAGCTATGGATGACCTCGGCTGGATACAAGCGATCGTCTTGAGTTTGAATTATTAATGAGTTTTTTTCCAGTACGACGTGAGCATTGGTTAGCACCCCGTACCTCCACCCCTGCCCTTGCACTTGCTTATATACTAGCGTTCCCGACCCCTGAGCCAAGCGATCGGTAGATAAGACCCTGACCGTGATGGATTCAGCGAGATAACACATTTCCTCTTTTGTCAATCCAGTTCGCCGTTCGGCTTGCTTTTGGGCGGACGTTTGAGCAGACACTTTGGAAATAGGTGTTTCTAGTGGGAGCTGAAATCCCGCAATCCCAATACAAATGACAATTGTTACTAAGCGCCAATTCATATTATTTTAGTTTGCGCTAAAATTGGAGCTAGGGCGGCGAAGCGAGCATTAATTAATTAATGGAGAGCATTTCAATACATGAATCCTCGCGCTTATACTAAAACCGCGCCTACATCTAACGACGCCCTGTAAACTGTTACGCATTTAAATCGGGATTCTAGATCGCATGGCCCGGAATTACCGAACCTGCTTTCCTCGCGGGCACTCCCTCCATTTATTGGCCCAAGTCATACCCAATCAATGCGCGACAGCTTAGCTTTATTTTTACATAGAATTTTTATATGCATTGAAATGCTCCGGGATGAATTTACCTATTCCACTGGAGCGTGGTAAAGGATTTCTTCTATATTGATATATAAATTGCCTGCCTCGTCATATTCCATCACGTTGGAGGATTGATCTAGGGGTGCAGCACCATCGCGAGCGAGAATTAGAGATTTTAAAGTCTCTTCAGGCTTCTCCCCGGGCAAAACGGTGATTAAAAGATTTTCTTTAGTGCATGGTATCCCGGGTTGCGCAGCAGCACATAAAACCGGAGCAGCATTGATTTCACCAATTGCGATATATTGCAGTTGGTCTGTTTCAAAGTTATACTGAAATCTTTTCGATACCTCGGCACAACGTCGAGACGGCGTCCAGCCCGAGCCTGAAAAAGCCGAATAAGTCCAGCGAATTAAGGGTACATTTCCTCGTAGAGAACGCACCATTGTCACGGGCACTCCATCTCGAGTAGTGCCGCAGAAAAAGGTATCGGAAGGGTTGGTCCGAGCCTGACTGGGATTGCTAGGTACAAAATTCGTTCCTATAGCCAATGCCAGCCCTGCTAAGAGTTTTGTTAAGCTTGGATACTTCATTATTAGAGGCTCCCAGACGGAAAAGAAATATCGTCTCAAATCATAGCATTTTTATTCTGGATTTGGCGATTTTAGAGCGTAAATTTAAATGAAGATTTAAAGATTTTACTGTTATTTGCAAGCCGATTTATTGCAAGCCAACTGAGATATTTGCATTTAAATTGCGATTCATCAGCTAGTAAGTTTTACTGGGGTGTGGTGGGACGCTTTGGTACTCAAGAGGGAAACTCAGGTTTTTCTCTCTCCAGATTTTCAGCCGCTACTGCCTTGCTGTTTCTAGCAGATTAAATGTACGATAGGGAAGCGTACATCTTTTTTAGTGGCGACAAACAAATACAGACGCTTTTGTGGCAGGTCATTGCTTGATGAGTGCCAAAGAGCGATCGCCATCTTCCAAAAACCATGAAAGAACAAACAATATGCTGGCATTATCGGGCTATAAAATTATTGGGCCAATCAGAAAATGGCCAGACTTGGCTGGCTGAAGATATAAAATTACAGGACCGTCCGTGCGTTCTTGAGGAATTCAATCTCCTCCAATCCTGTAATCCCGAGGACTTGCAAACAGTTAGAAACCTGTTCGACCGAGAAGCTCAAATCCTTTGCGTTCTGGGCTCCCAGGATGGGATTCCTCGCCTCTTAGACGATTTTGAAGACTCGGGGCAATTCTATCTTGTACATGAATTTATCCCGGGGCACGACCTGCGCCAAGAACTACCTTCAGGCAAGCAGTGGAGCGAGACTAAAGTCATTGCTTTTCTGTTGGAGACTATGGCGATATTAAAGTTGATTCACCAACGCAATATTATCCACCAGCAGATTAAACCATCTCATATCAGACGACACCAGTCAACTGGAAAAATAGTCCTGGTAGGTTTTGGCGGTATTAAACAAATAGTTGCAGCAACTTGCCTGGGGCACCGGGGTACGGTAAATGGATCTAAAGTGACAATAAAAAGGCACGGGTATATGCCTAGGGAGCAATATCGCGGCAATACTGAATTTTCTAGCGATATCTATGCTGTAGGAATGGTGGCAATTCAAGCTTTAACCGGGGTAGAGCCGGAACAATTACCAAAAGACCCGGAGACGGGGGATGTTATCTGGCAGGAGCAAGCTCAAGTCAGCTCTCAGCTGGCAGAAATTTTAGTAAAAATGGTGCGGGAGAAAGCAACAGAACGCTACCAAAAGGCTTCCTCAGTATTGCTTGCGCTCCGGAAATTAAAAAAACGGAGTCCTGCCGGAAGGCTCGAACCGCAATTTTATCTTCCAAAAGTTACCGCGATCGCTACATTGACTGCGGCGATGGCGATTTCTTTGATAGCTTTTTTCAATCGCCCGGGGTCTAAACCAGCTCTATCCAACGCCTTATCCCTGGCGATCGCAATCCCCGGACATTCCTTACCTGTTTATTCCCTTGCCATTAGCCCCGACGGCGAAACTATTGCTAGCGGCAGCGAAGATGGAACGATTAAATTATGGAAGCTTGAAAATCAAGAGCTAATTTATACTTTGGCAGGTCATTCAAGAATCGTAAATTCTGTAGCTATTAGTGGCGACGGACAAACTCTAGCCAGCGGTAGTAAAGACAATACTATTAAGCTATGGAATCCGAAAACTGGGGAATTGATTCGTACCCTAGAGGGACATTCTGCTTCGGTAACTTCTGTAGCTATCGATCCTTCAGCAACAATCCTTGCTAGCGGTAGCGCCGATAAGACAATAAAAATTTGGAATTTGAAAACCGGAGAGTTAATTCGCTCTCTTAGCGGACATACAGGGTTTGTGGAATCGGTGGCTATCTCTTTAGATGGCTCCCTCCTCGCTAGTGGCAGCCGGGATACCACTATTAAGATTTGGAACTTGAAAACGGGGGATCTGATGCGGACCCTGCCAAAAAATTCCTGGGTAGTTACTTCTGTGGCTTTCAGCTCTGACGGAAAAACCCTCGCTAGCAGCACTTGCGGTCCGAGAATTAAGCTCTGGGATTTGCACAGCGGTCAATTATTGCATTCTCTGAATTCTCCTTCGAGTACCCTTTGTTCCGTTGCGATCGGCCATAATGGGCAAATTATCGGCGGCAGTTCCGACGGCACGATTAAGCTCTGGGATCTGAAAACTGGAACCCTGCTCAGCAGCATTCCAGGCCACAACCGGGATGTTGTCGCTTTAGCTCTTGGCCCAAACGGACGAGCGATCGCTAGTGCCTCTCTGGATAACACCATCAAAATTTGGCGTTAGCAACTTTAATATTTAAGTTTTGAGCTTTTTTGAAGACATGAGAGTTTTGAACTTTCAGCAGGGTGTGCTTTTAGCATCTGTTCCTTCCCAGTAAGAAAAGTAGCTTTGAGTAGCACTTGCATGGCACGGCTCATATCAAATCCGATTAAATACCCACAAAAAAACTAAAATTTGTAGCTTCTCTTAGGACGGGCTTCTGAAAAGTCTCTATCTTGACCGGGACTGTTCGGAAGCCTGTCTTACGGTAAGTCAACACTTTAAAAGTTCTGCTCTCTTTGTATATTGGCGATTTTAGCTGCAATTTTTTTGACTTCGGATTGATACTCCTGTAGTTTCGATCGCACTCTATCGCCAACCAGGGAATCAGTAGGAATGGTTTTTAATTTAGCGATCGCCTCTTGCCACTTCCCATTCGCCACATCCAATTCCACTAGGTTTCGAGCCCGCTTCGTCAGCCACTTCGCCTCCCGGGCTATCGCTTCTGTTTCTTCCAAAGCTTGCTCCGCTTGCTCCTCTATAGGGATGCGAGCCTTTATTGCCTGCTGCCGCTGCCGATAGCTCGATAAAAGCTCCCTCGCATCTGTGTAAGCAAGGGTGCTGCCTCCAATAGTTCCCAACTCTGTAATAATTTTGTTGAAGCGATCGCTCGCCCGCTCTAAATCCTTGACTGTGCGAGCAGAGTCCTCTGCCTCAATCGCTGCCTTAGCATTTTTCTTCGCTTTTTCTAATTTATCTATAGCTTCCTGCTCTTTTTCCACCCTTGTCTTAACTAGCTGTAGGTCGGGCTTATATTTTGCTAACGCCTTCCTAGCTTCGGGATAAGCAAAAGTTGCTTTTTTAATTTTTTCTAAACTAGAGACTGCATCTTTGAGGCGATCGCTACTGGAGCGCAACTGCTCTAAGGATTGGGGATTCAAAGCGGTATTAATTCCATCCTCGGCGTTTTGCTTCGCTTCAGCAAACTGTTGGGCAGCTTCTCGTTCTGACTCGACTCTATTTTTGAGATCTTTATATTTATCTCGATAGTTAGATAATACCTTTTTGACCTCGGGATAGATAGTGGCTTCCGAGGGAATAGCGTCTAGTTGGGATATTGCTGCTTCTAGGCGATCGCTAGCTGTCTCTAAATCAGCCATATTTTTGGGATTGCCAAACAAAACTAGAGCCTCGTCACCTTGTTCGAGAGCAATATTGTATAGGGCTTTCAAACCGATATGAGGGTCGCAGTTATCCAAAACCTGACAGACTGGCTCGACATAGGGCGAAACCCGGATAGCACTGCCCAGGGCTACTACTGCTATAGAAGCCGTAACTATCGAGATAGCGATCGGCTTCCATACTGAGGGTTTCGGCGGCGGATTGAGAATTTCTAAAACCTCTTTGGCCGATTGGTAGCGATTTTTGGGCGCATAGTCTAGCATTTTTGCCAGGATTGCCGCCAAGCGATCGCTAACCTGAATAGAATTGCGCCATTTCAACTTCAGAGTTTTATTATCAAAAAACTCGTTTGGTGCTTTGCCGCTAAGGAACACTAGAGCCGTTACTGCCAAAGCATAGAGGTCGCTACTCGGGAAACACTGTCCGGCGAGCATTTGTTCCGGAGGAGAATAACCCTGTTTTCCCACCACCGTACCTTTCTGCTTAGCTTCAAGTTGGATTGCGACTTCTTTAACTACCCCAAAATCAATCAGCTTGGGTCCAGATTTAGTTTTGGGGTGCATAACATTGTCCGGATCAATATCTCGGTGAACTATCCCGCGCTTGTGTATATAGTCCAAAACCGGGAGCATATCTAGGAGCCACTGTCTCACCTCGGCCTCGGAAAAAGTTTGGCCTTGGTTATCTCGCTCTTCCAAAACCTCGGCGTAGGTTTTGCCATCGACGTATTCTTGAACCAGGAAAAGACGCCCGTTTTCCTCGAACCAACCCATAAATTTGGGAATCTGCGAATGTTGGAGCTGGTATAAGACTCTGGCTTCTCGGATGAATAGCTCCCGAGATTTTTGCAACCCTTGGACAGTGGTAGCACTGGGGACAAATTCCTTGAGGACGCAGGGTTCGTCGAAGCGCTGCCGGTCGAGGGCCAAGTATGTGCGCCCGCATCCTCCTTGTCCCAATACCCGCTGGATTAGATAGCGGTTATTTATTTCTGTTCCCCGGGATAGCTCTATTGTCATGCTTCGCCGTCCGTTATTGACCCAGATGTTTTAAGCGAATGAAAAGGAATTGCTATATAGCGGTCAGCAATTAGCTTTCAGCAGTCAGCTTATGCGCTTCGGCGCAGGCTACGCTCTTCTGCACAAGCATTGCCGTTACTAGCCAAGGCAGCAACGAAAAATTGCCCTAACCTTAATGCGTATTGCTATATCTCTATATTGGCGCAAATAAACGCGATCGTGCGATCGCATCTCCGTAGAGAATCCTGTACGGCGGTTGCTTTTTCTGGTGCTACTCATTTCTATATCTTATGCGCGGGGGCACTTTGTCGATCCGGTTAGAAGCTATGCGCTGCAAAGCAGGGAAGCGAAATAGGACGATTCTCCTAAACATTGCCCCTCTCGCGTTTATACTACATAATGTCATATTATGTAGTATGCAAAGAGGGGGATTTTTGCTAAAATGTCTATTTGTTAGCCAATATTGCGATAGTGTATTGGTTATAGTTAAATTTTAAATCGACTTTAGCTGACCCAGATTTTAACTGGCATAACCTAATAGCCGATAAGTAAAGTAAAAGTTGAAGGTTAAAACAGTTAGATTCAGAAGAGAAATACACAAGGCTTGGGCTATGTTGGGAGATAAATAATATCGGCTCCAATACAGCCCTCGGCTAGGGGAATTCAGATTTATTTTATAAATGACTTCTAAGTTGTATAATCTATTGGACTTAGGAATTTTCCATCTTTATTAAATTTTTATGAGCTTAGCGTAGTTTAAAAGTAGGTACCGCACTTCCTGTGAAGTTGCTCATGCCCTTGACTATTCTCGTTGTTGATGACGATCCAGGGATTCGTCTGGCTATTAGCGATTATTTAGAGCTGTCTGGCTACTCGCCGATCGCCGCTCATAATGGCCAAGAGGCTCTAGCGTTAGTAGAGCAATACCGGCCCCATTTGATGGTGACAGATGTCATAATGCCTCAAATGGATGGCTACGAGTTGGTGCGTAGAATTCGTCAAAAACCTTCCCTGCGTCTTTTGCCAGTTATTTTCTTGACAGCCCGAGATAGAACGGAAGAAAGAATTTTAGGGTACAAGCTCGGATGCGATATCTATATACCGAAGCCCTTTGAGCTAGAGGAACTCGGAGCAATAGTGCGCAATCTTTTGGAGCGATCGCAACTCATTCAAGCTCAGTGGCAATCGGCGTCCTCCTCTGGTGAAGATGGGACCAATGTTGCCGCTCCCGTTCCTCTGGACGACCTTGGGGCAACTGCTCCTTCCCATAAGAAAACAACGGTCTTGGCTATTCACCTAACTGAGCGAGAACGAGAGGTTTTAGCTTTGCTGGCGACTGGAGCAACTAATATCCAAATAGGCGCTAACCTGCACCTGAGCCCCCGTACTGTGGAAAAATATGTTAGCTCTCTATTGAGAAAAACCGCCACCAGCAATCGATCCCAACTGGTTCGCTTTGCCCTGGAAGGCAATCTCCTCGATATTTAATAAGTTCTAAGCCAATATATTGCTAGTGCCGCTGCGCGGAATTCACGCAATTGAGAATTCAAAATTAAAAATTCTTTTGGAGCGAGCGCTCCTGGCCATAAGAGGGCGCTTTGGATTATTTCTGCCGCGCTGCACTAGCCCCGCGTTAATTCTGTCTGCAATATAGTGCTATGAAAATAGTTTAAGCACAATAAAATTGTCAAAGCTAGTAACGGCAATACTCGTGGCCGTTGGGCGCGGAGCTTCTGAGCTGACTGCTGACTGCTTGCAGCTATAGCTTTGATTCTTCTATTTGTGCGATCGCGTATTCCAATAAGCCTGAACTTGCATCCAAGAGCAAATCGATTACTTTGTTAAATCCTTCTGGACCTCCATAATAAGGATCTGGCACTTCCTTATCGTTGCGGTCTCGACAAAAGTCACACATCATTTTTACTTTGTGACTGTATTTGTCTTCTGTATCTAGAAAGAGAATGTTTCTATAATTGTCGCGATCCATTGCCAGAATCAAGTCGAAATCCTCAAAATCGCTTTTTTTGAATTGGCGAGCCGACCCCGTAAAGGTCATGCCCCGCTCTCTTGCTGCTGCTGCCATGCGAACATCCGGAGGGCTGCCAACATGATAGCTAGAGGTGCCAGCGGAGTCGCAAACTATCTGGTTTTGAAGGTTTTCCCGGGCGAGGGAGTGATTCATAATATTTTCGGCAGCAGGCGATCGGCAGATATTTCCAAGGCAAACAAATAGCAGTTTATAGGGTTCCATCTTTATTCAAATATAGATTGACATTGGGCATCGGGCATCGGGCATCGGGCATCGGGCATTGGGAAGAATGGCGATAATACAGATCTTGCGATCGCGATCGCTTCTTTAGTTGCATTATATTGCCATGATTCTCAGCTAGAAAGCTTAAACAAGCGCACCCTTAAATCTGGCAAACGTATAAACCGGGCAAAACCATAAACCGGGCAAAGGTAAAAGGTGAAAAATAATCAATATAAATTCACCTTCTACTTTGTAATCGGTGTTGTAATCTATATTACATACCGGGTATATTCAGCCCGCCGGTCAATTCTTCCATCCGCTCGCGCATAGTGCTTGTGGACAAGTTATAGGCATCTTGTGCTGCTTGAAAAACCAGACTGGAAACTACTTCTGCTCCCTCGCTAAGGACATCAGGGGAAATCTCAACTCTGCGGGGTTCTTGGTTGCCGCTGAGTACGAACTTAACTAAACCACCGCCAGCTTCTCCGGTGAGTTCCATTTCATCTAGTTCTTCCTGAAGCTGTTTGGCTCCTTCTTGTACTTGCTGAGCTTTTTTGAAAGCTTCGGTTAGCTCTTTCATTTTGCCAAGACCGAAGCCAAATCCCTGTCCTTTTGACATAACTGCTTAACTCTATATGGGTTTAAAAGGTACGCACGAAACCCAGGCCGAACTTACGCAAATTGCAAGCTCGAAGGGTATATACAAAGTAAGGAGCGCGGTCCACACTCCCTAAATTGCGTATCCGCAAGTTCTACCTACATACCTCGGGGGAGATAACTCAACCGAAGTTTAGGGAGTAGAAGGGCGGCGTCTGGGGACGCGACAAGCGCCGCCCAAAAACCGTACCAACCTATAGGCTACGCTACAGGCTCTATAAGCGTCAATGCTCGGAGGTTTCAAGGTCCCCTAGAAAGCAAAAAATTGCGCTTTCCCCACCCAAAAGCATTGTATTGGCATAGAGAAAGCGCATTAGGGCTGCCAATTAAGCAGTTCTAGCACTACGCATATTTGGTTAGGGCAATCTTATTGTTTGCCTGTAGGGGCTTTGTCCGTCGCCCCTAATCGTGGCAATGCTTGTGCTAAAAGCTGACTGCTGACAGCTAAGAGCTTGGTGCTATATCCTAGAGATCTGGAAACTCTCCGAGGATTCTTACTTCAGGCTCTAATGCTATAGACCAACGATTTTGAACCTTGTCCCGAACGTAATGGATGAGCCGGAAAATATCCTCTGCAGTAGCTCCGCCACAATTGACAATAAAGTTGGCATGAAGTTCGGACACTCGGGCTCCACCAATTTGATAGCCCTTAAGACCCGTTTGCTCGATTAACCACCCAGCGCCGCGATCGCCAAGAGGATTGCGGAAAACGCTCCCGCAGCTTGGTAGGTGATAGGGTTGAGTGCTGCGCCTGCGTTCTAGCTGTGCTTCTGTCACGGCTTTGACTTTGGTACTATCTGCTCCCGGTCGCAGTTGAAAAGTTGCTTCAACCACCCAGAGATCGCTCCCTTGCAGGATGGAGGTACGATAACTGTAGCCCAAGTCCTCAGGAGATAAGGTTTTCAGTACGCCTAAAGGAGATAGCACTTTGGCTTCGACCAAAATATCTGCAGTACAAGCACCGTGAGCCCCAGCATTCATAACCACGGCTCCCCCTACAGTTCCAGGAATTCCCACGGCCCATTCTATACCTTCCCATCCCCGTTCCGCTGCCTTCCAAGCCAGACGAACTAAAGATTGGCCTGCGGCGGTTTTTACCTGACTCAAAGTGGGATCGAATTCTGCGTAGCGCATATAGCGAGTGCAAATTGTCAAGCCCGGTAAACCGCGATCGCTTGCCAGGACATTAGAGCCAGCACCAACCATCGTTACTGGCAATCCTTCAGAGCGAGCCCATCCCAAACTTGCCTGTAACTCTTGGAGGGTTCTCGGAGCAACATGCCATTCTGCAGGTCCGCCGACTCGTAAAGAGGTTAAATGAGCCAGTGGAACTTGGGGCTTAATCTGGCAATTCGTACCGGGTACATAAATCTCTTGTTTTTTAGGTTTTTCTGCCCTTTTGGCAATAGCGGTTTCCACGACCCTACGGGTTTGATAAGAAAGAGTCATAATATTTCAGGTATTTCCATCCTTAAGGCATTGCGCTATCAAATTCACTTAAAAATTGGCTCATCATCTTACTTAGGCGTCCAGACAATGGTTGCCCGATCGCCTTACTCAAGCTTGAGGGCAGGTAGTCGAGGATGGTGCGGCTTGTTGATGAAAAGCCATTACATCGGGAACAATCTTATTGACATTCCCTGCTCCTAGAAATAGAGCCAAATCTCCAGGGGCTAGGTTTTTCTTGAGGAACTCGCTCAAGGACTCCAGGGAAGGTTGGTAATGTACCTCAGGATGATGATTATCGGCGATCTCTTTTGCCAAACGCTCGCCGTTTATATTAGGTATCCTCTTTTCCCCAGCACTGTATATATCGGTGACAACAGCAACATCCGCTTCTTCAAAAGACTCAGCAAATTCTGGTAAAAATGCCTGAGTGCGACTATAGCGGTGCGGTTGGAAGATGGCTACCACTCGTCGGGCTAAGGAAGTCCCCTTTGCTCCGGCGTAGATCCGGGCTGATGATAGCGTGGCGCGAATTTCGCTAGGGTGGTGGGCATAGTCGTCCACAAACATAATGTCGTTGAACTCCCCTGCGATTTCAAAGCGGCGGCGAGTTCCCTCAAAAGTGGCTATGTTTGAGGCGATAGTCTTAAAATCCAAGCCCAACTCTCGACCTACGGCTACCGCAGCTAGAGCATTGCTGAGGTTATGCTCCCCCAATAGGGACACCGAGAGTTGGCCGAGGATTTCTCCGCGATCCCAAACTCTAGCGGTAGTTCCATCAGACCTATAAGCTACCCTATCTACTGTATATTGAGCGCTGCTCCCTGGTTTCAGGCTGTAGGATATATCTGGCTTCAATTTATCTCTAACCGCAGGAGAATCAATGCAGCCGACCAATTTCGTGCAGCTCTCTTTGAAAACTTTGAAGATATCCACCACCTGATCGAGATTTTCATAGTGGTCTGGATGATCTAGCTCTATATTCGTAACTACGCCAATATAGGCTGATAGTTTGGCAAGAGTTCCATCGGATTCATCGGCTTCTGCTACCAAATACGGTCCATGCCCCAGACGAGCATTGCCCTTCCAGGCATTCACTTCACCTCCAACGACAATTGTCGGATCTTTCCCCGCCTGGAGCAGCATGTAACCTATCATGCTGCTGGTGGTGGTTTTGCCGTGAGTACCAGCCACAGCTATACTTTGGTACTCTTCTATCAGGGCCGCTAGTAGGTCAGAGCGATGAAAAACAGGACATCCTAAATCTAGCGCTGCTTTATACTCGGGATTTGTTGGGTTAATTGCCGTAGAACAAATCACTTGCGGCAAAACGGCGGTGGAATTCTTCCTCTGATTTGGGCTGGCCAAGGGGCTCTCTTTGCCTATCCTACTTTCCCTACAATTCCCTTTATCTCCTACAGATACGAAGTTTTCCGAGCTGTGGCCTATATCCGAGCCAAAGGATTTGAGGTTGCTGGGGTCTTGCTGCCAAAAAATACGGGCACCAATTTCTTGTAAGCGCTGGGTTATATGGCTAGAGCGCAGATCCGAGCCATACACCGGCAGTTGGCGCTTGGCTATAACATATGCGAGGGCTGACATTCCGATTCCACCAATACCGATGAAATGGAAAGGTCGGCCGCTGAAATCAACAAAATTCGGCATTTTAGCTCCTTACACACCACACCACGCAGATAACAGGCGATATCATATCAGGATTTGTTTTTTTATGCTTTTTAGTCCGTGAGGTTGCGATAACTAGCCTGAATCAGAACCCAATCGAGATTTTAGAACCAAATACGAGGCTAGTGCGGTTATTTCCTGACAATTTTTTGTCAGAAGCGACCGAAATTAGCACGAATTCCCTCTCTTGTTGCCAGAGAGGACGAGAGTGGGATAGGTGCCTCCCTTGGAGGACGAGAGTGGGATAGGTGCCTTCTTCGGGAGGAATTGGTAGCGATCGCCACCAATTGACAACATTTTCGACAAATAATAAGCCCCTATAGCATGCCTTAATAACCCTTACATCTCAAAAGCGAGTCCTCTGTTGTATTTATAACTGCATAGAACCACATTTTAGCTAAGGATCTGCGATAGGCCCCTAAAAATAATGGTTTGTGCCACACAAGGGAGAGGCTCTTCACTGCGATCGCCCCCTAAACAATCCTCTAACATACCCAGCTTCTATTTCCCAAATCTTTTCCCAACTTCCCATCCGTCTCTGTACATATATAGCTTACTGCATATATTTTATATGTAATAAGCTATATGTAATATAGCATTGGTTTGCCCAATCGACGAGTTATAGCACTACGCAAATGAGTTAAGACATTTATAAATGCTCGTTCCTTAGTTAGAGACTATCTTTGACTTTTGAATGCATGAGGGTTGAATTGCCCGTAGCACTATATATGGCACTACCCACGGGTTAGGACAATTCCTACAAAGGCTATAACTGCAAGACTTTGACGCTCCCCGGCTCCAGCTAACTGCTAACTGCTAACTGCGATAAAAGGCGATCGCTCTTGTCCGCCCCTGGAGTTATGAGACTTGGGATAGCTCAGAAAAACGCCATTGAAAAATAAAAACAATCGAAATTGAGTATAGCTTCACATCGATCCCGCTTTGCAGTATGATCGGAGCGCTATCGCTAAATATTGCTGCAACAGGTAGCAATATTAGGACTTACGCTTTACTGCACGATTTATTTATATATAGCGTAAATGCGGTTGCGGCGCACTACAAATAGTGTCTCTGCGTAAGTCCTGAATATTTAGCACCTCTGGACCCAAGGCCCCATACCAGGGACGTTCAACCCTACTGCCCGGGTATTTCTGCTCAAAATTTCGTTGAGGAAATCTAGCGCTATTGGCCCGTATAAAGGTATCTCCAAAGGGTATCTATCGCGCCAAACTTCTCGCGTCAAGATGCCCTTATAAAACCTCGGGCCAAGAGAAAAAATTCGTTCCTCTCTCGATTTTCTTTGGGCGTATTCTGGCTTATTCGGGCGTATTCTGGCGTATTCTGGTTTACAAAAGAGCCACCTGCTGCCTCCTTGTAAAAAGGGGTAGCGAGCAACGAGCGAGCCTATGTTGTTTCTTCTTGGAAAGCGGCAAGTATCCCGCCCCGCTTTCCCTTTACCGCCGATCCCACCGCTTTTTTGGGGTGCGAAAAATTAAACCGCATTCTCAGGAAACCAATCAATAAAGTGGGGAAGCAAAACTACCATAGCGGGAAGACTTAAAGAGTGATTAAAGTCGCAATAAACGGTTTTGGACGCATCGGAAGGAACTTCCTGCGATGCTGGCTGACTCGGGAAAACAGCCAACTCGATGTAGTTGGGGTCAATGACACCTCGGATCCGAAAACCAATGCCCACTTGCTCAAATATGATTCTATGTTGGGCAAGCTCAGTGCCGATATCAGTGCCGATGACAATTCCATCACGGTAAATGGCAAGACTATTAAATGCGTATCGGATCGTAACCCTCTAAACTTGCCTTGGGCGGAATGGGGAGTTGACTTGATTATCGAATCAACCGGCGTATTTGTTAACGAAGCTGGTGCCTCCAAGCATATAGAAGCTGGGGCTAAGAAAGTGCTGATTACCGCTCCGGGCAAAGGTGGAAAAATAGGCACCTTTGTGATGGGGGTAAACCACGCAGACTACAAGCACGAAGACTACAACGTGGTCAGCAATGCTAGTTGCACCACAAACTGCTTGGCTCCTGTTGTTAAGGTTCTGCACGATCGCTTCGGCATTATCAAAGGCACCATGACGACGACCCATAGCTACACCGGCGACCAACGCTTGTTGGATGCGAGTCACCGGGATGTACGGCGGGCTCGGGCAGCAGCTCTGAATATCGTTCCTACTACCACTGGTGCAGCTAAAGCCGTAGCTCTGGTAATTCCAGATATGGCTGGCAAACTCAATGGCATCGCCCTACGGGTGCCGACGCCAAACGTTTCTGTTGTTGACTTTGTGGCTCAGGTAGAGAAAAAGACCTTTACTGAGGAAGTTAACGAAGCTCTCCAAGAAGCGGCTAATGGTTCTCTCAAAGGATTTCTGGGCTACAGCGACGAGCCCTTGGTTTCTGGAGATTACAAGGGCACTAACGATTCTTCGATCGTAGATTCCAGCCTAACCTTGGTTATGGATGGCGATATGGTCAAGGTTGTAGCCTGGTATGATAACGAGTGGGGATATAGCCAACGGGTAGTTGACTTGGCCGAGCTAGTTGCTCAGAAGTGGCCTAGCTAATATCTATTGAAATAGAATAATGAGTTTTGAGAAGTCGATATAGCAGTAAGCTATTAGCTGTCAGCTGTCAGCAGCCAGCTAAAGTCCTGCCATATAAGCATGCGCGTTTTGATTCCTGTCAAACACCTTAATCGGTAGTGCTATATAATACTTCAAACTCATTGTTCTATTTTTTCGCTTGGGGTTTTCCCTTGTAGCTGGCTTTTGCAGTTCGCGTTTCTAAGTTATAAACAGCGCGGGTCAGATCGGATATTACCTGAAAATTATCTTTGAAATGCGCATTTTATATTAAAAATGTTCAAAGCCTTTATTTAGGCTGAGATATCGATCGCTTTTGGCACCGGTGCTGTCTGTCAAGCAGATGCCTGTGTCTTTTGTTATAGTGCCGACGATCGCCGCCGGACTGCCTAGTTTTTTGACTAATTCCTCCGCGCTCTCGGGAGGCAGAGATAAAACTAGCTCGAAGTCTTCTCCACCGTATAGAGCCCAGTCTAGGGCAGTCTCGACTCCCACCCACTGGCTCAGAGCCCCTGGAATGGGAAGCTTGGCTCGGTCAATCCTGGCACCGCAACCGCTGGCTCGGGCTATTTGGAAAATTGCGTCTGCCAGACCATCGCTGCTATCCATCCCTGCTATCCCGATCGCTGAATAATTAGACGAGTCAGGTGAATTAGGGCTATTAAGATTTTGCAAAATAGGCAAGACATCAAGTCTGGGTCTGGGACGCTGGTGAGCTTGGATAAAAAAGTTGCGATCGCTCTGGCTTAAATTGCTCTGACTTAAAGATTGCGCCCATTCTGGATGCAGCAGTAGTTCTAGTCCAGCCCGGGACGCTCCGTGGTAGCCGGTAACTACAATCGCATCCCCTGGTTTAGCAGCTCCTCGGCGGATGGTTCGCTCTTGGTCAACTCGACCAAAAGCAGTAATTGCAATAGTGATTACTGGCGATCGCACTACATCTCCTCCAGCGATCGCCGTATCGTATTCTTCCAGGCAAGCAGTCATTCCTTGATATAGCCGCTCCACCCAGCTTACTGGGGTATTGCTTTTGAGACCCAAACCTACAACTATTGCGATCGCAGAGGCTCCCATCGCTGCCAAATCCGATAAATTAGCTGCAGCGGCTCGCCAGCCAGCATCTTCTGGAGAAGTAGTCTTTTCGCTAAAATGCACCCCATCGACTAATACATCCGTCGTAACCACCAAAGATTTTCCATCCCAGTCCTTAAGTTCCAGACAAGCAGCATCATCTCCCACCAATCCAGGGGCACAGAACTGGTGCAATAATTTTAGAAGACCTTGTTCCCCAATATCGCCAAGAACGGGCGAGTTTTCACCAGGTTGCATTTGATATTAAATCCGATAAACTCAAAAAAATTTTTAATCTTTACCGTAGGACGGGCGACACGATCTGTCCCAAAATTAATCTCACCAAAATTAATCTTTACCGTAGGACGGGCGACACGAGCTGTGCCAAAATTAACCTCAAACGATCGCAATTTAAGACTTTCGGTGTAGTTTGGGAAAACGATAAAAAGTATCCCCATCGGCATCTACTTCTAAAGTTGCGCCAAATGCTGTCGCTTGCCGCTCTAGATATTCCCGAGCGACTGTAGCATCCACTCTAGCCCTGACAGCTAGCTGAATCAGAGACACTTGGTTATCTTCGCTTTCTAGCAATTGGTAAAAAGCCTCATCAAGCTCCTGCTGTATTTGTTTCCTTCGACCAAAATTAAACAGCCCGAGAAACAATAACAAACTCAGACTTCCAACCAAAAGAGCATCGAAAATAGGCATAAGGCATTTTTGATATAAGTTGCCCAGAAACCGGGGTTATTAAATAACCCCGGTTTCTCATTTATGCACTAAGACATAATTATAGCACTGCAACAGCAGTGCCTCGGCTTTTCAGGACTTCCCCATAGAAACCTTATACTTGAGGTAGCACTAGATTTTCTGCCCCTTCAATAACTTTGGCCGATTCTATTTTATCGCCCTTTTTAATTTGCCCCAAAACTTCTTGACCTTCAATCGCATAGCCAAAGACTGTATAGCGACCGTCTAGCAAATTAAGCCCCGCTGGTGTCAGCTCCGCTTTAAACAGGAAAAAGAAGAATTGAGAAGAACCGCCATCGGGATCTTCTTCGGGTCTGGCTAAAGCAACGGTGCCGTAGGCTGAGAAAGGCAGAATGGGCTGTTCGCGGTAGAGACCTAGGTCTTCTAAAGTAATTCCGTAGATCGGTTCTTCCTCCCCTCGGACCAATATTTCTAGGGGAATATTGCGATATTCGCCGGTATCGGGATCGATAAAGCCAACTTCTGGACCGGGAGGGTCTCCCGCTTGCAGGACGTACTTGTCCTCGGAGCGAACGAATGGTAGGCCATCATAGAAGCCGCGCTGAACCAGATCCACAAAGTTACCCGCAGTAACCGGAGCGCTGTAGCCGTCAACTAGGATCGTAACTGGTCCTTTGCTGGTGACCACCTCTACAGTGGCACGGCCTTTGAGTTGAGGTAAATTATCGTATTCTGAAGGGACTTCAAAGGGGAAGTCCTGCACCATTAATTCTTCCAGATCGCCGACTTTTTCCAGAACCTGTTTCTGCTCTTGCAGGATGCGGGCTCTATTCTCAGCTTCTACTGCCTCTTTTAAGGAGTCGATTTCTGCTTGGATTGTGGCAATCAGGTCTTGTCCTTGGGGAATTTGTGCTTCTGGGATGCTTTCGAGCAGGTCTGACTCCCGAGTGGTCAGCAATAGGGAAGCCCTTCTCAGATCCGCCTGCATAGGCCCCCAGCGCCTGCCCCGCACTTGTTCGGATATGTCTTCCAGGCTGTTCTGGATTCGTCGGATTTCTTGATTTTTGACAGGTAGGGCGTAGCGCAAGAGGGATTTGGGATCCGTAATGGCATTTCCAGGTGGCATAGAACTCTCCCGCTTGGGGGTGCTAGAACCGTTCCACCAGGCACCGCTGAGACCGAGGGATAGGCTGAATAGCAATAGGGCCATTATAGCGGTCTCTAGCAAGCGTTTGAATACATTCGCGATCGATTCGCTCCAAAGAAGCATGGATATATTGACGAGTCAAACAAAACTGCATTTCTCAATCTTCCCATAGAGCTGGTTGCATAGGCTAGGGTGTGGGGTGTGGGGTGTGGGGTGTGGGGTGTGGGGTGTGTGGGGTGTGGGGTGTGGGGTGTGGAGAAACCTAAAGACAAGGATACTAGGGGACCAAGAAAACTGGAGGAGTGGGGGGAGTGTGGGGAGTGTGGGGAGTGTGGGGAGCAAATTTCCCCCAATGCCCAATGCCCAATGCCCAATGCCCAATTCCGCTCTTCCCAATTTTATCCTGAGCCGGTCGTTGGGTCCGAGTTCCCTATGCCCAATGCCCAATGCCCAATGCCCTATGCCCAGTTACTCGAATACAACTTCTGCGACTTGGCCGGGTTTAATCCTAATTTGCTTGGAGGGGCGATCGCGCAAATCCAAAGTTATTTTATAAATGCCCGGTTCTAAGGATACTGCTCCAAACCAGCCGCTGCCGTCAGTTTTAATTATATAAGTTTGTGAAGTATCGCTTAAGTTTTCCAATTGCAAGCCGACCGAATCGCAAACTTCCGGACATAGCTCGACCGTACCCATAATCGCCCCTTTAGTAGGTTGGGATTTCCAAGGTAAATCGGGAGGGCGAGCCGGAGCTTCCCAAACCGGCTGAGTTTCATAGGTCTTGCCCGTGGCTGGATCTACATAGCTGCTCGGTTCCGAAAGCGACCTATAAAACCAATCATTGCTCTGCGGCGCATACTGCCAAGGCTGACGGGGCAAGTCCAAGCGGGACTTTTCTTTGCGCTTTAAGTCGGCATTACTATAAACATTGCTGCTAGCGTAGGAATAGATTTGCTGACCCTTAGCGGTATTTCCAGTAGCAGAAGGTTTTTGAGCGCGGCGAATTTGGTTGAGGCTATTCTCGATATAGTTGAGATAGCCGCCGACGCCAATAGTAACGTAGCGGTTATATTGATTATTTTTGGCAAATTCTATCCATTGGTCGTACCACTGGCGTCGTTCTTCTTTATCCTCAATGTGATAAACCATCGGCATGGCAATATCGAGGATTCCCTCTTCGAGCCAACCGCGCCAATCTTGGAAAACTTCCCGATAAGTCCGCGTCTGCTCCCAGCCTTTCGCGGAGACTGGCCCAGCACCCCAGGCAATCACTGCTGCGGTGATTTTGACCTCGGGCTTAATGGCCAGACTCTTTATATATAGCTTCCGCACCAGATTGGAGACCTGCTCTCGCCGCCACTGCATCCAATCCGGGTCGTCCGCTGCGGGAATGCCAGTGCGGCCCGTCAGTCGATTGAATCGCGCTAGGGCGGTGGGGTTGTAGCCCAAGTCGGTGCCGTCGTAGCGGATGTAATCCAGATGCAAGCCATCTACGTCGTAGCGCTGGAGTACATCTAGATAGATAGAAATTGTATAATCCACCGCATCGGGATGGCCCGGGTCGAGATAGCCCGGAGCTTCCCCAGGGCGATCGAGCATTGCCCAATTGTCGCGGCCGGTTGCCTCGGGGCCGTGGCGCTGCCAGATGTGGGAGGGATCTGTGGTTGTGTATCCTTCTTTATAAGCCGGCAAAGTGGCCAGCCATGCATGGACTTCAATGCCTTCGGCGCTAGCTTTGTCGATTAAATCTTGGAGGGCGTCGAAGTCGGGGGCTAAGTCCGGGTCGTTGCTGCGGGGTTCGCGATCGCTCGTATAGTAGGCATCGGCCCGTCGGCGTACTTGCGCAATTATGGTATTGCCATTAGCTTTTTTCACATCGGCCACGAGTTTAGAGACTTGCTCGGGAGTTTTGAAACCCGGGTTAAAGGCATCTACCCAAAATCCGCGCAACTCTACCGGAGGTTCTGCCGCCAGCGATTGGACCGACTCTTGTACGGGCTTTGCTTCTGGGGATGGCGGGCTGCCGCAACCCAAAAGACCGAAGAGGCCGATGCAGCCGACTCCTAGGGAAAATAGGTTTGACAAAAATATAGGGCTGTTTTTTGTCATTGTTTGTTATCTAGTCAGTCTGGTATGTCTCAAGTATTTATGATATATAAGAAACCCGGTTTTTGAGACAACCCGGTTTTCTGGCTTATTTACTTTTTGATGGCGACAGTTCCAAATCCATTCGTCGCCAATTCATTGGGCGCAGCTTCGCAAAAAAAGAGGCTCTCCCGGTCGTTTTATGCTAAAATATGAGTACGAACAGAATTTAATATATAACTTTATGATAAATAAAATATAAAAAATCAAAGCCATAATGAAGGTTAAGTGGAGATTATCTTGACAGCGGTTGCAGGTCCCTTGATTACTACATTCCACTCGAAAATTAACTTACGTCTCGTAAAAATTATGAATACTTCCTGGGAACAATTACTCGATCTAAAAGATAGCTATGTTAAAAAAGTCCACAAAATTGAAGGATTCGGTTGGATCGTAGAAGTAGAGACGATAGGCTGTGAAGCCATTTGCCCTCGTTGCGGACAAAAATCGCGAAGCTTACATCAAAATCACTATTCATTTGCCAGAGATTTACCAATATGCGGAAATGACTTATGGTTGCGCTTTAATAGAAGGCAATTCAAGTGTAGTCATTGTAAGAAACCATTTAGTGAAGAGCTTAGTTTGGTTGAAAAGAAAAAACAATATACGAAAAGGATGGCCGAACGTGTTGTAAGACAAGTAGTATCATAGGGTAACATAAAAAGAACAGGAGAATTAAATGACTTAACTGAATAAGAGGTATCGGGAATGGTTAAAGACGTAGCTCTTAAGACATTACCGCAAATTGAGCCAAGTAAAATAGAACGACTTGGGATTGATGAAATAGCGTGGGTTAAAGGGCAAAAGAATTATTTGGTAGTATTAGTAGATTTAGATACAAAGAAACCAATTGCTTTTGTCAATTCGCGTCGAAAAGAAGATATAGGTAAGGTGCTGAAGTCCTGGGGAGAAAAGGTTTTAAGTAAAATTCAAGAAGTAAGTATAGATCTATACAAGGGTTATAAAATTTTAACGGAAGAACTAATGCCACAGGCAGAAATAATAGCGGACAGGTTTCATGTAATGAAGTTATTAAACAAGGAATTAGGTGAAGCTAGAAGACAGGAAAAAATCGAATAGAAAAGATTAAGTCTAAATAAATCAAGAAGAGAAAAGATGAAAGCAGCAATAAGTAAAAGTAAATACGCATTACTAAAAAACCAAAAGGAATTATCTGAGCAGCAAGCAGAGAAATTAAGTATAGTCTTAAAGACCTTTCCAAAATTAGCAGAAAAACATAGATTAAAAGAGCAATTTAAGACTATTTTTGAAGAGACAGATGACAGGGTAAACGCATCTAAATTAATTTGACTTTCCTTACGAACTCGTGCATAGACATTAATCGAAAAATAATAGAGATAGTCGGGGGATAGTTGGGGCAAGCCAGCTAAAACAATATTTAATTTTTGCTTTAATTGTAAATTTTTATTAAATTTGCTAACGATTCCTTAAAATAAGCATTATAGGTAGTCAAAGTACCTATAATGCTTTCCTAGCTGATTCAATTTGTATTTAAAAGTATTATGGCTATCGGCTTTTCTCCAGATAAGGCTATTGTAGAAACTCAAGAAGATTCGCCCCGGCCGCCCCAGACGCTCCCGGGGCGGGCACGGGGAACCCCTAAGGTATTTATGGGTAATTAGGGATTTCCAAATAAATATCTCTTCCTCGCTTCGCCGTAGGACGGGCGTCCCGCCTGTCCGCTGTCTGGGACAGGCGGGACGCCCGTCCTACGAATTGGGGAATTTATTTTGTGGAGTTCCCTTAAGCGGATTTGATATTACTGCTTTTTTTCTAAAAATTGAACGCATATGATGAATTCAACTCAGTCTCCCAAAAAAAACTTGCTTGCTCAGAGCGACCCACAGAAATTGTTGCGGATTCGGCATACCTGTGCCCATATCCTGGCAATGGCGGTGCAGACCTTATTCCCCGAAACCAAGGTTACAATTGGTCCCTGGACAGAGACTGGGTTCTACTACGACTTCGATCGCCCCACACCCTTCACCCCTGAAAACTTAGAGCAAATTGAAGCAGAGATGCGGCGGATCGTTCGCGCCAACCTGCCCATCGTCCGAGAGGTCTTAGGCCGGGAAGACATGAGGGCGGAAATTGCCGCGCTCCAGGAACCCTACAAGCAAGAAATTCTAGACAGCATTCCTGCCGATGAACCCATTAGCCGCTACTTCATTGGCGCTCCTGATGGGGGGGTTGCCTCCCATCCAGAGGTTGAACCATCCTCGACCGATCCAACTACTGTGCCACCCAAAGAAGTGTGGTGGGACATTTGTGCTGGACCACACCTGAACTCTACGGGAGATATTCACCCCGATGCATTTGCGCTCTTAACTGTGGCGGGAGCATACTGGCGCGGGGACGAGACCAAGTCCCAGTTGCAGCGGATTTATGGCACCGCCTGGGAAACACCCGACCAACTGCAAGCCTATCTAGAGCAGAAGGAAGAAGCCAAGCGCCGCGATCATCGGAAGCTGGGGCAAGAGTTGGATTTGTTCAGCGTTCAAGAAGATGCTGGAGGCGGGTTGGTGTTCTGGCATCCCAAGGGCGCACGGATGCGGTTGTCGATCGAGGATTACTGGCGATCGGCTCATATAGCAGCAGGTTATGACCTGTTATATACCCCCCATGTGGCGAATCTGGAGTTGTGGAAGACTTCCGGGCATGTCGATTTCTACCGGGAGAATATGTTCGATCCCATTGAAGTTGAGGCGCAAAAGTATCAACTCAAACCCATGAATTGCCCGTTCCATGTGTTGACCTATCAAAACAAATTGCATTCCTATCGCGAGCTGCCGATCCGGTGGGCAGAGTTGGGGACGGTCTATCGTTACGAGCGATCGGGGGTGTTACATGGGCTGATGCGGGTGCGGGGCTTTACCCAGGACGACGCTCACATCTTTTGTCTCCCAGAGCAGGTGGCAGGGGAAATTTTGGGAGTGCTAAACCTGACGGAGAAAATTTTGTCGGACTTTGGTTTTCCCGAGTATGAAGTGAATCTTTCGACCCGTCCGGCCAAGTCCGTGGGAACCGATGACATTTGGCAACTCGCAACCGAAGCTTTAGTGGAAGCATTGAATGCTAAGGGTTGGGACTATGTGACCGATGAAGGTGGGGGCGCATTTTATGGTCCCAAAATCGATATCAAAATTAAGGATGCTATTGGGCGGCTCTGGCAATGTTCGACAATTCAAGTGGATTTCAACCTGCCGGAACGGTTTGATATGAACTATGTGGCGGCGGATGGCTCCCGCCAGCGTCCGATTATGATTCATAGAGCCATTTTTGGGTCTTTGGAGCGCTTTTTTGGCATTTTGGTGGAGAACTATGCGGGTGATTTTCCCCTGTGGTTAGCGCCGGTGCAAATACGCTTGCTGGCAGTCAGCGATGCGCAGCGTCCCTATGCCGAGGAAACTGCTCGAAAGCTGCAAGAACGTGGCTTTCGGGTAGAGGTCGATGCCAGTGGCGAGCGCCTGGGTAAGCAAATTCGCACGGCTGAGTTGGAGAAGATCCCAGTGGTTGCGGTTGTGGGCAAGCGAGAAGTAGCAAACCAAACCTTGAGTGTACGCACCCGTCAGAGTGGTGATTTGGGGGCGCTTACCCTGGAAGTGTTACAGGAAAAAATGCAAGCGGCGATCGCTAGTGGACAGTTGACAGTGGACAGTTGACAGTTGGCAGTTGACAGTTGGCAGTTGACAGTTGGCAGTTGGCAGTTGACAGTTGACAGTTGACAGTTGACAGTTGACAGTTGACAGTTGATAGTTGACATTTTTAATTGATAGTTGACAGTTGACAGTTGACAGTTGACAGTTGACAACGAAAAATCAACAATTAAAAGCAGGCTANGTTGACAACGAAAAATCAACAATTAAAAGCAGGCTAATTTAACTATCAACTATCAACTGTCAACTATCAATTAAAAATGTCAACTATCAACTGTCAACTGTCAACTGTCAACTGTCAACTGTCAACTATCAATTAAAAATGTCCCCATTAAAAGATAAATCATTTGCTTTCGCCGTCCGAATTGTCAACCTAAATAAATACTTATGCTCAAACAAAAAAGAATATACCTTATCTAAACAGTTACTGCGTTCTGGAACTGCCATCGGCGCACTCGTTCGAGAAGCAGAGCAAGCCGAAAGTAAAGCCGACTTCATTCATAAATTAGCGATCGCCCTCAAAGAAGCCAACGAAACAGAATACTGGATTTTGTTGCTTCGCGAAACCGATTATCTCACCACCAAAGAAAGCGAATCAATCCTAAACGACGTCATCGAACTGCTCAAACTACTCACCAGCATCATCAAAACAAGTAAACAAAAAATCGTTGACAGTTGACAGTTGATAATTGACAGTTGACAGTTGACATTTTTAATTGATAGTTGACAGTTGATAGTTGATAGTTAAATTAGCCTGCTTTTAATTGTTGATTTTTCGTTGTCAACTGTCAACTGTCAACTGTCAACTGTCAACTGTCAACTGTCAACTGTCAACTGTCAATTATCAATTATCAACTGTCAATTATCAATTATCAACTTAGACAAGAAATTTTATAATAATTAAATTATCATTCTAATATCTTCAGTGATTAGGGTAAACCACCGTGAGCCAATCCCAAACGAATCAGTTCTATGACGTTGCGATAGTTGGTGCCGGAGCTGCAGGCATCGGCTGTGGCGTCGTGCTACAAGAACTGGGTCTAGAGCGCTTCACAATTTTAGAAAGACATGAGGTTGGAGCCTCGTTTAACCGCTGGCCTCAGGAGATGAACTTCATCACCCCGTCATTCCCAAGTCATGGTTTTGGACTGCTCGACCTGAATGCTGTAACCTTGAAGACCTCTCCTGCGATCGCCTTTAGGCGAGAACACATCAGCGGCAAGCAGTACGCCCTGTACTTGCAGACCCTTGCCGAATACTTTGAGTTACCGATTGAGACAGAGGTTGACGTAAAGGCCGTCGAGCCATTGCCCGAGGGAGGCTTTACCCTGCAAACCAGCAGCGGTGACCTTTCTGCCCAGTTTGTCATTTGGGCCGCCGGGGAATATCAATATCCCCGTCTCAATCCCTTTCCGGGGGCAGAACACTGCATCCACAACAGTCAAATTAGTTCGTGGGCAGATCTAGAGGGGGACGAATTCATCATCATCGGCGGCTACGAAAGCGGTATGGATGCCGCTGCCAATTTAGTAGCCCTAGGGAAGAAAGTCGGTGTCATCGATCGCACCGGAGCCTGGGCCAGTCCTGACAGCGACCCCAGCATTTCCCTCTCCCCCTACACCCTACAGCGATTAGAGTTTATCTACCGCACAGGGCGTCTGGATCTGGTCAGTGACGCCCACGTTGAAGAAGTCAAACCTATCCCCGGCGGCGGCTACGAAATCTACAGCGAATATGAGAAATGGACGACAGCCCATCCCCCCATTCTCTGCACGGGCTTCGGCTCCAGTTTGAAACAGATTGCTCCCCTATTCGACTGGTCTGAGGGCCATGCTGCCCTGACTGAGGACGATGAATCCACTATTACCCCTGGCCTCTTTGTCGTTGGACCTTCCGTGCGTCATGGGGATTTGATTTTTTGCTTCATCTACAAGTTTCGTCAGCGCTTTGCAGTGGTGGCCGAAGCGATAGGCGATCGCCTCGGCCTCGATACCAGCCCCCTTGATGCCTACCGCGAGGCCGGACTCTTCCTCGATGACCTCTCCTGCTGCGGCAACGACTGCATTTGTTAGCGAGGTTCGGGGTTTTGAGTTTTTATTGTCATTTCAAATAAAAATGAGACAAGATGTAGGGGCGAACGGCCGTTAGCCCCTACTACTATAATTTGAGCGATTGCCCTCAGGGCACGGGGGGCGCGATCGCTAGCTTAATCGAGCTTAATTGAAATTATATTACTATAGTTTTGATACCAATTCTATATGAAGCTGCAACAAATTCGCCGTTCGGGCTGAGTCCTGAGCCTGTCGAAGGGTCGAAGCCCTAAGCTGCCAGGGCTATGCCCCAGAGGGCAGGCTACGCCTACGACAAGCTCAGCCCGAACGGTCGATAAAGGTCGTTATTTGTTGCAGCTTCATATAGAATTAGTCTTGAATTCTTCTACTGAGCTGCCAACTCAAAACTCACAAGCTAAGAACTCAAAACTCAAAACTTCCTTATCCAGGCTGGCTCCCAAACAGGACGTTCGTCCTGAGCCTGTCGAAGGACAGAGGGTTACAAATTGTGCGGGTATTTATATTAACCGGATTTGATATCAGCCGCCAACTCACAAGCTAAGAACTCAAAACTCAAAACTTGCACCTTTTTCCCATGCCCAATGCCCCGTCTGCCCAACGCACCACCGTAATTGTCGGCAAAGAAAGTACCGGCAAATCCGCACTGGCAGGAGCGATCGCGGGGCGTTCTCCTGTCAGCACCAACATTCAGGGCTCGACGATCGCCTGCGAAACCTATCAGACCAGAGACGATGCCTTTATCGACACCCCAGGCATTCTCTTTCGCTCCGATACCACCACCACCCGAATCGCCCTGGCGCAACTCCAGGCCCATGACAGGATTTTGTTAGTGGTTAAAGCCACCCATATTGATGATGACCTGGCGGATTTGCTACCCCTAGTGGCTGGAAAGCAAGGGCTGGTCGTCGTCACCTTCTGGGATAAACTGTTGCCCTCGTTGCCCTCTGACTTCACCCAGCAGGTCTTGGGCCGTTGGGAGCAAAACTCCCAGGTTAGGTTTATTCCCGTGGATGCCCGTCATCTAAGCCAGGGGCAACGCCAGCAGATTCTAGAGGCGTTGCAGACTCCAGCCCCCTTGCCCCAGCAATGGCAACCGATTCCGGCGGGCTGGCGGATCGAGCCCGCGCCCACTTGGTTGGAGCATCCCCGCTGGGGCTGGTTGCTGGCCATTCTATTGTTGCTGTTGCCTGCGGTAATTGCCGTTTGGGTCGCCAATGGAGTCGCGGGCATACTCGATCCCCTCATACAAAACGGATTAGCCCCTCTGGTCAATTTTCTATCTCAGGCACCCTCCCTGCTAGAGGCGATTCTCATTGGCCGCTATGGCTTAGTTACGATGGGACCGCTGTTATTTGTCTGGGCGGTGCCTACGGTGATTCTGTATGCCCTGTTTTTAGGTGCATACAAGGCCAGCGGGTTGGTGGAACGCATTACCGTTGCGCTCCATCCCCTCCTGAGACCTTTCGGCCTATCCGGGCGAGATTTGGTGCGGGTAATTATGGGGTTTGGCTGCAATGTGCCCGCCGCGATCGCTACTCGCGCCTGTTCCAGTTGTTCTCGGCAGACCTGTATGAGTGCGATCGCCTTTGGTTCCGCCTGTTCCTACCAGTTAGGAGCCACTATGGGGGTCTTCAGCGCCGCCAATTTGCCCGGTTTGGTCGTGCCTTACCTGGGCTACTTAACCCTAACCACCCTAATCTACACCCGTCTGATTGCGCCTAAAGCCGCCCGCTCCCCCCGCAATACCCTGGCGATCGAACGGCGCACGTTTTTGGAAATGCCCCGTTGGTCGGCCATCTGGCGCGAAACCCAAGGTACTCTCAACCAGTTTTTCGCCAATGCGATTCCCATCTTTTTAGTTATTACAATCGTCGCTTCAGTATTGGACTGGTTTGGCGCGATCGCCGCTCTGGCCGGATGGATTAGTCCCCTAATGAGGCTGTTTGGCCTGCCTCCAGAAGCAGCTCTACCCGTTATTTTGGCCTCGATTCGCAAAGACGGACTGCTGCTCTTTGCCGAACCAGACACCCTAGCGGTACTAACACCTCTGCAAATCTTGACGGGGGTTTACCTGGCCGGGGTGTTGCTGCCCTGCCTGGTTACAGCACTGACCATCGCCCGCGAACAGTCGGTGCGGTTTGCCCTGGGGCTGATGGCTCGCCAGGCGATCGCCGCGATCGTTTTTTCAATGCTTCTGGCTTGGGGCGGCAACTGGTTGTAATGGCTGTAGTTGGCTAAATCATGCAATAATGAACGTTAGCCTGCTAGATATGGACTGGGGAAGTGTTCAGTCAATGAAGTCACTTACCGTATGTCTATCCAATTTTTCCTACCCAGTCACCAAGAAAGAATTATGAAGCTATTGGTTGCAGTAATGTTAACGACAATCACAACTCTGTCTCTTCCACTGCCTGCAAAGGCCGAAGTTGCTGAAATTAGAGACCCTTCATGGCAAGAAGTACCAGGCACTTTTATTTCTAGTGAACGACAATACGCTGACTTTGCTTATGTTGATACTAATGGGGTTATTAGAAATGGAGATATAGTAACGTATGACGTGGTTAATCCCGATTTAAGTTACAGCCGTGCAGAAACAAATTGTCGAACTAATCAGTTTCGTGCAACACGTCAAGGTTATTTTGAATCACGAACTCGTGTCAATTATTTTGGTGGGAGTGGTCCTTGGACTACTGCAACTCAGCCATACCATCGAGCTTTGTCGAGATTTGTATGCAATCTGTGAGCTTGAAGCAATTAGGAATGCTTAGATTCTGCAAGAAAATTGCTCTTCACTGTGTAACAAGCATCATTTGGGTAAAAGTTCTATGCGTTTATTTCAAACTAAGCTAGTAAAACCAAGTCTATTAGTCCCCTAATGGGGCTGTTTGGCCTGCCTCCAGAAGCAGCTTATCCCGTTATTTTGGCCTCGATTCGCAAAGACGGACTGCTGCTGTTTGCGGAACCAGATACCCTAGCGGTACTAACACCTCTGCAAATCTTGACGGGGGTTTACCTGGCCGGGGTGTTGCTGCCCTGCCCGATCGCCGCACTGACGATCGCCCGCGAACAGTCGGTGCGGTTTGCGCTGGGGCTGATGGCTCGCAAAGAGCGATCGCGGCGATCGTTTTTTCGATGCTTCTGGCTTGGGGCGGCAACTGGTTGTAATGGCTACAGAAACTAAAACCCGTCCTTTAGTCTCTTAGTTGTTTCAGATCCGAGTTTTCCCAGAAACGTAATTGGCCCTCCTATAGTTGTTGCCATTCTCCTTCTTTTCTGCTATTGACATATTCCTAAGTTTGTGCTACATTAGTTTTCAGTGTTAGTTTAGTGGGAAACCGTAACACAACTCTTAGTTTCTGGGTGTCTCTTAGCTCAAATGTAATTTGAAGGTAAGGAAAACTATGTCTTCTGTTCGCAATCGCCTAGAGCCCTTTTTGTGGGATTTGCTCCAAGAGTTTGAAGAGAATGGGCCTGGTCCAAAGCGCTACACAAACAAAGTTATCAAGAGTTATCTTGATGTTCTAGAAAATGGACTCAAGGATACTACTACTAAGAAAACTGTAGCAGTGATTGGTGCTGGTGTATCAGGACTACTCGCAGCTCGCCTACTGGCTGAAGCAGGCCACAAGGTTACAGTCTATGAAGCCAACACTACAGTGGGTGGGCGAATTAAGACAATTCGAGAACCCTTTAAATGGGGACAAACTGCTGAAGCTGGGGCAATGCGTCTCCCCACAACCTATCAGTTGGTGCTTCATCTCATTGAGAAGTATCAACTACCGCTCACCAAGTTTTATAACTATGATGAAAATGGCAATAACCTCATCTTTGTGAATGGGGTAAAAGTCACACGGGGAGAATATATCAGGAATCCAGATTGTCTCCAATGGCCTGGATTGAGAGATGATGAGAAGGGAAAAACAGCAGAAACACTTTGGCAAGAGGCAACTCAGCCTTTAATTGACCAAGCAAAGACAGCCGGTGGTTGGTTAGATGTAATTGAGAAGTATGGTGACTATTCCGTCCATGAATTTCTGAAGCACGTTGCCAACTATTCACCTGCTGCAATTGAGTTCATCGAAGTCTTGATGAATTTGGAATCACGTTCTGCTCTTTCGTTAATTCAACAGATCATCGAAGAAGCCGATCACACCCCTGGAACCGACTATTTTGGTATTGCGGGTGGGATGGATAAGCTACCAAACTGTATGGCAGAAGATCTCAAATCACTGAAAGTACCAATCCATTGCAACCACCGCCTGACCAAGATTGAATATACAGAAACAGAGACTGTCAAGCTCAGCTTTTCGGGCACAAAATCCCGTCCTCTCCAGTGGCGTGGGGGTGATGGAATCTGGGCCGATCCCAGTCCAGATGCTGTGGAATATGAAGCCGTCGTTTTGACTATTCCTTTCCCTGCCCTGCGTTTTGTTGATGTCCAACCTCTCCACAAGTTTAGCCACAATAAGCGCAAGGCTATCCGAGAACTCAACTACGATGCCTCAACCAAGATTTTCTTACAATTCTCCGAGCGATTCTGGGAGACCCAAGATGGAATGTATGGTGGTCATACCATCACAGATTTGGCAAACCGCTTTATCTATTACCTGACACCAGAGCACAAAGACCAACAGGGGGGAATTATTATCTCCAGCTATACTTGGGCGCGAGAGGCTCGTGGTTGGGATTCCCTTACAGAAGAAGATCGGGTTCAAAACTCCCTCGATGTTTTGGCTCAGATCCACGGCGAACACATCAAGGATTACTTTGTTGTGGGGACTTCACAAAGTTGGCAAATTGATACCTTCTCCTTTGGTGAGGCGGCGATGTTCGATCCGGGTCAAGTTCAGGAATTAAAGTACTATATTTCACAACCAGAAGGAAATGTTTACTTTGCTGGTGACCTCACCTCTCTAAAGATTGCCTGGATTGAAGGAGCTGTCGAGTCTGGAATTCGAGTGGCTCAAGAAGTAAATGGGGACATTAACTTTCCAGCGATGCTGCCCTCTGAAACAAGTACCAGTTGAGGCTAGCTAGTGTTTCTCATGGGAGTGACACCTGAAGATATGTGGCTCCACTCCGCGTGAGCCACATCTGACGATCGCTTAAGCAAAACTTTGGAGAAAGATGCGCCAAAGACCAGCAGCACATCCGCCTCATTCATAAACCAACTGGCGATCGGAGGATAGCGCGTAGGTTGGGTTTCGTGCCTCAACCCAACAAAGTCTTGACTAGAGACACAGATTGTTAAGTAAACCGAATAGGAGAAATCAAATGTCTAACAACTTTACACATCAACAGCAAAAAGCGATCGATGCTTTGGACAGTGCTCTGAAGGCTCTAAAAAGCTCTGGAGCAGCTAATGAGTTTGAGCAGGCTCTTGGAGTTTTAAAGAGTCTTGGCGGAGCATTAGGGCCAGTTTTTTCAGCTATTGGTTTCATTGAAAAGCTGACTGGGAACGATCCCCTCAGTCAGATTAATCGGAAGCTCACTCAAATTGAGAACGAGATTAACGAAGGTTTTGAAGACCTGAAACATTTGATCCATGCTGAGTTCGCAATATCACAAATCATCGGGCCACTGACCACCATACACACTGCTTATAAAATGGTGGAGACCAGTATAGAAAACCCACATATTACTGATGCTAAGAAAGCACTCAAAGATATTGACTATGTAGGAGTATTGAAAGCAGCTACAACCCTACAAGAATTAGTTGATGGCAGTCTTCCGGGCGACAAATTCTTTCCAGCCTTTGCTCAAGAGTATGGAAATTCACAAGATAAGTTAATAAACGTAGGGATGAAAATATTTACTGCAATTACTCGATCGCGAATCGCTTATGTTGCTCAGCGAACAACTCAATATAAAACTTTGAACAATTCGATACAGCAACAAATACAGACAGAAGTAGATTCAGACTTTTCTACTAAGAATAAGGTTCCTTACGAAATTAGCGTTATAAGCCAATTGTCTGAAAAACTAAAAACGTTTGATCCTAATGGTGATGTAGAAAAATATCTAAGGAGTGTTTGGAATGATATTAAGTTTAAAAATGGTGGCTCTTACTCAGGTGATAATGCAAATGAAACAGGAAATTATAATTGCTTGGCGATTGCAAAAAAACTTCATGAGAACTATCCTTCAAGGTTTTTCCATGTTTTCTTGACTTACTACGGAGCAAATAACGATCCCGAAGACCTTAATATTCCCGGCTACATATGTTACGATGAAAACGTTGGCATCTTGCATATGCAGGATACCAAGAAGTTAATGGGTAGCGACTGGGACAGTGGTTTCTATATTACAGTATTTAACGGCCCCAATAAAACAGATGAAAAATGTGTTGATGGGGAAGCTGATTGGAACACCATTCAGAAGTGTTTCACTGCTTATACAACTGCGCGTGGGAAGATTGCTGGCGCTACAATAATTTCAGAACCAAAAGACATTCATCCTAAAGGTCTCCCCTTAGAGCCAGATGATGAGACAAGCCAATCTCAACTTGACAAAGATGTGAGGTTTTCAAATAACAAGCAAATTTCATGTCTTTTGCAAAAACTGATTGACTGTAAAACCATTATAAATGGTGGATTTTTGTTTTGTTGTGGTACTAGAAGTGAGAATACATTTCCTGGTCACGGTCATATGCCATCCATGAAACAGAAGTGTACAGGAAAAGAAGACTCAGCACCTTACTGTGCATGGAACTATAGTAACAATTTTAACTATGTAGAGAGTTATTACCAGAAAACTGTAGCTGCATTTTGGACGCAGAAAACAAAAGCGTGATGGCATTCTTCAGTGTGAATAGCTGTAGATAACCTAAGTTTGGGTTAAGAAGCAGAGTTTAAGACCCACTCCAACTGCAATGCAGGTTTTTTAGGTTGGTGACAATAAGCAATTAAACCGCAAATAATATTAACAAAGCAGTTGGTGGGACTGCGATGACGAGAATGCTCGATTTGAGGTCGAGGGACGGCGAATCGCATTCGCCATGTCCAATCGACCTATTGAGCTATTCTTCAGTCGATCGATCA
>JAAHFN010000160.1 GCA_010672965.1 Oscillatoria sp. SIO1A7
CTTGCTCAGGGCTCACCCTCATACTCTCTCTCAGTTATCTGCCTCCGGGGTTGTGTATCGGATTAGGATACGCCCTTATTGGAGGTCTAGACTCTAGCCTATGTATTTAGCTAGAAACGAGTCGCACCTACACTCTACACGCTATTTTTATGCCTCTAGAATCTTAGTGTCGAGCGAACCGTGCCGACAAAAACATTATCGTTGTCAGCATTATGCTCGGGATTGATGATATAGAAGAAGCCCGGGGTAATAGATAGTTTAGCGCTGGCTCGGAAGCGATATAACGCCTCGATGTGAAATCCAGAGTTAGGGTCTTCAGCTACGCCATCGCCGCTAACCAGTTTCGGGGGTTGACCAAAAATAACAGCCGCCAAATCTCCGCGCCGGTCGAATGGATTGGAGTAGCCCAAGGAGAATAGATAAGTCGTAGAAAGGGCAGAATCGTCGCTATCGATAAAATCGGTATAAATCGCTCCGCCCCAAGAGCTGAAAGTCAGGTTATTGGCGATGCGCCATTGCAAGGTGCCGCTGATCCCGTGAATCTGGGCGGGAGTGCCGCGTCGCCCGGAGGTATCGGCATTAAAGCTGCCGGTGAAAGTATCTAGGCGACCGTCTTTGTCGTAAGCATTAATATAAGTCACCCCCGCGAGGGCTCGGCTGCTTGGTTTGAGCAAAACCTGGACGCCCAAGGCGCTATGGTCGCTGGCAAAAAGACCGCTGCCAGGGATGGCATCGTTGGTGTTGCGAGCGCCATAAGCAAATTGCAAGCGTACTTTGTCGGCGACTAACCAGTCAAAACCCAGGCCGCCGTCGAGTCGCCCAATTTTGAAAACGGGGTTGGCTTCTGCGAACCGAGAAAGAGCCCCCCGACCGGCGTCAAAATAGGGAGAGTTGGCGGTGAGGATGCTGCTGAGGCTGAAGCCAACGGGTCGGAAGGTAAGGACGAGGCGATCGCCGAGGGCAAAGCGATATTCCAACTTGCTCAGTCCTATTATATTGTTCGCACCGGCTTGAAAAGACAGCAGGGACATGTCCGTTGCCGAGACATCCCGATTGGCAAAGCCCCGATTTTGTAGATTGCCCGTAGCCAGCTCAACCCGCAGGCGGTCTCTGCCGGTGAAGGTAGAAACTGTTTGCAGGCGGGTAAAGTGATGCAGAGCCGCCTGTCCGTTGCCTCGCCCTGGAGGGTCGCCTCCAAAAGCTCCCGACAGTCCCAAGATGACCTCTCCGCCCAAGACGGAAATCGAGCGCGTAAATTGATTTGCTTCTAGCTGGGCAACTCGCGATTCTAGGAGATCTGCTTTAGCGCGTGCTGCAGTTATTTCGCTGGTAAAGTCCTGTTGCAAGCGGGCAATTGTTTGTAAATCGCCGCTGTCGATCTCAAAGCTGCTTTGTAGGGCGAGGCGTTCTAGAACCTCCAAACAGGGGTTCAAGTTGGCGGCAAATTCATAGCGAGTCATGGCTCTGTTGCCCCGGTAGGTGCCATCCCCGTAGGCCAAAAGACAACCGTAGCGATCGGCGAGTTGCTGCAAGGCACCGTAGGCCCAATCCCTCGGTCCGACATCGCTGAGGCCAGCGACGGAATTCACCCGTTCCAAGGGTTCTGGCTCCTGCAAGGACAGGTTAACCGGGTTGTATTGCTCTATTTGTTCCAGCAGATCTCCAACGCGATAATGACCAGGAGCGATCGCGCCCTCTTGGGTTCTGCCGGTTTTGCCTCTGTCAACTATCCTTTTATCTTGGTCCCCCGGTATTGCTCTCAGCCTTTCTGATGGCTCGGCCCAAGCTCCTGGCGCCGCCAGCAGGAAAATAGAAATACCCCATAAGAAATACTTGGCCCTCATCAAAGCTCCCCCCACCTAAAAACTCCCTCGGTTGATTGTATTGGGTGCGATCATTCGCAGTCAACCGGGGCAGTCAGTTTTCAGCTTTCAGCTTTCAGTTTTCAGCTAGAGCGTTTCTCAAATAAGCGTAATAAAGTATCGGACCCTAGAAACGTAGGGGCGACAGCATCCCCGCAAGCATCTCGGCTGTAAAGCCAGATAGGCTGGGGCCTTTAAAACTAGGCCAGCCAATCTATGGGCCCCGGCTTCGCGGCTGTAAGATTAGGCTATACGACAATGCAAAAAGTGGAGAAAGTTCAGAAAGTGCAAAAAATTTCTCCCTGCAATGTTGAAATTCGAGCAAAACCGTGCTAAGCTAGTCTTATAGCTCCTTAGAAAGAGCATAAAAATCAGGGCCACGGCTAGCCGCGACCCTTTCACACACACGACGACGAAGCAAACCTTAGTAAGGAGGTATTTGCACTCAAAAAACTTCTCCCTCAAAAAACCGGCTGCAATCGGGTAAGCCTCGGACTCGGGGCAACGAGTCCTTTGGCTTACTCCAACAGCTAGCCGGGGTGGGAAGATAGCCCACCTCTACCCGCTGACATTGCACAGATGGCGGCAGCGGGTGGGTTTTCCTT
>JAAHFN010000161.1 GCA_010672965.1 Oscillatoria sp. SIO1A7
GTGCGACTCGTTTCTAGCTAAATACATAGGCTAGAGTCTAGACCTCCAATAAGGGCGTATCCTAATCCGATACACAACCCCGGAGGCAGATAACTGAGAGAGAGTATGAGGGTGAGCCCTGAGCAAGTCCCTCCCACTCGGGATAGTGTGAATCCCTACCTGGCCACACCGAGCTAGACCTTACCCGGAATAGCAGAGTGAAGCTGGCAACAGGGTCCAATCAGAGCCAAAGCGTATAGGCACACTGGGGCTAATGGGGAGCTGACACGGACAGATTAACGAACCTCCTTGAAAAGTGTCCAACCTCGTAGCTGGAATGCGAATAACAAATCCAGACTAAATCGGAGAAAGTCCCGCAGCACCTTTACACAGTAGCTGCCGTCCTGGGATTCCGATGGGCAAATTGGAGGCTCCTAAATCAGCAAAACAATACCCCTCTCGGAACGGATAAAAACGTGGAATGGTCCTAGGGAATAGTCGAGCCCTAGGTAGGCAGGGTAAAGCCAACTCCAGACCACGGGTAGGATGACGGAACTAAATTGCCGTCGGTTTATCAGAACAGATAAATTAGCGTAGAGTACGATATAGGACGCATGAAACCTAATCATAGCGATATCTGGAAATCCCTGCCCTGGAAGAAATTCCAACGGTGCGTTTTCCGCCTACAAAAACGAATCTGGAAAGCTATTCGAGCCAAAGATACGGCCAAAGCCAAGTCTTTGCAAAAACTGCTTCTGAGCAGCCGCTCTGCAAAATGGATTGCTATCCGTCAAGTAACCCAGCTCAATACTGGGAAAAAGACAGCAGGTATCGATGGCAAAACAGCCCTAACCTTCCGGGAAAGGTTTGAGCTACACAACCTGCTAAAGAACTACCATAAATGGAATCACAAGGGTTTAAGGGAGGTTCCAATCCCCAAGAAGGATGGGACTAAACGAATACTCAAGATTCCAACAATCGCCGACAGAGCGTGGCAGTGTCTTCTAAAACTGGCCATAGAGCCAACACATGAAGCAGTGTTTCATGCCAGGTCTTACGGGTTCCGCCCCGGACGCTCCACATGGGATTGTCAAAGATACATCTACAACAATCTCAGGAGCTTCTGCAACGGGGCCAACAAACGAGTTCTGGAACTAGATATCTCCAAGTGCTTTGACCGCATCTCCCACACTGCAATGATGAAAAGGGTAATAGCCCCCAACCACATAAAGCAGGGTTTATGGAAATGTTTAAAAGCCGGTATCAACCCTGAATTCCCTGACCAAGGAACCCCACAAGGCGGTGTCATCAGCCCTCTCCTTGCGAATGTTGCATTAGATGGCATAGAGGCAATCCACCCAAGTGTGAGATATGCCGATGACATGGTAGTTTTTCTAAAACCAGGGGACAATGCATCCCTAATACTTGACATAATAAAAAGCTTCCTAGCAGAGCGCGGACTTGAAGTAAATCTCAAAAAGACTCAGGTCACAGCCGCGACAGATGGATTCGATTTCTTAGGATGGAATTTTCAGGTAAAACCCAATGGGAAGTTTATCTGCACTCCATCCAAGGAAAACTATCAAAGCTTCCGAGCCAAGGTAAAATCCATAGTCAACAGCTCGAATTATGGCGCAAAGACAAAAGCCCAAAAACTGGCTCCAGTGGTCAGAGGCTGGCGGAACTATCACAGATATTGTGACATGTCAAAACACAGTCTATGGAGCATGAGTCACCGCGCTTTCACGGTATTTAACAAAGAGAAGAAACTCAACCGCTACGAAGCAGAAAAGTTAGTCAAAAAGGCTTTCCTGACTGTCAAATGGGCGGCAAACAAACACGTCATGGTCAAAGGAGATTCCTCCCCCTATGATGGAAACCTATTGTATTGGAGTAAGCGCAATAGCAAGCTCTACGATGGGCCCACCGAGAAAGTCCTGAAGAAACAGGACCATACATGTGCAATCTGCGGCCTATCATTTGGTCCAGAGGATAAGGTGGAATTACATCACAAGGATGGCAACCATAATAACTGGAAGCCTAATAACCTTGAGGCAATACACAGCCACTGCCACCACTATCATCACATGAGCAACGGATACGTCCGTAGATAAACTAGGAGCCGGATGAGGTGAAAGTCTCACGTCCGGTTCTGAAGGAGAGGTGCCCCGGGTAATACCGGGCATCGACTCTAACA
>JAAHFN010000162.1 GCA_010672965.1 Oscillatoria sp. SIO1A7
AAACTATTAAATTTAAGCTTCACTCTTTATCCTAACTGAATCTGTCCCAAGTTTCAAGTAAACAATATTGCCATGATCTTGCAGGTGAGTTACTGGTAATCAGACAATCATTAAGTATTTATACTTAATGATTGTCGCTCGCTAAATATAATACACTTTGTAGTGCGGAATGTAGGTTTAAACTCACTTAGTTAATATAATGAATGATGAGTCAGAACGTCAACAGAGAAAAATAAAAATCATGAAAAGGCTAAAGGAGGCTGGCCTCACCCAAAAGCAACTAAGCGAATTTGTAGGTGTCGAACGAGAAACCATTAACGCATGGCTTTCTGGGAGGACCACCCCTAGAACAGAACCGATAAAGATATTCAAGTTTGCTCTAGCTCTTGGATACAGCCACGAAGAAACCGTGGCTTTTTTTCACCCAAATGAGGAAACAGACCCCCTAGCGCTTCGCCAGGACCTATCTAGACTGCAGCAAAGTAAGAGGCAAGCAACTCCCAAAACATAAAGAATCATTTTATGTGATTTTAAAATAACATAAAAGCTTATAATGAATCATCGTCTAAAAGCAGCCAGGGTCCTCCCATGCCCTGGTTTTACTTAAACAATGGAGAAGCTAGGAGATTTGATGGCCGCGATGGGCGATCGCTTGTCAGCGGTCAAGCAGCAACAAGAGAAGCAGCAGGAGGCAGGCGGCACCCCCGACCTTTGGACCCAATGGGGCGAAATCCTCAATCAGGATCTGCTCGATATGGAGTCGGACTTGGACGGCATGGGGCGGATGCTAGACCCGCAGTTTGCATTAAAGGTCGTCGCCAAAGCTTCCCGAGCCTGGGCGGTGGTCGGCCTGATATTGAAGAGAGTCAAGCGCTACAACCTTTGGAGCGGGATGGGGTACAAGTCTTTTGCGGACTTTTGCCAGCAGGTGTTGGGGAGATCGGTCGCCTATTGCAACAACACCATTAGAGGGGCCGAGGTTTGTTTGGAATTGGCAAGGGCGGGCTATAACCTCATCCCGACTTGCCAATCCCAAGCGATCGCCATGCGAAAGCAGGTCAATGCAGAAACCGGACGCCCCGGGCTTTGCCCCGAGGTATTGCGGCAGAGATGGCAGCAGATTTTAGATTCTGCAAGAGCCCAATGCAAGCAGATCACCACGGGCTTTATCGAATCTATCCTCGACCCGGACAAGCCTATAAAGAGCGATCGCCGCGTCCAATTCGATCCAAAGACTTGGGATTTGGTAGAACGGGGTGCCGCCGCCGTCGTAATGGACCCCAAGCAATGGTTGGAGCGCTTGATTCGGCAACAGGATGAAGCCAATGCGATCGAGACTCCATCCCCCCAGGCAGAGGAAGAATGGCAGCAGGATCTAGAGGAGCTTGTTGAGGAAGCGCCCCAGATTCAGCAGGTACATCATAGCGATGGCTCGGTGGCCGAACTGCCGACTCTGTTTGATGTAAATCGATATAACGCACCAGCGCCACCGGCACAAATTGTAGAAGATGGCCCTCAAGATTTTTGGGAACCGTCACCGGTGGAGCAGAATTTCGAGCAACTGACTATATATGACGCGCTGGATGATGTGCGATCGCCTGGGCTTGCCCAAAACACTCAGGGGGATACTCGCCAACCTTCGCCTGGGCGCATGGAAAACAATGAGGGGGGCACCGGCCGACAGAAGGCCAAACGCAAGCGTCCGAGGCGAACTATTGGAGAAATACTTGGTTGGTCTGGCACCGGAGCTTACCGCCCAGCCCCAGGAGGTGCGACATGACCGACGACCCTATATTCCCCTGCCCTAGGTGCGGCATTGGGGAGCTTGACCCACCAGGAATTTGCGACGAGTGTGGCCTTGTACTCGGTATTGGCTTTAACGAATGGACGGGGGAAAACGAGATAGTGGAAATGGGACACATGGAGCTTGCCGATCAGGAGGATGACCTCCAGATTTAGTGCCATTGACCCCCCTGCTGCGCTATGCCTTACTCACATCTTTCTTAACGTATGTCGGGGATTGGCGGGAGCGCATGCGGCGCTCGACATATTTCTTAACACTGATAAAAGCACTCAATAGGTTTTCTACAAAAGCGCGATCGCTCTTC
>JAAHFN010000163.1 GCA_010672965.1 Oscillatoria sp. SIO1A7
CCCACATTCCGCACTACAAATGTAGTATTAATAATACACCGATGTTTCTAAATTCTATCGCCTTCAAAAAGAAAGAAAAATATAGAAAATATCAGAAATAAATTGCCATTGACTCGTATCTACGAAATTTAATAAACCTAGAAGAGACAAAATTAGCATAATTAACCGAAAATGCTCATTATTAATCTACTCAGAGGTCAAACCCCCCAAGCAATAAGATTCAGCATTAATTGTTGACATTTAATCTGCTAGTAAATAGTAGCGCTGACAAGCTGGGGGAAAAAACTTCAACAAATACAAGCGCTCTTTATTTAGATTTGAAACTCGTTTAACTTCTTTTTCCCTATAAACATGAATTGACTGAAAACATTGAAATAGCCATCGTAACGTTGGTCTAGCCGTTAAACGGCCTAACTGATTTTTTACTCCTGTCCCCGTTCGTTCGAGGGTCTGTCTTATTTGTCGCTGTGCGACCTTATAGACTAATAAAGATAAGGCCATAATTAACCCTAAAGCTTCGATTCTTTTTGGAGATTTAAGAAATACACTATCTGTAAAAAACATCGGGTCTTTCAGGAAGGCAAAGCCTCTTTCTACTGACTGTTGTCCGTTTTTGTATGTATAAAGCATTTTATCAGAACTGACTGCCTCCTTATCCAGTACGTTCGTTGCTATAATAAATCTGCCTGCTTGTTTTTTGTATGGTTCTACCTTTTCCTCACAAATCCTTAAAGTTCCTACTACTTTATATTGGTATTTATCAGAGCCTTTGTTTTCCTCGGCATACAAGTATTTTTGTATATTTATTACCCCTAATTTATGATATTTTGATTTCTTTAATAATTTGTTAGCCGCCTTTAAAGCATCTGGCTTGCAAGCAAATCTTTGCCTGCTTAGTTCCTTGAGTTTCTTTTGGTATTTACTATAGTCTTTTTCTATTTTACGCTCTAGATTTTTTAATTCCGAGTTTCTACTATCTTGACTTTCAACAACCAACCACCTTTGTTCTATCGTTCCATAATTTTGCTTTACTTCTACATAGCTATATCCCTCCTGGTTGCTGGCAACAAAATCATTTATATCTACTTCTGTGACTATATTTTTAGCTGCTTTTATCGTCAGTGGAACTCTAGAAATCCACTCAACATTACCTAAATATTGCAAATTTTCTTGCGTATATAACGCTGCATCAGCTACGATTATACCTTCAAACTTAAATGATTTCTTGAACTCTCTTATTGTTTGGGCAAATTGTTTTTGTTCCGATTCATTTCCATCTCCCATCTTCATCCATAATGGAATATCTCCATCTCCCGCACAAATTAACTTCATTGTATATTGTTTTAGATCTGGTCGTTTGTCTCTAGAGTATCCATAAGTTATCCTTATCGGTCTGGTTTCTCCTTCTTTTGCCTCCATCTCTGCATAATTATACTCTCCATGAACGTAAAAAGAACTCGCGTCTAAATGTGCCGTCTGCATATTTATTTGATATTTTTTTATTATTTCTAAGGCAACGGCTACAAATATCTCTCCAATTCCCTTTTCATATAGCTTATCTAAGACTCTACCTAACCTATCATCATTTAAATAACAAGAGCTAATTCTCCTATAAGGTGTTCTATTGCTTTTCCTTCAAAAAATTTTGCAAATAAATATAAGGGCGATGAAACTAAGCCCAATGCATTCAGTATCATCGCCTTCACCACTTTACCCGCACTAACTTTTTCCGATTTGTTTTTTCCCAAACGTTTATTTATTATATCTTCTATACCTATTTCATCTATCGTTCCTGCCACTAACCCCAGATGGTCTAAATTTGCAATTTCCATAAATGTTAAATTTAATTGTTCGTTCTTAATTTTAACTCAATCTGTCACTTTAGAGGCATTTCTCAACCCTTATTTGTAGCATGTAGTTAACTTGTAATAAACCTTGACCGTCCCCAAGTTCGTTGAGTATTTATGCTCAACAAATTCTGGCCGCCAAATATACTACACTTTGTAGTGCGGAATGTAGGTT
>JAAHFN010000164.1 GCA_010672965.1 Oscillatoria sp. SIO1A7
ACTATTGTCTCAAAATAGGGCAAGAGTATAAGTCTAAAACCTAAGCAGGGCAAGGATTTGGGGCTGTTTTGTAGCCGGAGGGATGCAAGAAAATCGGCTCGTGCAACGGAGAAATCCTTGCACCATTACCCAATAAGGGGACCCGTTGCAGCTATTTCCGGCATTTTCGCGCCCTTTTTTCAAGGGATAAGCCAACCAACTGCGCGAGTTCGGAAAGCTCTATATATATTTTAAATAAATTAAGATTTTAATTTAATTGATAATGGAAGGATTTAAAAGCTCTGACAAAAGATTAGTTGGTCTTTTTTTGAAGAGTCGGGACTCTTGGAAAGAAAGAGCCATTAAAAGGCACAAAAAAATTAGAGCATTAGAAATCAAGATAAGAGATATTTCAAAGAGCAGAGATTCGTGGAGATATAAAGCAAAGGCAGCTATAGAAGAAGTAAAGCAGCTCAAACTCGAACTCTCGGAATTAAAAAAAAACGATAATGATAATGAAAGCTTTGATTGTGGCATTTTGAAAAAAGAGGAACTCGTGAGAGAGATTCCTAAAGGACATGTTTATCCTATTTATATAATCTTTATAGCAGTGGCTCAAATAATATATAGTATATCTTCTTTTCGAGGAGCTGAAAAAACATTTGAGTCATTTGCTGAAATGGTTTTTAACATACCGACGCCCAAATATAGTATTATTCGTAAATGGACTTTGCGATTGGGTTTATACGAGCTAAAAAAAGAGCGTGAATACAGGAAAGATTGGATTTTTATTGTCGATACAACAATAGAATTAGGCAAGGCAAAATCTTTGATAATTTTAGGAATAAGTCAAGAAAGATTTAGCGAAATAACTGAGGGAGAAGAAAGAAGTCTAAACCATAAAGATATGGAGGTATTGGCTATTGAAGTAATGAATAATTGTAACGGAGTATTGGTGGAAGAAAAATTAAGAGAATTGTCCGAGAGAGTCGGAACTCCGAAACAAATTGTAGCAGATCGCGGTAGCGATATAAAGAAAGGAATAGAACTATACAAAGATAAGAATCCAGAAGTAATTTATACTTATGATGTGACCCACAAAGTAGCGAATCTATTAAAAAAAGAATTGTCATCAGATAAAAAATATCAAGAATTTGTAGGAGAATGTCTTAAAGCAAGGCAAGAGATTCAACAAACAGAATTATATTTTTTAGTTCCGCCAAGACAAAGAGCAAAAGCTAGAGATAAGAATATAGATATCTGGGTAAAGTGGGGGCTAGAGATTCTGAATTATCAAAGCAAAAATGATTTTAAAGAAATTAGCAATTGTTTTTCAATCGATAGAAAAAGCTTATTAGAATTAGAGGGAAAATTAGATGGGAAAACCATATTGAAATTAGAAAAAATAAAAGGAAAAGTATTTAACGATAGAATGTCTTTCATGGAAGAAATAGCGAAGATATTGGATCGGGGGACATACAGAGACTTGGGAGCAATAATAAGCCAAGCTTGCGATCGGGGCAGAAGAAAGTTTCAGGAAAAATTAGGATGGGTAAAAAAATATGAATCCGACCTAATTGTTTACAGTCAAATATTAGACTTAGTTAAGATATTATTTGAGCAAGTAAAGAATCAAGGGTTAAACAAAAAATCACCCAAGGTCTTCGAGAAGAATATTAAAAATTTAAACCTCAAAAAACGTTGTGAGGAGTTCAAAAACAAAGTTATTGAATATTTACAAGAACAAACTTACCCCATAAAACTGGGAGAAACTCTTTTAGCTAGCTCTGATATTCTAGAATCAATTTTAGGAAAATACAAAATGTTTTCCTCTAGTTCTCCGTTAAAAGAAATTGGTAAAATGTTGTTAATTATTCCCTTGTGTACAATTGAACTTGCAGCTACTACTGTAAAACAAGCAATGGAGAAGATTCGCAATTGTGACGTTGACGATTGGGCTAATAAAGTTCTTGGTCCATCCATGCTTTCTAAAAGGAGAGCTATAACTAACTAAAAGTTAAGGGTGACAGAAAAACTG
>JAAHFN010000165.1 GCA_010672965.1 Oscillatoria sp. SIO1A7
TAGCAGGATCGACAGGCCTGTATGCGGTTATTATTAAGAACTAACCCTAAACACATGATAATTTTAAGTTTAAAACAAGGCACTTTCTTTGTAAAAAGTCAAACTTATTTAAGATGCGTTTGCCCTGGCCTGCATAAATATTCCCTGGGTCGGGCAAACTTTGACGATAGCGTCCATTGGCAGCGGGGCTTGATGCTAGACGACGGCTACAACGGTAGAGCCCTCCTAGAGCATGACCGTACAAACGTGCGAATTACCGTGCGGGCTGCCTATCCCGAATTTTTTATTTCCGTACTGACCGCAGAAGTGAAATGGCTGGTAGAAAATTTCTGGAAAGGGCTCAGTTGCGAAGTTATGGTGCCCTGCATCGAGCCCTGCGGCAAAAACAAACCCGGCCTGGGACTGTTTGAACTGGAGATGCTCGTCGAAGCTAAGAAAGAAGGTCGTTCCGAATTTCCCTGCGCAGTTCCCAAGTGCAAGAAGTGGCAAAACATCGATGACCTGCTGCGCAGCACTACCAGTCCCGCCCCCGGCCTCTTGCAAATTCCCGCAGAAGGGCTGCAAGAAAAACTGGACTCCCTGCGCCTCCAGCTTGCGGAACAAATAGGTCAGCAGATTACCCGAGAGTTTGCCGATAAAGAAGAAAGCGATCGCCGCCGCTTCCAAATCTCCAACCAACAAGACCGGGCGATCGCCAGCCAAATTGACGAGCAGTTTGCATCGCTAATGCAAATGCTAGTTGACGAAGCCAAAGAAGGCCCGCGCCTGTTTAGCTTTCAGCCCCTTGACCCGGGATTCTTCGATCGCCCCAGATGGATTAGCGAAAAATTTCGACTCACCCTCTGGTGCGAGCATTCCCGCTCCCCTCTGCCGGCGCTCAATCAAGGAGACGAGCGAGGCGTTTACGAGCTAGACCTGCCCCGCGAATGGTTTGCCAAAGTCGCCCCCTATCTCAAAGTCGTCACCAGCACCTTGGGCCTGCTTCTCCCGGTTGTCGCTTCCGCCGGAAAGCTAGCTCTCGACGATGAAACCTACGACAAATATAAGGAAGAAACCGATTTTGCTCGGGAGAGTCTCAAATTTACTTTTAAAGGTGGTCGAGCCGCCATTGAGGGAATGGCCCGGGGCGACGCTCCCAACTGGCAAGGAGTTTCGGCTATTCGGGCTGAAGGAGCGATGCTGCGACAGCTCCATGCCTTGCTCAAAGAAAAAGACCCCAGCTTCGGCGGCCTGGTTCGAGTTCAGAACAGGCGTCGGGAGTTTCTTTGGGTACACGAACAATTTGTGGGGGAATATTAATGTTGGGCATGGGGCATGGGGCATTGGGAATTGGGAATTGGGAATTGGGCATTGGGCATTGGGCATTGGGCATTGGGCATTGGGCATTGCAAACCCACCGTTCGGGCTGAGCGGAGTCGAAGCCCAGCTAGAGCTTTTAGCTCTAGCTGACCGCTGACCGCTTCCTTGGGCATTGGGCATTGGAAAAAATGCTCAACTACTCAAAACTAACTTGACGGGCTATTAGCGTTTCTCAAATTGTAATGAAGGAAAACGTAGGGGTGTAGGGGCGACAGCATCCCCAAGACAATCTCGGCCGTAGAGCGATAACTCCCATACTGGGATGCTTCGCCCCAGAAACCTCACATCAATTTGAGAACCGATCCGTTTAATCGCCCTCCTTCAAGCATAAGAGGGCGAAGCATTCCAATACATTAATTTTTGCGCCTTGGCAAAGACTGTCTCGGGAATGCTGTCGCCCCTACACCCGACACCCTACACCCGACACCCGACGCCCGACACCCGACACCGGACACCCGACACCCGACACCGGACACCCCACACCCCACACCCGACACCCCAAACCCCAAACCCCACACCCCACACCCCACACCCCAAACCCCAAACCCCACACCCCACACCCAACACCCCAAACCCCACACCCCACACCCCAACACCCGACACCCCACACCCCACACCCCACACCCC
>JAAHFN010000166.1 GCA_010672965.1 Oscillatoria sp. SIO1A7
AACCCACATTTCGCACGACAAATGTAGTACAAAAACTACATTTGTCTTTCTCAGCTTCTTAATGCCTCAAAAAAAGCATCCGTATTGAAAATTTTTGTTGAATAACTCCCATTAATCTCAACTTGGTTTGCCTCCTTTGCATAAATTACCATAGCTACTCTAAAAATGCTCGCAATAAAACTGTTCAGATGTCAAAGACACCCGAGCGCCATTTAGTATTAAAAGATTTTTAATATGGTTTACTATGCTAATAAATAGTACCGCTGACAGGCTGGCGGAAAGAACTTCAACAAATGCAACCGCTCTTTATTTAAATTAGAAACCCTTCTAATATCTCCGTCACTATAAACATGAATTGACTGAAAACATTGAAATAGCCATCGCAATGTAGGTCGAACCGAATCGCGCGCCTAGCTGATTCTTTACTTTCGCTCCCGTCGTTTCGAGGGTTTGCCTTATTTGCCGCTCTGCGACTTTATATACTAATAAGGACAGAGCCATAATTAAACTATCGCGCCTCGATCCGTTTTGGGGATTTAAGAAAAACGCTGTCTGCAAAAAACATAGGATCTTTTAGAAAGCCAAAGCCCCGTTCTACTGACTGCTGTCCGTTTTTGTATATAAACAGCATTTGTTCGGAATTTACTGCCTCCTTGTCTAGTACATTCGTTGCTAAAATAAATCTTCCAGCCTTTTTCCTGTCTGGCTGTATCTTTTTCTCACAGGCGCTTATATTTGCTTCCACTTTATATTCATAATGCTCTGTATTTTTATCTCGATCGTCTTTCTTTATAACAGCCTTTATTTCTATTTCTGTTAGTTCGTGATATTTAGATTTTTTCAATAGCTTATTAGCTGCTTTAATTGCATCGGTTTTGCAAGCAAAGTCTTGCTTGTTTAGTTCCTTAAGAGCTTCTCTTGCTTTACTATAGTCTTTTTCTATTTTTATCTGTAATTTTTTAAAGTCTGATTCTCTACGTTCTTGACTCTGAACTACTAGCCACCTCTGTTCTATCGTTCCATAATTTTGCGCAATTTCTCCATAACTATACCCCGGCTTATCGCTGGATAAGAGAGCTTCTTCCTCCATCTCTGTGACTAGCTTATAGGCTGCTTTTACCGATAAGGGTACTCGTGATAACCACTCAATTTTACCTAAATATTGCAAGTTTTCTTGACTATATAATGCTGCATCAGCTACCATCAAACCTTCAAAATTAAAATTCTTTTTAAATTCTTTTATACTGCGGGCAAATTGTTTGCTTTCCGAAGCATTTCCATCTCCCATCTTCATCCATAATGGAATATCTCCATCTCGCGCACAAATTAATTCCATTGTATATTGCTTTAAGTCCGGTCTGTGGTCTCTTGAATAACCGCGAGTGATTTTTATCGGTCTTGACTCTCCCTCTTGATAGTCTAATTCTGGATAATTGTATTCTCCATGAAGGTGAAATGAACTAGCGTCCAAATGTGCGGATTGCATCTTCACCTTATACTTTTTGATAGCTTCTAAGGCAACTGCTATAAATGTCTCTCCTATTCCCGATTGATATAGTCGTTCCAGGATTCGACCCAATTTATCATCATTCAAATATGAGGGCTTTACTCCCTCTCCTATCAACTGTTCTGTTGCCTTTCCCTCAAAAAACCTTGAAAACAAATATAAGGGTGATGATACTAACCCCAATGCGTTGAGTATCATTGCCTTTACGACTTGACCGGCACTAATCTTTTCTGATTTACTTTCTCCCAAACGTTTATTTATTATTTCTTCTATTCCTAGTTCATCAATCGTTCCAGCGACTAACCCTAGATGGTCTAGGTTTGTAATCTCCATAAACTATTAAATTTAAGCTTCACTCTTTATCCTAACTGAATCTGTCCCAAGTTTCAAGTAAACAATATTGCCATGATCTTGCAGGTGAGTTACTGGTAATCAGACAATCATTAAGTATTTATACTTA
>JAAHFN010000167.1 GCA_010672965.1 Oscillatoria sp. SIO1A7
AAGATGCTGCTGGCGAAATATTTCTTAACATCCAAAACACCTATTGAGCCGTTAATGGCTTTATAAAACTACAAGAACTTTGGAGGGGACCACATGCAATATTGATGAGGGCTCGCGTGTTAAGAAATATTTCAACAAAGGTTATCCAGTGTTAGCTAACCGGGCAAAGTGAGAGATTTTAGTCTCGCTAAAGGGGCGTTCCTGCAACCAATTGACTAAGCGGACGACATTGATAGCGGTTGCTGTAATAATGTGTTGTAAACGGGTTTTAGCAATTCCCCTATAACGACATCGTCGCAGCCCGAAGGCTCTTATGCCTTGAGAAAGGGTGCCTTCAATGCCAGCTCGAACTGCATAGCGTTGCTTAAAGTCATCGGATTTTTGGTATGCCCTTGCAACTTGTAAGGCATCGTGCTGTTGTTGAGGACGTAAGGTAAGGGTACGTCCGGCCTTTTTAGCTTTTGTACATCTTTCCTTCAAGGGGCAAGCCTGACAAGTTTTATAGGGAAAGACAATCTTGACTGTCTGTTGCCCTCTTCGATCGACAGTTCGCTCCCAGCTTTTACTCAAATGACCTTGTGGACAGCGAGCCGATTGCTCGTCCCAATTAATTTCAAACTTCGCTCTATCGAGCCCATCGGGCGAAAGCGCTTGCCAACTACTATCCGGCAATACCGGACCAATTAGCTCTATGTCGTGGATCTGTTTACTGTTGACAAGCTCGGGGGCATCAATGTAAGCTGTATCGACTATGTGTTCTTTTGGTACTAAGTCCTTTTCCTTGAGGGCTTGATGAATTGGTTGGGTAAGAGTGCAATCGGCGGTTGTAGCGCTGGTGGTTTCTACATGAGTAATCAAGTGGGGAGAAGTGCGATCGCAGATTTCGGTGAGATGAACTTTGTAGCCAACCCAGGAGGAGGAGCGTTTCCGGCTGAAACGAGCCTCTATCTCATAAGGAGAGCAAATCTGCTGGGCAGCAGGCGGTTTTCCCTGATTCTCCCGTAGATACAATTGCCCTCTTGCATCAAGATAAAACTGTTGAATCCAAACCTGCCGTAAAACCTCCACCGCCGGAATCTCCCAGTACCAATCCGGCGCATCACAGTCAGCATAAATCGCATTTAAAAGATGATGTCCATCTGCCCCAATGGTTAGCGCCAGGAGATGGCGTTCGTCTTTGCTTTCAGGTAATCGATAGTCTTCCACCCGGCGACTATAGCGGTCGAACCAATCTGGGCTAACTACACTACTCAACCAGTTGGGGGCGACCGCCGCTAAGCTATTTAGCGCCGCTCGTAATGTCTCGCCAATTAGCTCTAGCCGATTAATGTTGCGAATTGCTGCCGAAACATGAGTTGAGTCTGTGCGCTGTTGCCGGTGCCCACGGAGCCAACCCTTTTCTATACAGCGCGCTAGTAACTTATCGAGCAGTTTTTGCTCCACCCGAGCGTTTACTAATCGCTGGCGAAATTCGCTCAGTACCGAGGCATCAATGCCAGGGTCTTCTAACTCTAGACTCAAGGCATACTTCCAATCGATCCGCCCGCGTACCGCATCGGCAGCTTGGCGGTCTGTTAAATCGCTGATATACTGCATTACTGTAATCATAGCCAGTCGCCATGCTGACCAGCCCGGTTGCCCTCGGCGGCTAAATAGATCTAGGAAGTCCTCATCACCGTATGGTGAGTCCAATTCATCACGCAAGTGCATAACAATTGTACCTTTGGGAAAAGCATTACGGGCAACGGATGCTGTTCTCTGAGGAATGGGAGCAATTGGTTGGGGAATCAAAGACATAGGGCGCGACTATTGGGAGGGAGCAAATGCGTTCTTATTATGACAGTTAGGCAGTCCAGTTGGTTTACCAAAAACGGTTAAATGGGCCAAGAAAACCTTAACCAACCGGACCCAATAATTGTGATTTGTTAAATTCGCCAGCAGCATCTT
>JAAHFN010000168.1 GCA_010672965.1 Oscillatoria sp. SIO1A7
GCTATGCCTTACTCACATCTTTCTTTACAATGTCAAACCCTTACACAGTCTTGATTTGAATCTATCGCTTTCAAAAAGTTAACAAAATAATTCAAAAAAGTTAACATTGTTCCTGTCCAAAATGAGATGCGCTACGCGGCGTGAGGACGCTCGCCAGTGCCAAAGGTAAAATAATGATTAACCTTAACGAGTCTTATTTATGGTGTTGCTAAGATTGTAGAGAACAGCAAAGTTTAAATATCCATTGACAGAAAACTATGAAGTCTTGGGCTGAAGAAGAACTAAAATTTGCTGATTTGGGCGATCGCCGTCGGAACAAAAGACTGGTAAAAATTGTATCAGATTTAGCAGAACAACCCAATGCTACGGTACCACAGGCTTGTGGAGATTGGGCAGGGACTCAAGCAGCTTATGACTTTTGGGCCAATCCACATATTTTAGCAGAAGCGATTCGCGATAGCCACCAACAAAGTACGCTTCATAGAGTAAAACAACATGAAACTATTTTAGCAATTCAGGATACCACAGAACTAAATTTTACGCACCACAAGAGTAAAAAAGGAATGGGGCATTTGGATAGTAGAACCAGTCGAGGACTAAAAGTTCACTCGGTTTTTTGTGTTAGCGAGACAGGAGTACCTTTGGGAGTATTAAATCAGCAGGTGTGGGCAAGGGATATTTCTGATATTGGCAAAAAACATTCTCGACGCAAAAAAGAAACAAAAGATAAAGAAAGCCAGCGGTGGCTAGACTCGCTATCGGCAACGGAAGCAGTTAAACCGCCAGATGTTACAGTGGTGACAGTAGCAGACCGGGAAGCAGATATTTATGATTTTTTGGCCAAACCTCGGGAGCGGAATTCAGAGCTTCGCTCTTCGTGCTTATCAAAACCGTTGTGTAAAATCAGTTGATTCCGAGGAGGTAGAGAAATTAGAATCAGCTATCCGCTCTTGTTCTCCCGTAGGAGTTGTGACGATAGAATTATCAAAAAATCCTAAGAGAAAAGCTCGCGCGTTGCAACTTTAACTCTTCGTACCACTTCGTTAGAGATTCAACCACCTCAAACACATATTAACTATAAATCATTAAAGCCAATCAAAATACAAGTAATTCTGGCATCCGAAGAAAATCCACCTGATGGAGTTGACCCAGTTAGCTGGTTGTTGTTAACGACGCTGACGATTACTGGTTTTGAAGACGTGGTGCAATGCCTGCGTTGGTATAGCTATCGTTGGTTAATTGAACGTTACCATTATGTCCTAAAAAGTGGTTGTCGTTTAGAACAACTACAACTAGAAACAGCCGATCGCATTGAAAAAGCTTTAGCCACAGAGGACGATCGTGGCATGGCGATTATTGTGGCTTACCTATGAAGCTCGTTACAACCCAGAGGCGCCAGCAGATACAATTTTAGAAACCTATGAGTGGCAAGCTCTTTACTGCACGATAAACAAAACTTCGACACCGCCATCAACTCCGCCAACAATAAATACTTGTATTCGTTGGATTGCTAAGTTGGGTGGTTTTTTGGGACGGAAACGGGATGGTGAACCAGGAGTAAAAACTATTTGGCGAGGGTTGCGAAGGTTGCATGACATAGCCAATAGTTGGCTCATCGCTTCGGTGTCATGCTCTTAATGATTTTAAGTCTCTTGCGGGAAATCGTTGTAATTATTTACCATAGCTGAAATTAGGATTAATTCTGGTATAAATTTTATCGTTGTACTTCCAGAGAATAGATATAAAATTTAAATAGGCTTCGCAGAACTGATAGAATAGCTGTTTTCAGGGGAAGAGCGATCGCGCTTTTGTAGAAAACCTATTGAGTGCTTTTATCAGTGTTAAGAAATATGTCGAGCGCCGCATGCGCTCCCGCCAATCCCCGACATACGTTAAGAAAGATGTGAGTAAGGCATAG
>JAAHFN010000169.1 GCA_010672965.1 Oscillatoria sp. SIO1A7
GGGTGGCGGTCCGCCGTCCCCCCCTCGACCCCCTGTTGAGTCTAGCTACCTGGTTGATCCTGCCAGTAGCCATATGCTTGTCTCAAAGATTAAGCCATGCATGTGCAAGTACGCGCCGCGTTAAGGTGAGACCGCGAATGGCTCATTAAATCACGCCTAATGTACCGGACGTTGTCGGTTACTTGGATAACTGCGGTAATTCTGGAGCTAATACATGCGCTTTGAGCCCCGAACTCGCGTGAGGGGCGCTTTTATTAGATCAAGACCGGACTCTTTTTCTGGTGACTCTGAATAACTTTGTGCTGATCGCACGGCTCGACGCCGGCGACGCGTCCGTCCAAGGTGTGCCCTATCAACTGTCGACTGTGGCATAGACGCCCACAGTGGTTTTGACGGGTAACGGGGAATCAGGGTTCGATTCCGGAGAGGGAGCCTGAGAGACGGCTACCACTTCTAAGGAAGGCAGCAGGCACGCAAATTACCCACTGGCCGCAGGCCGAGGTAGTGACGAAAAATAACGATGCCGGACTCATCCGAGGCCCGGTAATCGGAATGAGTACACTTTAAATCCTTTAACGAGGATCTATTGGAGGGCAAGTCTGGTGCCAGCAGCCGCGGTAATTCCAGCTCCAATAGCATATGTTAAAGTTGTTGCGGTTAAAAAGCTCGTAGTTGGATCTCGGCGGGCCGGGGCCGGTTCGCTCTCTGGCGTGACTGGCCCACTGGCCCGTGTGTTCGGCGGAGGTCGCGCGGGTGCTCTTAACCGAGTGTCCCGCGGCGCCGTCGGTTTGACTTTGAAAAAATTAGAGTGCTCCAGGCAGGCTTGACACGCCTGAATAGTCGTGCATGGAATGATGGAATAGGACGTCGTTTCTGTTCTGTTGGTATTTCTTCGGAAATCGACGTAATGATTGATAGGGACAGTCGGGGGCATTGGTATTCAGACGCTAGAGGTGAAATTCTTGGACCGTCTGAAGACCCACTACTGCGAAAGCATTTGCCAAGAATGTTTTCATTAATCAAGAACGAAAGTTAGAGGTTCGAAGGCGATCAGATACCGCCCTAGTTCTAACCCTAAACGATGCCAGCTAGCGATCCGCGGGTGTTATTTTTTAAGGCCCCGCGGGAAGCTTCCGGGAAACCAAAGCTTTTGGGTTCCGGGGGAAGTATGGTTGCAAAGCTGAAACTTAAAGAAATTGACGGAAGGGCACCACCAGGAGTGGAGCCTGCGGCTTAATTTGACTCAACACGGGAAATCTCACCAGGCCCGGACACCGTTAGGATTGACAGATTGAGAGCTCTTTCTCGATTCGGTGGGTGGTGGTGCATGGCCGTTCTTAGTTGGTGGAGTGATTTGTCTGGTTAATTCCGATAACGAACGAGACTCTGTCCTGCTAAATAGGACCCCGGTTCCTTCATGGTCGCCGGGGTCACTCTTCTTAGAGGGACTGGCGGCGTCTAGCCGCACGAGATGGAGCAATAACAGGTCTGTGATGCCCTTAGATGTTCTGGGCCGCACGCGCGCTACACTGAAGGCCTCAGCGTGTGTCTTCCCTCCCCGAGAGGGGCGGGTAACCCGCTGAACCGCTTTCGTGGTAGGGATCGGGGCTTGCAATTATTCCCCGTGAACCAGGAATTCCCAGTAAGCGCGAGTCATAAGCTCGCGTTGATTACGTCCCTGCCCTTTGTACACACCGCCCGTCGCTACTACCGATTGAACGTTTTAGTGAGGTATTTGGACCGGACCTGCGGCGGTTCGCGCCGTCGCTGCGTCTGGAAAGACTCCCAAACTTGAGCGTTTAGAGGAAGTAAAAGTCGTAACAAGGTTTCCGCAGGTTCACCTACGG
>JAAHFN010000017.1 GCA_010672965.1 Oscillatoria sp. SIO1A7
CAACACCCTCACACCTTCCCCCACCCCCCACACCCCACCCCCAACACCCTCAACACCCCCCCCCCACCCCACACCCCCCCCCCCCCCCCCCCACCCCACACCCCCCCCCCCACACCCCACACCCCACACCCCACACCCCACACCCCACACCCCACACCCCACACCCTACACCCAATGCCCCTTTAAATCTTGTCTATATAGCCGGCGGCTACGAGCTTATCCAAAACTTTGGCAACGCTTTCTTCCTCGGTTTCTAGATCCGTGCGGCATTCCACATCTGGTTGTTGCGGGTCTTCGTAAGGGTCGCTAATCCCGGTAAATTGCTTAATCTCTCCGGAACGAGCTTTTTTGTATAGTCCTTTAACATCGCGCTCTTCGCAGACTTCTACCGGGGCATTGACATAAACTTGAAGAAAGTCTCCAATTCGCTGGCGTACCTCTTCTCGGATTTCGCGGTAGGGCGAGATGGCGGAAACCAGGACTATCACTCCATTGCGGGTCAATATATGAGAGACAAAACCAATACGGCGGATGTTCTCGTCTCGGTCTTCTTTGCTAAAACCCAATCCTTTGGTTAGGTTCTGACGCACAATATCGCCGTCGAGAATTTCTAGCTTATATCCCTGCGATTTCAGTATCTCCCCTACCTTGCGGCTAATTGTGGTTTTGCCAGCACCGCTTAGTCCTGTAAACCAAACCGTCACGCCACGCTGTTCCATCTTGATTTAACTCCTTTGAATTAACTGTATTTTTTAGGACTTACGCATCTAGACTAGGGAGCATTTCACTTTTGCAGTCGGTAGCCCGGAAGGGCGAGAGTTTGTGTAGCCGCGCCAGGCTCCGTCTAGGAGCGGCTAAGCCCAAGGGGCTGGCGGCAGGGTACGAAATTGAAATGCTCCCTCTAGATACCAGTAGGGGCGATAGCTTCGCTCTCCGTTGCTGTGCGCGGGGGATTGCCCCTACAAATATAAGATTTGGATATTTTGCGTAAGTCCTGCTTATGTTCAAACACCCCGATAGAACCCTTCGATTATACTCCTCTAGTAGTCTGTCAAGGCAGTTTTGAAAATAAAACAATTTTTTCTAATGCCCAATGCCCAATGCCCAATGCCCAATGCCCAATTCTGTATTGACAGAATACTAGGTCGCGAACCTCCCTCGGGGAGGGCCAGTTAAGAAGCGTCCCCAAGGGAGGTTCAAAAAATCTACGGTCATGCCTGCAACTTTTCTAATCTTCCTGAATCCACTTCAGCCCTGCGCTCATATTGGCGATCGCTGGGCTCACAGACTCGGAGCCACTGAGGCAGACTGTTCTTGTTTCCTGCTTTAAAAGGGCTTCAAGATAAGCCATCAGGGGTGCTTCTTTCACGTCAGTTTCCTCAACTTGGACCCCGGCGGCAGTACAGAGGGAAAGAACCTCTTCTAATATATCTGCAGCTAGAGCGCGGTAGCCTTCTAACATAGAAGCTTCGAGGCTCCGTCGCGGTCCTTGACCCAGCCAGCCTTTTTCTCCCAACTCGCGCACCATCGCAGCGACGGCATCTGAGTCGATCGCAAAGACCACCTTCAAGGCAGTATCGGTTTCCTTTGTTTGTTCTATAGCCCAATCCAGTGCCTTGTGGTAGGCATAGGGGTTTGTCAAGACTAGCAAAACGCCTGTCATCCTATCACCTCAATCCCACTAGCGGCCAATACAATTGACTCATTGCTATAAAAAGCAAACCCGCCATTAAGTCTAACCAAACTCCCCAGCGCATTACGGATAGGGGACGAACGAAGCCGCTGCTAACGGCGATCGCCAGAGCCGGAGTGCTAACTGGCAGCATAAAGCCCAAGCCGGAAGGAACGACCACTCCCAGAGTCATAGCTCTAGAGTCTATACCATATTTCTCTGCCAAAGCCAGAGCCACGGGCAGAAGAACTGCAACCGCTGCGGCATTGCTCATAAACTCGGTCATGGCCATCGACATAAAGGCAATAGTACCCAAAATAAGCAGAGGCGAGTTTATGCCCGACCCCAAAAGCAACTTTGTCAGGGCAGAAGCGGCTCCCGTACTGCTCAGGGCAGCACTCAGAGCAATAGCACTACCATACATCAGCACGATTCCCCAGTTGACATCTTCTTCCACTTCCCGCCAATCGGCCACCCCCAAGACAAAAGCCGAACAGGCTCCGAAAAAGGCAACGGTATCTAGACCCCAGGTATCTCCTTCCGTCACCCAGAGGCCAATGGTCACCACCATAATCCCAGCAGTCAATATCTCTCGCTTAGATATCTTGCCCAACCGTTTATTGCGAGCTTCTAGGAACCGGCGAGCTGCGGAGAGGGAAACTTTTTCTGCTTTTTCTCCCCCTTGCGCCATTGCTCGGATCAATAGATAAGCGATCGACAATAGTATTACAACTAAAGGAAAACACCAGACCATCCATTGCACGAAACTAATTGACTGGCCGGTGACGTTTCTAAGAATGCCCAGGGCTAGCGGGCCTCTAGCCCCCCCCAGCAATGTGGTATTCGAGCCAATCACGACGCCCCAAGCCAAGGCGAGAAAAGCCGCTAAACCAAACCTTCCCCCGGGTTTGACTCCTGCGGCGCGAACCACTTCTAGGACTATGGGGAAGAGCATGGCGGCGACAGCATGGGCGGTAATTACGCAGGACATCATAGCTGCCATGCCCAGAATAGAGGCGAGGAGCTTTTCTTGGGTTTTGCCAAAACGAGAGACTACGGCTAGGGCAATGCGGGTACTCAATCCCGAGCGAACGATAGGGCTCGACAGGATAAAGGCTCCTAGGATAAAAAATACGGCGCGATTGCCAAAGTAGGCGTAGGCGTCTTCGTGGGAAACCGCGCCGCTGGCGGGAAGCAGCAAGAGGACGATTATGCCCGTGACTGGCAGGGGCAGGATATTGGTGCCCCATAAGAAAACAGCTACGCCAAATACTGCTAGGGAGAGTCTGGCTTCCCACTCGACACCTGGCATGGGCAAGACGAGAACGAGTCCGTAAATGGCAGCGGCCGCCAGATAGCCAAACCAGGGTTTTCTAATAAAGCGAAAAGCGCGCAACCGAGAGCGAAGTAGATTCCACATTCAGGGGAGAGTTTTGAGTTTTGAGTTTTGAGTTTTTAATTTTAAATTTTGAGTTTTGAGTTTTGAGTTTGAGTTTGAGTTTTGAGTTGTTAGCTTGAGAATTTTTAATTTTTAATTTTGAGTTGTTAGCTTGAGAATTTTTAATTTTTAATTTTGAGTTGTTACCCATACGAACATCGCCTCTGATTTCCCCTCCTGCGGGCGGTGTGGGTGGGTTCCGCAAGTTGAACTCGGGAACGAAACCCAACAAATGCCTGTTCGTTGGCCAACGCCCGATCCCCCCAACCCCCCTTAAAAAGGGGGGCTATAGCCTTGAGCCCCCCTTTTTAAGGGGGGGTTGGGGGGATCGTTCCCTACGATAAAATGGCGGAGGTATTGACGGAAGATTCCAAGTTCTGTGGATAATAGTGACCCAAAAGAAACTATAGTAGCATTTTATGACAGGGCAAGCGGCAGGAAGACGGCAGGGGAGGCAGCAGGGAGACGATCGCCGCCTCGATAAGCTGGACCAGCTATAAAAGCACTCTATATAACTAAGGCTCAATATCCAGGAAATGCGATCGCGCGAGCGAGAATTAGCTATAATATTACCAAGGACTATATTTAGTGATACCCAATATAACACTACGCACTCAGGTTAGGACAGTTCAAGTCTCGCTCCTGGCTAGTAACGGCAAGGCTTGTGCCGATCGCATGACTGCCGATCGCATGATTGCTTACTGCTATACCTCGTAGGTTTTGATGGGTGTTTTTAGCGAATTTAGTCTATTGCCACTGAAATATTGGGACAATGAATCGCTTAAATAGACGAGCCTTTAAAATTCTGCGTCGCGAAATTAATAACTGCGCGACTAAAGATCCCATTGGCGAAACCGAGCGCCAAATTGCCATGAAGCGGTTGAAGCTGCTCCGGGAGGATAAGGGGCCGCCAGCTTCTTTGGAAGAATTGCGCGAAACCTTCGCTACTATCTATCCTCAATTTAGCGAGCAAGCCCTCAAGCGTGCAGCTAATGCCAATCGTCCCCCCGGCCTATTTACTCATATTAAATGGGCAACTCTGTCTCTGGCAGGTATTGCCGGTGCGATCTGGGTGGCCAACCTGCCACATCCGCTGATTCGCAGGCCGATCGCTAGCAAAGCTCCTATCTTGCTGCTGCCGACGACTATGCAAATGGACTATAACTACCGGCAAGCTATTTCTCTGGTGGAGCAGGCAGACCAACTTGTTAATAAAGCGAGCGGGCCGGCAGACCTGGATCTGGGGCAAAAGAAAGTCAGGCAAGCTCAAAAGCATCTCGACAAATTGCCCGCGTGGTTTTTGGACTATTATCCCCAGGGCTATTGTAGATATGTTGGCTGTAGCTGGCGGTTTACTTATGATGAGTTTCAGTCGGCTCGCAAAGCAACCGGGCGAATGGAAGCGAAAGTGTTTCAAGAAAAGAATGCTCGCTCTGAGCTGATACAGGCAGAAAATGCGATCGCTCGGGCAAAGGAAGAATTCGAGGGAGCCGAAAGCCCAACTGAAAAAAGTCAGGCGATCGCTGCATGGCGATCGGCAGTAGATCGCCTGGAACAAATTCCACCGGCTACTCTATCTGGCAGGATGGCTCGCCCGAAACTGGCAGCAGCTAAGCGAGACTTTCAAGCGGTTGCCGGTTCCGCCGCCAGCAGCCTGCGCAGCAGTAATTTAATCGAGGCAGCTAAAGTCTTTGCCATGCAGGCCGCCGTCCTCAGTCAAAGTCCGCCCCATCCAGTCAGCAAATGGGAGCAAGTGGTAGATCTTTGGGAAAATGCAGTTAACCGCTTGCAAAAAATTTCTGTTGACAATCCGGGCTATCTGGAGGCGCAAACCAAGCTGGCCGAGTATAAAACCAATCTGGGAATTGTCCGTACTCGCTTGGAATCCGAAAAACTATCTTCTAAGGCGATTTCCCGAGCAAAAAGTCTCATTGCGGATTGGCAAAGTATGCAGAGGGAGGCATACAGAAATCCAGATTACATGGTCAGCCGACTAGAGGAAATTATCAAGGAGCTAGAGAGCGTGCAACCCGGGACTACGGCTTACGCAGAATCTCAAGAATTGCTCCAATTTGCCAAGGAGGCTTTGAAAAAGTTGCAATAGGTGTAGGGTTTCTCAAATAATTTGAATTTACATCCCGTAGGGGCGACAGCATCCCTTAGACCATCTCTTAGCTCGGAACGCCAACCCCTTTACTGGGATGCTTCGCCCCAGAGAACCTGAGATCGAGCGCGAGAACCGCTATATTGGCATTTAGCAAAAGTAGCAAAAGCAACCGCAAGCCCGGATGGTGGCTTTTCAGGAGAGTACAGGGGAGCGATCGCTAGATGAAGAAGAAGCGATCGCTCTTTGCTTATATCAAAATCTGGCGATCGCTCTAAAAATAATTCCTCCGTAGGACAGGCGTTTTAAATTGTGCGATCGTTTGACCGGATTTGATATCAGAAGCCCAGACGCTCTTGTGCGCGATCGCTCTAAAAATAATTCCTCCGTAGGACGGGCGTCTCGCCTGTCCTAGAAGGTTTATAGCACTACCGGTTAAGGTTAGGACAGTTACAAACGCTCTATTGCAATGATTGCAGGACTTTTGCTGACTGCTGACTGCTGATAGCTGATAGCTTACTGCTATATCGGACAGGCAGGGGGCGGGCACGGGGGCGGTGCCCGCCCCCGTGCCCGCGTAGTTGCCGCACATAATTTGGAGTCGACCGTAGGACAGGCGTCTCTCTTTCCCGCTCTAAGGGACAGGCGGGACGCCTGTCCTACGGGAAGCTCAATTTTTGAGCGATTAAATGGATTGGATATTACGCAAGAGTGTAAAATACCCCAAACCCTCGAACATCAGGAGGAGGGACAAGTATGAGCGAAGAAACTGCGAGGGAAGAAACGGCGCTGAGAATTGAACCGATTGATGAGAAATCTCCTCATCTGCCAGCGGTCATTGCTCTGGGTCGCGCTAACAAGCGGACTTTGGGGCTATTTCCAGATGAGGCTTTTGTCGATCGCGCTGCCGCAAGGGAAATTTTGGTGGCAATAGCTGCCGAAGAGGAAGTATCCGGGGAAGTATCCGAGGAAAAATGCGTCGGCTATCTGCTCTACCGAAGCGTGCCCAGTGAAAAACATATAGTTATCGTCCATCTCTGCATCGATTTGTCTTGGCGAGGTCGCGGGCTGGCAAAAAAATTGGTAGATTTCCTCAGCGAGATTACCCAAGACTATTTTTATGGCATTAAGCTCAAATGCCGTCGGGACTATGGTTTGCAGAAGATGTGGGAAAGATTGGGCTTTTTCCCTGCTAATGAAAAGCCCGGACGGAGCCGAGATGGCAAAGAGCTGACAGTTTGGTGGCGAGACCACGGACATTCCGACCTGTTTTCTTTGCTCGCCGAACAGAAACTGGAGTCAAAGCTAGGGGCGGTAATCGATGCGAGCGTTTTCTTCGATTTGGAGAGTTCGGAGTCGGATAATTCCGAGTCGGCATCTCTGCTGGCAGATTGGTTGGAGCCAAACCTAAACTTGTGCGTGACCGATGATATATTTTATGCGGTGGATAAGATTGAAGATTCTAAACAGAGAAAAAGCCAGCGCCTATTAGCGGAGACTTTCGATCGCTTGCGCTGTTCCCAGTGGGAGTTTGAAGCTAAATTGCAGGATATAGCCGATTTTTTTGTTTCAACTACGGATAGCCCTGTTGCTAAAGCAAATATTGGGGAAACAGCCCGACGCCAGTTAGCCAGGGCAATAGCTGTGGAGACTTCTGTTTTGGTGACCCGCGATCGCAATCTTTTGGCTATAGCCGAGGCGATCGCAGCAAAATTCCATCTATCAATACTCAGTCCCACGGAACTAATTGTTAAATTAGACGAGGTTAGCCGAAAAGCCAAATATCCTCCCCAGCGCTTGGCCGGGACAAATCTGAGAATCCAAAATATCCAAAGTATCGAATCGCTACAGCCTAGTTTTATAGAAAATTTTCGCTCTCGAAGCTGCGGCGAAACCATAAAGCAGTTTCGGCAACGGCTGCATTCTTTCCAAGATAAGGATAAATGCGATCGCTCTCTGGTTTTAAACGCGGAAAATCAACCCTTGGCTTTAATAGTTTGCGATCGCCGCCACTCCCAGGAACTACAAATACCGATGATGCGGGTCAAAGGCGGAAAACTTGCTGCCACCCTCGCTCGCCATTTAATTTTTCGCTCTGTCTCCCAGGCAGCGGATGAAAACCGGCCGTTTGTCAGAATCTCCGACCCCTACCTAGACTCCACCTGTATTGAAGCCATCCAAGAAGATGCTTTTATCCGAGTTTCCGAGCAATATTTAAAAGTAAACTTACCCGTTGCCGCCACTGCAGAAGAGTTAGCGGAGCGTCTGTTGGTCTTAGCTCGGTTGGACTCGGACTATAATTTTTGCCAGCAATATGCCGAAACTTTAACTAGCGATCGTAGAGAGACCGATTCGATAGTAGCTGCCGAGGTAGCTGCCGAGCTAGAGAATCGCCTCTGGCCTGCGAAAATTACTGACGCACCCCTGCTGACAGCTATTGTTCCAATTAAAGCTAGATGGGCGAAAGATTTATTTGACAAAGAGTTGGCCAACCAGTATTTATTCGCCTCCACCAATAATCTGCCTCTGAAACGGGAATTGGTATATTATCGCAGCAAGCGAGCTAATGCAGGGCTAAAGCCAGGAGCGATCGGCAGAATTCTCTGGTATGTCAGCAATGATAAGAATTATTTGGGAAGCAAAGCCCTGCGAGCTTGCTCTCGACTCGATGAGGTGATAGTTGACAAGCCAGAAACCCTACACCGACAATTTAGCAATTTTGGAGTTTATAAATTACAAGACTTATTAGACCTGGCCAAGAATCAACCGAAGCAAGATATAATGGCGCTGAGGTTCAGCGATACCAAGGTTTTTGTGCGGCCCATCGAATGGGATAGGCTCAAACAAATCCTAGGGCTCCAAGCGCCGATTCAAAGTCCGATTGCCATTTCCCCCGCTCAGTTTGATATCATCTATAATCTAGGTATCCAAAGCGAGAGGAAACTCTATTAACTATAATGTCCAATACCGCGCCTAACACGCTTCCCCTCTTGGGAGGGGCTAGGGGTGGGGTGTAGGGTGTAGGGTGTAGGGTGTAGGGAAACTTCATGCTATTTTCCCGATTGCTTTCGGGAGTCGGAAGTCCCTACTCTTAAGCAACCAATATCGCAACCAATATCGCACCAAATATAGTGGCCAACACCATCTTATTGTCCGTTCGTCCCGAATACGCCCAAAAAATTTTGGCAGGAACCAAGAAAGTAGAGCTGCGTCGGGCTCGCCCTCGCTTGGAACCGGGCGATCGCGTTTTAGTATATGTCTCCTCTCCCCAAAAAGCAGTAGTAGGGTCGTTTCAGGTAGAAAAAATTGTAGAAGAACCGCTGCCCGCTCTTTGGGAAATGGTCGAAACCAAGGCCGGGATAAGCCCGGAAGAATTTTACAACTATTATGAAGGGGTCTCAACAGGAGTGGGAATTTTCTTTAAGGAAATCCGGCCTTTTAATCAACCCGTTGCCCTAGGGTTGTTGAGAAAAAAATGGTCTTCTTGGCGGCCGCCACAGAGCTATCGCTACATGAGCAATACAGAGTACGAGCTGGTTAGGGAACTCGGACGAGGCTAAAGACGTTTGACGATCTTGGTAGGGTCTTGATATAGCGGTTCTCAAATTGATGTGAGGTCGCCTGGGCGAAGCATCCCAATACAGAAATTACCTTTATATAGCAGAGATGGTCAAGGGGGATGCTGTCGCCCCTACCCGATCGCTTATTACACTTATTTGAGACATGCTATATACAGCCGAGATAGTCGCTCGGGATGCTGTCGCCCCTACGTTTTCATTCGTTACACTTATTTGAGAAACGCCATAGAAGTCTTGTGATAGTCTTGGTAGGTTATGGTAATTATCGATCGATCTCGGGCGGGCGGGCATGCTTAAAGACAACGCAGAATTGATGGTGCTATTGGCAAAGTTTGCGCAATCTTATCCCGGGTCGCCAGAGGGAATTAGCCACCAAAAAGCATACAGGGAGCAGCGGAAGCAGGGAAAGCGAGTTTTTGAAGGAATTTCCGCTGCAACCAGCTCCGGCCAAGACATCGCGCCAGCAGCGGCGACGCGATTTTTGCCCGAGCTTTTGCCGCAGCTTTTGTTTGATGGGAGCTGGGAACAAGACCGCAAGCAATCTTCCTGGATTAGAATAAATCCGGGCATCGATACTGGTATAAGCGGGGCTAAGGGCGAGAGCAAAGGCGAGGGCAAAGGCGAAGATATAAAAGAATGGTTAAAAAAGTCGGGCTGGAACGAGCGGCGCAATTGGCGACAAATTGCCGGAGCCATTCTCGGCTTTCTGCACCAATGTAACGAAGACCCGAGTCAGTTGCCAGGAGCTTGCGCTTGGTTATTGCAACTGCCCTACTTCCAAAAATGTCCGGCGGGAATGCTGGTGCCTATTCTTAATGCTTTGCAACCCGATCGCTTTTTGCTGCTGAACCATAAATCCCTCTCTGCTATCAACTATTTTACCAATAAAAACTATAGCTCGGAGCTGGCCGACTATCCCCCAGCCAATGCTAGCGGGCAAATTTTTATGTCAGCATTGGCGGTAGCAATTCAGGAGTTTACGGCAGAAGCGCTGGCAGAGTGGGAGCTATTCGAGTTGTTCTGTCATTGGCTGGTTAGTATAGAAAAATATAACTTGGTCAGGGAATTGCCAGATGAAAGGGAATTGCCAGATGAAGGCGAAAGAAGAAGCTATTGGCAGACTTACCCGGGAGAAAATGCCAAAGATTGGGAAGATATAAGGCAGCAAAATCCCAACTATTCACTAACTGATTTGGCAGCAGAAACTGGGTTTGAGGAAGCAACCTTAGCTCGCTGGGTTCGAGGCATAGAACGTAAAAAACAAGCTATCTTATACGGCCCGCCGGGAACTGGCAAAACTTTTCTCGCCGAACGCCTCGCCCGACATTTAATCGGCGGCGGCGAAGGCTTCTGGGAATTGGTGCAGTTTCATCCCGGCTATGCTTACGAAGATTTCATCCAAGGCATCCGCCCAGCAACCAGACCCGATGGCAAGCTGGATTATCCCCTGGTTCCCGGTCGCTTTCTGGAATTTTGTGCCAAAGCGCGCTTCGCTCTTACAGATGAAAAGCCAGATGAAAAGCGCCCCAGTCTCTGCGTCTTGATTATCGACGAGATTAATAGAGCAAATCTTTCTAGCGTTTTTGGAGAGTTATTTTATTTGCTGGAATATCGAGACAAAGAAATTGCCTTGGCTGGAGGGAGCGATAGTTTTAGCATCCCCGGCAACGTCCGCATCATTGGCACGATGAATACCGCCGACAAGTCCATAGCTCTGGTCGATAATGCCCTGCGTCGCCGGTTTGCTTTTCTAGAGCTGTCGCCGAACTACGATATTTTGCGCCGCTATCACGCAAGAGAGCAAACGGGTTTTGCAGTGGAAGGGTTGATTGCAGCATTGCAGGCAGTGAATCGGGGGATAAGCGATCGCAACTACGAGCTGGGCATTTCTTTTTTTCTGGTTCCAGACCTGACCGAGCAAATCGAAGATATTTGGCGAATGGAAATAGAGCCCTATTTAGAGGAGTATTTTTTCGGCAGTTACGATCGATTTAAGGAGTTTCGCTGGGATCGAGTTGGCAAAAGTATCTTGCCATAAGGTTCCGACAGGCGGGACGTTTCGCTGGTAATTCACAAAATCAAATCCGGTTTGCTCGCAGAACAAATTTGGAGTCCCGTAGGACGGGCGTCTCGCCTGTCCCTCCCCGACCCAAGCGGATGGTATGGCGGACAGGCGCTCCGCCCGTCCTACGCAAGAATAATTAACTTTTTTTTGAGGCTAATAACCGGATTTGTATTAATATCAAATCCCTATGTAGTAGGGGCGTTGGCGGAGCCTGCCCAAAGAGCGCATACGGCCGGAAAGCCCCTACGTCTGTTATTTGAATCAACTATATAAGTTATTAGGACTTACGCAAATTGTAGAGATGTGCCCTAAGTGTAGGGGTCAACGGCCGTTGACCCCTACCAGGTATAGAGGTAATGCGTAAGTCCTGGTTATGTTACTGCTATAGCAGGAATTTTCCCCAGACCGATCGCAGCCCATCGCAGGCCCACAAGTCATGCAGGCTTGGCGAGCTACCTACTGTAACATTAGCCTATACAAAAATCCAGAGGGTGCAGAAGGAGCAGAAATTTTCTGAAATTTCTGCTTCCAATGTTGGAATTCGAGCAAAACTGTGCTAAGATGCGTTTATAGCTCCTTAGAAGGGGGCAAAAGTAAAGGCCACGGCTAGCCGTGACCCGTTGTAACACAGTGAGCAAACTTTCGCAGGGAGGTATTTTTCAGTCAAAACACCCTTGAAAACCCTGGTTGCTAGAGGCGCATAGCCCTTGGACTGTGAGGATTTAGGGCAAGCAGTCCTTTGCCATATTCCAATAGCTAGCCCGGGTGGGGAAGATAGCCCACCCCAAGACCCCCGCTGACGAAAGTCTGGAATTGCGGCAGCGGGTGGGTTTTCATTGGGGAAAATTCGCGGTTAGTTGCGATCGCTGACCTTTAATAAGTCAAAAGTTAAAAGTCAAAAGTCAAAGGTTAGGGACAAGCGACTGCAAATTTAGTCACCACCGTTCGGGCGATCGCCCTATGCCCTAGGCGAGGGCAGGTACAAAGGCATTATTGCCTTTAGGACTTACGCAAAATATCCAGGTGTGGTGTTTTGTAGGGGCAATCCCCCCGCGCACCGCCAGGGAGAGCGAAGCTATAGCAGTAAGCAGTCAGCAAGAGAGCAGTCATGCGATCGGCACAAGCCTTGCCGTTACTAGCCAGGAGCGAGATTTGAGCCGTTAATGCGTAAGTCCTAACCTTGAGACTTCCGCGCAGGGGCACTAGGTTTGTGACCTTTTTACTTATTACCTTGAGACTTTTGACTTATTACCTTGAGACTTTTGACTTTTCCCTCGGACCTCCTTGCCTCTTCTAGATTCTACAACGACTTGCCAAGCCTGCGGATGCGATCGCTCCCTTGGCCGAGGCTAGAAAAGCCAAAGCATATAGTGCAGGGCGGCAGAAGTAATAAGCGATCGCCCTCTTATGGCCGGGAGCCAGACTCCTTTGGAGTTTTTAATTTTAAATTTTAAATTTTGAATTTTGAATTCCGCACAGTGGCAATTGACTGTAAAGCTGTTATTGCAATTTCGCTTATTTTTTGGTAGTTCGTCTATATCCTACACCCCACAGTCACACCCGACACCCTAGCTGTAGTCTGCAAGTACAATTACTATAAAATAAAGCTTATGGTAACCATAGACTGGAGGCAGGGATAGTTCGGCAAATGCCCTTTCATAAGCACTGCTTATAGCAATAAAAAATAATTCAAATCATTACCCCGTGCCACTTTCAGGATTTTACTGCTATAGTCAATATTAATTAAAAATACAAGATTGAAAATTATCAAGGGGTGACACCTATGCTAACTACATGGTGGGGAATGACTTTACTAATCCTCTTCAATGCGACTGTCTGCATTGTCCTGCCGAGGGTCCTGACTATAGACTGGCAAAAGCGATCGCTCAGTTCTTCAATAAAGTAAAAGCCCAAGGCCAACTCGCAACTGGCGTATTGCCCAATAGTAAATGCCTGGCCAAGCTTTGAATTTTGAATTTTCAAGTTTGAACTTTGAGCTTATACCAAATTCAGTTTTCTAAAATTTTATCAAATTATCAGAGCCCGCTTCTGCGGGCTTTGTTCGTTATAGTCAGCGGAAGAGGTAGGGGAGCAGGGAGCAGGGAGCGGGGGAGCAGGGGAGCAGGGGAGCGCTTTCAAGGGTATGTTTTTGAGATTTGGCATTTTTGAGAGGGTATCAAGAACGCGACCCTGGATGTAGGGGCGACAGCATTCCCGAGACAGCTTGTGCTATTAAATAAAAAATTATTATATTGGAATGCTTCGCCCCAGAAACCCATGCAGCCCACCAATCGCCTCAAAAAAGAAGATTATAAAACTACCCACACTTCCCACATTTGGAGTTGCCGGCGAGCAGCATAAATTTCTGGGGCGAAGCATTCCATTTTATAAATTTAGTCTAAAGCACAAGCTGTCTCGGAAATGCTGTCGCCCCTACGCCTTATTTCGAGGGTCGGTCGTGGCCAAAAAACATCATCAAATATAAAAAACATACCTCTACTCCCTGCCCCTCTGCCCCTCTGCTCCCTGCCCCTGCCCCTCTGCTCCCTGCCCCTCTGCTCCCTGCCTCTTCCCATGCCCAATTCTCAATTAAAAATCATCGAACTCGTTGAGCATCAACCCCAGACGATCGCCCGGGAAGAAATGCCCCAAGGGGTGGTGGAGGAGCTGAGGGCAAAGTATGGCAGTGCGGTGAAGGTGGAGCTAAAAGATAGTAAAACTGGCGATCGCTGGCAATTGCTGAATCGAGGCTGGGCGGGCTATATCCCTTTAACTCCAGAACTGGGGCTAAGACTCCAACCCAAAGTGCCCCTCAAAAATATTTTTGGGATGCTGGAGTATGCCTATCAGCTCAAAAGTTTTCAAATTCTCCAAGGGTTGATGGATTGCCAATCTCTAGAGGAATACTGCGATCGCCTCGCCGGTATTCTCGCCCGCAATGTTTCCGATCGCCTTGCTAAGGGACTCTATCAAGCCTATCTGCCCAAAACAGACAAGCTGGCAGGAGTTCGCGGACGCCTAGACTTGCAACAAGCAATTCGGGAACCTTGGCAAGTGAAGCTAAAGTGCTATTATAATGAGAGAACTGGAGATATTGAAGAAAACCAAATATTGGCCTGGACGTTGCATTGCATTGCTCGCGCCGGTTTGGGTCGAGAAGAAACGCGCTTGGCAGTATTAAAAAGCGATCGCGCTTTACAAGGGTTCGTCACCTTGCGTCCTTTTAGCCCTAAAGATTGCAGCGGACGGCAATACCATAGGCTCAATTACGATTACCAGCCGTTGCATGCCTTGTGCCGATTTTTTTTGGAGCATCTCGGGCCGAGTCACGAAATTGGCGATCGCGAGATTTTTCCCTTTCTCGTTGACATGGCCAAACTCTACGAACGCTTTGTGGCTGAATGGCTAAAAACGCACTTGCCCCCGAGCTACTATCTCAAATTTCAGGAGCGAGTAGATATTGGAGCTAGCAAAGCCGTTCGGTTTCGCATCGACTTAGTTATCTATCATAATTCTAATGCTGGTTATCCTACTCGCGATCGTAATTCTTTTCGCAATACTCCTTATTGTATTGTAGATACAAAATACAAACTGCAACTTTCTGCGAGCGACGTGACTCAGGCGATCGCCTATGCAGTTTCTAAAACTTCTCCCTTAGCGGTCTTGGCCTACCCAGCGCCTTCAAGGCAACCTCTAGACGAATGGGTTGGCAATATTCGGATTCGCAGTATAGTTTTTTCTTTAGATGGAGACTTGGAAAAAGCGGGGCAAGCTTTTTTATCAGATTTGTTAGATCGAATCCGGTTAAACAGTTACAGTTTGTAGGGGTTCCTCGTGCCCGCCCCGGTTGGTCTGGAGCGGCCGGGGCGGGCACGGGGAACCCCTACGGGATTTATTTATGGGTAATTAACCGGATTTGAATTTATATAACCTTCCCGTAGGACGGGCGTCCCGCCTGTCCGCCATAGCAGTGAGGGACAGGCGGGACGCCCGTCCTACGGGAAGGCTTTTTTTATAGTGATTAACAGGATTTGATATTATCTGGGACAAGGGGACATGGGGACTGGGGGACATGGGGGATGTGTGAGGGACAGGCGGGACGCCCGTCCTACTCAGCTATTTTCGACTTGCAACAGGAAGCGATCGCCGCTCCGGCTTATGGCCATTTTTCCCATTGCTATGGTTTCCCACTGTCAGAGATCCGGCTTTTGAATCGGAGGATTCTTCGGCTAGCAATAACTGCCGAATCAGACGAGCTGCAGCGCGCTGAGCCAGACCGCCCACTACTTGCTGGCCGAGCTGCTGCATTTCCGGTTTCATCAACAAGCCCGGAACCTGCTGCGCCACTTGCATCGGGTCAAAGTCCCGAGTTTCTCGCAGCAATCCCCAAATCCGCTGTATCCGCTCCAAATTTTCGCGATCGCTTTGAGAAACCGGAGGCGACTGAGCATTATTATCCGTCAAGCCAAACCACTCGCCGACAATCGATCGCGCATTGTACAAAGCATCTTGCGACAGCATATCGACGCTTTTAACAATCTCCTTGACCAAATAATCCCGAATAAAATCTCCTCGCTCTGAAAACAAAAACTCTAGAGCTTGGTTTATATTCTTGCTCAGATCGTAATCGTCGCTATTTTGAGCATTGTTCAACAAATTTTCCAGTCTGTTCCAGCGGAAACTGCCATCCTTAAACAGCAAATCTCGCAGAGAAGAGCGCAATTCCGTTGCCTGGTCGGTTAGCAAGCGCTTGGCCACATAAGGATAAGCCTTACTCAAAACCTTAAAGTCTGGATCGACATTAATAGCGATTCCTTCCAAAGTCACCAAAGACCGAATAATCAAAGCATAGTAAGCTGGCACTCGAAAAGGATATTCATACATCACATCCGAGAGCTGGTCGGTAATCTTTTTAAAATTTAGCTCCGCCACGCTAGAGCCCAGAGCAGCACTAAATACGTCAGCTAAAGCAGGAATAATTGGGGTTAGGTCTGTATCCGGGGTCAAAAACTCCAGTTTCACATAGTCATTGGCCAAACCTTCAAAGTCGCGATTGACCAGATGAACCACAGCCTCTATCAATCCGTAGCGCTGGTAGGGCTTGACCTGGCTCATCATGCCAAAATCTAGATAAGCTAACTTGCCATTTTCAGTGGCCAACAAATTGCCGGGGTGCGGGTCGGCATGGAAGAAACCATGTTCTAGCAATTGTCTCAGAGAACATTGCACTCCTATTTCGATTAAATAGCTGGCGTTTATCCCTTGTTCTTGTAGTTCTTCGAGCTTGGTAAGCTTGGTGCCGGTTATCCATTCCATTGTCAGGACTTCGCGGCCGGTGTATTGCCAGTAAATCTTGGGTACATAAATATCCTTTAGGTGGCCGTAGAGTTCGCGAAACTTGTCAGCATTGCGCCCCTCTTGCTGATAGTCCATTTCTTCATAGATGCGAGCCCCAAATTCCTCCATAATGCCAACGAGGTCGCTTTTGATGCGTTTTTTAAACTTTTTGACAGCCCAGATAGCTAGCTCGCGCAGGATATAAACGTCGAGACCCATACTTTCTTTGAGGCCGGGACGCTGAACTTTGACGGCAACAGTTTCGCCAGTTTTGAGCTTGCCTTTATAAACTTGTCCCAGGGAAGCCGCCGCCACGGGGGTTTCCGAAAGTTCGGCAAAAAGGTTTTCCGGTCGATCGCCGAGTTCTTCTTCTATAAACCCATAGGCAATTTCATTGTCAAAGGGAGGTAGCTGGTCTTGGAGTTTGGTCAGCTCCTCCAAAAACAGGGGAGGAACCAAGTCGGGGCGAGTGGAGAGGGCTTGACCGATTTTAATAAAAGCCGGTCCGAGCTTCGTGAGGGTTTTACGCAGTTGCGCAGCTCGCTTCTGCTGATGTTTGTCGCTTTGTCCTGTTTTCTTGTCCCACCACAGGCTAAATGCAAATGAAATCAAGGGCCAGATAATGCTCAACCGGCGCATAAAAACCTGTAAGGGTCGCTGGCTATAGTAGGAGGCGATCGCAAGAGGGTCGTAGCGCACTGCCTCTGGATCTACTGGCCCGATTTGTTCCTCTGACGGCGGCACCTCACCTGCCTCTACCGTCAAAGTAGGTTTAACTCCATTTTTTATATCTGCTTGCTCTGCTATCTTGACCGTCATGCATTTAACACCAAGTAGGGGACGACTTAACATATTGTAACAATTAATGCTTACAAGGTTAAGTCGGGTTGAGTCGGGCTCACCGAACCCCCGCCCCCTAGCAGCGCCCTTAGCAGCCAAGTAAATAATCCACCGGGGAGGTACTGCCGCTCTAAAAAACTTACCCAAAGTTGGACAAATCCATCTCATTGCTGAACGTGACCCTCATTTGGCGTTCTTTTCCTGCTTCGACGTATCCGACCCACCGAGGCAGGACGTTGGTTTGATGCTCCACAGGCTGACACGGGAGAGCTTCCCGCCTTCGCGCTTATTAATCGCTGCGTTCCAATCGCGGTCTAGGAAAAATCCACAGTTAGGACAGATAAACGTTCTATCTCGCAACTTCAATTCTTTATGGATATGACCGCAATGGGAACAAGTTTTAGATGACGGATAGAACCTGTCAACTATCGTTAATTTGCTGCCGTACCACTGGCACTTGTACTCTAACTGGCGGCGAAACTCGTAAAAACCGCCATCCGCTATAGCTTGTGCCAAGCGATGATTTTTCATCATGCCGCTAACATTCAAGTCTTCAATTACTACCTCGCTGTGGTTTTTAGCAAGGTAGGTAGTTAGTTTGTGCGTGGCATCGTTTCTGATACAAGCAACGCGGTAGTGCGCCTTTTGCAGCCTCAAGAGCGCCTTTCTACGATTATTAGATCCTTTGACCTTCCGACTAACAGACCGCTGCAACCGAGCGATTTTTCGTTTGGCTTTGCGGTATGCCTTTACTGCTGGGAAGGTCTTGCCATTACTTACGGTCGCCAGGGTTTTTATTATAATTTTTGCAATAATCAAGACGAATGGCCTGAGTAGATACTCCTAAAACTCCGCTGGCTCAAAATGCAGTTAAACTCAGACACCAACAGCACAAGTATGCCGGCTTGTAGGGACATGTCTCGGCCTTGTAGGGGCGTTTCATGTCGCCCTTACAAGGCCGCGCTTTTAATTGGCCTAACCAAATATGCGTAATCCTATAGTGGCGATCGCAATTAGCATTTAGCCATGTTTTTGATAGACGGGATAAATGGCGGAAGATGGAGGAATCGAACCCCTACGGTCGCCCGTACCCTGGCTTTCGAGACCAGTTGCCATCCATTTAGCAGCATCTTCCATAAAAATTAGGGTGTGGGGTGTGGGGTGTAGAGTGTAGGGTATGGGGTGTAGGGTGTGGGGTGTAGGGAAACAGAGAGGGGGAAGACAAGGGAGATGGGGAATACAAGGGAGATGGGGAATACAAGGGAGATGGGGAAGCAAGAAGAAAAGAGAAAAACTATTAATTTTCTGCACCCTAATTTCTCCCCACACCCTACACCCCACCCCCTACACTCTACACCCCACACCCTACACCCCACACCCTACACCCTACACCCTACACCCTAATTAAAACCCTAACTAATGGCTTTTTGCTGATACCATTGTTTTGCCTCCTTGGAGATAGCTTTACTTACCTGCCTCCAGGTTAAGTTAGAGCTTTCTAGCTCTGCAGAGCTTTCTTTTTGAATATCAATAGCAATCCATTTCAAAAAGTCGCCTATTTTTTTGATGTCAAAGTCTCCATTGCAGGTTTCTGTGGCCGCCTGTTCTAAGCGAGCTGGAGTCAGAAATAAATTGACAAACTCTTCAATACTGTTGGCGGTCTCGGGGTCTATTTGCACCGGCTGCTTTATTTTGACAACCCGATGCTTTTCGCCTTTGACTTTAAAGAGCAGTTCGGAATAGGCCAGCCGTTCCACTAGGCCGTCGGCTTCCGGGTACATTACTAAACCTTCTCCCAAACCGGCAATGCCAAAGTTTTCTTTAACCCAAGGGTCGCTTTTTTCTACATCCTCAATGATTTGATTGAGGGTAGCCGCAGATTCTTGTAATTGGTCGGTGTCCCCAAAGTCGAGAGCGATCGCTTCGCCGTAAAAAGGCAGGACAAAAATATCTGGATGTTCCGGGAGAAACTGGCGAATTTGCTCTGGCCTGATTTCCAGGTTGGCAATCTTGCCCTCGGTTCCCCCGAATTGGATGGCAAAAATAACGAATATTCTGCGGTCTATTTGGGAGATTGCCGTGCGTTTTTGAATCCCTTGACCGCACCATTCGCCAAATAAGGTAATATGTTCTGCGATCGCCAGGTTGGCAAAATAATCTATATTTTGACTGACCCAACCGGCAAATCCGGCGTTGTCGCTTTGGGGAGTAATTATCTGAGTTCGGCTTTGGACGGCAACTCGGCGATCGCTAAAAATCTGTACCCCACCATTAGTTCCGTCTAGTTTAATCTTGGCACGATAGGTTACTTTAGGCGTTTCTCCCAACTGTTCCAAGCTGCGCCGCACGTTATGCAACAGTTCTATACTCGGCCAGCTTTGGAGCTTTACGGATTTTTGTACCTGTTTTTGGCAATAACCTTCCGACAAATCGGTGCCAACGGATTCGTCAACTTTTCCCAAAGCCATACCAAAGGATTGAATGCCGCGAATTTTAGCAGGCTTGATTTTGGTGCCATCTTTGAGAAGGGAATCAGCTAAGGCGATCGCTACCGTATCCCCTACTTCATAAACATTCTCTAGGTTGGCAACAATTGGCACCCGCTCGTAACCGGGAGCCTCCATACTATAAAAGCGCAAGGCATCGGCATTGGGATGTTTTTCTGCGCTTTCGACTTTCATCGCAATTACAGGCATGGTTAAACTCCTCCTTTAACGAGAAATGGGAATTGGGAATTGGGCATTGGGCATTGGGAATAGGTTGAATTTTTAAGTTGATATTTTTAAAGCTTCAATTCCAGGACTTACGCATTAGACCTATATCTGGTAGGGGTCAACGGCCGTTGACCCCAAAACTTAGGGCGCACCTCTACAAGCCGCGCGTAAGTCCTAAATTCAAAACTCAAAACTTAAAATTCAAAATTAAAAACTTAAAAGCCCTCGCGTACAAGTTGCCGGAGCGATCGCGTTCTTGACTGTAAAACGGGAGTGGTAGGAATCGAACCCACAAGGAGGTAGAAGCTCCGTACTCTATCCAGTTGAGTTACACTCCCAATTCCATTGGGCATCGGGCATCGGGAATGGGGCATTGGAAGTGTGGGGAGTGTGGGAAGTGTGGGGAGATAGGGGAGAAGGGAGAGTTTTCACTTCTAGTCCTTCCCACACCTCCCACACCTCCGACACCTCCCACACTCCCATGTCTCCTTGTCTCCATTGGTAGCGGGGGTAGGAGTCGAACCTACGAAAATCAGCTTATGAGACTGACAAGCCACCGTGGCTTATCCCCGCTTCGTAACCAATAACCCTGACACCAATACCCCTGGCAGGACTTGAACCTGCAACCTCCAAATTCTAAGTTTGGCGCCTCGTTCCTATTGGGCTACAGGGGCAAATTTTCGATACTCCTGGCGGGAGTCGAACCCGCAATAAAAATCGATTTTAAGTCGACCGCGTCTGCCAATTCCGCCACAGGAGCTAGTTATAGCAGTAAGCTATTAGCTGTCAGCAGTCAGCTAAAGTCCTGCCATACGCACTATTTGCCTTTTGTAACTGTCAAACAGCTTAATTGCTAGTGCTATAAGATTTGGCCGCTACATAAGATAAAACTGAGGAGGCAGGAGTCGAACCTGCATTGTTCCGCTGTCAAAGAGCGGTGCCATACCCAATTAGGCGACTCCTCAATGAAAATCTATGACGGTTAAAATATGGATGCCGGGACAGGGTTAAACCTGACGCGCTAACCACAGCCCCCCAAGGTCGGAATCGAACCGACGACCTCCTGTGCTTCAAACAGGCGCTACTACCAACTGAGCTACTGGGGGAAGATTTGCATAGCAAATTGTGTTGCAACAGCTAAATATTCCTCATTTATAGGACAAAATATTGACGGAGAGGACAGGATTTGAACCTGCGTCGATTAAAACCGATCGGCCTTTCCAAGACCGCGCCTTAAACCACTCGGCCACCTCTCCCAATTGACGAGAGCGGAGGGATTTGTTGGCGGAGCCTTCAAGGGAGAGTACCCCCAACCTCGGTTTTGGAGACCGAGATGTTAGCCAATTACACCACGCTCCCAAAATTTAATTCATAATCCAATATCTCCAATTAAACTAACTTAATAGGCCGGGCAGGATTCGCACCTGCAATGCAATAAAGCGGGGGTTTTACAGACCCTTGCCTGCACTAATAGGCGAGCCGACCCAAGCAACAAGGGAAATTTGAGAATAGAAAAGATCTAGAACTATAGTTCCAAAACGCTATGAATGCTAAATTGGCAGGACTTTGACTGAAAGCTGAAAGCTGAAAGCTGAAAGCTGAAAGCTATATCTATTCTCAATTTCCATAACGGAGAGGGAGGGATTCGAACCCTCGACGGCTTTTAAACCGCTCTTTCTTAGCAGGAAAGTGCCTTCAACCGCTCGGCCACCTCTCCATATAGCATTTCTCAAATAAACGTACCGAAGGAAACGTAGGGGCGACAGCATCCCCCTTGACCATCTCGGCCGTAGAACGGTAACCCCCGTAATGGGATGCGCGGGCCCCAGAGACCTCACATCAATTTGAGAAACGCTATAGATAGATATTTCGCAAATGAATTGCGGTCTATGCAGCCCGGATGTTGATTTATAGGTTTAATGCGATTTGCATTAAACCTATCAACCAAATAGCCCCAGAGAGATTTGAACTCTCGTTTCCGCCTTGAGGGGGCGGCGTCCTAACCCCTAGACGATGAGGCTTTATCGGTTATAGCAGTAAGCACTCAGCGGAGCATAAGCTGACCTCTGACCGCTGAGAGCTGACCGCTATATGGGTGCGATCGGGGATAAGCCAAGGGGCCATACCCACGCAGACATCCAACAATCAATCGTTAAATGGCCAATTACCTATTCAGTTATCAAGGTTCGCTCAGCAGGTTTGGAGAAAAGCCTTTTTGGTTTTCCCGTTCCCTCCTATATTTATATACTACACGCATACTACAAAACTGTCAAGGGGTTTGAGAAATTTTTTTATTTTTTCCTGGAGAAGGGGGGATAATGCCGTAAAAAGTATTGCTATATATAGCTTTAGGCCATTAAAATATTTTTAGCAAGCTCAGGAGCGAGCCACGGAAAGACTGTACTACAAAAAGGCCCTTAAATGATGAGTTTTTTGCATCGAAACCATCGAAATAAAGAAATCATTAAATTCAGTAGAGAAAAGTCCAGATCTTATCGGTAAAAAACGTTTATTATGAGGGGTATCATACCACATAGCGAAGGACCAGAAAAATAGTCCTCAATACTAGAGCGCTCGTTTCCTAAGATGCAATGCTTATATTTTGGCTTGACCGATACTGCCAGAGATGGTTGTATTACTGATATTGCTAGGGATGGCGGCCTTATAAAAAGAATTGGGAAGGGACGAACCGAAGCTTTGGGATAGAGCGACAATGAGGTCCGTTTGAAAGATTAGCTCTAAGAGGTTTAGATCATGGAAGTTCAACTTAACTCTCGATCGGGAAATAATATCGGAGAAATCGTCGAAAGAATTCTGGCCTATGGCAGAATTACTCCGACTGATAGATATTGTTTGCATCGGGCGATGTTATCGAACAATCTGTTTAGTCCCGAGGAGCAAAAGCAAATAAAACGAGTTTGCGATCGCCTACATAGTGGGTTATTAAGAATCGTGGATTAAGTCGAAGGCGAGTTTTAGTTAAGTTGAGTAGTTGTTAGTAAGAGAGGGGGCAGCAGACTTGCTTCCTAAAACAGGGGAGCGATCGCTTGCGATCGCCCCCCTGCTATTGTCTTGATAAATCGGAAATCCAGATTAAATAACCCCTAGCTAATGCACTGACGGACGGTTTGGGGGGAGCTTATATAAAATCCGCTTAATCAATACCACTATTTATATTGTAGGGGCAGCCCCCCGTGGCTGCCCGGGAGCGCCCCTACAAATACTGTAATTGTTTAACAGAATTTGATATTAATCGACTTCCTCAAGTAGAGAGACTCCGGAGCGAGCTTCTTGCCAGCATTTGAGGATGTAGAATTCAGCGCGATCGCGCAGAGAAGTTACAAAGACTCCTTCATCAGCCTCAGAATCTGCTGCCAGCCAAGTACCTCGCAGACTGACTTCAACATACTCCGCATCAGCGATACAGACGGCGATGGTCTCGCTTTCATCCCGAAGAGCCTCGGCCTCCAGATTTTCTAGACCGGGCAAATTTGCAGGCAGCAAAAACGATGCCTGGGTTGGTTCTACGACAAGCCTTTGTCCAACTCGCATAGCCACTATTGTTCGCCCGGTCACCAGCTCCTCAAGGGAGCGAGCCAGATGCTCTAGGTTAAAACTGTTTTCGGTATATGTGAACTTCAGCATTGCCGGTAGCCTCCTTTGAGTGCTGAGTGCTGAGCGATGGGCGCAATGAACCGCGCTCCTCAGTCCTCAGTCCTCCCTTGTGATTACTTTTGTTGTCCTTGCTGTTCTTGCCAAAACTGTTCTGCGAAGGCAACCGCCGGATGAATTGGTGCCCGTGGTTTGATCTGCAGTGGCATTCCAGCTTCTTCAGGAGTGCGATCGCCTTTGCGGGAGTTGCAATTGTTGCAAGCAATGACGACGTTATCCCAGGTGTGAGTGCCACCTCTTGATTTGGGCAGGACGTGATCCAGAGTTAGATTTTTGGTAGCGCCGCAGTATTGGCATTTATTGCGATCGCGCCGCAATACTTCTCGTCGATTCACCGGGGGAACCCTCCAAATCCGCTCCGTACCTGTCATGGTGAGGCGAATATGTTCTGGCACCTGGAGAACCAGACTGGCAGAGCGAATTTTCCATCCGGTCTCGCTTCCGAGGCCGACCAAATCTATAGGTTCTGCTTTGCCGGTTACCAGCAGCGCGATCGCTCGCTTGATATTTACCCGACTAATCGGCAGGTAATTTTTAGAAAAAACCACCACCGATTTCCTTAGTACGTCAGTTACGCTTGTCACGACCTTGACTCCTTTATAAAATAGCCCCCACTTCCGTCGGTCAGAAGCGGGGGTCCCTAAAATCTGATTAGGCTCTTTTCGTCCTATGTCGGTACAGCAGCAGCACCCTGTACCTCCCGCTTCTTTTATTTTTTTGTGGCCGTTCCTCGGGAAGACCACCGGCTGATTCCAAGTTATTTTTAATTTCTCTGGCTCTAAAGTCTCCAGAGCTGTAGCATCCTAAGCCTTTGTACCCATGCCAAAACCATCTCACCAGGTCCGCATTTGAATGATGGACGCGATAAGTCATATCCGCCATCGCATTGGTACAACTGGCGGTATATCTGGCGCAAAGCCGTCTTAGGGACGAGATGGGTGAAAAGCTCACGGGTATCCTCTTTGAAGGCCGCTACTTGAATCCTACAAAAAACATACTACACTAATATTACAGATATGTCTACCCATTTGAGGAAAAAAGTTATGCGCGCAATCACTCGAATCCCAACCACTGAAATGGAAGTGACCAGCATCAGGTTAGAGAGGACCCTCAAAGAGCAGCTCAAAACCCTCGCAGGCAATCAAGGATATCAAGCGCTAATTCGAGACGTTCTATGGAAATACGTCCAGCATCAGTCAAATGATTATCGACCTCAGTTTTCGCGATCTGATATTCGAGCAAGTATGGAGGCGATAGCTCAGCAAGAGGAACAGTGCGTCCTGACAGGCAAGTTAATTCGACCACGGGAACCGATGTTATTGGGATTGACAATTAGCGGCGAGATGGTGCCCATCAGTCTCGGGAGTATGGCTGGTTAGGGCAAAAACAGGTCCCCATAATAGGCTTCGGGGGCAGGACTTACGCCCGCTTAGACGCCCGCTTGGAGAGTATGCGGCGTCGAAATAGGGGATAAAAAGCGCCTGTATTGAGGATGCGTAAGTCCTTAAAGGGAAACAAATACACGAAAGAAGACGAAAGAAAACGCCCCAAAGAAAATAAACCCTATAGTGCGGGCTAATCAGATTTTCTAGCCCGCCACCTCTGAAGCCCCATTTGCACAAGAGAAAGAGCGATTGTGCGATCGCTCTTTCTCTTGCAGATTACTCATGCCAAAAAAAGTCAGCCAGGAGCTGCCGATTTCCAATGCCCAATGCGAACATGCCCAATGCCCAATGCCATTCCCGGCTTCTTTGCTCGTGAGGACACCGTGACCCATCGCTCGAAGAAATTCTATAACTGGACGAGGAAAGTTTTCATCGGTATAAAAACGTGCCATTAAGCTATCTCGCCTTCCTGCATAACTTCGTCGTTTTCGCGAATGGCTTGTTCGATTTCCTCTGGATATGCCTCAGCATAAGCCCAGGCATTTACTACATCTGCTGCAGTAAGATGCGGAAAAGCTTCTAAAATCTGGGCATCGCTTGCACCTATACGACGGTAATTCACTAAAGACCAAACGGGTATGCGGGTTTTGGCAATACAAGCATCGCCACCCACAACCCCAGGAGTTTTGCTAATACCTCGCGAGTTGTGAATAAAGCTTTCGATTAAAATCTGAATTACTTCCACCTTCTCGGCCTTAGTCAAGGCTAGGATTTCGTTTTCTAATTGTTTGACAGTCATTTTTTCCTCGCTTTTAGGCTGCGATAATAATATCTAGAGTGTGAGTTCGGTAAAATTGACAGCAAGGAGAGGCATTGGGGCGATTTCGCGCTCTCGCCCCTACCCCAAAATAATATCAAATCCATCAAATCCAGCAAATCCAGTTAAAGACCCACTGAAAAAATTCGTAATTTCGCGTAGGACGGGCTTCCGAAAAGTCCCTATCCAGGTTGGCGGACAGGCGGGACGCCCGTCCTACGCAGGACTTGACTTTTTTTAAGGGCGATTAACCGGATTTGATATCAAAACTCAAAACTCAAAACTCAGAACTTTAATAATAATTGCCGGTTTTGCGGAAGTGGACGGCAGTAACGCTCTCTGTATCTAGGACTTGGCCTTGTTCGGCTACGGCATACACTATCCAGTGATCGCCGCATTCCATGCGATTTTTAATCGTACATTCCAAGTAAGCGAGAGCATCGCTCAGGATAACGCAACCGTTTTGCGCTTCTTCGGTATTGACATTGACAAAGCGGTCTTCCCCCGGGTCGAAGCGCTTCATAAAATGTTTGTGGAGCTGGGTGCCTTCGGCGAGGATATTTAAAACAAATTTATCGCCGCTGTGGGTGAGGGATTCTAGGGCGCGGTCTTTGGCTACGGCAACCGTGAGGCCGGGGGGATTGAAGGTGGCTTGGGAAACCCACGAAGCTAGCATCCCGCTAGCAACATCTCCTCGTTTGGCAGCTACGACGCAAAGAGAACCAACCAGACGGCCGACAGCTTGTGCGGTGCGATCGCTCCCCGAAGCAGCAATCGAAGGACGGGGGGCGCGACGTTTCTGAGATTTTTTCAAAGCTTGGGCAAAATCAATAGCCGCTTCTTTCACCTGTTGCAGGACAACATCCGTCGGTTTGAACTTAACGCGAATGGGTTCAAAGCCAAACTTATAGCCAGTATCTTTGAGTTTATTTTCTAGCAGATCGATGGCTTCCCCGCTCCAGCCAAAGGAACCAAAGACTCCGGCAAGCTTGCTGGTCGGTACGGTATTGAGGATAATGCCCAAAGCAGTTTGGATTTGGGTGGGAGCGTGACCGCCCAAAGTCGGAGAACCGATAATAAAAGCATCGCATTTTTCCAAAGCTTCTTCGATTTCCGAAGCCGAGTTAACTTCGCAGTTGATAGATTCTACAGCAACTCCCGATTTAGTCAGACCTTTGGCGATCGCCTGCGCTACGGTTGCAGTATTCCCATAAGCCGACGCATATAGTAGCGCTACTTTTAAATCTAGAGAGTTCTGTTTCTCGCTCCACTTCCGATACAATCCGGTTAACTCGGTCATCCCATAGCGCACCAACGGACCGTGTCCCGATGCGTAGAATTTCACCTCCAAGTCAGCAATTTTATCTAGAGCGCTCAAGACTTGCTTCGGCTGCGAGGCATGCAAGCAATCGTAATAAAAGCGTCGGTCTTCGCTATAAACTGCCCAGCCTTCATCAAAAATCTGGTCGCCGCAAACATGAGCGCCAAAAAATTTATCGGCAAACAGGATTTTACTCAGAGGATCGTAGGTTACAAGACTATCAGGCCATTTTGGCGTCGGCGTGGTAATGAATTGCAAATGATGTCCCCGGCCGAGATCCAGAGACTCTTTGCCCCGCACGACGATAAGATTTAATTCTTCTGTCTCTTCTTTGAAATACTCTTGCAGAGCGATCGCTGCTGTATTAGAACAAACAAACTTTGCCTGGGGCGCTAAAGCTAGGATTGCTTTAAGGGTTGCTGCCCGGTTGCCATTAAAATGCTGAATTACTATATAGTCCAGACCGGCTACATCCAGCCGTTCCTGCAAAGATGCCAAATAATTTTCGGTAAAGGATTCCCCGGGAGGGTCGATTAGAGCAGTCTTGTCCCCTTGGATAAGATAAGAATTAGCAGTCGTCCCTTTTTGGAGCGAATATTCGACTTCAAATTTTAATCTATCCCAAGTCCGAGACCTGAATACTTTAGTATCTGCGCCAATCGGAGCAATCTGAACGTCGCGTGGTTTGGTAATTGTTAACATGGGTTTTTGTCTTTAATGTGGGGATTGGGAATGGGGAATCGGGCATGGGGCATGGGGCATGGGGCATGGGGGCATTGGAAGAGGCAGGGGAGCAGGGGAGTGGTAAGGGAGCAGGGGAGTGCAATCTACGGGTATGTTTTTAGATTTGACGTCTGAGTTGGCATATAGACCCTCGCAATAAGGTGTAGGGGCGACAGCATTCCCGAGATAACCGTGGGTTATAAGAGAAATGTATTATACTGGAATGCTTCGCCCTTGCCCCCCGCCCCCTTCTTTCAAGGGTATATTTTTTATAATTACCCTTTTTGGAGTTGCTAGTGGGTAGCAGAGGTTTTTGGGGCGAAGCATTCCAATACAATATTTTTCTTTTAATAGCACAAGCTGTCTCGGGAATGCTGTCGCCCCTACGCCCTCAATTGATATTCGATACCTCTGCTGAATGCCAAATATAAAAAACATACCCCGAGGTAAGCCCGCCCCCTTACCCTATGCTTCTTTGGGCATTGGGAGAGTTCTTAGAGAGCATTTCACTTTTGTAAAGAACAGCCCTTAAGGCTTTTTCTCTAGCCGCGCCTATAGGCTAGGCACGGCTCCGTTTAAAATTGAAATGCTACCTATTTCTTAGCTCGATAGCTTTGAGCTTTGAGTTAATATTTTAAATTTAAAACTTAAACTTCAAACCTCAAAACTCAAAACTTTCCCCAATGCCCAATGCGAACATGCCCAATGCCCAATGTCCCTTTAGTAATGATTGCCGACTTTGCGGTGATGTATGGCTGGCAAGGAATCGGTATTGCTGACTCGTCCGCTGGTCACGGTGGAGTAAACAATCCAGTGATCGCTTAGTTCCATGCGGCTGGCAACTTCACATTCTAGATAGGCGAGGGCTTCGGTAAGAATAGGGCTGCCATTGCTAGAGGCTTGGGTCTTTACCCCAGCAAAGCGATCGGCTCCGGGGGGGAAGCGCTTGAGGAAATGCTTCATTAGCCCTTGATAGTTATCTTCTTCGAGGACATTGAGAACGAAAGTATCCCCCACTTGCAGGAAAGCTTCTATAGCCCGGTCTTTAGCCACTGCAATGCTGAATCCCAAAGGCTCAAAACTGGCCTGGGATACCCAGGATGCCAGCATCGCGCTGCCAATATCGCCTTTTTTCGCGGTGATAATATATAGACCGCCGCTAATGCGTCCCAAAGCCTTGTCTAGGTCGCTATCCAGGGATTTCATCTTCTTGATTGCTGTTTTGAGGCTTAGCAGTTGCCCCATGTCCGTTCCCGCTTCGTCGCAAATCTGATAAGTTGCTTCCGAGGGGGTTTCTTCAATTTTAATATTTGGGAATCCCTGCTTGAGACCTAAATCCTTGAACTTGCTTTGCAAAGGATAAATAGGTAAGTCATTGCCGCCGCCGGATTCAAATAGACCAAAGGCTTGCTTTTTATTAGTAGAGGGGAGGATGGTATTAATAGCTGCTTCGGCGATTTCTGCCCCCGGACCGTCGATGGGAGGAGCGCCAATGACGATACCGCTAGCGTGACTGGCCAGTTCCCGAACTTCCTGGGTATCTGCTGTTTTTAGATCCATCATTTCTACGGCCACCCCAGTTTTGGTTATGCCGTGGGCGATCGCTTGAGAAAGGCGATCGCTATAGCCATAGTCCGAGAAATAAAATACCGCAACATTCGTCGTCCCTTTGGTTTGTTCCTTGCTCCAAGTTTCATAGCGCCCGGTCAGCTCTCCGACGTTATAACGCAGTAGGGGGCCGTGACCAGTAGCGATCGTGCTAATCTCACCCAGAGCTTTCATCCGCTTGATAGCACCGAGTACCGATCGCGCATTCGGAGCCATCAAGCATTCATAATAAAAACGATAGTCTGGTTCGATTTCGCTTAAGTTTTCGTCGAAAGTGCGATCGGAGCAGTAGTGCATCCCAAAAGCATCGCAAGTAAATAGAGTCTGCGTCAATGCGTCGTAGCTGAAAATCGTATCGGGCCAGTGCAGATTCGGTGCCGATACAAATTCGATTTCGTGACCGTTGCCCAAATCTAGCTTGCTGCCGCTTTTGACTATAGTCCGCTCGAAGGGACGATGAACCAAATTTTCCAGAAACTGGATGGCGACCTTAGCCCCGACTATGGTTACTTGGGGCGCTAGTTCCAGGAAATCTTTAACCAAGCCGCTGTGGTCCGGTTCGGTGTGGCTGATAATCAGGTAGTCAATCTCGGTTGGGTCGATTAATCCTTTGAGAGTGTTGAGATATTGCTCGCGAAACTTGGCGTGGGAGGTATCCACTAGGGCTGTTTTCTCGCCCCGAATCAAGAATGAGTTGTAGGTGGTCCCATTTTGCAGGCCAAATTCAATATCAAAGCGATCGCGATCCCAATCGAGAGAGCGAATCGCCGTTGTGTCAGGGGCGATCTCGCTGGTCTCTATCGTCAATCTATTTTCGACTTTCTCAGCAACCGCTACCATAACTGACCTCCTTTTGAGCAAATTATTGCTTTCTTCACATATTGTTACATAATTTTAAGATTGGTAACTATTGTTTTTTTAATGGTTGAGAATAAGGTACGCGCCTAAAAACCCATTTATCGGCGGACCAGAAACCCGGTTTTTTGGACAATACCTTCGCCAAAACGCAAATGCCTCAATCTTGTAGGTTGGGTTTCGTGCCTCAACCCAACAAATACTTGTTTGTTTCCCAACGCCAGATCCCCCCAACCCCCCTTAAAAAGGGGGGCTTCAGAGCTTAGCCCCCCTTTTTAAGCTTTTTAAGGGGGGTTGGGGGGATCCAACCTACGGGTAAATAGGCGTTGGTATTGCGAAGAATCGCAGGACTTTAGCTGACTGCTGAATGCAGCAGAGCTGACCGCTTACTGCTATATATAGCACTACACAGGCTTGGTTAGGACGGTTACAAATCGCGCCTTTTGCTTAGATGGCAAGACTTTGACGCGCCAGGCTGACTGCTGATAGCTGACTGCTTACTGCTATATAAAGACAAATGGCCTAAGTGCTTCGACTAGCGGCAGTGCTATCGGTGAGAACTTCTTCAAAAGCAAAGTCTGGAGCGGCGAGGACAAAGGCAGTGGAGGGCAATCCGGCGGCGCGAGCCTGTAAGCTTTCGTAATAGCTAGTAAAGTTAAAGTTCTCCTTGGGTTTGGCCATGCCCAGAAATACTAAATCCGCGCCTACCGAAGACTCGTGGAGAATTTCGTCAAAGGGTTGTCCGCCAGATATTAAAACCTGCGGCAAAGCTCCGATTCTGAGCTGTTGCACCATTTTTTCTAGATTCGCTCCAGCAGCTTGGGCGGCAGTCTCATTGGGCACTACAAGTTTTAGATGTACCTTGGCATTGCGCCATTCGTGGCTAGTGCGGAGTAGATAAGCCAGCAAAAGCATTAGACCGCCATTGGCTTGCAGGCCGCCCCACCAAACGTCAATGCGCTTGCGCAGGCCAAAACCGCGATAGCGATCGTCGCGCAGGATAATAACGTTGCGCTTGGCACGGTGGAAATTAGCAATCATCTGGCAGTAGCGAGAGCGGTGAGTTGGTTCTTCGCTATCTCCGAGCAGAATACTGTTCGGCACCAACGGTCCGAGTCCATATACCTCCACCAATCTTTCCGCACCGGCAAAAGGATCTGGCGCTGTGACCAGCCGCACCAACCCCTGCACCCCCCGCTTATCGAGATACTCGCGAATTTTTGACTCCAGTCCTGCTTGGCGAGAGGCATCGCGGGAGTTCTCGGGCAAGACGCTAGAGACGGTAATCAAACCTCGATGGTGAGTGAAAGCAGCAGCTAATTCAATCAGAGGCCAGCGGCGCATTGGGGCACCAGAAAGCACCAATAGGTGCGGCCGCCAGTTTTTGGTATCCGGCTCGTCGCCGATCTGAAAAATACCCGCTCGCACCAGTTCCATCCACAGTCCCCGGCGCACGTCTCCCCAAGCACTTTCTAATTCCCGGCGTTCTAACCAAAAATAAACTCCCAGCACGATAGTTGCCGCAACAACAGTGGCAACTGGATTAATCAAGAACATGACAGCGATGCAGCCAATTGCCCCAAGAAGGGATAAAGACCAATGAATTCGGAAGGCGGGGCGAAATGAAGGACTTTGCAAAAATCCTTCTACTGCTGCAGCTACATTAAGCACCAAATAGGTGGTTAGAAAGAACATCGACAACACGGGGGCGATTAGGTTCAGGTCGCCCAAGACTACTGCTACGCTGGCGATCGCCAGAGTGACAAAAGTAGCGGTGCGGGGTTCGTCGTCCGGACCGCTCCCAGAACCGAGCGACCTCATCCAGCGGGGTAAAATACCATCTCGCGCCAGAGCTTGCAGGACGCGGGGAGCGCCGAGAATGCTGCCCAGGGCGCTGGATAGGGTAGCGCCCCAGACCCCCAAGAGTATTGCTGGCCCCCATAGAGCCATTTTCTCCATAATCAGGGGGTCTGCTATCAGGGCTTCGGGGCCAGCACGCATGGCTAGGACGACGGGAAGTGACATATATACGAGATATCCCGTGCCCACCGCCGCTAGGGTGCCGGTGGGGATAGACTTGGCCGGGTCGCGCAGGTCGCCGGACATGCTCACTCCCGCCATGATGCCGGTGACGGCGGGAAAGAATACGGCAAAGACTACCCAGAATTCTTCTGGATTTTCCGGCTTGGCTCCCAAGATTTCAATGGTGCTATTTTCTATGGGATGTCCCAAGGTAAACGAAAGCAGGGACAAGGCGATCGCCGCCATAATAAAATACTGAGCCCGAATAGCAGTGCGAGCCGAGACTAGGGCTAATATGGCGACGGCAAAAGTGGTGCCGAGGGCTATGATTTTTTGTACGGATTCTAGGGCTGGAAATGCCTCAATAATGCTTTCGGTGAAGCCAATAGTATAGAGAGCAACTGAGATAGCTTGGGCAAAGTATAAGGGAATGCCTACGGCTCCGCCAGTTTCTATGCCAAGGGAACGGCTAATCATGTAATAGGCCCCGCCCGTGCGGACTGTTCGGTCGGTGGCGATCGCCGAAACCGACAGGGAGGTCAAAAACGTAATTGATGTGGCCAGGGTAACTATAACCAGGGTTCCGAGCAAACCTACGTTACCGACTACCCACCCGAAGCGCAGATACATAATGACCCCCAAGATGGTCAGGATGGAGGGAGTATATACGCCGCCAAACGTACCCAAACCAGCACCGCTGGCGGCAGTTGGCAGTTCTGAATTTTGCGAGTTTTGCGGCTTTTGACCAAACGGTAAGGAGAAGCGAGGCATAGGCGATCGAGATTCCTTGACAGCTAAATGACTAGGCAGAACGACGCTAAAAACAGCAACCCTAGACCCCAGACAAGCGGGTGTGGGGTGTGGGGAAAATTCTGGCTATTTTCCGCGAAGCGCTTCGGGGGCTCGAAAGTAACTGTAGGGAGCGGCCCGGGAACGAAACAAGGGCGCAACGACTGGCATAGTTGGGTTTCGTTCCTCAACCCTTCCCTACAATTTTAGGGCAGACTGTTGACTTACCCCACACCTGACAACCTACAGCCTACCCTAAGACCCAGATTTCCCTAAAACATAGATAGGACTTACGCAACGGCACTACGGGGAGAGGCGATCGCGAAGCGTCTCCGCCCCTGAGAATCGCTCTTGGGATTGCCCCTACAAATACTAGATATGGACAGTTTGCGTAAGTCCTGATAGATTTAGGGAAGCAGACTTAGGGAGGCAGATTTAGGGAAGCAGATTTAAGAGGCAGATTTAAGAGGCAGATTTAAGAGGCAGATTTGACAGCTTTGGCAAGTAACTTAACCAAAACAGTCAGTTCTTTTTTATCAAAAGCCTCTGTAATTATTTTCGCTGCAGCCTTGGGTTCTACGGGAATGGCAATATACTTTTGTCCGGCAGCAGAGCGAGCCAAGCTTTGCAATGCTTCGCTCGGGGCAACGTCCTCTGCTTGCCCCAAAAGCAACCAATCGGTTGCTTGTTTGAGTTCTTTGATAACCACTGGTGCTAGAGTGGCATAGGAGTGGTTGGTATTGGCGATCGCCTCGCTAACGGTTGCGACGATAGCTTGCCAAGTCTCTATGTCTGGGGCGAGTTCCTGGAGCTGCTTGCATATTCCCCGCATTTTTTTTCTTACGGAGGCATTGTCCTTTTGCTTAAACAACTGCAACAGCTCTCGCAGCTTCTCGATTGCGTTGCTGCCAAACTCCGCAGGCAAGCCGCTCGCCCCTTCGCCCCCTTCACCGCTGAGCAAGCGATTGAGATAATTCTGTAACTCCTCAAATACTGGCTCTGCTCCTTTTACGACTTTTTCTCCCTCTTTGTCGTCGAGTCCCGATGGACTTTGCAGCCGTTGCAGCAAATCCTGGAGAATATCCAAACTTTTTAAAAATAACGATTCCAGTTTTTCATCAACCGCTACTTTATTTTCTTTGAGAACTTTAAAAGAATCTTCGAGGCGGTGGGCTGTTTTCTGAATGCTGCCAAAGCCAAGCATTGCCGCACCGCCTTTGACAGAGTGAGCAGCTCGAAATAATTCATTAACGCTTTCTTGGTCGGAAGCGGTGGTCTGCAAGTCCAACAGTCCTTTTTCTAAAGTATCGAGGTGTTCTTTAGCTTCCTCGATGAAATAATATAGAATTTTGTCGTCTGCCACGGCTAGTTTCCTCAATCAGATTTTTGTCTCTACAGGGTAAGCGAGCAGCAATATTTTTGCTGCCTCCTGAGACTGGGTAAGGCTCCCACAACCTCTTTGGGGTAGCTGGGTCTAAGTTTCCCCCCAAATAGCGCTCCGGCAAAGGAGCGTTTTCTGGAATCGCTTGGCGGACGGTCAATAAGGGTCGGCCATTAGAGTCGGGTCTTACCCTTGCTTGGTTTTGGCTATAAACGATCGCAACAAAGAGAGGGTTTGACCTACTACCACTTTACTCTTGATTCTCAGAAAAGCGCGATCGCACCTTGGGACAGCTTCACTCGCCTCAAGCGGAGCATTGTTCCGGCTCGGCCTATATCCTTGTTTTCAAGGCCGACCAAAACCACTTCTATTTTAGCCCCATACTTTTTTGGCAAGTTTTAAATTTAAGTTTTAAGTTTTAAGTTTTAAGTTTTAAGTTGCAAATCAAATACTCGCAACTAACTCTGCTCCCACAGTCCCCACACTCCCCACACTCCGAAGGCCCAACTACTGCGGCGATATCGGAATGGCGATCGCAAACTCAGTCCCGCATCCCGGCGTTGAAAGGCATCGCAAGCTTCCCCCATGCTTTTCCACAACAATCTGATAGCTCATCGTCAACCCCAGACCAGTACCAGAACCGACGGGTTTAGTAGTAAAGAACGGGTCGAAGATCCGCTTTTGTACCTCCTCACTTATTCCTGGCCCGTTGTCAAAAATGATAATCTCAACCAATAGGGAATTCCTCACTCTTGTGCTAATTGCGATCGTGCGGGGCGGCGGTTGAGTTGCCAGAACGTCTATTGCATTAGAGAGAATATTCATAAATACCTGATTTAGTTCGCTCGGATAGCACTCGACTATTGGCAAATTGCCATAATCTTTAATAACCCGTATTTCTTCAGCATATTCCTCCTTTCCTGCTTGGGCTTGCTGTCCTGCTTTGACGGGATTATGCAAGCGATGCTGCAACAAAAGTAGGGTGCTATTAATTCCCGCATGAATATCGACTCTTTTTTTATCTGACTCATCCAAGCGGGCAAAGTTGCGTAGAGATGAAATCATCTCTCTAATCCTCTCTGCCCCAGCCGTCATCGATCGCAACAGCTTGGGCAGGTCTTCCATAAGAAATTCTAAATCTAATTTATCGGTCTCTTCAGCAATTTCATCTACTGGATTTGGATAGTGCTTTTGGTATAGTTTTATTAAATGCAGCAGTTCCTCTATATAGGCATCTGCGTGCAGAATATTTCCATATATGAAGCTGACGGGATTATTAATCTCGTGGGCTAGACCAGCCACTATCTCACCCAAAACGAATATTTTTTCGCTCTGAACCAACTGAGCTTGGGTTCGTTTTAAATTCTCTAAGGCTTCTTGCAGTTCCTCAGTTTGTTCTTTTAATTTTTCCCTTGACCCTCGCAAGGCTTCCTCTATCAGTTTGCGGTTGGTAACATCAAAGCGAATCGCCAAATATTGAAATGGTTTTCTCTTGCTATCCACAAAAGGTATAATAGTCGTATCTACCCAATAATAGCTGCCGTCCTTGGCCTTGTTCTTTATTTCTCCTTTCCATACTTCGCCTTTAGAGATTTGTCTCCATAAGGTTTCAAAAAATTCCTGCTTATGATACCCGGAATTTACAACTCGGTGAGTTTTTCCGATTAGCTCTTCTCGCGAATATTGTGATAATTTGCAGAATTTATCGTTAATATCGATTATTCTTCCTCTATCGTCAGTAATAACAAGGATCGCGGACTGTTCTAGAGCAAATTTCAAATCAGAAAGTTCTTCGAGCGAGTCGTTCAAGCGCTTTTCGTATTCTCTTTTTTTGGTAATGTCGCTAAAGGTCCAAACTCTACCAACAATCTGCTCGCCTATGATAGAGGGAAACGAATGGCACTCGAAGGCGCGATGCGAGCCCGGTTTTAGCTCCCAAGTATTGCTATATTCAGCATCGACCCCGGCCAGCAATTCCTGAATATCGAGCGATATTTTTTCTGGGTCTTGTAATTGGTCGAGAAAAAAAGCCATAACCGTACCGCAATCGCCCCCAGACACGAGTCTTTCTGGTATGGCCCACATCTCTAAAAACTTGCGATTAAAGTGAGTTATGCGGCCCGATAAATCGACTGCCATAATACCGTCAGCAGTTGATTCCAATGTGGCGCGCAGTAGCGCCAGAGATGTCTCTAGCTCCGACTCATTAGAAAGATAATCGCTGCTTGAGTTGCGTCGAAGTCTGTTAAGTCTTTCTATATGCATGGTTATCCGATGAGAGCGATTTCCTTAAGAATAAAGCCTTCCCTCTACCCTGACTGCTTTTCTCCTTTTTGCAATCATATAGCAGGTAAGCAGTCAGCTATCGGCAGTCAGCTTTTAGCACAAGCCTTGCCGTTAATAGCAAGGAGCGAATTTTGAATTATCCGCTCCTTGCCTGCTTAGTGCTATAATATCAAGTCGATCTAATGCCATCATAAGATAGAGTCAATCTAATACCCTAAAATTAAAATTTTTTCTACAGTCCATCCTTAGCAAAGATAGCCCGACTCCGTATAGTCCGAAGTCTAGGGGCAGCACCTTCATTGATATAGCAGTACGCAAATCAGTTAGGACATTTATAAATGCTCGCTCCTTAGTCAGTTCCTACTTTTGACTTATTACCTTGAGACTTTTAACTTGCGCGTAGCGCTATAAAACCCCACAGGTCGATATCCTACTCAGGCGATCGAATAGAACAACACGAACAAAAAGACGCACCGAGCGTCTCAATCTCGGTGTCAGAAGCGAATAAATTTACTATGCCGCAAAGGATGCCGCAAAAAATGCCGCAAGAGATACCGCAAGAGATTGCTGCGCAAAAAGTTATGCCAAAAGGGCGCATTTTATTGGGCCTGAGCCTATGCTGGAGCTTATTTTCTTTAGTTTTTGCCCCTGGGGCGGGTCAAGCTACCCCACCGAGAGCGCCAGATAAAGAAGAAACTTGCGATGTTTTAGTGGTGGGCGGTGGATTGGCAGGAGCTGCCGCCGCTTACGAAGCATTGTATGCTGGCCGCACTGTCTGCGTAACTGAAATTACCGATTGGGTAGGGGGCCAAATTTCCGCTCAGGGCACCTCTGCTTTAGACGAACGACCGACTCAGCGAGAGTTGCTATACTATCCTCGCGGCTATCTGGAATTTCGCGATCGCATTAAAAGCTACTATAAAAAGCTCAATCCCGGCCAATGTTGGGTGAGCGAGTCTTGTTTTCTCCCTTATGACGGTCACAAGCTGCTGATGGAAATTTTGCAAGAAGCAGCCAAAAAAGGTAAGGGAACTCTGAAATGGTATCCCAACACGATTATTAAAGATTTAAAGATTTCCGACAGGCAGATAAATAGCGCGATCGCCATTCAGCATACAAGTGCCCCGGACGCGCCTCCTATCAATACTTTCCCTCTATCTCAAACTATAGAAGATGCCTATAGCTACGAAAACTCATCTCGGTTTGAGAAAACTATTATCAACTTTGTACCAAACCCCGCTGCCACCGCAGAAAAGCCCCAGGCTTCTTGGTACGTTATTGATGCCAGCGAAACCGGAGAATTGGTTGGTTTGGCAGATGTTCCCTATCGGCTCGGAGTAGATCCGCGATCGCATCTAGAACCCTCATCCTCTAGCGAAAACGGCAATCCCTACTGCACCCAAGGCTTTACCTATACCTTTGCCATGCAGGCCACCGAGGAACCCCAAGACCACGAATTTCCCTCCTTTTACGATCGCCACGCCCCTTACTACAGCTACGAACTAGAACGATTGGCCAATTTTAATTTGGTTTACACCTATAGGCGCATCTGGGTTGATAAAATAAGTAAAAATCTGCCTGGAAATGTCAGGGAATGGCCGATTAATCCAGGGGATATTTCTATGCAAAACTGGACTTGGGGCAATGACTACCGACCCGGAAACTCTAACGATAATTTTATCTACACCCGGGAGCAGCTAGCAGAAATGGGTCAGCTCGAACCCGGAGCCTGGCTGGGTGGATTGCGAACGGAAACTTTGGCCGCTGGCGAGCAACATGCCAAAGGCTTTTTTTACTGGCTCGTCGCTGGAACTACTGACTCCCGGCTCGGAGATGGAGTCAAAAAACCGCATCCCAACCACCGCTTTATGAGCGGGCTAGATTCGCCAATGGGTACCGCACATGGCTTGTCGAAATATCCTTATATCCGCGAGGGCAGGCGAATTATCGGCCGCGAAAGTTGGGCTCATGCCGACGGCTTTACAGTTTGGGAAATCGACATCTCTCGCCGAGACTATACAGACGAATACTATAGCTCGACTCTTTTGCCAGAAGATTATCGCTACTTGTGGCAATCTCTGGCGGGTTTGGAGGCAGCAACCGCAGTTCGCAATAACCAATCTGTCGAAGAAATCCAGAAGCGATCGCGCTCTACAGTTTTTCCCGATACTGTCGGCATCGGTCACTATGCCATTGACTTCCATCCCTGCATGACCCTGAGCCCCCCAGAAGCACCGGGCAATACCGAGAAAGAAGGGGAGCGAATCGGTCAAGGCACCGCTTATCCATTCCAGATTCCCCTGCGAGCCATGATTCCCCAGAAAATTGATAACTTCCTCGTCGCCGGTAAAAGCATTGCTACCAGCCATGTTGCTGCTGCAGCCTATCGGGTACATTCCTTTGAATGGTCTTCTGGCGCTGCGGCCGGCACTACTGCAGCCTTTGCTCTAGAAAAAAACATCATGCCTTACCAGATGGTGGACGAACTTCCCCGGCAAGAAGCAGATTTAGAATTGCTGCAAAAGCGCCTCGTTCGGGATAAAAATCCTATTTCTTTTCCCGATACCTCTATTTTTAATAACTCCTGGGAAGATTGGCGCTAAGCAATAGTTTTTAGGCAATCTTGTTGTTTGCCCGTAGGGGGGATTCGCGAATCCCCCCCTACCCACCCGGCAATGCTGCGATCGAGCTGACTGCTGACCGCTGACAGCTAATAGCTTACTGCTATATTACCCATCGCTAATGGCAATTTGACTCAGGCGTTTGAAAACCCGCAGCACGTCATAGAGTTCGTTGCCGGGATTGCGGGTGAGAAATCCCTTAGACAAGGCATAGCGCGGTGGATTTCCCATAACTAATTTAACAAAAACAAAACTGCCCCCAGTCGCAATAGTCCCATAGCTCGGTTTATCTGGGTTGGGGTTGCCCAGCATATAAGCCAGAATTTGTGCCAGACCTTCCTCAGTGGAAAAAGAAGCTTTTTTGGACTCGATGACCATAACCCAAAGTTGCTCTTTTAAAACTAAAGTATCTATTCTTCCCCGGACGATCGCTCCTTCTTCATCTTCCGTAGCAACTTCCACCGACTCTTCGGTTCGCACATAAAAGGGAGAGAGGTAAAAATTACCTATAAACAGAATAGGACTAAGTACCGACATTACCATCGCTCCTTCTAGCAACGGCGGGTAATTGAGTAAATTTATATAACCTGCCTTCACTTTGTCTAAGAGCTGTTTATCCGAATCCGAGATATCCGGCAAATTCTCTTTCCACTCGCAGAAAAAAGCCTCATCCTCAACAAGCTCTATTCCAAATCGATCGATTAAAAAGCGCAGGTCAATGTCTTTTGTTTGAATTGTTTTGCTCATAACCGTCTCGCTTGTCGAAAATTTTAAATTTTTATTCTCAATTATTATGAGTCTAATGGCAAATTCACCAGTTCCAAAGCCCTTGGCTATTCTAATTCTTTATGAAGCTGCACGCAATGACGACCTTTATCGACCGTTCGGCGAATTTGTTGCATCTTCATATAGAAATGGTATTGTATAGCACTACGCACTCAGGGAACGGACAGTTCAAATATCGCTCCTGGCTAGTAACGGCAAGGCTTGTGCCGATCGCATGACTGCTCTCTTGCTGATTGCTTACTGCTATATAGCAATTTTCTTTTCATTCGCGATAGGCGAGAAACCCGTTCGTAGGGGGGATTCGCGAATCCCCCCTACAATTGCATCCTACGTTTTGGCAATTAAGGAAATACCACCGGACGACTGCTTGCTAAAACTTGCTGCAAGTTAACGACTTGGCCGATAACCACCACTGCCGGCGCTTCAAAACCAGTTGCCTCGACTCGTTCTACTATCGTGCCTAGGGTGCCCAGCAATTCTTCTTGGTCCGGTCGAGTGCCCCAGCGAATTAAAGCCACTGGCATGTCCGGGCTCAGACCCGCATCCAGGATTTCGCTGACAATATGAGACAAATTGTGGACGCCCATATATACGACTATCGTTTCCGAACCGCACGCGATCGCCTGCCAATTCACCTTCGGTCGGTACTTGCCCGCTGCTTCGTGACCCGTTACAAAAGTCACCGAAGAGCTAAACCCCCGGTGAGTCAGGGGAATTCCCGCATAAGCTGGCGCTGCAATTCCCGCCGTTACCCCGGGCACCACTTCCACCGAAACCCCAGCGGCGATTAAATCCTCCATTTCCTCGCCGCCGCGACCGAAAATAAAAGGGTCTCCCCCTTTCAGCCTTACTACCACAGCATGTTCGTGGGCTTTTTCTATCAGCAGCTTTGTGGTTTCTGACTGTGCTAGAGAATGGCGTCCACGGCGTTTGCCCGCATGAATCTTTTCTGCATTGGGATTAATCGCGGCCAGAATTTGCGGGCTAACGAGGGCATCGTAAATCACGACATCGGCAGATTCCAGCAGGCTTTTACCCTTGAGGGTAAATAAGCCCGGGTCTCCCGGCCCCGCACCCACTAAATAGACTTTCCCCAAACATCTCTCGCCCAAACATCCATTTTCTTTCTCGGTTACAAGGGATGAATTGTTAGTCATTTTTCCGGTAGATACAATGATTGAGTAATCGATAAACTTCAATCCCCGATAATATAGCGTTTCTTAAATTGTAATAAACGATCGGGATGGGAAGTGTAGGGGCGACAGCATGCCCCTTGACCATCTCTGCCGTAAAACGGGGATTCTCATATTGGGATGCTTCGCCCCAGACACCTCCATCAATTTGAGAAACGCGCATAAGCTGACCGCTGACAGCTAACAGCTTACCCGCTATATATTGTCTCGGGGCTCGATCGCAGTAGCTTACTTTAGCATTTAATTTATGAATTGACTCTTAGCCCGTTATTTTCCAATTCAGCTTGACTCCGGTTTATCTGGCGATACTCGCTCTATTTTTATCTTCACTCGATCGCTTTTATTGCTGCTTCGATCGCCACTAATCTAGCTGGGTTTTCCAATTCGATTTTAACTTAAGCCGATGGCTTGTAGAAATTGGTATTTTGAGTTACAATTCTCTGAATAACTGTTAATTAAGGGCATTTATTTTATGCTCTGACTGCATCTTAAAGTTATCTTAACTACAAAAAACAACCGACATCTGTATATTAGGATACATTAACAAGGGAATTGGGAATTGGGAATTGGGAAGTAGAGTTTGGATTAGTATATAATGGTATTGTTGGGCCTAGATAATTCCGTCCTACCCCTAGCAGGCACCGATAGGCAGAAACAGCAGGCACCGATAGCAGGCACCGACAATAAAAACTATGCTCCCAAAAGAAATTTCCCAAATAATCCCCGGTACTGGGGACGCATCCGAAGTCTTGGAAATCTACGAAGTCAGCCGCGAGTTTTATCGGGAAGTTGAATATCGGGAAGAGTTCGAGCGTTATTGCCAATGGTATTATGAAACCGCCGATCGCCACCAGCAAGAGCTAAAAAAAATGCGCGGCGATATCAATATCTTCGGTTGGTTTTCTCGCAAATAGCCAATAGACAAGAGTGCATCAATCCAAAAAGCCCCCCTTTCAAAGCAGGGATTATTCGTTCTAGATAAATTTATGTTGGCCTTCAATCTTCAACCCACCCCTAACCCCTCCCAGGAGGGAACCCACCCCAAGCGTCCCCTCCTGGGAGGGGACGCTTGGGGTGGGTCTCTTACAGATAATTTCTCAAGAACGAATAGTCCCTGCCCCTTTGAAAGGGGGGTTGGGGGGATTTTTCGTGAGTTATGCAAGAAGTCTAATAACTTCTTTCTTGACTTATGCGAATTATCTCAAATCCGTGGTTATCGCCCTAAAGAGCCCGTCCTACGGGAGGTTATATCAAGTCAGGTTAAATACCCACAGAAAAAATTTAGCATCTCCCGTAGGACGGGCGTCCCGCCTGTCCTACGGGCGGGGGGGACAGGCGGGACGCCCGTCCTACGCAGAACTTGACTTTTTTTGGGGCATTCAAACCGACATGATATTACAATTTTTTTTCGGGTATTTCGAGCGGGAAGATAGCATGAAGTTTCCCTACACAAGAGCACCCCACACCCCACACCCTAGTCAGAACCCTTGTTTATAAGGGTCTAAATTATTCCTCCACTATTTCTAGCTCTTGTTCTTTTAAGTGTACTTTAAACTTTTTGTCAAATTGGACTAGAACGGGCAGGTTGGCACTAACTGGTCGGCCTTCCCACTCGGTCACGAAAGCGATTATTTCGCCTTCTAGGCCCTCGATGTCAAAGGGCTGATTCCGTTTTTGGGGATTGTGGTAAACAGTAATAGACTTTTTAACGCGAACGCGATCGCCAACTTTCATAAACAACTTCCTAGTATTCCCTCTCGGCCTACTCGCACCGAAGACAAGCCCCCGGAGCAAGTCCTGGCAACAGACAGTTTTCCCATATTCTCATATCGGCACCCCAGTTTAACAAAGTGCTTTTTTGTAATCAGCAGTTTAGCCAGAGAGATTTATTAGCATTTCCTGCTGCGATCGCCTTCCCCAGGCATTTTCAGCCTTCAGAGATTGTATATGGAGCCCCGATCGCAGCCAACTAATAGTAAGTATTTATACTCGCTCTTTTGTGGCATCTTTACAAATCTTTGGGCTCCTCCTCATACCCAGTTGGAGCGAAAAAGCGATCGCGCAAGCCATCTATCCTTCCTGGGGCCAGTTGCGATAAGGTAATGAAACCAACTGTACCGCTAACCAAAGCTACAGCCAGCAACTTCAGAGCAGTAACCCATCGAGGTGTTTTGCGGCGACGGGGGGTTTGCTTCTGCTTTCCCGAATCCCGATGAGAATCCGGGCGAGGCAATTGCTCTGGATTTTCGCTTTCTTCTAGATCTTCATCTCCATATAATAAAGACGCAGACGCCTCGGACATTTCTTCTTCTAAAAGCCCGATTTCCGGTAATTGGTTGGGATCGAACAGTACCAGCTTTTCGGGAGAGACTCGACAGCGCATAAGCACAGCAGATATATTGTCGTGGCCGTTCTTTTCATTGGCCAAGTCAATCAATCCCTGCACGGCTTCCTCTAGAGATATTTCTTCCGCCAGTACCGCCGGCGCAAAGTCTTGCCAAGATTTCTCTACTAAATCGTTATCGCTCAAACCGTCAGAACATAGGAGCAGCAGACCATCTTCTTCGATAATCAAGCGCTGGATATTGACTCGGAGAAATTCGCCATCTTTTGTACCTAGGGCTCTGGTTAGGGCTCCAGCATCCTGCCGCTGTAAGGCTTTGCGATAGAAGCTTCGCCCCAAGTACGTCTCCCGCGTTGCTATGTCATCATCTATCGTCAACTGCTGGCAGCAATCTGCGCTCAGCCAGTAGGCGCGACTATCGCCGACATTAACTAGATAGAGTTCGTGGCTGTTAGGGATTTCTTGAGTTTTTTGGGACAACTGTAGCGCCATGACTAGGGTCGTGCCCATGCGCTGTCGGGAGGATCTTCCTTGAGAGTCGTTTTGCTGGGCAATAGTATTGTTGGCTATTCTGGCGATCGCCGCCAGTTGTTCTATCACATCTTTTGGCGGGCTAATTTCCGACTGATAGGCGAATTCATTCACCAGGGCTTTTACTGCCAGCTTTATAGTTTGAAGCGCCAGCCGACTGGCCACCTCCCCCCCTTCATGGCCTCCCACTCCATCGCAAACGATCGCCAAGCGTCCTATCAAGGGGTCTTGGTTTCTCCGTCCCGGTTTCGGTATGTCTTCTGCGGTGGGATAGCAGGCATCTTCATTGTGAGCCCGCGTACCCGCATCCGTAGCCCCAGCTACCCGCAAGTTCAAAGGCATTCGAGCCGCAACCTCTAGCAAAACTTGATTTACCCGCTCGGCGATCGCTTCTATATTCGCATCCGGCCGGCGCATTTGTTTGCCTATTTCCTGGAGGCGATCGCTAGCCGACCCGCTCCCCCTACCCGTCCAAGTCAACCAGTTATATCCCAAGTCCTGCAAGTCCGGCTGGGCAATCAAACCAGCATCTCCATATAATTCCCGCAGCCAGACTCGCCATCCTTGCACCCGAATGTTATCTGCCTTCAGCAAGCTCGAAGCTACTCCCATCTGTGCTAAAGGCGTCCATAAAGAAAGTATCTGCCAAAGCCAATAGACTTGGCGCGCCGGACTTGCCGTCGGCCATACTTCTAGCATTGCCGGATAGAGCTGGCCAGTTCTCGCATCCACCGGCACGTTTTCTAGCAACAGCAATTGGTCTTGATTCGGCTCTTCTCCTATGGCGCAAAATCCGTAAGCTTGGGGCAGGTGTAGTTTTTGGGGATGCAATCGCAAATACGGTGCGATTTCTTCCCCAGGCTCTTCGGGAGCTAGGGGCGGCTCTCCAGGTTTGGTATCCAGCCAAATTTGTGGGGCAACCGTCCAGTAGCGATCGCCTATATACTGACCCGCAGGAATCCCCGCCGCCGCCGACCCCACTGCCCACAAATGGCGATAGAGCAGGGGAGTTTGGCAACTAGCACAAAATCTTTCTCCCAAAGGATTAACGGGATCTGGACAGTTGGGATTGGTGCAATAAATTGTCGCCCTGGAACTGCTCATAAAGCTTAATCGTTTCTTTACCGGGAATCTCCCTACAATATAGCAGTAAGCTATCAGCAGTCAGCAGTCAGCTAAAGTCCTGTCATACGCACACATGAGCGCTGTGTGACTGTCCGCTCCCAAGGTCGGTAGTGCAATAGAAGCAGGTTTAACCAATTTTAGCAATCGTTATCCGCCACGGCGCGCTACCTGGATTCGCTAAAGCAACGATTGCTAATTGCTCACTTGTATTAAACTGCTCTATTACCAGAATCTCTCTTACCCGATTTGTAAGATTTGCAAGGGGCGATCGCGCTTCTTAGAAACCCGGTTTTTCCCAACAAACGGGTTTCTGACCCACTGGCTTCTTATAAAATCCCCACACTCCCCCCTCTCCCCGCACTCCCCCCTCTCCCCAGACTCTATAAGCAGGCAATCGGGCCTCTTGAATTATGGGGCATATCAAAAAAATAAAAAAAATTTTTGAAAAAGGGTTGACAATTTAAAAAATGGTGTTATAGTAAAAATGTGCTAGAAAAAGCAAGACAAGATACGTCCCCCTATCTAACCAAAAATTGGGATTAAGTAGATGAGCGAATACCAAGGGTCCTTAGATGACCTGAAGATTAATACTTACAGAGATCCGCGCGATCGCAAATGGTCTTGTACGCGCCATGAAGCTTTCGTCCTGGGCTGTACCTACAAAAACACCGAAGGACGAACCTACTATAAGATGATGCAGGATTGCCCCCTGACTCTCTCTGCAATGCCAGAGAGCGGTGGAAAGATTATTGAAATCAATATGCTCATATCGCCCTAGGCTCTGTTGGGACAGGCATCTCGCTTGTCCCCAGGGCTTTATTTGAATGTAGAAGAGACTTTTCTTTGAGTGAGAACAGTCTCCGGTGTCCCCCGTAGGACAGGCAAGATGCCTATCCTACGGCCGGGACGCCTATCTTATACCACCTAGTTATAGTGAGTTTAGGAGCATCTAATGACCCCTAAAAAAAAGAAAAAGACCAATGCCGATTTCGACAATACCTGGAAAGAAGCCCTACGGCTCTATTTCCAAGCCTTCTTGCTTTTCTTCTTTCCCAAAGCCCACGATATAATCGACTGGAGTCGGCAGCATATCTCCCTAGAAAGCGAAATGCAGCAAATGACCGGAGAATCCGAAGCAGCCAAGCGCATTACCGACAAACTCTTCCAAGTTTGGCTCCTTGATGGCGAGGAGGCTTGGATTTTGATTCATATCGAAATCCAGAGCCAATACGAGGCCGATTTTGTCGATCGCATTCACTACTACAATTGTCTGGCAAGGGGGCAATACGAGCGTCGGGTAATAAGTTTAGTTATCTTGGGAGATGAGAGCAAATCTTGGCGACCGCGTAACTATAAAGATACTGAGTTTGACGGGGAACACGAATTCACCATGAAATTTCCCATCGCCAAGCTGGTGGATTACGAATCTCGCTGGGAGGAGCTAGAGGCCAGCACCAATCCATTTGCAATAATGGTAATGGCGCATCTGAAGACTAAGGCCACCCAGGGGCTACCCCAAGAGCGCCTTCGTTGGAAGCGCATATTGGCCCGCAGCTTGTTTGAAAAGGGCTATTCTGCCGAAGAAATACGGCGGCAGTTTCAGTTAATCGACCGGATGATGGCTCTGCCAAAGCCAATTCAGCGGAATTTTAAAACAGAGATGGAACGCTACCAGGAGGAAAAAGAAATGCGTTTTATGAGTCAGATAGAATTAATGGCTATGGAGGATGGCATAGAAGAAGGTAAAAAGCAAGGATTCTTGGAGGCTCTCCGAGAGAATGCGCTAGATATTCTGCAGAAGCGCTTTTCCGAGGTTCCGCCGGAGCTGACTTCAAAACTTAACAGCTTGTCCGATGCCAGTTCTTTGAAAGAGCTAATGCTTCAAGCCGTTGATATTAGTTCCTTGGCGGAGTTCGAGCAATTACTCGAATCCGACGAAGAGGCTAATTAATTAATAGCAGTTAGCGGTCAGCGGTCAGCGGTCAGCTTGTAGGGGCGCTTCGCGAAGCGCCCCTACCTCGGCAGCAGATGGGTAGCGATCGCAGCTCTCTTATGTATTAGAAACCCGGGGTTCCAAAAACCCGGGTTTCTGGAAACAAATTAAACTCAAAAAAATATTTTTAAATATTGCAATATTTAAAAATATTTGCTGCCAACTTGCTAGAATAGTTTTTAGAAGCATCTAATGACCCCTAAGAAAAAGAAAAAGACCAATGCCGACTTCGACAATACCTGGAAAGAAGCCCTACGACTCTATTTCCAAGCCTTCCTACTTTTCTTCTTTCCCACAGTCCACGATATAATCGACTGGAATCGGCAGCATATCTCCCTAGAAAGCGAAATGCAGCAAATGACCGGAGAATCCGAAGCAGCCAAGCGCATTACCGATAAGTTGTTCCAAGTTTGGCTTCGTAGCGGTGAACCGGCTTGGATTTTGATTCATATCGAAATTCAGAGCCAATACGAGGCCGATTTTGCCGATCGCATTTACTACTACAACTGCTTGGCGGTGGGGCAATACGGGCGGCCGGTTATCAGCGTAGCTATCCTGGGAGATGAGATCGAGTCTTGGCGACCGCGTAACTATCAATATACTGAGGCTCAGGGGGATTACGAAATGAAGATGAAATTTCCCATCGCCAAGCTGGTGGATTACGAATCTCGCTGGGAGGAGCTAGAGGCCAGCACCAATCCATTTGCAATAATGGTAATGGCGCATCTGAAGACTAAGGCCACCCAGGGGCTACCCCAAGAGCGCCTTCGTTGGAAGCGCATATTGGCCCGCAGCTTGTTTGAAAAGGGCTATTCTGCCGAAGAAATACGGCGGCAGTTTCAGTTAATCGACCGGATGATGGCTCTGCCAAAGCCAATTCAGCGGAATTTTAAAACAGAGATGGAACGCTACCAGGAGGAAAAAGAAATGCGTTTTATGAGTCAGATAGAATTAATGGCTATGGAGGATGGCATAGAAGAAGGTAAAAAGCAAGGATTCTTGGAGGCTCTCCGAGAGAATGCGCTAGATATTCTGCAGAAGCGCTTTTCCGAGGTTCCGCCGGAGCTGACTTCAAAACTTAACAGCTTGTCCGATGCCAGTTCTTTGAAAGAGCTAATGCTTCAAGCCGTTGATATTAGTTCCTTGGCGGAGTTCGAGCAATTACTCGAATCCGACGAAGAGGCTAATTAATTAATAGCAGTTAGCGGTCAGCGGTCAGCGGTCAGCTTGTAGGGGCGCTTCGCGAAGCGCCCCTACCTCGGCAGCAGATGGGTAGCGATCGCAGCTCTCTTATGTATTAGAAACCCGGGGTTCCAAAAACCCGGGTTTCTGGAAACAAATTAAACTCAAAAAAATATTTTTAAATATTGCAATATTTAAAAATATTTGCTGCCAACTTGCTAGAATAGTTTTTAGAAGCATCTAATGACCCCTAAGAAAAAGAAAAAGACCAATGCCGACTTCGACAATACCTGGAAAGAAGCCCTACGACTCTATTTCCAAGCCTTCCTACTTTTCTTCTTTCCCACAGTCCACGATATAATCGACTGGAATCGGCAGCATATCTCCCTAGAAAGCGAAATGCAGCAAATGACCGGAGAATCCGAAGCAGCCAAGCGCATTACCGATAAGTTGTTCCAAGTTTGGCTTCGTAGCGGTGAACCGGCTTGGATTTTGATTCATATCGAAATTCAGAGCCAATACGAGGCCGATTTTGCCGATCGCATTTACTACTACAACTGCTTGGCGGTGGGGCAATACGGGCGGCCGGTTATCAGCGTAGCTATCCTGGGAGATGAGATCGAGTCTTGGCGACCGCGTAACTATCAATATACTGAGGCTCAGGGGGATTACGAAATGAAGATGAAATTTCCCATCGCCAAGCTGGTGGATTACGAATCTCGCTGGGAGGAGCTAGAGGCCAGCACCAATCCATTTGCAATAATGGTAATGGCGCATCTGAAGACTAAGGCCACCCAGGGGCTACCCCAAGAGCGCCTGCGTTGGAAGCGCATATTGGCCCGCAGCTTGTTTGAAAAGGGCTATTCTGCCGAAGAAATACGGCGGCAGTTTCAGTTAATCGACCGGATGATGGCTCTGCCAAAGCCAGTTCAGCGGAATTTTAAAACAGAAATGGAACGCTACCAGGAGGAAAAAGAAATGCGTTTTATGAGTCAGATCGAATTAATGGCTATGGAGGATGGCATTGAGGAAGGAATTCAGCGAGGAATCCTGCAAACTCTCCGAGAGAATGCGCTAGATATTCTGCAGAAGCGCTTTTCCGAAGTTCCGCCCGAGCTGACTTCAAAACTTAATAGCTTGTCCGATGCCAGTTCTTTGAAAGAGCTAATGCTTCAAGCCATTGATATTAGTTCCTTGGCGGAGTTCGAGCAACTACTCGAATCGGGCGAAGAGGCTAATTAATTAATAGCAGTCAGCGGTCAGCGGTCAGCGGTCAGCTTGTAGGGGCGCTTCGCGAAGCGCCCCTACCTCGGTAGCAGACAAGTAGCGATCGCAACCTGTAGCAGATAAACAGCGATCGCCCTTCGCCAGTTAGCTTGTAGGGGCGCTTCGCGAAGCGCCCCTACCTCGGTAGCAGACAAGTAGCGATCGCCCTTCGCCAGTTAGCTTGTAGGGGCGCTTCGCGAAGCGCCCCTACCTCGGTAGCAGACAAGTAGCGATCGCAGTCTTCCTACACATATTAGAACCCCGGTAATTTCTGCAAAACCGGGGTTCTCGCCCACTAATAAACCTCATCGTGCGTTCCGATAGATTCTAAAAGAATTGCTTCTGCATTGTCATATTCAACAAACTTGAAAATAATTCGTAAATCATATTCAACGCTACAAGCCCACGACTCCTTAAGCTCTCCTTTCAATTTATGGGTTCGTAATTGTGGGTGAAATGGGTTCTCATGCAATAATTATAAAGTTTTTTGGATTTTTTCTGCTACTTGGGGATATTTTTTAACGTTTTTTCTGGCCTCCCTAATAAAAGCATTGGAACGCAATAATGTAAATGTCATAAAAGAATTTCCTCCATCAGTTGTTGGGGAGTAGCGGGGTGACATTTACCTTCTGCAAACTCGTTTTGAGCTTCTCGAACATCTCGAACTCGATCTGCTCTGCGACGATCTCGAAGACGATTTTGTAAAATGCTAATTAAGTCTTCTTGCTCTTCAATAGACAAGCGATCGGCAGAATCTAAAACTTCTGCAAAGTTTTTTGGCGTCGTCATCTTTTTCCTTTCAGCTTAATAAGCGCCAACTCCATTATACCCTCAAGGGGACTTGGGGACTTGGGGACTTGGGGACAAGCGATCGCACCTCTTCGCCGATCTGAAAAGCTCCTGCTAGGGGGATGTAGGGGATGTAGGGGATGTAGGGAGATGTAGCGCGATGTAGGGACGTAGGGGCGACAGCATCCCGAGCGACAATCTTTGCTATAAAGTCAACCTATTGTCTTGGGATGCTTCGCCCAAACACCTATGCTTCCCCGAGACAACCTTTGTCATAAGGCTACACAACCCAGGGCGAAGCAGGAAAATGTAGGGACGTAGGGGCGACAGCATCCCGAGCGACAATCTTTGCTATAAAGTCAACCTATTGTCTTGGGATGCTTCGCCCAAACACCTATGCTTCCCCGAGACAATCTTTGTCATAAGGCTACACAACCCAGGGCGAAGCAGGAAAATGTAGGGACGTAGGGGCGACAGCATCCCGAGCGACAATCTTTGCTATAAAGTCAACCTATTGTCTTGGGATGCTTCGCCCAGACACCTATGCTTCCCCGAGACAACCTTTGTCATAAGGCTACACAACCCAGGGCGAAGCAGGAAAATGTAGGGACGTAGGGGCGACAGCATCCCGAGCGACAATCTTTGCTATAAAGTCAACTTATTGTCTTGGGATGCTTCGCCCAAACACCTATGCTTCCCCGAGACAACCTTTGTCATAAGGCTACACAACCCAGGGCGAAGCAGGAAAATGTAGGGACGTAGGGGCGACAGCATCCCAAGCGACAATCTTTGCTATAAAGTCAACTTATTGTCTTGGGATGCAACGCCGAGACCCGCCATGCTTCCCCGAGACAATCTTTGTCATAAGGCTACATAACCCAGGGCGAAGCAGGAAAATGTAGGGACGTAGGGGCGACAGCATCCCGAGCGACAATCTTTGCTATAAAGTCAACCTATTGTCTTGGGATGCTTCGCCCAAACACCTATGCTTCCCCGAGACAACCGACCTTTGCTCTTCCGACCCCCCACTCCCCACACCCCCCACCCCCCCCCCCCCCCCCCCCACACCCCACACCCCTCCCCCCACACCCCACACCCCACACCCCACACCCCACACCCCACACCCCACACCCCACACCCTACACCCCACACCCTAGCCCAGCCAGTTTAACTGGACGATCGTTTATTTAGCGATTCGGATTTTTTAGATCGCTTCCGCCGGCTGGCCTCTATACCAACTCCTTCAGAGGATTTTTCGAGGTCATTATCTCCACTTAGAAGATCCTCCTCTAGATCGTTCCCTTGTAATAAGGTTTCGGATTCATTGTCTGAGTTCGGCTTATAGTTCTCTAGATCGTCTAGTTCGGGGAATTCCGGATTATTGCCTCTGTTTGGCTTCTCTTCCTCTATGGCATACTCTGGTAAAAATGTTTCGAGTTTGTCAGCTTCATTGGACTTATCCTCTTCTAGGGTTTTCCCTTCCAAGATTGCTTCGGAGGCATTAGCTCCATTCTGCATATCTGCCTGCGGATTCAAGAAGTTATTGATAGTCTCAACTCGAAATGCTGGAGGAGTATAGTCCTCGGGGAGGTAATTTTCTGGTATGGTAATTTGATGTCCGTCTCGCACTGCTGAGTAGTGGGGAGAGAGGATTTCGATATCTGCTTCGTTGCAGCGATCTTGGATATTCTGGAATAGCTCCGAGTATATGGATGGCATCAGGTCGGGGCGATCGGTGTAGGCATTCAACTCATAGCTTACATAAAAATCATCCAGGCTGGTTTGCAGAACGAAGGTTTCCGGTTCTTCCATAATATGTTCCGTAGCGCGGGCTGCTTCATTTAAGACTCGATACACCTTGCGCCAGGGTACGTCGTAGCCAAGAGTAACCGCAGCATGCAGAACCAGGGGAGGAATTGCTTCGTCCCGACTGGTCGAGCTGTAGTTGACTATATTACTGCCGATAACCGTGGAATTGGGGATAGTAATCACCACATTTTTGGGAGTACAGACGCGAGTGACTAAGAGAGTTTCTTCTACGATAGTTCCGCTAGCATCGCCAATATTGACAAAATCGCCTTTTTTGAAAGCGCGGGTGTAGATTAGAATAATACCAGAAACAATGTTAGAGGCAGCACCGCTAGAGCCCAAGGAAACGAGAATACCTACAAAAATAGAGATTCCTTGAAAGGCGGGAGATCCATATCCAGGTAGGTAGGGAAATATAACGATCGTTGACAGAACCATGATGAAGAACTTCACCAGCTTGTAGGTTGGTTCGGCCCACTCTGCATGAAATCCAGCAAATGACATGGTTCCTCGGCCTAGTTCTGCAAAGACGACTCTAAGGACAATTAAGGTGTAGTAGGTGATTAATAGAACCAGGCCAATAGTCAGAACTTGTCCAGTATTAATATAGGCAAGGATCTCCCCCGCCATATCTTGCGTCGAAGGAAAGAAATTGAGGACGGCGGTTATATAGGCAACGGGGATAGCAACCAGAAGAATCAATCCCCCTATCTTAATCAAGCTAACGAAAATATTAGCCAGAAAACCAAGTGCTAAATTTAATGGGGCGGCGGGCAGCAGGGTAATATTGTTTACTCTCAGGGGGCGAACGGGCTCGCTTCTCAAATAATCTACACTGCCAAAAATCTTAGGTATTATGTAAGTCAAAATTCCGAATACAAGCATTAAAGCTAAGGTTGCTAAGAAAGTCAAAGCAATACCTTTTAGCAGTCTATAGGGGCTGTTTTCTCGCTTGTATTTTTTGATGCTATTTTTTATTATATCTAGATGTGAATTAGCCAGATCTTGCCTGGTTGTCTCGGCTGCTTTCGCATCGTCATCGGTAATAGTAAGAATAGTTTTGTCTGCCCGAATAATAGTGGTATTATCCCGTTCTTGAATTCTGAGATCGTCAACCTTAAAGTTTGAGTCTTTGGCTCTCTCTTCAAGCCTTGTGGAGATCGCCTTTACTCGCTCTTCTGCAGAAAAGTCGCTAACGGGCATTTGAATTATGAAAAGTTCCTCGTCTGCGAGCATGACGGGAAATCCATCGATTTTATTGCCAGGAAGTTCGCTAGGCTCTGGGGAATTGTCCTGGGCATAAACCAGGGATGCTGTTGTGGCGACAAAAAATACTGTAACCGCGAGGATGGCGAATTTTTTAAACCAGGGGCGACTGCCCTGGCGGGGAGCGATTCTCTGTAGGAGATGCTTTGCTATCGCTGCCCAGAACTTTGAGATGGCCCCGATCGCTTCGTTCATGCTAGATACCTATATTGCACTCCAATGCAAGGGTATTTTATCACATAGCCGGAGCAATATAGGAATTGGGAATTGGGCATTGGGAATTGGGCATAGGGCATGGGGCATTGGGCATTGGGACTTACGCATACCCGGAAAGCCAATACCACTCTGTAGGGGTCAACGGCCGTTGACCCCTACCACATATAGAGCTAACACATAAGTCAATAAATATAAATAATGTCTTTTACAGAAAGTCGCAGGGTAGGGGCAGCCTCGGAGGGAACTGACCCCACAAATTGGGAGACTTGGGGAAAGTGAAAAGTGAATAGTGAAAAGTGAATAGTGAATAATTCACTTTCTTAACTTTTCACTCTTCACTTTTAACCTTTCATTCCAATGCCCAATGCCCAATGCCCAATGCCCAATGCCCAATGCCCAATGCCCTATGCCCTATGCCCTATGCCCTATTATGCTAAAGCACTCTCGCTACCGGAGTCGCTCATAAACATACAGGAAGATCCGGTTAATTCTACGACTTGATGGACAAAATCGAAGTCGGGAACGGTTTGCAAGCCCATGAAGTCCATGTCCGCTTGAGGAGCCCGAGTAATGCAATCTTTAAAATCTCCTACTAAAACAATCGTTATTGCGGTTTTGGGAATGCGACAAAGATCGCGCAATTCGTCTATATAGCGTCTGGTTGCATGAACTTCTTCTTCTCGGGAGACGACCGATAGTAGATTAAACTCTGCTTTCCATGCCCGGACGAGTCTTAAGGCCATGAGGATGCCAAGATTAATGCTGCCTTTTTCTAGGCGTTCGGACATGGGCAAGTCATCAAGTTGCGGACGAAGCCAAAGGTTTACTACTTCTGCGCGCCCCAAACCAGCGACGGGATGGCGGCTGAAGAGCATTACTCCTACATTGAGGCGTCTGGCTTCTTGGAATACGGGAATCATCGGCTCCCAGCGGGTTCGGTTTTCGGGAAAGCGCAAAAACAATACGTTAGGTCGGAAAAAAGCGCTTTGTAGAGATTGCAAGGCGGCGATAATTCCAGAGGCATCGGTCTGAACGTCCATTACGGAGAAGTTGGTAAAGATGCGCCGCTTGCGAATAGCGCCGCTAAGTTCTCGAATCCGCCGGGATAGTTCGGGAACGGTTTCTTTGTTGGCTAGACCTAATAGTTTGATGGCTCCTTCGGGCTGGCAGAAGTCGATGAGTAGGCGAAACTCGCCGAGCAGTTGGGATTTGCCTTCTACGGGGACGAGTAGGGTTGGTTTCCAGGCACGGAAGCTAGCAACGTCTAGTTCGATTACTTTGATGGCAGCCCATTCGGCGATCGCTACAAATATGCCGCTACGAGCATCGGCCGGACGCCGTTCCCGGGGCTGACTGGCAAGCCGCAAATAAATTGCTGCTACGACGGCGATCGCTCCAGCGCTGAAAAGGGGATTAATCACGAACATGGCAAAAAAGCAACCGGCTGCACCAAAGAAAGGAACTGTTGCTGGCAGCCGGAAGGTGGGGCGAAAATTCATCAGACCCAGGCTGGATTCTACCAACACCACTACGTTAATCGTGGCGTAGGTAATTAAGAAAAACATAGTAATAAGAGGAGCGATCGCATTTAGGTCTCGCATCAAAAGAGCTACGAATGCGATCGCGCCGCTGACCAATAGCGCCCGACGGGGTTCGCCATTGGACGAGAGCTTTGCAACCCATTTTCCTCCGGGCAATACTCCATCCTTGCCCAAGGCCATCAAAATCCTTGGCGCGCCGACAAGAGACGAGAGCGCTGCAGAAAAAGTCGCTGCCTGCAAGCCTCCCAGAACTGCCGGTGCCCATAAGGAGCGATCGACCATAATAGTGTAGTTTTCCACCAGTTCCTCGGGAGTTCCGGCGCGAGAAACCCACCAGGACAGTGCCAGATAAATCGCAGCACTTACGCCTATGGCCGAGAGCGTTCCCACCGGAATGCTTTGGCGGCTATTTTTCAATTCTCCCGACATATTCACTCCGGACATAATTCCCGTTGCGGCTGGAAAAAATACTGCGAATACTCCCCAAAAGCCGTTGCCGGAACCGGCAAAATCTCCCCACCAGACTATCTGCCCGGCTCCTTCCCAGGAAACGCTACTGCCAAAAATGGATACTAGGGAAGCTCCGATTAAGACCATGACGAGATATTGGATGCGAAAAGCGAGGCTGGCGCTGATGTAAGCAACGAGAAATACTAAGCCGAAGGCGGCCATATCGACGGCCAGTGCGGGATGGTTGGGAAAGATGCTCTGCCATCCTTCGCGGAAACCAAAAATATACATGGCGACAGCTAGAGCCTGGGAAAGAAATAGGGGCACGCCGACGCTCCCGCCAATTTCCACCCCGAGAGATTTGGAAATCATCGCATAGGGCCCGCCAGCTTTTAGGCGCGTATTTGAGGCGATCGAGGATACAGACAATCCCGTTGCTAGGGTGATGCTTACTGCTAGGAGTACGACCAATAGCCCCCCCAACAATCCGGCATTACCGACCACCCAGCCCATGCGCAGGTACATGATCACCCCGAGAATGGTGAGCAATGTAGGTTTGAATACTCCTTCAAAAGAGCCGTAGAGTTTTGGAGTTGGGGCACCTGCTCTTTTCTCGCGCTTACCCTGCGCCGGTTCCAGCTTGCTCGTCAACATTACTTCCTGCTTGCTCGTCAACGTTAGAATCCTCCTTTGGCCAGTTTCAATTAAATGAAAGTTAGAGTAGAGTGAATTAGATTGCGGCCAGAATGCACGGGTCGCCGTTTCTTAGCAAGTTACGGCAATCGCCGCTTCCGTTCCGGAACGCGAGCCAGAAACCCGGTTTTGCAGGAAAAACCTGGTTTCTTAAGCTGGTGCGTTATTGGCGAGCCAGAAACCTGGTTTTTTTTGAAAAACCGGGTTTCTTAGGTTTCTTAAGCTGGTGCGGTATTGGGTGCGATCGCCCGATCGAGAAACCCGGTTTTTTGCAAAAACCGGGTTTCTTAAGTCAACTCAAAACTCAAAACTCAAAACTTTAACTAAGTGTCGTCGTTCCCAAGGCCGGGTTCGCCGTTATGGAGAGTGTCGTAATCCCTTCAACGACGCCAATCAAGTCGCCAGCAGCGGTTGAGATGTTTACATTTCCGCCAGCGGCATCAAAACGATACTCGGCTTGGGCTCCGGCTAGTTGGATTCTATCTCTGAGCGGCTCGAAGTTCTGAATAATGGCAAAATCAACGTTGCCGCCACCTTCATAAAACTTTTGAGGGCTGGGATTTGCGGGGCTAACGCCAGTTCCCAGAATAAAAGCATCCGAGCCAGCATTGCCAATGAGGGTATCGATTTCGCCTCTTCCTAGAGAGGTGGAGCCAATGTCCGCTTGAGTTCCTCCGGTGATAATATCTACGTCAACCCCTGCCAGCAAGGTTGCCGCGCCAAAGCCAGAAACTATATCGTTACCTCTGCTGCCATTGAAAAGAGCTTCTCGCCCTTCAAATTGGCCGAGATTTTGATAATGTTCCAATCCAGAGCCGATCGCTCCCGATGCCACGGCCACAGCAATATCGGCATTATCTTGCAAATAAAATAGTTCGTTGAAACCGGCGGCGGTTCCTGGGGCAGGAACTCCTGGGGCAGCAGCTCCTGGGGTAGCCGTTCCCAAGGGACGAAGCTCGAATTGGCCGAATGCAAGATAATGTTCCAAACCAGAACTGAGGGTACGAGCGGCAACTGCTTGGGCGATATCTGCGTTAGCGGCTAAATAGGCTTGTTCGTTGTAGTTAATGCCGACCCCGGGAGCGGAAGTTATGTGGAGCTGCCGACCTTCAAATATTCCCGAATCGCGGTAATGCTGCCAGCCGGATGCGATCGCTCTTCCAGTAACTGCAGCGCTGACATCTGGATTAGCGTTTAAATAGCCTTGTTCGTCGAAGCCAGCCGGGATAGCCGCAGTAGGAGCGATCGCTTCCGTTCCCAAAGCACGACGCTCGAATTGGCCAGATTGCAGGTAATGGGATAGACCAGAAGTAACTATACCCGCTAAAACTGCGGTTCGTACATCCGGGTTAGCGTCTAAATAAGCTTGTTCTCGGAAATTAATTCCTACTCCAGGACTGTTAAAAGTCCAGAGCAGTCGCCCTTCAAAGCGTCCAAAATCCAGATAGTGGTCTAACCCAGAAAAGAAACTTCCCGAACTAACCGCTAGCGCTATATCTGGGTTGGCATTTAAGTACGATCGCTCGTCAAAGAAATTGCGCAGGGTATCAAACTCGCTATTTGCCAATCCGCTATTAAACCCACGATCGAAGTCATCGTCGAAATCGTCGTCGAAATCATCGTCGAAATCGTCGTCGAAATCGTCGTCGAAGTCATCGTCGAAGTCATTATCGAAGTCATTATCGAACTCATTGTCGAAATCGTCGTCGAAATTGTTGTCAAAATCGTTGTCAAAATCATCGTCATCGTCGAAATCGTCGTCGAAGTCATCGTCTTCAGTAAAAAGATTGGCCACTAAATCTAGCAAACTGTTTTGTTCCACTTGTCCTACCTCTATAAAGTTATTATCGAGCCTAAACTCATCTAAGTCTTCCGCTAAGAGATCGTTGTCATCCTCGATTTCTGAGAATAAATCGGTTTCTGTCAAAAAATTCCTGTTTGCTTCTGAGACAGAGCCCAGAGGGTTGAAGTTTTCAAAATCAATATCGTTAAACGAGATTTCTAGATTACCGAGATCTATAGCTTCCAGATCCTCGCTATTTTCCCGATCGCCCCGATCGTCTCTATCGCTCCTCGGGCTATTGCTGTCGTTCGCATCGCTCCGGTCGCCGTTAGTAGAATTTTCAGTTTCATTGCGATCGCTCGCATCGTTCTGGTCGCCGTTAGTAGAATCTTCAGTCTCCTCATCTGCAAACAAATTAACCGCAAACTCATCCATCATCAATTCCTCCTTTTGCGATCGCCCTACTGCACAAACGCTCCACTTTAAAAAATCGCTAATATAGCAGTAAGCAGTAAGCTGTCAGCTGTCAGCCCTATGCGCTATGCCCCGGAGGGCAGGCTTCGCCAACGCGCAGGCGAAGCCTACGACTTCGCTCAGAACATGCTTTCAGTCAAAGCCTTGCCAATTCAAGATGTTGGCGTTTTGCAACTGTCCTAACCCGAATCCTATGTGCTATAACAGACTATCCATTGCATGTGGATTGCCTGGGAGATAAAAGTCGTTAATTAATGACAACAGTAGGCCAGAGGAGTTTTCCGGTTTTGTTTGCGATCGCTTGATCCAGGGTGTGGGGTGTCGGGTGTGGGGTGTCGGGTGTGGGGTAAAACCCCTCACAAAACTCGACCGTGCCATTTGCCCTTACTGCCGGTCAAAAGTCTCAAGGTAATAAGTCAAAAGTCCCCTTGTCCCCAAGTCTCCTTGTCCCCAAGTCTCCTTGAGAGCTGACTGCTGTATTTGGCTTTTTGCCGATCGCGATCGCAACCAATTATCCAGAGTCGCTGAATTTCTTGAAAGTTCCGTATAACCTCCCCTTGTACCCCATTTTTCTGGTCCCATTTTTACCTTGTCCCCTTGTTGCGGGGCTGCATGGGCTCCAATATACGAGAAACCGGGTTTCTCAAATCAAAGAAACAAGGGTTTGCCCTTGGCGTAACGTTGGATTTTAGCGATCGCTTCTAAAATATCTTCTGTATAGGTAGGGTGCTAGGAGCGCACCACAAGTTGCTTATTCTTCGTCCAGCAACTTGCGCAGAGATAACGCCAATGGAGTTAGGTCTTCTTGGATGGCTTGCCAGACAATCTCTAAATCTACTTGAAAATATTCGTGTATTACCACATTGCGCATACCGCGAACGTCAATCCAAGGAATTTCTGGATAGCGCTCTGTAACTTCAGGCGGTAGATGTCGAGCTGCTTCGCCTATAATCGCGATATTGTATAGCACCGATTTCACTGTCTGCTCCGCAGGCTGAAAATCATCGAAATTCATGCTACAAGTGAATCTCTCAATTTCATCAATAGCTTTTAAAATATCTCCAATTCGGTCTCTTAAGCGTCTAGTGCAGCGCGGCAGAAATAACCCAGAACGCCGGATAGTGGCTCAAAACCAGGGTACTTTGGCACTTTGAATTTTGAATTTTGAATTTTGAATTCCGCGCAGCGGCACTAGATGGCACGGACGGCCTCCTCGATAACAGATTCTCGTAAGTATGGCCTGAGAGAGTTCGGCGTACCTAAATCTACCGAACAATCCAGAATTGCTTCCAAATATCGCTGAAGTCGCATAAATGTAAACAAACCCACTGGCGTCTCGAATTCCACTAATAAATCCACATCGCTGTCTGACCCTGCTTCGTCTCGCGCCACCGAGCCAAACAGGGATAGAGATTTTACTCTAAATTTTTTGATTTCCTCCTGATGTGCGTTCAAAATTGCTATAGCTTCCTCTCGCCTCATATTTTTTCCTCCTAACTAGACTTTAAATTCGCTGCAAAATAGTTAGGGTGTGGGGTGTGGGGTTTAGGGTGTAGGGAAGGGCAGAAGATTTGACAATCGCTTCCCTACACCCTACACCCCACACCCCACACCCCACACCCCACACCCCACACCCTAACTATTGATTCCCAATACCTAATCTTCAAATAGGGTCTGGAAATCCAAGACAAAACCGGGCAGCAGGGGCTCCCCCGAGACAACCGTAGGATTATCGAGTATTTCTACTTCTCCGTTGGGATAGTAAACCTCCACTTGCCTAGTCTTTGGAATAATGAGCCATCCCAGCCGCATATTGTTGGATCGGTATTCTCTCATCTTCGCTTGCAACTCTTCTAGATCGTCAGTAGCGGAAAGTAGCTCTACTATAAAGTCAGGGCAAAGTGGGGGTAACTTTCGCCTTTGCTGGGGAGTCAAAGCATCCCATCTATCTCGCTGCACCCAGGCCGCATCGGGAGAACGAGTCGATCCATTGGGAAGCTTAAATCCAGTCGAAGAATCGAAGACTATGCCCAGCTTATTCTGACGACTCCAGGCTTGTAGTTGAAACCCCAGTTCGGCATTTCGCTTGCCCGTTTCTCCTCCGGTTAGGGACGCGATTAATATTTCTCCTCGTTCGTTTCTCTCAAATTTTAAATCTCGATTGGCCTGACAAAGCTCAAAAAATTGCTCGTCAGAGAGACTGAGACTTAGGATCGGGCGTAGGTTTAAGGTGACGGCTGTCATAGATATTTCTCGGCTATATAGCTTCTAAGCGTGTTATACCTACAATCTTATTATAAACCATTTATATATAAATTTAAACCCATCAAAAACATAAGGCTTAGCTGGCAAAGCCGGGAATCTATCGATAAAGACCCGCACTAGGGCATCGTATTGCTCCCAACTCACTCCGTCGAGGACAACGCAGGGCTCTTCTGTGGCGAGGGTTGTTGTTTGTGGTAGGACTTGAGTATTCATAATTGATTTATTTAGATTTAGAGAGCGATCGCTATCCAAAAATAAAATAGTCGTCGATTACCGAGCCATTTGCGCGATCGCCTCCCATCCAAAAATAAAATAGACCTCCATAAGCCATCCGTCCCGTCCGTTCCATCCGCTGCCATTCCATCCGTTCCATCCCTTACCCATCCGCTGCCGCCTCCGGCCTCTGTCCCTGAATATACCTCCTGACCCCTTCCCTAACTCACTTCAGCCCTCGAAATCACGTCTACTTACTTAGGCATTCCAATTTCAATCCACCGTCGGAATAGTCTGGTCATATCTTGCGTCCAGCGCTTCGATTTCACCTGGCTCAAGTTCGAGAAAATGATAGTGGCTCTCCTGGATCTATGGGGATCTATGGTGGAAAAGTTACCAAAGATACCAAACAACTGAGATGGGGGCCACAAAAATACTGAATTATCGTTGATGCTGTGCCGTCTCTACGCCATAGATCCAAGAGAGCCGAAAATAACTATTGGTGGCTTCTCCGAAGTCGTTATATAGCAAGCCTAAACTCATTGTGTAATGTAGGAGCGGTGCCCCTACAAGTTTTTTACAGGAATGATTTAGACGCGCTATATTAACCAAGCAATGCTTTCAAATTGATTGGCACTTTATTGAGCTGTTGGGACGCAGCTTCAAGACCTAGGTTTCCACCCTTCTTGACGGCGCTATCAAACTCATTATCCCAGCTATCCCAATTTTCAAGTCCACGCGAGTTCATCTCAATGGCTATGGCATTGACAACGCCGCCGAAAACGGTTGTCGAAAGCGCCTCGAGCGTCGCGGCCTCAACTAGGTTGTGGACACCCTCGAAGCGATCGCGTCGCGCCATGTTGATTGCGCCTTCTGGAAAGAACTGCGAGACGATTTCGGAAAACCATGCGGCTGACTGGCACGGCGATGCAATCTTGCCAAGTGCCTTGCGTGCTTCCAACCCGAGGGAGTAGAAGTCATCGGGACGGAAGTCGTTCATTTTCAATAGGACTTCGACCCTCGATGGGATGAGCCAAATAATCCGCAGCGCCCCTCGACGCATAGCAAATTGTTTTAATTTGGGCGCAATCCAGCTTGCGACATTACGAAAATAGGCAAGGATATCGTTATAATTGTCGCCGCCTTGATCTCGCAGCCCTTTCAAGTTCAAATTGAACCAGTGATGCCAGGTAGAATCGACAACAACACGCCCTTGGTTGGCTGCAGGTTTATGACCGTCCCAGACCCCAATCAGTCCAAATTCGCGAGGGTCACAAATTGTGTATCCCCCCTTGTGTCGACCGATAACGTTGCGCCCTTGTGCGACGATTTCGACCGGAACATTGCCAGGGTATTCGGAAGCAAACTTAGCGTTAGGAATGATGCAGTCCCCTTCGTGTGCATGGTCGGGCAGTACAGTTATCGTGCCGCGCGGCCCGCTAAGAATCTGGTGCGGGTACTTTCGGCATTGCCACCAAGGTTGCCAAAATGGATAGGCACAGTAATATTTCGGATAAATGGGCTGCGGTATTGCATCGTCTTGAGTACCACTCGGTGGGCATTGTACCGTATCGTTTCGGGTCAGATTCGTACTATCTGGCGCTTTTTCCATACCTTGAGGTATTTTACCGTCGTGCCACCATTTGCGCATGGAGCGGACGCGCTTGATTCCTGCGCAAAGCCCCAAGCCCAGATCTTCATGGTCGCCCATTGCCAGAACACCGCCGCCAGCATCCATGAAGTTATGAATGACCTCGACTTCATCATCTGAAAGATAAGTGTTTTGCCTGTCCCCAGCTTCAACACCAAATAGCCAAAGCTCATCAAAATCGTCCAGCGAATTAGCATTGAATCGGAAATTATCATAGCCCGCTGTTACCCCTTCGACACCATTATGCCGATGCGCTTTCGTAAATTCAAACCGAGCATAGCGAGGATGCTCGTCGTGCGAGATATCAAAGGCATCCTGAAGCGCAACCCCAATGGAGAAACCGTAGGGGTCAGTTGAATAGGAAATGCCCCCATCGCAGACAACCAGGACCTTGACAAACTCTGGTTCCAATGTTATGCGGGGCCAGATGGGAAATTCCCACTTGAATGGGGGATTAAGCTTGGGGTTGGGAGTATCAAATCCAAAAGCTTGCATATCTATCACTCTCCAAAAAAACAACAATCTCGACACTATCTCGCTAAACTCCCGCCGTCGGGCTTTGGCTCCTTCTTTGGGGTCTCGCCTTCTCTGCTTATTCTTGTTTATAAGACCACTTAAGCAGTTTTACGTTAGACGATTACATTTTATCTAACTTCCCTTAGCTTCTCTTGTTTGGAACTTTTAAGGCCATGTGAGTAAAATGTCGAATTTTAAATACCTTACTTGGCTACAGACAACGGAGAATAGGTAATTGAGCATACCGAGCCAGATATAGCGGCCCGATATGGCCATTACTTGCTTTTTCTCTTCTAGTATACGGTTTTACTGCCCCTTTTCTGACACCTCTACAGAAAAAAAATAAATGCGAGGGCCATAATGCCTTTCTTGACTACGTTATAATCCCCCCCATCTCTCCCCATCCCTCCCATCTCTCCCATCCCTCCCCATCTCTCCCCATCCCCCCCATCCCCCCCATCCCCCCCATCTCTCCCCACCTCTCCCCACACTCCCCCCAGTCGGTCCTCAATAATGTTAAGAACTTATTGAGCCGTCTATTGAGCGATTGGTAAAGAAATGTAAACAAAAAGGCGTTGTTTTTTATCGAATTGTTTCGGATTCATTGCAAAGCCCCCACTGGGGGTACGTTTTCTGGTACAAAACCGATGTTAGTAACAAGGATAAAAAAAATAACTAGCATCTATCTAAAGGAGACAGGACAGCATGTTCACCCACGTCAAGCCCACAATTCGCCACATTGTCCCTAGCGACCTAAGTGGGCGATCGCTGTTAAAGGTGGTCTATGTCGTGCTGGAAGCCCAGTACCAAAGCGCCTTATCCGGGGCCGTTCGCTCCATAAACCAGAACAATCCTCATCTAGCCATCGAAATTAGCGGCTACCTAATCGAAGAACTCCGCGACCCCGAGAACTACGAGAACTTCAAGCGCGACATTGCTGAGGCAAACATCTTCATTGCCTCATTGATTTTCATCGAAGACCTGGCCGAGAAAGTGGTGGCCGCAGTACAACCCCATCGCGAAACCCTAGACGTGGCGGTAGTCTTCCCCTCCATGCCCCAAGTAATGCGCCTCAATAAAATGGGCAGCTTCTCGATGGCGCAACTGGGTCAGTCGAAAAGCGCGATCGCCAATTTCATGCGGAAGCGCAAAGAAAAATCTGGCTCTAGCTTCCAAGACGGAATGCTCAAGCTGCTGCAAACCCTACCCAAAGTTCTCAAATACCTGCCCATCGACAAAGCCCAGGACGCTCGCAACTTTATGCTCAGCTTCCAGTATTGGCTGGGAGGCTCGACGGAAAATCTGGAAAACTTCCTGCTGATGCTGGCGGATAAATACGTCTTTAAAGAAAGCAAAGCCCTCCAAGACGTACCCCTCAAATATCGAGATCCGGTGGTCTATCCAGATATGGGCATATGGCACCCCTTGGCTCCGAAAATGTTTGAGGATGTTAAGGAATACCTGACCTGGTACAACGATCGCACCGAAATATCCGACGACCTCAAAGACCCCCTCGCCCCTTGCGTTGGCTTGGTTCTGCAGCGGACGCACCTGGTTACCGGCGACGACGCCCATTATGTGGCAATGGTGCAAGAACTAGAAGCAATGGGTGCCAGAGTTATCCCGGTATTTGCTGGCGGTTTGGATTTCTCCAAGCCAATTAATGCTTATTTCTGGGATGTCGGACCAAAAGGCGTCGAGCCCCTGCCTTTAATCGATACAGTCGTATCCCTGACAGGGTTTGCTATGGTTGGCGGCCCCGCACGACAAGACCATCCCAAGGCAATTGAATCCCTGAAACGTTTGAATCGACCCTATATGGTTGCCCTGCCCCTAGTCTTCCAAACCACTGAAGAATGGGAAAAGAGCGATTTGGGACTGCATCCGATTCAGGTAGCTTTGCAAATTGCCATTCCCGAACTGGATGGGGCAATCGAGCCGATTATTCTATCGGGACGGGATGGAAATACTGGTAAGGCGATCGCTCTCCAAGACCGCATCGAAGCCGTAGCCCAGCGCGCTCTAAAATGGGCCTCCCTGCGCCGCAAGCCCAAACTAAACAAAAAAATCGCTATCACTATCTTCAGCTTCCCCCCAGATAAAGGCAATGTCGGCACTGCTGCCTATCTGGATGTATTCGGAAGCATATATGAAGTGATGACGGCGCTCAAAAATAACGGTTATGACGTGGAAAACTTGCCAGAGTCTGCCGAGAAGCTGATGCAAGAAGTCATCCACGACGCCACCGCCCAATACGCCAGTCCGGAACTCAACGTGGCTCACCGGATGTCCGTGGCAGAATACGAGCGACTGACGCCCTACTCGGAGCGGCTGCACGAAAACTGGGGACCGCCTCCAGGACATCTCAACACCGATGGCGAGAATCTCCTTATATATGGCAAGGCATTCGGCAATATCTTTATCGGCGTCCAGCCTACCTTTGGCTACGAAGGGGACCCGATGCGCCTGCTCTTCTCCCATTCCGCCAGCCCCCATCACGGCTTTGCCGCCTACTATAGTTATCTCGGACGTATCTGGGGCGCTGATGCCGTACTCCACTTCGGCACCCACGGTTCCCTGGAGTTTATGCCCGGTAAGCAAATCGGGATGTCTGGGGATTGTTACCCGGATAATCTGATTGGCAGCATTCCCAATGTCTATTACTATGCGGCGAACAATCCTTCGGAAGCGACAATTGCCAAGCGTCGCAGCTACGCCCAGACGATTTCTTACCTGACGCCAGCAGCGGAGAATGCCGGACTCTATAAGGGTTTGCAAGAGTTGCAAGAGCTGGTGGGTTCTTATCAAACCCTCAAGGATACCGGGCGCGGGGTGGCGATTGTGAATACGATCGCCGATAAATGCCGCTTGGTCAATCTGGATCGGGATATCGACTTGCCGGAGAAGGATGCCAGCGAGCTGACTGCCGAAGAGCGGGATAATCTTGTCGGTATGGTTTATCGGCGGCTGATGGAGATTTCCTCGCGCTTGCTGCCTTGCGGGTTGCATACGATTGGTAAGGCTCCTACGGCAAATGAGGCGATCGCCACCCTAGTCAGCATTGCCAGCCTCGATCGCGAAGAAGAAGAAATCGTCTCTCTGCCCCGCATAATCGCCAACAGCATCGATCGCGACATCAACGAGATCTACCAAAACAACGACAAAGGCATTCTCGAAGATGTAGAACTCTTGCAAAAAATCCTCGGGGCAACTGAGGCTGCGATCGCTGCCTTAGTCCAAGAACAAACCGACGCCGACGGCCGCGTATCCAAAGTTTCCAAACTGAACTTTTTGCAGATGGGCAAAAAAGATCCTTGGACTCGCGCCCTGCACGAAGCAGGTTATAGCAACGTTGACCCGGAACCCATCAAGCCTCTATTTGAATATCTGGAATTCTGCCTCGAACAAATCTGCGCCGATAACGAACTTGGCGCTCTGCTGCGGGCTCTAGAAGGGGAATATGTCTTGCCCGGTCCCGGCGGCGACCCGATTCGCAACCCAGACGTGTTGCCCACTGGCAAGAACATGCACGCCCTCGACCCCCAATCCATTCCCACTGCCGCTGCAGTCCAGTCTGCCAAAATAGTAGTAGATCGGCTCTTGGACCGGCAGCGGGCTGAGAATGGCGGCGCTTATCCAGAAACTATTGCAGTGGTTCTCTGGGGCACGGACAATATCAAGACTTACGGCGAATCCCTAGCTCAGGTGATGTGGATGGTCGGCGCTAAGCCAGTGCCCGACGCCTTGGGACGGGTCAACAAGCTGGAGCTGATTCCCCTAGAAGAGTTGGGGCGGCCTCGCATTGACGTAGTTATTACTTGTTCTGGGGTTTTCCGCGATTTGTTCGTCAATCAGATGAACCTGCTGGATAAGGCAGTGAAAATGGCAGCAGAAGCGGACGAACCCGAAGAAATGAATTTTGTTCGCAAGCACGCCATCAAGCAGGCGCAAGATTTGGGCATTAATCTGCGCCAAGCGGCTACGCGGGTTTTCTCCAATGCTTCCGGTTCCTACGCCGCCAATGTCAACTTGGCCGTGGAGAATAGCACTTGGGAAGAGGAAGCGGAATTGCAGGAAATGTACTTGAAGCGGAAGTCTTTTGCTTTCTCCTCTGACAATCCCGGGACGATGGGACAAGACCGGCAGATTTTCGAGAGTTCTCTGAAAACTGCTGACGCGACTTTTCAAAATCTGGATTCTGCGGAAATCAGTCTCACGGACGTATCCCATTATTTCGACTCCGACCCGACGAAAACTATCCAAAACCTGCGATCTGATGGCAAGAAGCCCGCTGCCTATATGGCCGATACTACGACGGCTAACGCTCAGGTGCGGACGCTTTCGGAAACCGTGCGCCTGGATGCGCGGACGAAGATGCTCAATCCCAAGTGGTACGAGGGAATGCTGGCTCACGGTTATGAAGGAGTGCGCGAGATTTCCAAGCGCTTAGTTAACACTATGGGCTGGTCTGCTACTGCTGGGGCGGTGGATAATTGGGTCTATGAGGAGACTAACGAGACTTTTATTAGCGATGAGGCTATGCGCCAGCGCCTGATGGAAGCAAATCCCCATTCTTTCCGCAAGATTGTCAGCACTTTGCTGGAGGTGAACGGTCGCGGCTACTGGGAAACTAGCGAGAGCAATTTAGATCGCTTGCGCCAGTTGTACCAGGAAATAGAAGACCGGATTGAAGGAGTTGAGTAGCGGGCATTGGGCATTCATAGCGGTCAGCGGTCAGCTCTCAGCAGTCAGCTAAAAGCACTTTGCTGGAGGTGAACGGTCGCGGCTACTGGGAAACTAGCGAGAGCAATTTAGATCGCTTGCGCCAGTTGTACCAGGAAATAGAAGACCGGATTGAAGGAGTTGAGTAGCGGGAATTGGGCATTCATAGCGGTCAGCGGTCAGCTCTCAGCAGTCAGCGGTCAGGCACAGAGCAGCAGAGCAGCGATCGCAGCAGAGCTTTCTTGGGCATTGGGAATAGTAGTAGAACGTTCCCGTAGGACAGGCGTCTCGCCTGTCCCCGCGCCGAAGCACACCTTAGCTAGAATCCGCTTTACCCATAAAAATTAAAAATTCCCGTAGGACAGGCGAGACGCCTGTTTCTAGCCAAGTAATATAACGAGAAAAAAGGGACGCAGCATTGCCGCGTCCCTTTTTTCTTTTTGAGAGCGAGACGGTTGCGGGCGTCCGCTGGGTTGAGGAAGCTATATTGCACTACTGTTGCACTACCAAGAGTCACAAATCTCTCTCTGTTGCGTATGGCAGGACTGTAGCTGACTGCTGACTGCTGACAGCTGACCGCTTATTGCTATATTGCACTACCAAGACAGTTTAGGACACTCATGTTTGTAGGGGCGTTGGCGTTGGCGTAGCCTGCCCTCTGGGGCATAGCCTGCCCATCGGGGCATATGGCATTCGCCCTTGCGACTCCTATATATATAGGTCTTGCTGAATAAATCTAAAAAGCCCTGTGGGGAGGGTGGGGAGGGTGGGGAGGGTGGGGAGAGGGGGAAGGGTGGGGAGCCGCCTACGGAGTGTGGGAAGAATTAAATAAAATTGTCCTCTCCCCCTCTCCCCACACTCCCCCTTCTCCCCACACTCCCCCCACACTCCCTTTCAAGGGTATGTTTTTTAGATTTGATGTTTTTTGGCCACGATCGACGCCCGAAACAAGGCGTAGGGGCGACAGCATTCCCGAGACAATTTTTGCTACAAATTAATGTTTTGCCTTGGAATGCTTCGCCCCAGAAACCCATGCCCCCCAACGACCGCGTGATTATAAAAAACATACCCTTGAAAGCCCCACACTCCGTAGGCGGCTCCCCCCTCTCCCCACACTCCGTAGGCGGCTCCCCCCTCTTCGTGCCAGGGAAAGTCGCGATCGCTCTTACCCCCCGCGATTATCCTACGAAAAAAGGCAAGCTTCTTAGACAATTCCCAAAAAAATAAAAAATAATTGCAAAAAGGTTTGACAATCTAAAAAATGGTGTTATAGTAAGGATAAGACAGAAAAAAGGGAGCTAAATGCTCCCCCGAAACAGTAAACGCTAAATTGTTAAGCTTATGAATAGCTTTCCCTCGTCGTTGGACAACCTGATAATCAACACTGACAGCAATCCCGAAGGCCGCCGCCGCCTCACCCGTGAGGAAATCTTAGTGTTTGGCTGGCTCGCCCGTAACTTGAAAGGGCGCACCTACAGCGACATGGCTCGGGAGTGCAAACTAACTATCGAGCAATGTATCAAGGCGGTCCAAGGACTCCTCGCTTTAGGTCTCCTGCGCGTCCGCGATCGCACCTAACCTGTAAGCAATCCGGGCTCCCCGAGGAGTCCCTTGCATCCGGGCTCCCCGAGGAGTCCGGTTTTTTTTGCCCGTCACACCATTATATAGCAGTAAGCAGTCAGCCCTATGCCCTCCTTGGGCAGGCTATGCCCCAGAGGGCAGGCTACGCCTACGCCTAGACTTAGCCTCGGGACATGCTTTGAGCTTTCAGCTTGAGCGTCAAAGCCTTGCCAATTCAAGATGTTGGCGTTTTGCAACTGTCCTAACCCGAATCCGTAGTGCTATATATGGCGTTTCTCAAACTGGTGTAATAGATATGCTCGGGAATCTGCGGCGTTGGAGCCATCGACTCTCGGATCCGCAATTATCCTGCGCCCCTGTCCGCATCTGGGAGACATGTCACCTAAAGCTATACGGCCGTGCAAAATGTGGGAAGGTAAAAAAAATTTTTGTTTTTAATGTTGAAAGTCAAGCAAAAAGATGCTAATATAGTTTTAGCGCCTCAATAGAAGGCGCACAAAAGAGGGCCACGGCTAGCCGCGACCCTTTAAACTGAAAAGAACACGCAATGTTAACAAGGAGGCGTTGTCAATCGAAAAACGTTCTCCTTGAAAAAAGCCCGGCTGGTAGGGTAGATCTCTGAACTTGTTGCAGCAAGTCCATTGACATCTACAGGAACTAGCCGGGAGGAATATAGCCCACCCCAAGATGCCGCCGACTGTCAGTATGACCGTGTAGCGGTAGCGGGTGGGTTTTTTTAGGGGACTTCCACGCTCGAAATCGCGCTTCCTCAGGACTTACGCATAGACTCTAGGAATAGGGGCAACCACGGGAGGATTGCCCCTACAAATACTAAATACGGACAGTTTGCGTAAGTCCTGTTCCTATTGAGACTTCTGGGAAGGAAAGTACCGCGATCGCCCCCATTGCTCTGCAAAAAAAAATTTTACCGGACATTGGAGGTGCGATCGCGCGCCTTCCTCCGAGAGACTGGGAGGGCGATCGCATCTGCAAACGGAACGGGACGCAAGCTCGGTGGAAGGTTGGGGCTTCGTCCGTCAACCCAACCTGCCACCGAGCTTGCTTGGACTTTCAGGATCCAAAGGAGCCAAAATTATCCGCAATCAATTACACAACTGTCCTCCAGATCCAATAGCCAAATCCGAGCAATAGGATGGCCAAGACAATAAAGGCAATTATCTTCGGGAGTTTGTATCGGGACTGTGGCGAGACCTTAGCCAACTCGGTACCGTAAGGCGAGTAAGGGGGAGGGTTATTGAAGAAGGTCGGGTTGTACTTAGGATTGGCTCCCTTCTGAAACAGAACAATAATATCGGAGCCACCAAACGTAAAGTATCCGAATTCGTCACCCTTGCGGCACGTTGTGTTAATCTTGTGAGTCATGTTAACCCCCGATACTTGACACATACCGACTGGAACCACGGCTACGATACCGACATTACCATCTGGTGAACCCGAGGTGTCAATGGTAAGAACGCCGCGAGCCTGATCGAACTCGTAGCCGTCTGTAGTCTTGTCATAGGCCTGGAACTGCTGGCCCCCAATGTCCACCTTGAGGTACACTTGACCCACGAGCGGGTAGCATTCCATCACCTCCCCGGACACCGGCGCGTGAAAGCGATGGTACGAGTATGGACCGAGGAAGAAATGGATGAAGTAGCCATCAGCAAAATAGTCTGCGTACTTACTATTTTTCAGAAGCTGTTTCACATTGCCATATGCGTGGGTGCCCTTAATGACCACACTTGTCTTGGTTCCGGAAGCATCGACGATGTCGGAATTACTATCGATCTTGTAATACTGTTTGTAGGTACAGTCAGCAGGGACTGTAACGACCTTGTTATCTCCCGAGCCGGAGATTGGCCGCAGACCAGGGTTCAGCTTGCGGGAGAAGAAGTCGTTGAACGTATGCCACGGCTCGTTAGGATGGCCACCGATCATCGAGTCCTGCACCCGATACTTTGAGGAAAATTTCAAGAAGCTATTTAAAATATCGTCGTTGAACGATGCTGGCGTGTCGAGGATTGAACCCCACAATTTTGCATAATCAACCAGGAAGTCCTCGAACCATTTGTAATACCGCTGTAGAACTTGCCCGCCGGGGCAAACAGGTTGGTCAATTAGCCAGTAAAAGAAGCAGAGATGGTCGAAAACCTCTTGGTGTTCAAAGAGCGGAGGGGCCGGGGCAAGCCACGCTGGGTTATTGTCTTGATGCGGAATCCAGTGGGAAAAACAGGCGAGGAAATTGGCGTAATCGTCGAAGGTTATCGGCCATTTTCCAGTTCCAAACGGAAGTGCTTTGAACAAAAGGGGATTAAGTCCCTGCGACGCCTTGTTCAAAGCCATCTGCAGAGAATTTTCCAGGTTAGTGACAAAATTAGGATCCGTCTTCTGGTGTTCGTAGAGCGGCTTCAGTTCTGGAATGTTTTCTGGTTTTGGGACTGGTTGTACAAAAAAACTTGTCATTGAGACCTCCTTAAGATTAAACAATTTCTAATGGGTTGATTGCCTTTTGAACGGTCAGCCATATAACGGCTCTGCTCGGCGGGGCGAGACCCTCTTCAGGATCGGCCGACTTGCCTCCCTCGCGTCCGCTGCAAGAATATGTTAGGGATGTCCTTAGCTATAGTTATACTGCATTGAATCATTTTTAATGTAAATTTATTTTTCAAAAAGGAAAGATTGTTACGATAATTTGACTTAAAGCAGCACCGGCTTGCCTGGATAAAGCCAGCGATCGCTACCCACTTCAAACAAAACAATGCGGGACATCTCTAGCCTTCCCCCTCGTAACAATCTTTCTTCAAAGGCACGCCTTTAGCCCGATCGCTCGGGGTAAAGCTGCTTGGCCACATGAAAGCCGACCAAATAAGCTGTCATCTGAGGGCTAATGCGAGGCAGGGGCACGGCAGATAGATCCGCTACATGCAGGTTGCTGGAGCCTTTAACTTTGCCGGTTTGGGAGCGATCGCTTTCTCCCAAATCCAGAGCGCTACCGAACAAACAGCCTCCCGCCATATGCTGCTCCGAGAGCAAGAACCGCTTGCTGTAGGCTTCCACATAGCGATTGACCTGTTTTTGATTAAAAGGAATTTTCGTAAGGCAGTGGAATATGCACTGGACAATGCACGGAGGCTTGCTGCCCAATTGCTCCATCAAGGGCAACTGCTCGGCAATGACTGTTTTGGCTACGGTTTTGTCCTGATTGAAGCGATTGTTTCTTCGTTCCTGGGTTTTCTGGACTTCTTCTTCTGCAAAGAAATCCAGAGTAATGCGAGAATCTTTATCCTCGTATTCTCCAGTGCGAGCCGGGTTGTATTTGACGATCGCTGTAATTAGCTCGATTTTCTCGGGAGCCCAAGGTCTGCCATTGAGCAGGTCTATTATCCCCGCACCGAAATTGAGGAAAAAGTTGACGATAGAAATCAAAATCCGCACGGTATTTTTAACAACTGCAAACAGCCAGGGGGTACGCAGCACGACGCGCTTGACGCAATTGGGCAGCAAAAAGGCCAGATAAAGATGAGAGACAATGTACCAGAGCTTCTCAAAATTACCCGTAAAAAAGTCAAAGCAACAGACCGTCGCCGTTCCCGGCTCGCTCTGCTCGGGCTGCCAAACTGTGGTAGCAAAGACTGGCCCATAGACATCCTTGGGGGAGACTTTCAGGTCTTTGTCGAGCAGATAAATTCCCAGGGGCAGGACGATATGGTCGCTGGCCTGCTGGCCGATCGCCTCATTCTGCAAGGTTTGGCGATAGGGCATTAAGAGGCGGGGACTGGCTGCACCGGCACAGAGGATGACTTTACCGCCCCTGGTCAGGGGAATGCGAATGGAATCGGTCTGGTCGCTATCGAGAAATCTCGCCTGCACCGCCACGCATTGGGCTTTTGACCCGTCAGCTTCGGGAGAGTCAATCGGGGCAAATTCCAGAGATTCCACCTGGCAACGGGTCTTAAGTTCCAGGCGAGGATCGTCCCAATCGACAATCGAGACGCCGCTATTGGTGCGTTGACCAAAGGGGTTGAACTGGGTGGGAAACTGGTAGAGCTGCTTGGCCTGGCGATCGGAATAGGTTTGGTAGTCCTGGTAGCTGGGAATATTCTCAATGCGGTGGCCTGGGTTGGGGGCTTGAAAGCCCGCAGCTTCGCCAGTCTCAAGAATATGCTGAGTCACTGGGGTTTCGTTAATGGAAGGGTCGGGGCGCTCAAACTTGGCGTTTAGCTCGGCCTTGAGGTCGTCCCAGTAGGATTCTTTATGGCCGAGATGCTCCGCGAGCCACCTCGACGACTCGTGAATCATGGTGTAGTTAATGGAGCCACCTCCACCCATAGTGCAAGCCCAGCCAGAAATAATCGGTTTCCCGTCGGGAGTTAGGGCGTTATGCAATTTAAAGATGTTGCCCTCAGCGTAGGATTTGGTCCAGTTAATTTGGTGGGTGATGTCGCTGGTGTTGAAGAAGCTATCCCCCCGTTCGAGAACTAGCACCCGGGCGTCGTTGTCTTCTGAGTGAGCCAGGTAATGGCTCAAGAAAGCGCAGGCACCGTTGCCAGAACCGATAATAATCAGGTCGTAGGGTTTCAGGTCGGATTTTTCTGAAGTCATGGCATTTTTTGCTTGGGATATGTTGCGAGATCTGGCTTCTAATACCGTTTCTGTGTGAAGCTGCAACAAATAACGACCTTTATCTATATACCGTATACCGTTCGGGCTGAGCGGAGTCGAAGCCCAGTCAGCCCAGGGCTTCGACTCCGCTCAGCCCGAACGGCGAACTGCGTGCAGCTTCATAAAGAATTGGTCTAAATAAATAATACGCTCTGCGCGGAATTCAAAATTCAAAATTATAGCAGTAAGCGATTAGCTGTCAGCAGTCAGCAGTCAGCTAAAGTCCTGCTATCTAAAAGTCAAAAGTCAAAAGTCAAAAGTCAAAAGTAGGAACTGACTAAGGAACGAGCATTTATAAATGTCCTAACTTATTTGCGTACTGCTATAACTGCGGGAATTTTCCCCACACCCCACACCGTAGGCGGCCCCACGCCCCATATCTGACAGTAGTGTCATCTAAAGCTATACGGCCGTGCAAAATGTAAAAAATTGCAAAAAATTTTTGTTTTTAATGTTGAAAGTCGAGCAAAAAGATGCTAATATAGTTTTAGCGCCTCAATAGAAGGCGCACAAAAGAGGGCCACGGCTAGCCGCGACCCTTAAGAATGAGAAAAAAACGAGCAAATAGCAAGGAGGCGTTGTCAATCGAAAAACGTTCTCCTTGAAAAAGCCCGGCTGGTAGGGTAGATCTCTGAACTTGTTGGCCCAAGTCCATTGACATCTACAGGAACTAGCCGGCAGGAATATAGCCCACCCCAAAATGCCGCCGACCGTCAGTATGACCGTGTAGCGGTAGCGGGTGGGTTTTTTTTAGGGGACTTCCAGGCTCGAAATCGCGCTTCCTATTGAGACTTCTGGGAAGGAAAGTACCGCGATCGCCCCCATTGCTCTGCAAAAAAAAATTTTACCGGAGATTGGAGGAGCGATCGCGCTCCTTCCGCCGAGAAACCGACCCCCCGTACAACGTTCGTATCCCAACCGAAGGGTAATGTTATGCAAGTACAACTTTTAGAACAACTCTCCGCCGATCGCGCCAAGGTTATTCTGGAATGTTTGCCCGAACGGATTCGAGCTGCTTTGCTCGCCCGTGCCGAGGAGATTGACTATCCGATTGAAGCGACGATTGAGATGGCGATCGCCAGTTTTCTCGATGCAGAGGCGTTGGGTTTTGTGGATTGCAAGCCGGGACGAGGACAGTAAAAGCGATCGCCTTCCCCATCTTGCAAGCAATGCCCAATGCCCAATGCCCAATGCCCAATGCCCAATGCCCAATGCCCATGCCAGGGTTATTTTAGGACGGCGCTGAGTTTTTTTTATAAAAGAGCGATCGCAGTACGAATGCCAAGGAATGCTAAGGCGATCGCTCTTTTATAAATCACTGTTGGCCAAAAGAAAACAATGAGAATATCATTCTGAGCCGCTCTGGCTTGCTTTGTTTATTTGAACTAATTGCATCATACCCTGGTCTTCGTGATCTAGGATGTGGCAATGCAAAACAAACTTACCTGTAAACTTGTCGTAACGAGTAAGAATTGTTTCCGGCGTTCCCTGCTTAACCATTAGCGTGTCTCGCCAAATGCGCTCTGTCTTCGGTTCGCGACACAACAAGCAGCCCAGCCAAGTGTCTTGCCAAACGCACTCTTTCTGACCCGGTTCCAGGCGATCGTGCTGAAAGGGATTGACATGGATGTGGAAAGGATGACTTGGTGCCACCGATTGCTCGTCAGTTTTTAATTCCCACCTTTCGGCCTTACCTAGTTCGAGTTCTCGTACATTATTCAGGCTGAATGGCTTGCCATCAACCATGAATTGACCGCCTGAAATACTAAAAGAAAGAGTCTGAGGTTCGTCCGCTATTTTTTCTTCGCTGATATTCGGGGGTGCGTCCTTTTTCTTAGCTTCGGCCATTTGCTCGTTATCAGGTAAGTCCATTGACAAAGGAGGGGTCATTGCAACGACCACTTTAGCCAGTATATGTCCTGCCTCTCCTGTTGGAAACAATATTCGAGAGGAGGTCGGCCTGTCAACCAGGTAATATTCCTGCGAAATCTTCCACCAAGGTCTTGCCTTAACAAGTACGTCACTGCGATAACCCGGTTCGAGTTCAATCGGAGCATTCTTCCAAGAGTCAAGCTTTCCTAAAGCAATGCCATCTACAGCAATTTCATGAAGTGGAATTTGCCGACCTAACCGATCCCGCAGTTCTAGATTGATACTTTCTCGCACCCCTCCGTGAATGAAACGCCAGCGTTGCACCTCTCCGGGTCGCATTATAATTACCGGAACAATTTGGCCGTTAACCGTGGTATGCCACTTGCCGTTTTTCCATGCAGTCGATCCCATGTTATTATAGTTTTCTATCTGGCCATCCTCGTCGTAGGCAATTTGCTGGAACACAAATATCTTTTGCTTGGCTGCTGCAATTTGTGGTATCTTATCTAGCCCGCGCTTCGGATTCTCGACAATTAAGGCTCCGGCCATACCGCTAGAGACTTGCAGCGCAGTCGAGCCGTGAAGGTGCGCGTGATACCAGAACGTTCCTGACGGATGATTCTCGGGGATTTTAACTTCAATGTTATAATCTGGTGACTTGCCTTCTTTCTCTTTCTTCGGCTTCATCAATCGCAAGACATTATCGCTGCACTTATTTGGATCGACATGAAGGCCGTGGGTATGAAAATTAGTAGTATTGAAATTGTGCGGAGTGTTGTTCGCTGTTGTGGGTTCTTCATAGGTACAATCAGGCGATTCTTCGTGTATTGTTGAGGGCGTCTGACTCCGTTCCGGTGGCAAATCATTAATCAGCTTAATCTTAATAGTGTCCCCCGGTTTTACTCGCAAGGTAGGTCCTACTAATTCGCCATTGTAGGAGCGAAGATTGACGTTGCAGTTTCCAATCTTCTTTTCACCGTATTGGACTTTCAGAGTTTCCTTTAGTAGTCCATCAGAAGACACCCATTCCTCTGGGTTTTGAAACGGCTTCTGTGCATAATCCGCATTAATGTCGATCGCTTCTTCGCAACCATTATTCTCAGCAGCCTCGGCATCAAAACTTGTTGCTAAACTGACTGCTGCATTTGCATTATTGGCAGGACAAATGAACAACAGTAAAGCCATTACAATTGTCAGCAATATTTTCATTGTCACCTCAAGGTTAATTTGTTGTAATTGACGAAAGCACTCCGGGATAACATGGGTTCTATAGCAGTACGGATTAAGGCTAGTGCCGCTGCGCGGAATTCAAAATTCGCTCATTCAGAATTTATACCGTGGGGTTTTACGCCATGTAGAACTAAACCCCATGTTAAGAGGTGGGAATCGGAGAAACCGTGGCTTCCCAATTCCCAATTCCCAATTCTCAATTCCCTATTCCCAATTCCCCTAACTAGATCGGCGCTGCCAGAATGGGGAAGTCGGCCAGCGCCGTTCCATCTGGTAGTAAGCAGCGCGCTGTTCTAGGTAACTTGCAAACTGCTGTTGGATGTCATGGTTGTAGGTTTCGAGGGCTGAAGTATCTCCCTGAAAATACCTCAAAACTATCTGGCTGGCAACTATGCCGCTCTTCAATCCCTTTGTAATGCCCATTGAAGACAATGGATCGAAACTCATAGCAGCATCTCCCACTGCCAGCCACTGCTCCCCGGCCGCCCGCTCCAGACAATGACTCCGCGCCGACCGGACAATGACAGTTTCGGGGGGTTCGTAGCTGTCAGCTACTTCCCTAAAATATCTGGTCGCTTCCAGGCGATCGCGCCATGTTTTAAGAGCGCCCTCTTTTCCCGGAGCCAGCAGATCCGCATCGGTCATATGTAGGAAGACGCCTCGGCCATCCTGAAGGCGGGCAAAATACCACCATCCCCATTCGCAGGCTTCCAAAAGCAAAGTTTCCCCATTCCCCTCGCTCGATGGATTGCGCGGTTGTAAAAAAGCCGCAATCCCCACCAAGCGATCGCGGTAGCGAGACTTTTGCTCCTGGCTCCTGGCAACTACGGCATTTCGTCCGCTGGCATCTACCAGAAATGCCGCCCTTACAGTTCTGCGACCCGTGGGGGCGTCGAGGGAGAGAACCCATTCCTCCCCCTCTCGCCGAACCGTTTTTAATTGGCTGGAGAGCAGTATCTCTACTCCCTCCCTGCGGGCTAAGGCCGCTAGGTCGCAGTCAAAAGCAGGACGGCTCAAGTTGACCCCATGGCCGCAGGGATGAAAAATATAGTCGCTCTGGGCAATGCTATCCTCTCCCCAAGCAGAACGGACGCCGTAACAGAGACGGTGTTTGCCCGCGAATCCATCGTTCCAGAGACCGAGTCCCTGCAATACCATCACCCCCTCTGGGGTTAGATGTTCTCCCAGGCGCGGTTGGGCATAGTCGCTTGCCTCTATAGCGATGCAACCGATCTGGAGGCGGGCAAGGGCTATTGTTGTAGCTAGCCCTGCCGGCCCCCCACCTACAACCGCGACCTGGGCTGCTTCTGAGTTATGACTGTCCATTGATATAACAGGTAACGGGGAACGGGGAACAAGAAAAGGCTCTCCCGAACCATTCGACTTCGCTCGGGAGAGCGAAGTCGAATGGTTCGTTTTGTCTGGGTTTGACAATTATTCTATGTCCGCTTGTCGCACGGAAGCCCTATCGGCTAAGCGCTAGCACCATCGAGGTGCAAATCTTGGAATCGATATCTGCCGTTTCGGACGCTCGGAAAACCAGACTTAGCTCGTAACCGCCCCCTCTAAACTATCTTAGCAGGCCGGCGCACTCTCATCAACCAAGCGTTCCTCTTCAATAAAAGAGGGGGAATTATCTTCACCATTATCCTTTTTCTTAATGAAGCCAAGTTGGCACCAATTATCTACTGTCTTTTCCGCGATCCATTTTGTTGGTACCCATTTGTAAAAGTCGGTTCCATTATTTGTGACCGAACCGGGCCGCGCTGCAGGCCACCACCACTCGCGACATCTTATAATAAAGTCCGCTTGCCATGGTGTCGAAAGTGTTTTCGTCAAGTCACCAGGCTTTACCTTATCGGGATTGAGCCGGAAAGGCTCCTTGTAAATATTGGAGTCTTTAATAATATCCCCAACCTCCATGCCAGGTTTGAACGAGCCGCCGACGGCAGACCATAAACCAGCGCGATCGAGCTTTTCGGTTTCCGATAGGTCGTCAAATAATCCCGTAGAGTCCCAGGGTTTTTGTCCTGGTGGCCAATCATCCTGAAAATTTCCCTTGCTCCATTTCTGAAATTGCTCGTACTGGTATTTGGTTACGGTAAGTCCTCCTGCCAACGAAGGCATATTTCTCCCGCCCCTGACGATCGGATTCCTCATACTGCCTAATACCTGTTCGCGGTATGAGGAATCCTCGTTTGGATCGCTTAGTTCTGGAAACTTACTAACACTTAAGAAATCATAGCTACTGCCAGAACCATGCCAACTTCTTGCGCTGCTGTTCACCCAGCCCATTTCTGATGTCCGGCGTAGAACAGGATAAATATCATGAAGAAAGGAAGGTTTGTCTGGCCTTGAGATCCATTCTTTTTCTACTGCAATGTCGTAAGCTACGTCGTCGAGGGTCACAATATTGATGATGGGTGCGGCGTATGCAGGAACGCCAACAACGACCCAAGCTGGTTCTATGTTTTCATCGGGTACGTTGTCTCCCCCGATACTGATTGTTGCCTTAACTGACCCATCAGAAACATCGTCGTACCATTCCTTGTTACGAATTTTTTCAGGCTTTGGACAAGAAGCAGGGTTCTTGCAGGAGGAACGCCCGAAGCCTCCCAGCACCACTAGAGGACCCTTGCGATCCTCTTCAATTATAAGGGTACCAAGTTGCACGTCCTGCTCAAAAATACTTCCAAAAATTTCAACTCGACCGCTACTTTTGGCCTGTATTGACTTTTCCCCAGGATCGTTGGGCACCTTATTAGCATCAACATCTGAGTCAACAAAAGACTTACAATTAGCGATATGGACATGCCATGTAATCTCAGCAGTTTCGTAGTCAATCTCTTGCACTGTCTGCGGCTCAGTAGAAGACTCGTCTTCGTAAGTGTATTCGTAGATTCGGAAGCGACACCCTTGACGACGAATTTTGTTAGATCCATCTCGATAATTTCCCTTTGGCGGAATGAAATTGGGGTCAGGCACCTCAGGACCTATGAAGTATTCTTCTTCGCTATTGCCTAAACGGGCAATCCCAATCCCTGGATGAATCTTGTACTTCTTAATGGTCATAAATTCAAGCTCCTTATGTTTCAACTGGGGAGGTTTCTGGGAAAGAAAGTACCGCGATCGCTACCTTGGGCGACTTGTTCGAGTTCCCCTCCTGGGAGGGGCGGAAATGCTGGCAACGGGGAGCAGTCTGACAGATAGAAAGCATTGAACATTGGGAACTAACTGTCCCCCGCTCCCCGTTACCTTATCTAATTGTGGGGTCTTACCCCCTATGTTTTGGCTCTACCCCAGTTAAGGAAAGCGCTGTTTCTCTTTAATTGCAAGATTAGCACCGCAACCACATATTTTCCAAGGAATTACAAATTAAGTTACATAAATTAACTATTGCTACAGCAAACAATCTCTTGATGAGTCCTTGGCTTATGTTTACCAAGACGGAAAATGGGTAAATGGGGGTATTGGAGAACCTGGATGCAGACAAGAGAGCATCCATTCTTTAAAGAAGCGCCAAGAACCCGCGAGCGATAATGGGCGGAGCAAAATAGGACTCCTATGAAGGACCTTATGCGGAACAGAACCCCAAGGCTTATTTGAGCTTCAGATAATTAGTTTGTTACTAGCGATCGTTGGACTTATGTAGTTTTTATTTGTCCTTCACTATACTGCATTAGTTTATTTGAAAATGTTCTATTTCTTAGCAAAAATGGAATATTTTTACGCTCTTTGTAGGCTAACCAGGACCAGCCTGCTGGGATAAGGCCAGCGATCGCCACTATGGCAACCAGAACAATGCGGCCAAAACGGGCATACCTTTAGTCCGAGGGACTAGCGCTATTCTTTGACAGCGAGACCGCCAGCATCTAAATTTTGCAAATATTTGGTAAGATTTTACCTAAAATACCCAATAATCGATATGACAGTTTTCACTGTAAACCTGAATTCAGTTATGGAGCTGACCGACGAGCAGTTTTATCAGCTCTCTTGGCACAACGAAACTCTGAGGCTCGAACGCACGGCCGCAGGAGAACTGATTATTATGCCAGCAGCCGGTGGAATAGCCAGCAACCGCAATGCAACACTGACCGCTAAGCTCTATAACTGGAACCATAGAGCGGAACTCGGCATAGCATTCGATTCTTCCACGGGTTTCAAACTAAAGGGCGGAGCTATTCGCTCTCCCGATGCGTCTTGGCTTACTCGCGATCGTTGGGAGGCGATGTCCCCGGAGCAACGAAAGCGATTTCCCCCGCTTTGTCCCGATTTTGTCGTTGAGTTGCTCTCGCCGAGCGACAGTTTGAGCGCAACCCAAGAAAAAATGCAAGAATATCTGGATAATGGCGCTCGCTTGGGTTGGCTGATTAATCGACGCACCAGACAAGTAGAAATTTATCGCCCGGGACGGGAAGTTGAAGTGCTAGAAAATCCGGCGACTCTATCGGGAGAAACTGTTATGCCCGGTTTTGTCCTTAATCTGGAGCTTATTTGGTAGATAAAAGATTGGAAAAAGACAAAGGCTTATCGATCGCAGCAAGATTGGCTATTTGCCTGCCAGATGATTGGCTGCGTCGCCTGTCTGGAGGTATCTGAGAAAAAGGGAGCGCTATCCAATGACCGCAATATTTTTTCGATATCATAGAAAAGCTGCGATCGCTTGTCTTGTAAGATTATTTTTTACACTATGATGACATATAAGGGCTACACGGGCGAGCTTGAGCTAGATGTAGAAGCGGTAATTTTGTTTGGGGAAGTTGTTTACATTAATGACGTAATAACCTTTCAGGGCAAGACCGTCGAAGAAGCTCGCCAATAATTCCAAAATTCTGTTGATGATTATCTAGAATTTTGCCAACAATTAGGAGATGAGCCCGAGAAGCCATTTTCCGGTAAACTCGATTTGCACACCACTCCAGAACGTCACGGCAAAATTGCTCTGGCTGCGAGGAAAGCCGCTAAAAGCATTAATGATTGGATGGATGAGGTACTGGGCGAGGCGGCGGATAAGGCGATCGGTGCTTAAAATAAGCAATTTTCATCGGAGAAGGGCGATTATATAGCGTTTCTCAAATAAGTGTAATTAACGATAGGGTTGGCGACGTAGGGGCGACAGCATCCCCAAGACAATCTCGCGCGCTCCTAACGGCAACCCTCATATTGGGATGCTTCGCCCCAGACACCTCACATCAATTTGAAAACCGCTATAGTAGGGATAATTTCTGCTTAGCGATCCAGAGATTTGTGCCGAACTCCGAGATTGTCTCGGGCGAAGCATCCCAGTACGGATATTTAGATTTATAGCCGAGATTGTCTAAGGGATGCTATCGCCCCTACGTTTATAAATTAGAACTTACACATTAACTCTGAAGAACTGGGTCTAGAAATTATGGGTCTAAAATCCACCACTTGGCGCGATCGCCCGAAAGCTGTTGGCAAAGAAGCGGACGAATGTTTTTACATTCAAAGCGAAGCGGCGATGCGGGGCAAGCTGGAAATAGACTTGCAAGTTGACCCGCCTCCAGACTTGGCGATAGAAATTGACCTAACCAGCTCTTCGATTGATAAGATGGCGGTTTATCGAGAACTCAAGGTTCCCGAAGTCTGGCGATGGCGTAATGGCAAACTGACTATTCAGATTCTCGGGGATAATGGCTATGTAGAATCCGATACCAGTTTGGCATTTGGGTCATTTCCAGTTAAAGAGCTGGCTCGGTTTATGCACCTAAGTCCTGGTCAAAAGCGATCGCGCCTCAGCCGTGCATTAGAATCGCGCCTATTTTGGTCAGGGGCAAGGCGACATCCGCCGCCCCACTAGCTAGCCTTCCGTGCTACAGTAGTTTAAAAGCACGATTTCTTGAGTTACAGGAGGCTTGAGACCCTATGCCAGAGCGCATAGAACTACGAGTTGAAATTTTTCGAGAGGGGGACTTGTTCGTCGGAGTCTGCCCAGAGCTAAATGTTTCCAGCTTTGGGTCATCTATCCCAGAGGCCAAGCATTCTGTACGAAAAGCTTTAGAAGCTTTTATCGAGGAATGCGATGCAATGGGAACTCTGCCAGAGGTTCTGGAAGAGGCAGGACTCGTTCTCAAGGATGGTATCTGGCTATCCCGCCAGCCTGTTGCGTCAGAGTTAGTAGCGATTGGGTGAGGTAAAGATGGCACAGGCTCGTAAGATTACACCCATTCGCTATAAAACCCTGGTAAAAATTTTTGAGCTAGAAGGTTTTGCAGTTAGCCGTCAAAAAGGCGATCATCTAATTTTAACTAAACCTGGAATAAACAGACCGTTAGTCGTTAAAACCAGTCCCGGGGAAGTGCCAGTTACTCACATTATGACAAATTTAAACACCGCTGGCATCAGTCGAGATCGTTATTTTGAACTGTTAGATATCGTTTAACCTTCATAGGGTGCGAGGTGCCGCACCCTACCAACATCTTTTATTTCCATACCATCGATCGCAGGTATCCGGTCTCCATCAGCTAACTTCAGCATCAGCCAATCTTCCAAAGCTTCCAGTAAGTCTTTCCTACAACTCTCAACTGTAGGCCCATTACCCCATAGCCCCTGAAACCCATCAATCTCGGCAAACCAGGTGCCATCATCTAGTATTTTGTATTGGGCGTAATGCAAAGCTGCCTCGCAATATCGCTCGTAACATTGTGCTTGGCGCATCGCCTCCAACTGGTATTACTCTTAGTATTTTACATTGGTCTCGCCTACTTCGTCCTTCAAAAAGCGAAACGCGAACAATCTTATTTTTCCGAACTAGCCGCCAATTTCCAAGAACGCCCTTGGCAATAAACCTCACCGTCTCTGATTTCAACGCCAAAAACCTGCCGTCCTAGCTCGAAATATTCCTTCTTCTCCTCATCGGTCATATATCTTTCGTCAGCAGATCGTCTCGGATCGCCGCCAGCATCTAGATAGCGCTGCCTTGCCAGGTCGGACAGTTCTATCATTCTCTGGTATTGCTGTGTTTTCATTTCTGTAGGCTCTTTCATTTTTATGACATCCAGTCGATAGGTACAATCTCGCCGTTTGGCAATATTATAGCAATGGGCAGTACGGGGCTGGGAGTGCGAATATAGCAAAAACCAGAGTTAGGATCGAGAGCGCGCTGTAATAGTAGTTCCAAAGTTTGTAGGGCGTTAATAACTACACTTTGGGGTCCTGCCATTCGCGTGGCATTCACTGGTACATTAACTCTAGTAATATCGCCACTTGGCAAGACCATAGCAATTGGTAGCGACGGGCTAGGGGTGTGAATGTACCAAAAACCACTGTCTCGATCGAAGGTTTGCTGCAACAATAGCTCTAAGGTTTCGAGAGCGTTAATAATTAAGTATTGGGTCTCTGTCGGTTCCAAGGCTGCTTTAATACTATATTATTACTCTACTATTTTTACACCATACACTTACAATTAGCCGAATCGAGTCAAAAATGATTTCTCTCTCCCCTACCCTCAAAGCCAGACTCGCTACTCCCCTAGAGATTGGTGGCGTTCGGGTCAACTCTAGAGTCCTGCAATCGCCCTTATCTGGGGTGACCGATCTGGTATTTCGCCGTTTGGTGCGCCGCTATGCGCCAACTTCGATGACTTATACGGAAATGGTGCAAGCGAGTAGATTGCGCTACGTCCGGGAACTGCCCAAGATTATGGAAGTAAGCCCGGACGAAAAACCGATTAGCATCCAGCTTTTTGACTGTCGCCCGGATTTCTTAGCCGAAGCCGCTCGAATGGCAGAAGAAGAAGGCGCGGATACTGTGGATATTAATATGGGTTGCCCGGTGAATAAGATTACTAAAAAAGGCGGCGGTTCAAAGTTATTGCGAGAACCGGAAACTGCAGAGGCAATAGTGCGTGCCGTTGCCAATGCCGTCTCGGTGCCGGTAACGGTCAAAACGCGGATCGGCTGGGATGAAAATGAAATCAATATTCTAGAGTTTGCCCGGAGAATGGAGGATGCGGGAGCCCAGATGATTACAATTCACGGGCGCACTCGCAAGCAAGGCTATACGGGACAAGCGAATTGGCAATGGATTGGGGAGGTTAAAAAAGCGCTGACTATTCCAGTTATTGCCAATGGCGATATAGTCTCGGTGGAGTCGGCGGTGCTGTGTTTGGAGCAAACCGGTGCAGATGGGGTAATGTGTTCTCGGGGCACTTTGGGCTATCCGTTTTTGGTGGGAGAAATCGATTATTTTCTCAAGAATGGCGAAAAGAAACAGCCACCAACTCTGGTGGAAAGGCTGGAATGTGCTAAGGAACATTTGCAAATGCTTTGGGAATATAAGGGAGCAAGAGGGGTGCAACAAGCCCGCAAACACATGACTTGGTATATCAAGGGTTTTCCCGGTGCTAATGAACTGCGGGATAAGTTGGCTAGAGTCGCAAGCGTCGAGGAAGGGTGCGAGCTGATTGATGGAGCGATCGCTTATCGAGGCAGACTGTAGCCCCAATACATGAAGCTAGCAGAGATTAAAAATAGTAGAGCGATCGCGGCTTTTTGTATGGGAGTTTTGGCTCGGGGGCGGCGCAGCAGAAAAATACCGCCCAACAAAGGCAGCAAGGCTCCCATCTCTATCCAGAGATTGCGATATAAATAATAATTAGAGAGTTGCAAGCGACCGGCACTGGGCAGAATCCCAAATGGGAGCTTAAATCGCTGTAGGGCGATCGGCCAGAGCAGGGGTAATAGGGTTACCCCTACCAGCAGATCCAGAACCGGATGAGAAAGACCGGCAAGAATAACCTGCAGACTCCGGTCGCGCAGCCGCCGTCCCTTAACTCCCAATAACCGAAGCAAGACAATGGTGCAGCAGGGTAGGATAAGGCTGAAGAAAATCGAGTGAGTTATTCGCAAGCCTTGATTGGCTTTTGAACTCAGGGCGATCGCCAGACGATCTATATCGGGAGCGCAGGCGACAACTATTAGCCAGAGCAACCAAACAAAGCGTTTTCCGGAGAAATTGCCTTGAGATGGTCGAACCAACCAATAGATGCTAGAGCCAACTAAGCTATGACCGAGAAAGGAAGACATAATATCAAATCCGTTTAATCGCCCTAAAAAATTGAGCTTCCCGTAGGACAGGCGTCCCGCCTGTCCCTACCTGGGATGGCGGACAGGCGGGACGCCCGTCCTACGGTTTCAAATTTTCTGGGTATTTTAACCGTATTCGATATAAGAAAACATGGCGACTAATCGTCCATTTGCCACGGTTGTAGAATAGCATTTTCATCGAAAATCTTTTTCGGTCGCATCACCAGCAGGAGCTTGCCTAAAATAGGAGTATCTGGGGCTTCTGCAAACCACTGAAATTCTAAATTATTTTCTCGGCCGACCAAGAAATAGCTGCTATCGTCCCATTCGCGCTCCCTGCGGTCTATCAGCACCAGAACTTCTTCAGTTTTGCCAGAAAGTGCTTTGGGCAAGCGATCGCTCTGGCACAAAATACCCACCGGGTCTTCTGCTTTCAAAACCACCTGCCAGCCGGGGACAGGAGCCATCGCGCCGCCACCAGAAAGGGTCACCATCCGAAAAGGGTCGGTTTCGTCCAAAATCGGAACCGCTTGCAAATCATCTACGGTCAGGGGCAGCCTGCCGACCACGGGAATAATTCGGGGCAGCTCTTCTTCCAGTTCGATGCGATAAACCGGCAACATAGGAGCAGTTTTGCTGGGCACTACAGTGAAATCGCTCAGCAATAGCTCTATCTGTTCTCTAGCGCCTTGGCTGCTAGCAAACTTTAAGCCTCGGGCAATAAGGCGGGAGCGGTCTTGAAGATCCTTTTTTTTCCTTGCTGCTTGCCAGCATTCATAGGCAACTGCATCGCCGGGATGCTTAGAAAATCCTTGTGGTAACTGGGAGAGACGAGCAAAATTTTTAATAGCTTTGACAACTTGATGGGCTTCATCGACATCTAGTCTTCTCTCCATTGCCAATTCCGCAGCAGCGGCGCGATCGGCTTGGCTGAGAATGCGAAACTCATATAAGATGTCGCTGCGCGGGCCAGAGAAGTACCCTTGTACTTTTTCTGAGACGCCAACTTCGAGCAAGCTCTCATATACTTGTGCGGCGACGATAGTTTGGTTTTGCTGGCTGCCCTGAAAACCAGTTTGTTCAAAAATAGTTTGCGTGCCGTAGCCCGCCTTTTGCAGTTGCTGGCAAGCCCGGCCCCAATCTACCCATGTCCCTTCTTTGCGCAGGAGCATTTGCACTAATTTGGATGCATCCTCTTCCGAAAGTTCGGCACCAGTCGGCGCAATACCTTGAGGCTTTTGAGTCATAGAATAGTAGCTTAGAAGTTAACTAGAATTAAAGATTACACTGATTTCGAGCATGGGGCATTGGGCATGTTCGCATTGGGCATTGGGCATGGGACAAGGGGACCAGGAGACCAGGAGACCGGGGGACCAGGGGAGGGGGAGACAAGGGGACTCGTAGCGCGGGCGTCCCGCCTGCGCCCAATTCCCCACACCCTACACCCCACACCCTACACCCCACACCCTACACCCTAGTTATTGCCCAATGCCCGATGCCCGATGCCCAATTCCCAATGAAGCCTTATTCTAATTGCTGGATGTCCTGTTCGATTAAGTCGGTTTCTGAGGTATAAGCTAAATTTTCGGCAGATATGACGGTTTGGGCGGCAAACTGGCTGGCATAAGTTAGTTTGTTTTGCAAGCTGGCGTCGGCGCTCTTCAAAGTTTGGGCGCGTTTTTGACGGCGTTGATTGCGAGCGTCAATTTTGCCGTTTTCCCACTGAAGCCAGATATAGCGGATGAGGGGAACGGCTAAGAAGGCGATGCCGTAACCGAGGAGGAGCCAGTAAATCGAGCCGACAAAGGCAACGAAACTACCTTGTACTGCGATCGCTCCGTTTTTAAACAGATTGCCTAGAATTAAAGCTCCGACAATATTGACGCCGCCCAATCCAGCAGCCAGGAGCAATTGCCCGCTATCGGCTTCGCTAAAGCGCCAAGGTATTTCTTGCAGATAAGAGGAGATAGGCTGAGGATTTTTCTCTTTTGCTGCGGTGATTTGTAATTCAGGGAAATAATAGACGATATCCCCATCGGGACTGACTTTGGGCAAGCCTCCAAAGCGGGTGAGTACCGGCAGCATATAATCTTCGTATTCGTCGGTTTCTTCCACAAAAGGGGCGATTTGTTCTCCGGCGATCGCACCTCGATTGTTGCGAATAGTCGTGGCGATCGCTATTCTGCGCCGTTCTTCTAAATCCCCATTGGGGTTGCCATCCCCAAATAGAAATGAAAAGACTGCCTCCAGAAAATTCATCTCATTTTGATTTTTATTTGAGTTGCCAGAGAAGGAGCGAGCGCGCCGTCTTTGTCTGTATCGATATGGTTCGTAGTCTGGACTAAATATCCAGAAAAAATCAGACCAATAAAATCTCGGCCAGAAAAAAAAGCTGCCGCCGCTATAATTGCTGCGATCGTTGTCGTTGTCGCTATCGCGGCTAGATGCGGTGAGGATAACAAAAATAGCAGCGAAAATAATAACAATAGAAACTACCAAGAGAATCCCAAAGGAAATGCGAATTAGGTAAAACAGAACCCGCCAAACTTTTTGCCAGGATTCTTGCAGTCGCAAGCGCCAAAACTTCTGACGCAGAATAGCACGGAAATTATTGGGAAACAGGTAGGCAACATCCCCTGTTTCTGCTACTTGTAAATGACCGCCTGCCTCTGAGGCGAGGCTTAACAATTCTCGTTCGGCATTTTGGATGTCCAAACCGGCTTGGGCGGCGACATCGCCAATAGTTACGCGGTAGTTCAGTGCTTCAACCGCTTGCATAATAGTAGGATTTGGAGCCATTTCTTGTCCTCTTTCAAGATTGCCTGCTTACTTTTTATAGTGCGACAAAACATTATGTATGTAACCTGTCAGGGCGGTGTCCCTACAGGAATTTTACAATTCATCTAGACTCACTTAGGGAATTCCAATAAATAAATTATCCAATTCGTAGGACGGGCGTCCCGCCTGTCCAGCCACAGAGACAGGCGGGACGCCTGTCCTACGGGGAAGCGGCGGAGAAATATTTATTTGGAAATACCTTATAGTTTATAGTATATTTGTTTTGCTTCCGGGCAGAATAGCAAATAGGGTTCGGGTAACCGTTCTGCCCGCGAAAGAGCGACTCAATGCCCCACAGTTCCCACAGTCCCCATCCTCCCCTGCACTAGGGTGTGGGGTGCTCTTGTGTAGGGAAACTTCATAATATTTTCCGACTGCTGTCGGGGGCTCGAAAGTCCTACAGGGAATCTGGTTTCGGGCTTCTAGAGCTAACGATACCCAAATGTCACAAATGCGGTGAAAAAGCCCACAAGATAATCACCCTACCCTACACCCTACACAAGCGGGTGTGGGGTGTAGGGTGCTCTTGTGTGGGGAAACTTCATACTATTTCCCGACTGCTGTCCGGGGCTCGAAAGTCCTACAGGGAAAGCCCACAAGATAATCACTCTACCCTACACCCTACACCCTAATTTTTAGGGCGGTGCCGGCATGGCCGCTTTAAGATGGAATCAGTATTGTTCGCAGGAAGACTAACGAAAATGAGACCGCAATCGAGAGATATACAAAAACTGCCGATGCGTAAGTTCTGTATTGGTACTGCCATTACTACTGCGCTAAGTAGTTGTACAAAATTAATTACACAAAATCCGCAAAACGTGGTATGCTAAGCATATCTGCTTAAAAGTTCGCGCATATGTCGAGCGCTCGTAACCGTATCTGCTCGGCATAGCTACCCATTTATCTAAAATTTCCAACGCCCACCCTACACCCTACACCCTTCCCCAACTCCCTACCCCCCACACCTCACACCCCACACCCTACACCCTTCCCCAATCCCCTACCCCCCACACCCCACACCCTACACCCTACACCCCACACCCCACACCCTTCCCCAATTCCCTACACCCCACACCCTACACCCCACACCCCACACCCCACACCCTACACCCGACACCCCACACCCAATTCCCCACACCCGACACCCCACACCCCACACCCCACACCCTACACCCTAATTGTCTGCCATTTGCCCCGCCAAAATACCAGCAATAGTAAGCCACTGCGAACTATCCAATCTAGAGTGGAACCGAGCCAAACTCCTATCAGCCCCAAGTCTAAGACAAGACTAAAGAAATATGTGCCCAAAATTCTGATAAAAAACAAACCGAATACAGAGATATAAAGGGCGCTTCGCGTATCCCCGGCTCCGCGTAAGGCACGGGTGAGAACCAGAGCAACGGCCATAAAAGGCTGGGCAATGGCAGCAACATACAACCCTGGCACTCCTGTCGCAATAATCTCCGGGTCTCGGGAGAAAATGCCGAGCAATTTATCGGGAATGAGAAAAAACAGGAGGCTGCCTATGCTGAGGGAGGCTGCTGCGATCGCGATCGCGACCCGAGTGCCAGCGGCGGCTGAGCTGGGACGATGGGCACCGAGTTGCTGAGATACTATTGCTGCCGCAGCAATGCCAAAACCATCGGCCATTTCAACGAAAACTATTTCAATACCAATTATTGCTTCGTAGGCAGCCATTGCCACGCTACCGATGCTGCCAATAATCGCTGTATATACCATGTAGCAAATACTGCGAAATAGCATTTCGCTAAATGCCGGTAGGGAGACGCGCAAAATTCGACCCAAAGCGGCTAGCTCTCCGCCGCGACCGAGGAGGGTCAGAGCTTTGGTTCCTCGCCAGAGAACTGCGACCAATATTGTGGCATTAATGGCGATCGCCACAACGCTGCCTATAGCCGCACCTTTTACTCCCAGAGCTGGCGCGCCAAAGTTACCAAAAATGAGCCAATAATTAATGAAGATATTAATGCTGTTGGCAAAGATAGCGACAATAAAAGGAATCTTAGTATTGCCAGAGGCTTGCAAAACTGAAGCGGCTATTATCGCCAGCAATTGCAAAGGCATGGCCAAAAGGAGAATATCCAGATAGGCATCGGCATCTGCAAGTACGCCAGTGCTGCCAAAAGTAAACAAGGCCAGAAATGGTTTTAATCCCAAGGTGCTGCCGAGGGCGATCGCCAGTCCCACTCCCAAGGCCAGTAAAAGGCTGCCCCGCACCGCTGCCCCTGCCAGTCGTCGCTCCCGAGCCCCAACTGCCCGCCCGACTAGAGCGATCGCCCCCACCGAAAAAGCCGATACGGTGCTGTACAGACACCAATAGAAGGTAGCGCTCACCTGCATCGATGCGAGGGAATCTGTAGAGTAGCGACCGAGCATTGCCCGATCTGCCAAAAAGACCAGGCTTTGCAACATCAGTTGAGCTACTGCCGGTAAAGCCAGCCGCAGAACTTCTTTAACTGTGATGCCCGGGAGAGCCTCGGAGTCGGAGGGTGCTAATATACTTTCGGCCTTTGTCTCGCTAGCATCGCCGCCTCCCAGCGATCGGTTCTCGATCTCTTCTTCCAAGCTTTTGTCAGGCATTATAAATATCTTTAGGCGATTTCTGATATAGCAGTAAGCGATTAGCTGTCACTGCTCAGCAGTTAGCTAGGGAATTTCAAAAAATAAGTTCCCCAATTCGTAGGACGGGCGTCCCGCCTGTCCGTTGTCTGGGACAGGCGGGACGCCTGTCCTACGGGAAAGTGAGGAAGAGATATTTATTTGGAAATCCCCTAAAGTCCTGCCAACAAGCGCACTCTTATAGCGTTTCTCGCTCTTGATGTGAGATACCACCGGCGTTGCATCCCAATATGAGAATCCTCGTTTTACAGCAGAGATGGTCTTGGGGCATGCTGTCGCCCCTACGTTTCTAGGGTCCGATCGTTTATTACACTTATTTGAGAACCGCTATAGCATCTTGCAACTGTCAAACACCTTAATCAGTAGTGCTATAACAAAGATACTCGATCGAAAATCAGCTCCGATTCCCCTCTCGGGAGCAGGGATTATTCGTTGTATATAAATTAATGCGCTTCCTTCAAGCTTCAACCCATCCACACCGCCTGCAGGAGGGGAACTCTTTCAAGGGTATGTTTTTTATGATTTCCTGGCAGGAGCGCGGTCGGTGGGCTGCATGGGTTTCTGGGGCCCGCGCATTCCTATTACATTTAGCACTTACGCATTGACTCTACTAACGGGGCGATAGCAACGCTCTCCCTGGCGGTGCGCGGGGGGATTGCCCCTACAAAACACTATATCTGGATATTTTGCGTAAGTCCTAACATTGGTTTTTTTATAGCAATAGGTTGTCTCGGGAATGCTATCGCCCCTACGCCGTCGATTCGCCTAGAAAACACCAAATCTTGCGGGCGGTGTGGGTGGGTCTGTTACATCTTCTTTTTCAAGAAAGAATAGTCCCTGCCTCTCGGGAGGGGCTCTCGGCGATCGGCTCTCGGCGATCGGCTCTATGGCATTGAGAACAAATAAGTTCGACAGTCAGCTCCTTGTACTGACTAACGAATATAGGTTTGGCTCGAACTTTTATAAAAGTTATTTATACGCAATGCCTATGCCTTTAGCTGACTGCCCAGAGCTGATATAGCATTTCTCGCTCTTGATGTGAGGTTGCCACCGGCGAAGCATCCCAGGACGGAGGTTGTCGTTCTACGGCCGAGACTGTCTTGGGGATGCTGTCGCCCCTACATTTCCCATCCCGATCGTTTATTACACTTATTTGAGAACCGCTATAGCCGATCGCTTCTTTGCCCAATTCCGCTCTTCCGCTCTTCCGATCTTCCCAATCGACTATAGAGATATATGAAATAGCAGGGTAGCTTGGGGAATAGGTTGTTATACTGATTGGTGTCTGGATAGCGTTGCTATATGTCTATCTAGCTAGAATAGCCAAGAAAGGAGCGACCAAAATGCCCCATAAAGCACTGGGACGGTATATTGAGTTGGGATTGCTAACTCTAGCGCTCGTTACAGTTCTAGATCCATCTTCAGCTCGGGGCTCCGAGACCCGCAGCGAAAACCGAGAACCCCGGCACCAATTGGAGAGAGCGCTAATTGCCAGAGATAATAGCGCCAGAGATAATAGCGCCAGAGATAATAGCGCCAGAGATAATAGCGCCAGAGATAATATTAATGGGCGATCGCTGTTAAAAAAGGGTCGTACTCAAGCAGAGTCGGGCAACTTTAGCCAAGCCGCTGCAATTTGGAAAGAAGCATTAGCCCTGTCTCGCCAAGAGGGAGACCTTCTGGGAGAAGCGATAAGTTCGAGCTACTTATCTTATGCCTACTTGCAGTTAGGGCAACTGGAGCTTGGGCGCGCCACTATCCAAGAAAGCCTAGGGGCGTTGCAAGAGGCATCAGACCAGCCGGGAGCTTTGATAGTTAAGGCCGGGGCGCTCAATACCCAGGGCAATATCCAACTGGCAATAGGGGAAACCCAAGCTGCCCTAGAGAGTTGGCAAGATGCAGAAGAAGCCTATGAATTAGCTGGAGATGAATTAGGCAAACTGGGGGCTCAGATAAATCAAGCCCAAGCTTTGCAAGCATTAGGACTGTACAGGAGGTCGCGATCGCAACTGGAGAGAGCGCTTTCTCAGCTCCAATCTCAACCGGATAGCCTAGTAAAGGCAACAGGGCTGCGGAGCTTGGGAGTTGCCTTGCAAGCGATCGGTAACTTAGAGCGATCGTCAGAGGTATTGCAGCAAAGTTTGCTAGTCAGTCAGAAGCTAAGCTCCGAGTTATCGACAAGCGCTGTCCTCTACGATTTGGGCAATACTGCTTCCCAGCAAAAGGATATGGAAGCTGCGATCGAATATTATCGGCAAGCAGCGACAATGGCTCCAGGACTTCTAGAGAAAACAGAAGCGCGCATCGGCCAGATCAATAGCTATCTGGAGCTAAAAAAATGGGAAGATGCGCAAGCATTGCTGCCGGAAATTGAGAGAAATCTGGCCAGTCTGCCTGCGAGCCGGATGTCAGTTTATGCTCGGGTGAACCTGGCCGAGAGCATGATTAAATTAGAAGCAGGGATTAAAGATTCTGCCAAAAAACTGGGTTCGGAAGCTTCGATTATCGAGTCTGCGGCAGAGCTATTGGCTGTGGGAGCGCAACAAGCCCAAGACTTGAAGGATGCTCGCGCCGAATCCTATGCCTTGGGTCAGTTAGGAAAGCTGTATAAAGTTTCCAGCCAGTTAAAAGAAGCGCAAAAACTAACGGAGAAAGCACTGCTGATAGCTGTAGGCATAGAAGCAAACGAAATAGCAGCTCGATGGCAAGGACAGTTAGGCGGAATTCTCCAAGAGCAATCGGATCGGGAGGGAGCGATCGTTGCTTATACAGAAGCAGTTAATAACTTTAGCGCTCTGCGCCGAGACTTGGTAGCGATTGATTCCGAGGTACAATTTTCCTTTAAGGAAAGCGTAGAACCCTCTTACCGAGAGCTAGTCAGCTTGCTGCTGGAGTCCGAGCCGAGCCAAGACAACCTCAGACAAGCGCGGGAAGTAATAGAAGCCCTACAGCTTGCAGAATTAGATAATTTTTTCCGGGAGGCTTGCCTAGATACTAAGCCGCAGCAAATAGACCAAATAGATAGAAAGGCAGCGGTTATCTATCCGATTATTTTAAGCGATCGCATAGAGGTCATTATCTCGATACCGGGGCAGCCCTTGCGCAATTACAAAACCCTGTTACCAAAAGCGGAAATAGAAAAAAAACTCAAGCGTTCCAGACAAGCGCTAAGCTTGTCTTTCCCCAAAAACCGGCGCTTTGAACTTTACGAAACCCTCTATGACTGGCTGATTCGGCCGGCGGAAGCAGAACTTGCCGCAAGCGGTATAGAGACCTTAGTTTTCGTGCTGGATGGTTCTTTGCGCAATCTGCCAATGCCAGCTCTATACGATGGCGAACGGTATTTAGTGGAAAAATACGGCATTGCCCTGACCCCGGGGTTGCAACTCCTAGCGCCGCGACCCATAGACGACAGCAGGCTAGCCACTGTAATGGCTGGATTGAGCGAAGCTCGCCAGGGATTTTCGGCTTTACCCGGAGTTGAGTCAGAAGTAGATAAGATAACAACAAAAGTAGAGAGCAACAAAGTGCTGCTCAACGAGCAATTTACTAATAATTCTCTGCAAAATGCCGTATCTCGAACTAATAGCCCAGTTCTTCATCTAGCGACTCACGGCCAGTTCAGCTCTAATCGAGACGAAACATTTATTTTGGCCTGGGACGAGAAAATAAAAATAGAAGATTTAGAAGAAATGCTGGGTATCCGAGAACAAAACCGTTTTAGCCCAATTGAGTTATTGGTTTTGAGCGCCTGTCAGACTGCTAAAGGAGATAACCGAGCAGTTCTGGGATTGGCAGGGTTGGCAGTGAAAACTGGTGCCCGATCTACAATGGCATCGTTGTGGGCAGTTAGAGACGATTCCACCGCTGACTTGATGACGGAGTTTTACAATCAGTTGGCTTTGTCGGGAACGGGTAAAGCGGAAGCTATGCGTCAAGCTCAGATATCTTTGTTAAATCAACCTAAATACCAACATCCCTTTTTCTGGGCGGCTTTTGTATTAGTAGGAAATTGGTTATAGCATGAGTTTAGGGAACCCAAGCATATAGCGTTTCTCAAATAAGTTTAATATAGCGTTTCTCAAATAAGTGTAATATAATGAGCGATTAACGTAGGGGCGACAGCATCCCCAAGACAATCTCAGCGCCCCGAACGGTAACCCCCGTAATGGGATGCTTCGCCCAAGACTTCCTCATATCGCAATTAATTTGAGAAATGCTATAAACGATAACGTAGGGGCGACAGCATCCCCAAGACAATCTCAGCGCCCCGAACGGTAACCCCCGTAATGGGATGCTTCGCCCAAGACTTCCTTATATCGCAATTAATTTGAGAAATGCTATAAACGATAGGGTAGGGGCGACAGCATCCCCCTTGACTATTTTTGCTTTATAACGGTAATTTCGGTATTGGGATATTGCATTCCCCGGAAACCTTACATCAATTTGAGAACTGCTATAAATCTCCGTAGTGAAATGCTTGGCCCTAGACGGTTTCGGTTCCTCAGATAAATCTCTGTATCGCGAGAAGAGCGCTCTTGCGCGATCGCAGTTTGGTATGGGTGCGATTCCTGCGGGCAAATTATATCAAATCCGGTTAAACAGTCATAGTAGGGGCGGTGCCCCCGTGCCCGCCCCAAACCAATCGGGGCAACCACGGGGGGATTGCCCCTACAGTACGGTATTTATGAAACAGCGGAAGCGGATTTGATATTAGATTTTGAGCGATCGCCTAATTAAGTTAAGCTGTACTGTATTTAATCTGCCTGTTCGGGAAAGAGCGATCGACAACAAAATGCATATTGAGTAAAAGCTTGCCACGATTTTACCAAATATACAAATAGTCAATTTAAATGCAGGACGATAGCAGATCTAAGTGCCAAATTGAGACGAGACCTTAGCCTTGCTTTTTAGGTGAAATTTTGGTTGTGTATAATACAAAATACGGTTAAACAATTCCAGTAGTTGTAGGGGGCAGTCCGAGTGACGGTGGCTGCCCCGAGCTTAGAGGCGATTGCGCTATGCACTTGCGCGATCGGGCTCTCCTGAGCTTGCCGAACGTAATGCTCTCACGCTCGGTGCGCGGGGTAATTGCCCCTACAGGATTTATATCACAGCCACGCAGCTTTATACATATTATCAATAAATTAGATTTAGCATAAGCTAAAAATAAATACTTGGATGAACGGCGCTAACCGAGGTCCCAAGCGGCCGTGCCAGCAAAATTCATACCTGCATAGGTAAATATTCAAAAGTTTTTAGATCACAAATAAAAATAAAATCAAGAGTTTGAGATACATGACAAACTCTTGTATAAAAAACTACATAAATTTACACAACATAATCCGTAAAAATACTTATTAATTACAAGAATTGATTAAAAAATAAGACTGAATTCTTAAAAACAAACTAAGATTTTGCACATACGCAAAAATATCTGCAATACTTAAAATGGTCTAGATTATAGATAGAGGAAAGAGGAAAAGAACATGAGTTATCAAAGTCGTGGGAAAAGGCGGTTTTCTTTATTAGCAAGTACCCTAGGTCTTGCAGGGTGTATTTTATCGGTTCCAGTATCGGCGGCAACGTTTTCGACTCCAGATGGAGTAAGCGGGACTCCACAAACAGAAACCACTGGGGGAGCAACTCGCGATGGAGGTCAATGCCTGATTGATTCTGATAGTTCCTCAGAAGCGCTCTCCAAATTGCAAAAAGATACTCATCTGCAATTGAGTGAAGAGAAAGAGCGAACCTTTGTGGTTTATGTTCCCGAAACCATAGCTAAGGAGGCTTCTTTGACGCTCCAAGATGAATCTGAAAATATTATCTATCAGACCAAAGTGCCAATACCCGAAGGAGGGGGTTCTATCGGCGTTTCCCTTCCGAAAAATATATCCGAGCTAGAGATTGGCCAACACTATAAGTGGTTGATGGAGATTCACTGCATCTCAGACTTTAGCCCTGAAAATCCCATATTTGAAGGGTGGGTACAAGCCATTTAATGCTTCTAATGCTACATTGAAATATCGATAGAAAGCGATCGCTTTGTTTTCAGTGTAAAATTTTAGGTTCTCCTGGATCTAAGGTGGAAAAGTCAGATAGGATACCAAATAATTGAGACGAGAGCCCGAAACCCTTTAATTATCGTTATATATGGGCCGTATTGCCACCACATATCCAAGAGAACCGACTGTAAGATTTGATAAAAAACAAAATATCAGGTTTTTTACCCAGGCAAAAAACCTGAATTCGCAATCATAATTTTAGCGACAAGCCAGGAACGGCGGTTTCTGGCTATTTAGTGGGAAAAAATATAGCAAAAATATGGGGATGCAATAATTGCGTATCGCCGAGGGAGCTGCGATTCTGCTTTGGGGAGGGTCAAGTGGGGATGCTCTAACGATCTGCGCTTTAAAGCATGAAGGAAACCGCCAGGGTGGTGGCGCTACAGTACGCCCCCTTATCTATTGGCTTGAGAGATGCCTCGATCGCATCCCTAGTAAGATGAATTTATATCTATGTACTTATATAGCGCTTGAAAATTATGGTTCTTCGGGACAATATTAGTAAAAATGCCGTTAGATAGAGGTCGAAACCCTTACTGTAACTGGCTTACGGGCTATTAAGGCGGCCCTATCGTTCTATGTCGAAGGTTACCGAAAATGACGCGAATGCCTAAACCGATCGGGCGCGAGCTGCGTTTTTTGGGGGGAATTTTGCCTCGCGTTAGTCCGGAAGAGCCTAAATTATTTTTGTAAAGATTACTTTGTAAATTGCTAACCGCTGAAACTATTGTCATGTAAGGGTTTCAGGGATTAACCGCTAGCAACAGCGATCTTTGCAAGGCTTATACAAGGCTCGCTATATACCTAAAAGTATCTAAATAAACAAACAATTAACTGGAAATAGTATTGGCTAAAAATAAGAAAAATGTATGGATTAGGTAAAAAGATTAAAAAAATCTAATGATTAGTTGCCATATTTAAAAAAACGTGTAAGAATGAGAATAGAGGAATATAGTGCGTCTAAATGATTTAAGCAAAAACTTGTAGGGGTTACCCGTGCCTGCCCCGGTTAGTCTGAGACGGGCAAGAAAACCCCAAAGCGGAATTTGAAAATTAATTTAGATGGGCTAGAAAAAGGAAGAAGGAAGGGAAAAATGAATAAAAAATTGTCAAAAAGGCGATTATATATCATAACAGGAGCCTTAGCGATAGCAGGAACGACTCTGGTGCAAGCAATGCCAGGGAGGGCGGTGAGCTTCTCGACTCCAGAGGGGGTAGAGGGGAAGCCGAAGGTGGAAACAAGTGGCGGAGCTAGTCGGAGTGGGGGCCAATGCACCCCAGGAGTGGTAGTCAAGCCAGAGGAAGCGATCGCTCCCTTGGTGCCGAATACTAAACTAGGACTGACTGTGGCAGAACGTCCGAACTTTTTTGCTTATATACCGGAAACAACTGCCAAGGAAGCTGCCTTCTCTTTGCAAGACGAGGAGCAAAATCTAGTCTATCAAACTAAGATATCGCTATCGTCTAAGGCAGGGATCGTTCGCATCTCGATGCCAGAGGAAGTAGCCGCTCTAGAAGTGGGCAAAGACTATAGGTGGTTTGTGGAAGTTCTTTGTAGTGGTGAGGATTTCGATCCTGACAATCCTTTAGCAGATGGATGGGTGCGTCGCACTGAGAAAAATCCCGTGCTACAGAGCAAGCTAGAGCAAGCAAGCACGAACTTAGAACGAGCAATGGCATACGCAGAAGCAGGAATTTGGCATGAAACGGCTAGTATGCTAGTAGAAGCTCGCCAGTTGCAGTCTGAAGATTCCAGTGGCTGGGAATTGCATTGGCAAGAACTGCTAACATCAGTAGGGCTTGAGGCGATCGCAACGCAGCCACTCGCATATTAATAAGACGTATTTTATGCGCTCAAATTTGATGCTCTCAAAAATCAGGGCAAACATTTGGCCGTGGCCAAAAAAATATCTAGCGGTTCTCGCCACAGCTTCCACTGTGGCGCTTTTTGTTATAGCTGGAGAAGCCGCTGGATGGTTTAGACTTTTGGAATGGGCGACCTTAGATCAATTGTTCCGCCTGCGACCTCCAGAACCAGCAGACGAACGGATTTTAGTAGTAGAGATTAACGAGTCGGATATCGCCAATGTGGGACAGTGGCCGATGCCGGATCTGGTTTTAGCCCAGTTAATAGAAAACATTAGAGCTAAATCGCCAGCCGCGATCGGACTAGATCTTTACCGAGACTTATCAGTCGGCTCGGGCTATGAAAGACTGGTAGAGGTAATGAAGACAACCTCAAATCTATTTGGGGTAGAAAAGATTGTCGGGACTAAAGTTGCGCCTCCCCCAATCTTACAAGACAACGATAGAGTCGCGATCGCCGATCTCGCAACTGATGCCGATGGTAAAATTCGTCGCGCATTATTGTCCGTAGAAGACGAATCGGGACCTCCTAAACTAGGACTGGGCGTAGTTTTGGCATTGAAGTATCTCGAAGCTAAGAATATTGCCTTAGAAGTCGCAAATCAAGAAAAATCGCATCTGCGCTTGGGTCAAGCGGTATTTGTTCCCCTGACAGGGAATGAGGGCACCTATCAAACTGAAGATATTGGCGGCTACCAAATCTTAATGAACTATCGAGGATTGCGAGAAAAATTCTCCTCGGTATCAATGACAGAAGTTCTCGAAAATACTGTAAAGCCAGAGTTAGTTTCGGGTCGCATAGTTTTAATTGGCTCCACTGCCAAAAGCCTAAACGACTATTTTTTCACACCCTACAGTAGTAACCTCAGTAAAAAACAACCAAGAATGGCGGGAGTGTTCGTTCATGCCAATCTAACCAGCCAAATTGTTAGTGCGGCTTTGGACGGACGCCCCTTGCTTAGAGCCTGGATGCACCCAATCCAGCGGTTGTGGATTGTAGTTTGGTCTTCGATTGGAGCAATGGGAAGCTGGATGCTGCTAGATATAACTAAATCTCGGAAAAAGATAATTGGTTTGGGAGGAGTCGCGATCGCTATTACTATTGGTGGATCTGCTCTAACCGTATTGTGTTATATAGCCTTTTTATTTGGTTGGTTGATTCCTATTGTTACTCCACTCGTCGCCCTAGCAGCGTCGGCAGTTATAGCGACAAACTGCTACCAAATCTGGGAATTAAAACAAGCAAACGAACAATTAACAGATTATTCGCGAACTTTAGAACAGCGAGTGGAGGAAAGAACCGCAGAGCTGAAGCTAGCTAAAATAGTGGCAGATTCAGCCAACCATGCTAAGAGCGAATTCTTGGCTAATATGAGTCACGAACTGCGCACGCCGCTAAATGGTATTTTGGGTTACGCTCAGATTTTAGAGAGATACCCATCTCTCGGTGCTAAGGAATTAGAAGGAATTCGCGTTATTCACCAGTGCGGCTCTCACCTGCTAACTTTAATAAACGATATTCTAGACCTCTCTAAAATAGAAGCGAGGAAACTAGAACTGTACCCAACAGGTTTTAATTTTCCTACCTTTCTGACCGGGGTAGCGGAAATCTGCCGCATCAAGGCCGAACAAAAGGGAATTCAATTTACATCTCCCGAACTTTCTGGACTTCCCCCTGGCATCGAGGCAGATGAAAAACGGCTGCGCCAAGTCTTAATTAATCTCCTAGGCAATGCCATAAAATTCACGGATACAGGCGGAGTGACTTTTTCTGTAAACCTGCTGGAAAATTACCCTAAGGCTAAGGATTTGGAATCTATAAGCACAGTCAAAATTCGCTTTCAAATAGAAGATACCGGCATTGGCATGACCCAGGAACAGCAAGAAAAAATATTTCTTCCCTTCGAGCAGGTGGGAGAGAGTTCCCGGATGGCAGAAGGGACGGGACTGGGATTGGCGATTAGTAAAAAAATTGTCAATCTGATGGGCAGCCAATTAGAGGTAAAAAGCCAGTTGCAAGAGGGTTCTATTTTTTGGTTTGATGTCGAGCTATCGATCGCTACCGACTGGTTACAGCAAAATACGGCAGGAACCAAAGGAGAAATTGTCGGAGTTAAAGGCAAAAAACCGACAGTTATAATAGTGGACGATCTCAGAGAAAATCGCGTCCTCTTAAGAGAGGTACTGGAATCGATTGGTTTTGCCGTCTTGGAGGCTAGCAACGGTGGCGAGGGGCTAGAACTGGCAACCCAGCATCAACCAGATTTAATTATTACCGATCTAAATGTACCAGTTATAGATGGTTTCGAGCTAATGGGAAAGATACGCAGCAATTCCCAACTCAAAGAAACGCCAATAATTGTTTCCTCAGCTAGCGTCTTTGACAGGGACAAGCAAAAAAGTTTTCAAGCTGGGGCAGATGAGTTTCTACCCAAGCCGGTACAGGTAGAAGACCTGCTGAAGATGTTACAAAAGCATTTGCAACTAGAATGGATCTATGAAGAGAAATCTGCCTCCGTTGCCCAAAAAGATTCCACAATCGCTGAGGAGCTAATCAATTCCAGTACCATCATGGTGCCTCCCAATCGCGCAGAATTAGAACAGCTCTACGATCTGACTATGATGGGCAATCTTCAAGGTATCGAGATGGCTTGTCTGGATTTAGAGCAGAAAGATTCAGTGTATGTTCCTTTTGCTCGGGAGTTACAGAAATACGCAAATAGTTTCGCCCTCGATAAAATAGAAAAATTTATAGAGCAATATTTAGAAAAATCTGCTTGAGAGGCGATCGGTGCTGTTCTACAGGGAGAAATTTAGTTGGGGTTTTAGCCTAAGTTTTGGCCTACCCAGAGCAAGTCCAATCCCCGTTTGGCATACGTCCTCCCTATGCCAGTGCTATGGGTAGGGAAAAGGCATCATCCCCAGCAAGCATTTTAATATTTATTAAGCATTTATACTTACAGGACTTACGCATTAACGCTATATACGGTAGGGGCGATTTCACCATTTGCCCTACATTTAGGATACATCTCTACAATTTGCGTAAGTCCTGACTTAGAGGCGTAGCTTCTTGTCTGACGGGAGCATTTCAATTTTGTAATAGTGTCTTGTCGGTCCTGTAGGTTGGGTTGAGGCACGAAACCCAACAATGACCCTCTAGTTGGGTTTCGTTCCTCAACCCAACCTACAACTTGCTACAACTTGCAAAAGTGAAATGCTTCTTGTCTGACATTTCAAACAGGACTTACGCTTTATGGTGCTTCGCGGTCAGCTCGTTCTATAAATCTACTGTCCGATGCGCCAGCACCCTACATCCAGAGTCTCGGCATTTTGTCAAAAATAAGTTGCTTTTTCCCAGAGCGAACGGGTATCTCGCCCATTAAGCCAATAGCCCGAAACTCAAAAATTAACCCTCTCAAGAGATTTTGTTCTTGTCTCCGACAAGAGCGGGCAAATGATAAAATTATTATTTGGGATGATATAAACTATGCTTTATACTTCGACCCAAGGCTGAAAGATTAAGCAATACTACTTATCTACCCTGTTTTTGTGAAGTCTATGCTCTTATCAGTAGAAAGCTAATTGCCAATGGGCTCCTGGCTGTTTTCTATAGGACCCAAAGACCTGGGAAATGTATTGTGTTACTATAGATCGCAATCTGGAAAAAAAATTATAAAAAAAATGACAGGAAACATGATTAAAATTTTGTTGGTTGATGATAACCCAACAAATTTAAAAGTTCTGTCTGGAGCAATGTCGGATTCTGGGTGGATGATTTTGGTAGCAACTGATGGAGAAAGAGCGATTAAACAAGCGGAATATGCCACTCCAGATCTTATTTTGCTAGATGTAATGATGCCGGGAATAGATGGTTTTGAAACCTGTTATAGGCTTAAGGATAATCCTATGACAGAGGAAATACCCGTGATTTTTATGACGGCACTTAACGATACGGTAGATAAGGTAAAAGGTTTAAATTTAGGAGCTGTGGACTATATTACTAAACCCTTTCAGCAAGAAGAGGTTTTGGCTCGGGTGGGGGTGCATATAAGGTTGCGATCGCTTAGCAAAAAGCTAATACAACAAAATGAAGTCCTAGAAAATAAGGTGCAAGAGCGTACTGCAGAATTGATGGATGCTCTCAATAATTTACAAAAATCTCAGGTACAATTAGTAAAGAATGAAAAAATGTCTGCTCTGGGTCAGTTGGTCGCTGGAGTCGCCCATGAGATTAATAACCCCGTTGGCTTTATTGCTGGCAATCTCAGCCAAGCAGAGCAAGATATTAAAAGTTTAATAAAAATCATTGATTGTTATCAAAAAGAATATCCCAACCCAGCTTCCCATATTTTAGAGTTAAGCGAAGAAATAGATTTGGAATATCTCAAGCAAGATGTTCCTGACATGATTGCTTCGATGAAACAAGGAACCGATCGCCTTCGCAATATTAGTATGTCTCTAAGGACTTTCTCCCGCTTAGACGATCGCGCCAGGGTTCAATTCAACGTTCACGAAGGAATTGATAGCACCTTATCTATCTTGAAACACCGCCTTAAAGCCAATGAAAATCGTCCCGAAATTAAACTGCTGCGTCAATATGGTGAGGTGCCAGCGATTAAATGTTTCCCGGGTCAGCTCAATCAGGCTTTTATGAATATCCTCAGCAATGCTATAGATGCTCTAGAAGAATCTAATAATGGACGTTCCTATCAAAATGTAAAGGAAAAGCCCAATCAGATTACAATCCGTACTTATCTTCTGGATGCGGACTGGTTAGCTATTTCAATTGGAGACAATGGCTGCGGCATGAGCGAGGAAATACGCGCTAAAGTGTTCGACCATTTATTTACTACTAAGGCTGTGGGCAAAGGCACGGGTTTGGGATTGTCTATTTCTCGCGAAATCATTGAAGACAAGCACCAGGGTCGCCTGATATGTCACTCAGTTGTCGGTCAAGGAACGGAATTTACGATTGAGCTGCCGATAAGCCCGGGAGACTAGGAAATTAGGGAATTGGGCATGGGGAATTGGGCATGGGGAATTGGGCATTGGACCCTTCGACTCCGCTCGCTCCGCTCAGGAGAGCCATTGGGCATTGGAGATTAAGCTGCTTGGGAAATCGCTTAATTTTCAAAACTATCTTGAGAGACTACTAGCAATTAGTTTTGAGCATTGAGCAGTTAGCTTTTTGCTGAATGCTTTTTGCTGAATGCTAAAACAGAGATAATTGTTCGCCCGGGTGTTGATAGTTTAAATGCTTCCAAGCTGCAGGGGTGGCGACGCGCCCTCGATGGGTTCGATTTAGATAGCCTATTTGCAGTAAGTAAGGTTCATAGACTTCTTCAATAGTTTGAGAATCTTCGCCAGTAGCCGCAGCGATGGTTTCCAAGCCGACCGGCCCTCCGTTAAAGTTTTCAATAATCGCGCTAAGCAGACGTCTATCCGTCCAATCTAAGCCGCAGGGATCTACATTAAATAGTTCTAAGGCTTCTTTGGCTACGTCGGCATCGATCGCTCCCGATGCTTTGACTTGCATATAGTCTCGCACTCTTTTTAGCAGCCGGTTGGCAATGCGAGGAGTGCCACGGGAACGACGGGCAATTTCTTCGGCTCCTTCCTTGGTAATAGGGATATTTAAGATTCTAGAAGTGCGAAGTATTACTTCGGTCAGTTCTTCTACTTCATAAAAGCGCAATCTTTGAATCAGACCAAAGCGATCGCGCAGGGGTGAGGTTAGGGCACCGACTTTTGTGGTTGCTCCGACTAGGGTAAACGGCTGTAAAGGAATGCTGCGAGTGCGAGCGCTTTGTCCTTTGCCAATGGTAATATCGACCCGAGCATCTTCCATCGCCGGATAGAGAATTTCTTCTGTCATTCGGCTGAGGCGATGAATTTCGTCAATAAATAGGACATCTCCCGGTTGCAAGTTGACTAGCAAGCCGACAATATCCCGGGGACGTTCTAGGGCTGGGGCGGTAGTAATTTTACAATTAACGCCCATTTCTATTGCCAAAATTACGGCCATTGTGGTCTTGCCCAACCCAGGCGGACCGTAGAGCAATAAATGGTCTAAGGGCTCTTTTCTGGTTTTTGCTGCTTTAATCGCTATTTCCAGAACTTGCTTGAGGTCTGTTTGTCCTATGTAGGAGGATAAGCTTTGGGGCCTAATGTTTTGTTCGGGTTTGCTGCTATTTTGCTCCTCAACAGCGATCGCTCTTGGTTCGACTAAGGAGCGATCCAAGGATTCTGCCTCTGGAGCGGAAACCTCTGCTGGAACTCCTGTATCAGCGGAATTCTCCCTAGGAGCGCTATGGCGCGATCGCCGCTTCTGGGGTTCTGGGGACTGATTTTTTGAAGAGATGATTGCCATAATTTAATTCTAGCTTGCTTAGGGAGCGATCGGGCGATCGCTTTCGCCCCTACCGACTGCTCGGACAAGCACGGATAGGTCTTACAAACGACAGGCGAGACCTCCATTTTAAAAAAGCGGTTGCATTTAAAATACCAACGCCTATCTGAAAAACTCCCTGGTAGGGGTATGTAGGAGATGTAAAGGCGACAGCATCCCAAGCGACAATCTTTTCTCTTATGGTAAAGTTATTATCTTGGGATGCTTCGCCCCAGACGCGCCATACATCCCCGAGACAACCCAGGGCGAAGCATTCCAACACAATATTTGCGAAGAGAGCAAAGGTCCGATACGGGAATGCTGTCGCCCCTACACCCCCCCTATGCAACCCAGGGCGAAGCATTCCAACACAATAAATTTTTGCGAAGAGAGCATTATCTCGGGAATGCTGTCGCCCCTACACCTTATTAAGATCCGGGAAAATGGCGAGGTTATTGATTTGCAAAAAAGGTTAGCATGAGGGAGAGAAACCCCGATCGGAATTTCCCTAAATCCAAGTCCCCAATCCAAATTCCAAATGCTCAAGGCTAAAGACAACCAAGACTATGACAGATACAGCGATCGCTACGATTACAACTACAGAAGTAGAAACCCTAGAGCAGTTCTACAGCTTACCAGAGCGAGCGGAAGTTATCCAATTTATCGATAAGTTTCCATTTCTGCTGCCGGTATTGCTGGAAGCACCGGAAAAAATTCGCCGTTATTTTCCCGAAGAGCCACTGGTGCTTAAGGTCGTCCGCGATCCAGAAATTGCCGACTATGTACAACTGGTTCTTTCAATTTTGACAACTCTGGAACCTATGGAAGCGGTTGACAGGCAAAATCAGTTAGAGCGATATTGGTGGTCGGGCGTTTCATTGCAAGTATGGAAGCAGCTTTGCGTTCTTTTGGAGTATCCCGATGATTTTTGATTGGTCAGAATATCTCGACTTAGCGAAAGAACTTGCAGGTGAAGCAACTGCATCTGCCAAACCGGAGGCACGGAGGCGGGCTGCTATAGGTCTAGCTTATTATGCGGCTTTCATTTTGGCTCGAAATCATTTGCGAGATAAAGAAGGGCATTCGATTCCCAGAACAGGCGATGCTCACAGATATGTCGCCGAGCAGTTTAAGCTCAATCCCGATCCAGCTTATCAATCGGTGGCCAGTTCTTTGGCCAAGTTGCGACTTTATCGCCTACAAGCAGATTATGTAGATAGATACCCTGGACTATCTGGTATCGTCAACATAGCCTTAAGACTATCTGAAGAAGCGATCGCTAGTTTAAAAAGTTTGTAAAAATATGTTTAGTGTTTGGTGCGCAGTGCGCACCACCCTACTACCCCTACTATATATTTAGTATTTGGTGCGCACTGCGCACCGCACTGCGCACCCTACTAACCTAAACCCCACACCCCACACCCCACACCCCACACCCCACACCCCACACCCCACACCCTACACCCCACAACCTACAACCTAATTCCCTTCCAAAGCGCATTTAAGTAAAGGAATAAATTGAGCCTCGATCGCCTCATAAGCAGTATTGGCGATGGGTTCTATAGTTTCTACCAATTCTAGGGCGCGGGTATATTCTCCGGCTTCGGCATATTGTCTGGCGATCGCTCTTAAAGCCCGGATTTTTACTTCCAGAGATTCTTGGCTATTGGCCAACTCTAAAGCTAAATCGTATGCCCCGGCCGCCGCATAGCCGCCGGCTACTTCCTTCACCCAAGCCGAACTTTGCCCCATCGCTTCTGCCAGCTCTTGGGCTCGCTCGAATTGACCCGCCGCAGCATAGCGTCCTGCCAGGTTTGCTAGCAGATAACTATTTGGATCTACAGAAATAATCGCTTGAATTACCGACCAAGCCCGGTCGAAGCGATCGCGGGCAATGTATTGCAGGGCTAGGTCTGCTAAGGCGGCAGTTTTATAAGTATTGTCATCAATTGCCAGAGCCAGTTGCACCAGTTTTTCCAATTGCGGGACGGTTGCATCTGCGGCGATTTTTTCTAATGCGCTGCCGCGTCCGTATCGATCCTCAATCTTGGCAACTATTTGCAGCGCCCGCTCGAATTGACCGGCGGCGGCGTACTGTAAGGCGATTTCCATTTCCGCCCAAGCTACAGAATAGCTATCTAGCTCCCGAATCTCGTCGGCAAGCTCTAGGGCTTTCTCGAACTGACCGGCAGCAGCATATTCGGCGGCAACATACCCTAGAGCTGATGGCAGAAAATGTTCTGCGTCCAAACTGCGGGCATATTCTTCGGCTTCGGCAAAGATTTCCGCCGCTTTGCGATCGCTTCCTGCAACAGCATGGGCTCTGGCAATTCTGGCCAATGCTCGGGCTTTATATACTACATATTGTTTGATGCTTGCAGCGATTTCTCTAGCTTTGTTGTCGTTGCCCGCCTCAACATAGCGCCCCGCAATTTCTGCGAAGTTTAATTCTCTAGTTAAGGCATCGTCCATTTTGTTGGCGATCGCCAGTGCTTCATCTAATTGTCCCGCCTCCATATAAGCCAGCGCCATTTCTTCCCATTCTCGGGCTTGATCGTTGGTCAGCATAGCGGTGGAACTCGAAACGGAAGAAGGGAGAAAGTCGAGCGGTCCGACTTGAACGCGACAAGATAGGGGAATGCCTCTTAGCTTTAGCTGGCTTTTGGCATTGGAGCGATCGCCGAGGTCGCACCCGGCCAATAGCATCATTCCCACCAAGGCAATTGAGGATAATATTTTTTTCATGGAATTGGAAATTGGGAATTGGGCATTGGGCATTGGGCATTGGGCATTGGGCATTGGGCAGACAAATAGACCCTCGCAACAAGGTGTAGGGGCGACAGCATTCCCGAGATAACCTAGGTTATAAGAAAAATGTATTGTATTGGAATGCTTCGCCCAAGAAACCCCGGGAACCACCCTACAAAGTGCGTTTATTAGAGGTATCGAGAGAGTGTAGGGGCGACAGCATTCCCGAGATAACCTAGGTTATAAGAGAAATGTATTGTATTGGAATGCTTCGCCCAAAAAACCCCGGGAACCACCCTACAAAGTGCGTTTATTAGGGGTATCGAGAGAGTGTAGGGGCGACAGCATTCCCGAGACAGTTTCTTTATTATAAATAAACTATTGTATTGGAATGCTTTGCCCCAGAAACGTATGCCGCCTACCGATCTCTTAAAAAGAGAGGATTATAAAAAACATACCCCGAGGAAAGGGGTTTGGGGTGGGTTGAAGGCATTTCCCGAAGCTGAGTCTAGTGCTTTGGCAAAGCTAAGATTATTTGTAAATGTAGTGTGAATGTAGGTTGGGCCCGCCATCAACGAAACCCAACTATACCAATCGCTACGTTGGGTTTCGTTGATGGCGGGCCCAACCTACATTCACACACTAAACCCCACACCCCACACCCCACACCCTAGTTTTTCCCCCTACACCCCACACCCCCCACCCTACACCCCACACCCCCATTATTCCCCC
>JAAHFN010000170.1 GCA_010672965.1 Oscillatoria sp. SIO1A7
GCCACCACTATCATCACATGAGCAACGGATACGTCCGTAGATAAACTAGGAGCCGGATGAGGTGAAAGTCTCACGTCCGGTTCTGAAGGAGAGGTGCCCCGGGTAATACCGGGCATCGACTCTAACAAATACCCCGCCCTTCCCACAGTTCACAGCTCACAGCCCACAGCCCACACCCTACACCCTAAAAAAACCCACACCCCACACCCCACACCCCAAACCCTAAAAAACCCCACACCCTACACCCCACACCCTACACCCTAAAAAACCCTACACCCTACACAATAACTTCTTCTATAGTTGCCAGATCTGATAGTTGTTCTGCATGGGCAGTGCTTTCTATTAAGGAGCGATCGCGCTGACAGCGAATAGCAAACTGACAGCCAGTACATTTTCCTGCTGCAAGCGAAACTTGGGGAAAAGGCTCGATATCTTTTTGGTAGCGATCGAGCCAATCCGTCAAACCAGACAAAAGGCGGGTCAAATCCTCCTTAGTTTTCTGGTGCTGTCCCTCGTCATAGGCAAACATCAAACTTTCCGGCTCGTTAGGTTCCCCTTTAGACTCGACAAACCAGTAGGTCATAGAAATAGTCTCGGGCAAATAATTGCTGGTTTCTGTCAAAACAAAGGGATATAGGCGAGTCTGCCAATTCTGGGCAACCCACTTCCGACTTTGGGGACGGGGATAAGTTTTCCAATCAAGGATTGCGGCGCTTGTCTCGTCAGCAATTAACAAATCATAGACTGCGGCAAAGGTATAGTCTTGAAAATGTAAAGTCCGCCAATGCTCTGCTTGGCGAAAGCTCTTGTCTGTAGGTGCGGCTGCGGGGTCGGCGGCGGGGTCTGCGGTCTCGGCTGCGGGGGAGAAAATCTCTGGTGCTGCTTTGTCCAATGCCGTCACCCACTCTCGTATCTGAGGATATTGCAGCACCAAAGACTTCACCGGCAATCCCAATTCTCGCTGCTGCATTACTTGGTGAAAGCGACTGCCCCAAGCGAGCTTTTCTTGTTGTTCTGGAGTAGCTGGCGCTCCCAGTTGCTCCAGATAAGTATGCTGAAACTTGCGCGGACAGGTTTCTAATAAATTAAGCTGGCTTTGAGATAGTCTCATAGGAAATATAGTAGTGGGCATGGGGCATTGGGCATGGGGCATGGGGCATTGGGCAAAAAAGCTTTCAGCTTTCAGCTTTCAGCTTTCAGCTTTTAGCTTATGGGCGGAGCGCGCAGGCTGCGCTCTTCTGCTTTCAGCTTTCAGCTTTTAGCATGACCGCCTCCTGCTGAGAGCTGAGAGCTGAGAGCTGACTGCTTTCTTGGGCATTGGGCATTGGGCAAAAAAGCCAACAGCTTATGGGCGGAGCGCGCAGGCTGCGCTCTTCTGCTTTCAGCATGACCGCCTCCTGCTGAGAGCTGAGAGCTGAGAGCTGACTGCTTTCTTGGGCATTGGGCATTGGGCAAAAAAGCCAACAGCTTATGGGCGGAGCGCGCAGGCTGCGCTCTTCTGCTTTTAGCATGACCGCCTCCTGCCAGGGCAAACGCATCTTAAATAAGTTTGACTTTTTACAAAGAAAGTGCCTTGTTTTAAACTTAAAATTATCATGTGTTTAGGGTTAGTTCTTAATAATAACCGCATACAGGCCTGTCGATCCTGCTA
>JAAHFN010000171.1 GCA_010672965.1 Oscillatoria sp. SIO1A7
ATAGGGCTTGCTGAATAAGTTGAAAAGGTCAGGGTACGAGTTAATGATTTCTTTTAAGTCCGGTCTAATGTGAGACAAAGTGATGTTTAAGCCCGAGCGATCGCTCCCCGGCGTAATAGATTTACAAAAAATACTGTAATGCAAACAAAAAAAGACAGACCTACCTGTCTCCGAAGCAGGGTAGAAAGATTTATTACTAAAAAAGTAATTGCAATAGTTGTTTCCGAGGTTTCGGCAAGCTTAGTCATAACCCTGTTGAGGCTATATCTTCTTTTCCCAAGTCCAAATTTTCCTTCAATCTCGTTACGAACTCTTTCATCTAACTGAGCTTGCTTTTTTGCTTCCTTCCTCGTATTTTTTGGAGGTCTTCCTAAAGGAGAACCGCTCATTCTTATTCCCTTTTCTTTACACCAATTACGGTTGTCTCTAGTTCTATAAATTTTATCTACATGAACTGATTCTGGATAGTAACCTGTATATTCCTTATATGCTTCTACTTGGTTTTTAAACTCTCCACTCTCGTTGTAGTTATTAAGCGCTTAAATGTTCCAAAAACACATAACCATCAAAACAACTTGCTGACAGTTTTGAGCCAAATTCTGTGTCTGCTTTTGCCTTTCCTCTTTTAATTGGACGGATGTGAGGTTGAGTTAAACTCACTATTCTATCTTCTATTACATCCTTATTATTTTCCCACATACATTTTTGTTGGCGGTATATTTCATTTCCTACCAAAAATCTCCTGTATAGCCCTCTGCTCAGACTTTCCAGGGTTGCACCCTTCTCTATTAATTTCTCTATATGTTTGAGATTTCTTTCAATATACTGCAATTGCTTTTTTTGAGCTTTTCTTCTTTCTTTCCTCGACGTCCTTCGCTTTTTTGCTATGGCTAGGTAGTCTTTTCTTGCCTTTTTTCTATAGGTTCTTGGTTTTTGACTTTTTCCCTTTAGACATTCGTATAAAACATCTATTATCTTTTCCGTTACCTTTCTGACTTCGTTTAATAACCCGACATCTGTCGGATATTTTATATCTGCCGGCCCCACCGTTGCGTCTAGTAATAGTTTACCTCTATTTTCTGGTTCGCCCTTTTCAGAGCTTTTACCCGAGCATTCCTCCTTTTCTTCTCTAGCATTTTTTACCATTTTTTTGTTTACCTTTTGAATAATATTTGCGCTTATTCTTTGCCTAAAATGAACCATCATTGATGGATCGAAGGGTGGTTTATTACTGTAAGTTTTTTGGCCTATAAAATACTGTAAATAAGGATTTTCTTTAATCTGCTCTACTGTCTCCCTGTCGCTAATACCTAACTTTTCCTTAATGATTAAAGCTCCTAATGCCGTCCTAAATGGTATAGCTGGCGCTCCCATACTTTCTGAAAAACATAGAGCGTATTCCTCCTCAAACTCTGACCAAGGAATTAGCTCTGCCATAACCACCCAACGGTTATCCTCACATAAATTCCATTCCGGAGATAGCGAAAAATCCTTTTTACTTGGGGTCGTTTGTTTTTTTTTCCGGTACATTAGTTCGCAGCAAATACAAGATTTTTCCCATTTTACACCTATATATGCTCATTCGATAGCATTTATGATCACTCCAAAGCCTTGCAGGTTCTACTGTTTGTTTTTTTTCAGCAGGCCCTA
>JAAHFN010000172.1 GCA_010672965.1 Oscillatoria sp. SIO1A7
ACTGGAGTTTAGACTAACGAGAACTGACCCAGCATCCAAGGAGAAGCTGAGAAGGCACAAAAAACTATAAAAATTGATTTCAAGCAGACGACTGTCTTTGCTTTTTCGGGATTTTTTTCCCTTTTTTAACAACTGGATAACGAGTTTTGGGCAACCGTTTTTTTCCTTTGGGCCACCCGTTCGACTTTCCACGGGGTTTTGGCGCAACAGTTGGCGTACCAATAATAGGCAAAAGTGTATTCATTGACTGGGCTACGCGGCCCGGGGTTAATTTAGCCAATGGTTTTTGCCAAGGTAAATGATGATCTGCTACCAAGTCCCTAGCTAACCACAGTTCCCAAGTCATTAATGGCATGAGGTCACTCCACCGCTCGCATTGCTTTGGGGTGCTTAATTTCGGAAGAGTCCAATGCAATCGCTGTTTGGCAAAGCGATACCAATGGTCAATAGAAAAACGGCGTAGATATTTGGCTCTGACCACATTTAAAGCAGGCAGAGATTTTCCCACCCAAGCTAACCACAGGGGAGCTCGATCTGCTACTCTGTCGGTTAGTTCTAAGGAAACAATTTTAAAAATAGATATATTTTTTTCTGGGTATCCGTAAAAATGTACGTTATCCCAACGGCTTATTGAAACTCTACCCAGTTTTTCATCGTCTATTTCTAAGATTTCTTGAGGCTCCCACCAGGTTGTAGGATCGTTAAGTTTAAATTTGTCACCATGTACCCGAGGCCGTCCTGTTCCCGAGTATGTTGGGGGCGCTCCGTACAAGCAACGGTTAGGACGTAGTCTTAACATAAAATCTGCTTGAACATCTCTAACGCTTTTCAAAAAAGGAGCGCAGCCATACTCACTATCTCAAGGGAATTAAGGGACGCTGCTTTAAATGACGACATACAGATTTTATTTGCCAGCAAGCTTTGCTAATTGGACTCTCCCAACTGGTGATGCGTTCGTGCCTTAGTGGGAGAGCCCAGCTACCTTCTACTTCGGGAATGAAGGCAATGGTACTATAACCTTGGCCAATTGTAATAGGTCGAGCCAAAGGATGTGTAGGAGTGGGTTGATGCTCATAAGTTCTTTCTTGCAAAGTAGGTGCGTGAGGTCTTGGCCATGACGTATGATCTATAGCTAAAACGGGTTCCTCCACATCTAGCATTTGCTCTATATATAGCTTCATCAATTTTCCTCTTTGAGGTCTACAGTCCTCTAAAGCTTCGTAAATGCTTGGCCACTTTCGTCTAAATAACGGGCATAAGGAGAACTCGGCTAAACAAGAGACGTTACGGGTAACCAATACAGCATCGGTAAGTTCAAAAGTTGCATCCTTAGCTTTTCCTAAGCAGTGATAAGCAGCTTGACGAAAATCCTGGAGATTGTTAGTCTTCATACAAGCAGAAGATGTTGGTATGCATCTTCATTTTCTGCTTACTAGGCGGTAATGGTCAACTCCTCACCGCCTTTTTTTATTCTGGTAGTCTGGTAAGCTGTTACGCATTGAATCAGCGGCCCGCTCCCTGCGGCACTTTTCTGGCCAGCAAGGAGTGGGCAAAAGGAGTGCTTTTCTTGCCCGTTGTTAGTACCCAATATAAATGCGTGACAGCTTAGTCTAGTCTAAACTCCAGTT
>JAAHFN010000173.1 GCA_010672965.1 Oscillatoria sp. SIO1A7
AAAACCTAAGCAAAGGAGGTGTTTTCACTCAAAAAAATTCTCTCTCCAAAACCCACGCTGCGGCGGGGTAAGCCAATGACTCCGGGCAAGTAGTCTGTTGGCTTACCCCAAATAGCAGCGCTAGTTGAGAAACCCGCCCAAAAACACCGCTGACTGGTTCAATGAGCGGCAGCGGGTGGGTTTCCTTTGAAAGAAAATTCACCCTAGTTTTCACCACTGGCCTTAATAAGAGCCAGAGGGGCTGAGGAGCCGAGGGGCCGAGGAACAGAGGAGCAGAGGTCAGACGGGGCAACGTTCAACCCTCCGCTTACTCGCTTCCTCCGCTTCCTTGCTTCCTCCGCTTCCTCGGCTCCCTGCGCCGCGATAGAGCCCTTTGCTTCCGCGATCGACGATCGCGATCGCCTGCCAGCAATCGCGATAGAGTTAGCTCCGCAAGGAATGGTTGCGGAGCGATCGCGCCAACGCGGCTATTTGTACCAGGGAAGAAACTAGGGGTAGCACCTCCAAGCTTTTTGTAGATTCTACAATGACTCGCTTTTGGATGCCCTCGCATACGGACGGAGGGCACATGGCCCCCCGTGAAGTAAAAAGTCTCAAGGTAATAAGTAAAAATTCCTCCTGAGCCTTGAGGCAAAAGCATTTTTACTTTTGACTTTTTACCTTGAGACTTATTACCTTGAGACCTTTGAATTGCGGGAAGCCTAAACTTTGAGCGTAAACATACTATTTTTTTGAAAAAAGGCTCGGCTTATCATATGGTCTCATGTTGCCCTTTTGGCGAAGGTATTGTAACGATGAAACCTGATTTTAAACAGATGACTCGTTCGGAATTGAAGAAATATATTAGAAGCAACCCCACCGATGAGGAGGCGATTCGGGAATTATTCGTCAACCGGCGCAACCCCAATGCCAAGAAATATCCTTATCCTTACGATATGCCTCAAGAAGAAGTCGAGGCCGTTTTTAAGGCTAAGTTAAATGAAGCTGGCGATTCTCAGGAGCGAACTTCAATCAACTGAAGCCGGTTTCAGGCTAGTGCCTTCTAGCTCTCATTCAAAATTCATGCATTCAAAATTCAAAATGCTTTTGGACTCTGGCTTTGACGCACAATTCTCGCGAAGAAAGATTATTTCTGCCGCGCTGCACTAGGCTGTCGATCTTGGGGCTTTTTCACTCCAACTTACGCAAATTGCACGATTAATTATAGATATAGGGTTTGGTGCGCGGTGCGGCACCCTACGAATAGTATCTCTGCATAAGTCCTGTCCAATTTACGACTAACGGGGATTGTTCTCGGCTTGAAATCCCAAAACCTCCGAACGCGAACGGACTTTCCGGCTCCCGAAAGCGATTCTCAGAAGGGGAGACGCTTCGCGATCGCAAAAATAGCATGTAGTTTCCCTACACCCCACACCCTATATGCCACACACCCCACACCTAGGGTGTTCACTCTGTGGGGAAAAGAGAAAGGGGGTTTTCATGCAATTTTTTTCCCACTTACAGAAGGGGCTGAAATCCTTACTATTAGAGGGTTTCGGGACTTTCGATCTTCCCGCGATACCCG
>JAAHFN010000174.1 GCA_010672965.1 Oscillatoria sp. SIO1A7
CAGGGCAAACGCATCTTAAATAAGTTTGACTTTTTACAAAGAAAGTGCCTTGTTTTAAACTTAAAATTATCATGTGTTTAGGGTTAGTTCTTAATAATAACCGCATACAGGCCTGTCGATCCTGCTAATAATTGTGGCTTTGACTAATTAGTCAAGGCCACGCTCGCGCAATTACAGCATTATACAATGCAATTTTATCAATTAATGCAAGCTTATTTCAAGAGAGCTTTTGTCAAGAAACACAACCAGCAGCTAAAATGGAGAGCAAATAATCGTTATCCATTGCTGCTCTATAACGTTTCATCTTTTTGCTAGCCTTATAACTATCTTCTCTATTAAGTAAGTTTAATGCTATCCGACGCAACAAAGCAAAATTTTCGGTAGCTCTATCTTTACGGATGCGACTCGCATCTTCTTTGAAAGTTACATCTAGAGTCCAATGCAATTCATTTTCAATTCCCCAATGGCTTCTAATTACCTCCGCCAATAATCTCGCATTACATTCCAAACTACTTAAATAATATCTTACTCCGGTTGTTGTTTTATTCCACAAGCGACGCTCGCTTACTACCATGACAATTGTTTTTAATCCCGCCCATTTTTCTCGATACTTTCCGGGTAATTCTGAAATAGAAACAGCCCATATTTTTCTAGTTTCAATCCGGCCATGTCCCGCTTCTGTTGTCCGATAAAAATCTGCCACTTCTCCAATAAATTTTTGCTTTTTAGCCTTGTTAAAAAAAGCTTTTACTTCTTTATGTATATTTCCTTGATTTCCTTTCAATCCTAGAACATAATCTGCCTTCTTATTGATTAATAGTGATGCTATTTTTTTCTGACATCCCATAGCATCAATAGTAATAATAGAATCTTGAATATCTAACATTTCTATTAAAGCTGGAATTGCCGTTATTTCATTTGATTTGTCGTCGATCTTTTTCTGCCCTAAAACTAATTTATGTGAGCTGGACCAAGCACTAACTATATGAAGAGCCGATTGCGAATTACTTCTATCGTAAGACTGTTTGAGAGTTTTACCGTCAATAGATACAACATCAATTCCACATTTTTTTACAAGGGTATCAAGCCAATTTAAAAAACATTTGTTAAATTCTTCAGTTGAAATTATAGACCAAACCCTACCAAATGTATCGTGAGAGGGAATTCCATTAGGCAATGACAGAAATTCTTTTAACCATGACTGCTTTGCTTTTCCATAAGTCTCTATGGCTACCCACCCCTCAGCTCCACTAATAACGGCCATGATAGATATCGCTATAATATCTATCAATTTGTGTTCTTTAGTTCTTTCTACTCTTGTATCTACGATTGTTGAAAAGTGGTTTAAAAAGCTATTTTTAAATAATTCTTTAGCTCTATCTTCTTGAGTTTCTACAATAGCCTTATCTGGAGAAAAGCCGATAGCCATAATACTTTTAAATACAAATTGAATCAGCTAGGAAAGCATTATAGGTACTTTGACTACCTATAATGCTTATTTTAAG
>JAAHFN010000175.1 GCA_010672965.1 Oscillatoria sp. SIO1A7
CCTAGTAGTCTGTCAAGATTTACTTAACAACCTGATACATAGTATGGTAGTCTACAATCCAGATGCCGTTGCTCTCATGCAGGGCCATAAATTATGGTGGTGCCGTCCCTGGCTATGCCTTGCCCATTGCTACACATGAGTGCAACTTGACTCAAGACAATAAATGCTCGCAAACCTTATCATAATGCTTAACAAAAAATATATTGTAGCCCTTACGCAAGAAGAAAGAGAGTATCTAGAGCAGTTAGTTAAAAAAGGCAAAACGGCTGCTTATAAAATTAACCATCGCTTTGATTATGCTGAAAGCAGATATCAATCAAAAAGGTGGTGGTTGGCAAGACCTTGATATTAGTCAAGCTTTGGATATAAGTCTTTCGACAATATCAAGAGTTCGCAGACGCTTGGTAGAAGAAGGTAAGACATCAGCTCTGACCCGTAAACCTCAAAAAAATCGTAAGCCTAAAAGTCTAGACGGAGAAAAAGAAGCTCATTTAATTGCCCTTGCTTGTAGCGCAGCTCCTCCCGGGCAATCTCGCGCTTACTTTACGTCTCCTCGCAGACAAAATGGTAGAGCGCCGGATTAGTAGAGAAGGTATCTCACGAAACCATCAGGCAAACGTTAAAAAAAACGAACTGAAACCTTGGTTAAAGGAATGTTGGGTAATTCCACCAGAAGCAAATGCAGAGTTTGTTTGCCAAATGGAAGATGTATTAGATGTATATATGAGACCTTACGATCCCGAATATCCGGTGGTATGTTTTGATGAAAGTAATAAGCAACTAGGAAAAGAAAGTCGCATCCCTATACCAAGAAAGGCAGCTTGTTCGGAAACAAAAGAATTTGGAAAAAACGAGCGTTATGACCTTTGAATACGAGCGAAATGGAACGAGTAATTTATTTATGTTTTCCGAACCGCTCGCGGGTTGGCGTCATGTAGAGGTTACGGATAGAAGAACCAAAAAAGACTACGCCCAACAGATGAAGTACTTAGTAGATGTTAAATATCCAGAGGCTCGAAAAGTAACAGTAATTCAAGACCAACTAAATACTCACAAGCCATCGTCTTTATATGAAGCTTTTGAAGCAGCAGAAGCGAAACGTATTTTAGACAAGCTAGATTTTCATTATACTCCAAAGCATGGTAGCTGGCTCAATATGGCAGAAATTGAGTTTGGCGTTTTATCTCGCCAATGTCTCGACCGTCGAATTCCAGACAAAGAGTCTTTAATTCAAGAAATAGCAGCGTGGGAAGAACGACGCAATCGAGATAATTGTAAGATAAACTGGCAATTTAAAACAACTGATGCCCGAATAAAGCTCAAGCGACTTTATCCTTCAATTCAATCTTGATAAAGCTTTGTAAAGATTGAATTGGACCCACAATCCTTGTGCATAACTATTCAAAACTACCTTGACAGACTACTAG
>JAAHFN010000176.1 GCA_010672965.1 Oscillatoria sp. SIO1A7
AATAAGTAGTTAATCAAAATTAATTACATAAGTTTCTCCAAATTCTCGTATAATTGTTTCAATAGCGTCAACAAAAATTTCCCAGGTACAATAAGCGTCTATTGGAAGCCATTCATATTTAATCTTGCGCCACAATATTTCAATTAAATTTAAATGAGGCGAGTAAGTCGGCAATTCAAACAGAGTAATATTACGCTCAACGCAGCTCTTCCAATTTCTCATAAATAGCATTGCTATTATGAATAGATGCTTGATCCATAACAATTATTGTTGGCACTTCAGTTTTCTTAGGGAAAAAAGCATCTATACAAGCTACCACTACATCAGAATTAATGCTTTGATTAGATACATAAGCTTGCAAGTAATTATTTCTACCCATTATTCCCAATACATTTAATCGGTTACTACGACGACTAGGTATTTCAACATATTCTCCAATCTCTTGCCATCCGTAAGGCACGCAAGGAATTAGTGTAAAACCAGTTTCATCTAAGTAGTATAAGTTTATTTTTCCCAGTTTATCCTGTTTTTTCAATTCTTTTAATTCTGCTTTTTTATCTTCGTATTCTTGGCTTTGAGGCTTTCCAAACACGCTTCTCCGCATACGGTGCATGTCATTCTCATCTCTTTTAATACTCTTTTAATTGTCTGAGTGCTTGTTTTAATCCCCCATTTATTCTCTATTTTTTGAGCTGTTTGTTTTAATTGTCTTGGTTCTTCTTCAACCCATAACTTAATTTGTTTTTTTTGTTCTAGATTAAATGTTTGCTTGCGGCCCCTGCCTTTTTTATTGTATAGCCCTAGCACTCCCTCTGATTCCCAAGAGTTAATCCAATTATAGATAGTTTTACGGCTTACTTGAAATATCTCTTGCAATTCTTTAATCTTTACCCCTTGATTTATTAAAATTAAACAATGAGCTCTTTGTCGAACCTGATTGTGCTGACTTTCGCGATAAATTCTATATAATAATTTTCCTGATAGATAATTAATGTCTCGAATTAATATCATATTAATTGTTTGCTTTTCAATCGTCAACTAGCTGCTACTCCGCTGGTCTTAAATGGGTAGCTATGCCGAGCAGATACGGTTACGAGCGCTCGACATATGCGCGAACTTTTAAGCAGATATGCTTAGCATACCACGTTTTGCGGATTTTGTGTAATTAATTTTGTACAACTACTTAG
>JAAHFN010000177.1 GCA_010672965.1 Oscillatoria sp. SIO1A7
AAAAAAATCACCAAAAAAGAGTGATGACTCTTGCAGACATGGCGCGATCGCGCTATGCTTATAAGAGGGTATTAGCTATTGAAAAAAGCAAAATGTACTATATAATACATTTTGCGCTGTTATGTCGATATACCAAAATTAATAAGGAATAAAAAATGAACCGCTCCCTAGCAAGAGAAACTACAGCATCACCTTAAGGAAGCGGCTAAAATATTATTTGAAAATACGCCATCAGAGCAAGTACAAGACTTTGATTCTATAGAGATGACCGTGAGGCAACATGTTTTAGATACAGTAGCTCCAGATATTGCCAGTTTTTTTTTGCAGAATCCACAGGGACGACGGCTGGAAAAACCAGAACCGTAAAAACTTGTATCGGACGAGTTGAAATAACAACAAAACAAGCCAAAAAACTAAATTTAGAAAAGGCTAGACGCACCAGTTATAATTTAGAACAAAATTGTATTTTATTGGCTAGCAACGAGTATGCATGAGAATGTACCAAGAGATTTGGAACAAATAACGGGATTAAAAATTGGTAAAAGCACCGTTCATCGCAAAGCAATGTCTTTTGAAGTACCAGAAATACAGACAAAAAAGGTAGTAACAGCTCTAGCATTGGATGGAGGCAATGTTAGGGTTAGAAGTCCTTTAGGCGAACCATCTGTATGGAAAAACTATAAAGCGATCCAAATTTATGACGATATTGGTTTTGCTTGTTTTCAAAGCAATGAAATATTGGAAAAATGGATTAATAAACAGCCTCTCGGTAGAGTAGTAACTTGTTTGGGAGATGGTCACGACGGTATTTGGAACATAATGAAAAATGTAGGTAATGCAGACCAAAGAAGAGAAGTTTTAGACTGGTATCACCTGAAAGAAAATTTGTATAAAGTCGGTGGTTCTATTAAGCGGTTGCTCAGAGCAGAAACCCATCTTTGGTACGGGGACATTGAGGCAGCTTCCTTCTGAATTTGATGATTGCAAGGCAAAACAAAAACGAGTATCTAACTTTCGCAATTATTTAGAGCGTCACCAATCTCGTATTCCAGATTATAGCTTATATCAACTTCTTTCTATTCCCATAGGTTCTGGTGCAGTTGAGTCTTTAATTAAAAGAATTAATCAACGGTTAAAAATTACCGGAGCTCAATGGAAG
>JAAHFN010000178.1 GCA_010672965.1 Oscillatoria sp. SIO1A7
AGCCCGTCAAACTGCTTACGCATGTCCACCGGCTGCACCGCCACATAGACCCGCAACTGGTTGGGCAAAGTCAGCATCGCAATGCCTTCACCAGCGAGGCTAAAGCCTCGGCACTGCCCCCGCGTAAAATCATCCCGTCAGGAAAACAGACCTCGATCAACGGCGGTGGCGTGGTCGGCATCGCCACCTCATGGAAGAGAGCCTGCGGCTTGTCGGTAGGTTGCAGAAGCTCGCGGCGCCGTTTCCTGAGCCATGAAACAAAAGTGTTGTAGGCAATGCCCTCTCGCGCGGCAAAAGCCTTCTGGGTGAGGCCACTGCCATCATAGGGCTTCCTGAAAAAGTTTCAGCAATCAACTGGTAGATTTTGCTAAGCCAGCTCACGCGACAAGTCTGCAACGCATGTATGCGTTGGGGGATGTAGATTCAATTGCCTCGCGCTCAAACGGGATGCTCAGGGCACATGCGATCGACCTGAGCACAGGTAACAGGCGCAAAAGAAGATCCGTGAGCCACTTGTTGAGGTTCAGCACGATGATTCCAACGTGGATCACGCTTTCGCTGGTGGGGGCGAGTTTGGCCATGATCCGGCCGAGCGTTCCTTTGCGTTTGGCATTTCCGAACTTTCCTTCCACCGGGATGCGGTCCAGTTCGTCTTGGCGTTCGAGGCGCTTCTGCGCTTTGAGTTCTTCAGCATTCTCGGCGGTCGCTTTCTTCGGCCTGCCCAGCGGCTTGCCGCTGAGGCGGATGCCTCGTTCTTTGCAGTAGGTGCGGTTTGCCCGCGTGCGGTAGATCGTATCGGCATGGACGCTGGATGGGTAGTAGCCGAAGCGCTCTTTGTAGCTCTCGATCTGCGGGGGTAAGTCCGCGCTTTCGTTATAGGCATCCCAACGCAGGGTATCCACGCTGACATAACCGCCTCGTTGATGGCTGATCGAGAGTTTTGCTCCGAACTCCACGCGTTTGCCCGCCTTGCCCCGAACGATGGGGCGCACATGCGGTTGGCTGATGCTGACGATTCGGTCGGCTACAGTATGCACGCGCTGCGAGTGCATCTGCCGCTGCTGAGCGTAGAGCGTATGGATGACCAGCAGGCTCTTGTAATCGTAACGTGATAAATGCACGAGCAGGCCCGGGTGCGCATCGACCGTTTGAGCGA
>JAAHFN010000179.1 GCA_010672965.1 Oscillatoria sp. SIO1A7
TAAGTAGTTAATCAAAATTAATTACATAAGTTTCTCCTCCAAATTCTCGTAGGATTGTTTCAATAGTGTCAACAAGAATTTCCCAGGTAAAATAATCGTCTATTTTAAGCCATTCATATTTAATTTTCCGCCACAAAATTTCAATTAAATTTAAATGCGGCGAATAACTCGGCAATTCAAACAGAGTAATATTACGCTCTTTCCACTCTTCCAGTTTCTCGTAAATAGCATTGCTATTATGGATAGATGCCTGGTCCATTACTATTATTGTTGGCATCTCAGTTTTGTTTGGAAAAAAATAATCTATACAAGCTACGACTACATCAGAATTAATACTTTGAGTAGATGTGTAAGCTTGTAAATAATTGTCTCTACCCAGTATTCCTAATACATTTAATCTTTTGCTGCGACGACTGGGTATTTGAATGTATTCCCCTCTCTCTTGCCATCCATAAGGCACGCAAGGGATTAATGTAAAACCCGTTTCATCTAAGTAATATAAGTTTATTAATCCCTGCTTGTCCAGGTTTTTCAATTCTTTTAATCTTGCTTTTTTATCTTCATATTCTTGAGATGGAGGCTTTTTAAATACGCTTTTACGCATTCTGTGCCAAGTCATGTTCATCTCTTTTAACACTCTTTTAATCGTGTGTTTGCTTGTTTTAATACCCCATTCATCTTCTATTTTTTGAGCAGTTTTTTTTATCTGTCTTGGCTCCTCTTTAACCCATGATATAATTTGTCTTTTTTGTTCTATGTTAAAGGTTTGCTTGCGCCCTCGCCCTTTTTTATTATACAGTCCTAAAATTCCCTCCGATTCCCACCTATTAATCCAATTATAGATAGTTTTATAACTCACCTGAAAGATATCTTGCAGTTCCTTAATTTTTACCCCTTGATTTATTAAAACTAAACAATGCGCTCTTTGACGAACCTGATGGTGCCGGCTTTCCCGATAAATTCTACCCAATAATTTTGCCGAAAGCACGTTTATCTCGCGAATTAATATAGTCACAATTATTTTCCTAGTTCGTTGGTTTTTAGCTGGCGTGTGGCCCCAAATATGCGCTTCTTAAAAGCAACCATCTGTAGGATACCAAGTTTTGCGAATTTTGTGTAATTAATTTTGCATAACTACTTA